>CAYLKO010000044.1:20160-22837 GCA_964384525.1 uncultured Chromatiaceae bacterium
GGGGGTGGTTGCGGCGGGCGGGGTCTTTCTTTTCTATATAACACCTCCTCTGATCACCGGCAGCGGCTGGCTGCTGTATGGTGGGAAGGGCACGAATCATGTCGACCCATCGGTCCTGGCCAGGAACCGCAGTCGTTGAACAGTCGCGCCAGCACGCTGCACCAGCAAATCGAGGTGATATACCGCGCTGAATCGCGGCGCGTGCTGGCAACCCTGATTCGCCTGCTGGGCGACTTCACGGTGGCCGAGGAAGCCTTGCACGATGCCTTCAGGGCGGCACTGGAGCAATGGCCGGCCGACGGCATTCCGGACAATCCGCGTGCCTGGCGCGTCTCTACCGGGCGATTCCGCGCCATCGACGGCATCCGGCGGCAGGCACGCTTCAGCTCCCTGGAGCTGCAGGCCGACCATGCAGAGATCCTGCAGGCGCCAACGGAAACGGCGGATGACGAGAGCGTTGCCGACGATCAGCTCCGCCTCATTTTTACCTGTTGTCATCCGGCATTGACCCCCGATGCGCGGGTGGCCCTGACACTGCGGGAAGTGTGCGGGCTGAGTACCGAGGAGATTGCACGCGCATTCCTGACTTCGGCGCCCACGCTGGCACAGCGCATCGTCCGTGCGAAGCAGAAGATCCGGGAGGCCCGCATCCCGTACGAGGTCCCGGCGCGAGCCGAGCTGCCCGCCCGCCTCGACAGCGTGCTGCGGGTGATCTACCTCGTTTTCAATGAGGCTTACTCGGCATCCACCGGTGACGCACTGACCCGGCCCGACCTGGCGGCTGAAGCCATCCGGCTCGGCCGCTTGCTCGCGGCCCTGCTTCCGGAACCGGAAGCCACGGGCCTTCTGGCCTTGATGTTGCTGCATGAATCCAGGCGACGGGCAAGGACGAACGGACAGGGTGACCTGGTGCTGCTGGCGGATCAGGATCGGAGCTGCTGGGACCAGGCTCTGATCCGTGAAGGGCAGGAGCTGGTTGCCCGCTGCCTGGCGGCCCCCGTGATGGGCAGTTACGCCCTGCAGGCGGCCCTCTCGGCCGTGCATGCCAGCGCGCCGCATGCCGGAATGACTGACTGGTCACGCCTCGTTGGCCTGTATGACCTGCTGCTCGAGGTCGAACCATCACCCGTGGTGGCCCTGAATCGCGCCGTAGCAATTGCCATGCGCGACGGTCCGCAGTCCGGACTCGAACTGATCGATGCCCTCTTGCAGGCGGGCACACTGACGACCTATCAACCGGCTCACGCTGCCCGGGCCGATCTGCTGCGTCAGCTTGATCGACATGCCGAGGCACGGGCCGCCTACGCCGAGGCGCTGGCCCTGACCCGGCAGGATGTCGAACGACGGTTTCTGGAGGCGCGGTTGGCCGCATTGCCGCCGGTCACCGGAAATAATTCCGGCTGAGCTGTCGAAAGGGCGCCTTGTCGAACGACAAGGTGCAGGCTTATTGATTCCGGGACAACCCCATGAAGTACCTGTGTCTGGTCTATATGGACGAAGCCACCCAGGGGCAGATTCCCGACCGGGAGTGCCTGGATTGCGGCAATGCGCTGCGGGAGAACGGGCAGCTGATCGCTGCCGAACCGCTGCATCCGGTCAGCACGGCGACCACCGTGCGTGTCCGCAACGGGCAGCTGTCGCTGACGGATGGGCCGTTTGCGGAAACCCGGGAGCAGCTTGCCGGCTTCTACCTGATCGACGCCCGCGATCTGAATGCCGCCATTCAGGTGGCCGCAAAGATTCCGCCGGCCCGCGTCGGCAGCATCGAAGTCCGGCCGGTCCGGGAGCTGAACCCGTGATGGAGCGACACCACCAGTCCCCGAAGGAACAACCATGCGATTCATGATGCTGATGATTCCCAAGGGCTACGAATCGGCCAGTCCCGGCACGATGCCGGATGCAAAGGCCGTGGAAGCCATGATGAAGTTCAACATGGAACTCGAGAAGGCGGGAGTTCTGCTTGCACTCGACGGCCTGCATCCCCCCTCGATGGGCGCCCGTGTGAGCTTTGCCGACGGCCGGGCAACCGTCACCGACGGACCGTTCATCGAAACCCGCGAGGTGCTGGGTGGCTACTGGATGATCCAGGTCGCCTCGAAGGCAGAGGCAGTGGCTTGGGCCTGTCGCTGCCCCGCGGCCGGCAACGAGATCATCGAGATCCGCCAGGTCCAGGAGTTCGACGACTTCCCGCCAGATGTACAACAAGCCGCAAAAGGCTTTTCGGAATTGCAATCCACAAGGAGATAGATCATGCCCCGATATGTCGATGGATTTGTCCTGCCGGTGCCGAAAGGCAAGACGGCTGCCTATCGCAAGATGGCCCGTGCAGCCGGCAAGGTCTGGCGCGAGCATGGCGCGCTGGAGTACATGGAATGCATCGCTGATGACGTGAAGCCCGGCAAGCTCACCTCGTTTCCACAGAGCGTGAAACTGAAACCCGGTGAGGTGGTCTGGCTTTCCTGGGTTGTCTACAAATCCCGAAAACATCGCGACACGGTGAATGCCATGGTCATGAACGACAAGCGCATCAAAGCCATGATGGATCCGAAGAAGTTTCCATTCGACGGCAAACGAATGTTTTATGGCGGCTTCAAGGTGGCAGTGGATCTCTAGTGGCAGGCCGCTGCCGGGCAGAGAGGGGGTTTGTCGAGCCCTCGGGGCCCCCCGCCAGGCCGCC
>CAYLKO010000045.1:0-3168 GCA_964384525.1 uncultured Chromatiaceae bacterium
GACGCGGCTGTGCTGGGCGATCTGGTGCTCACCCACGACATGATCGTGGAGGGCGGCCATTTCCTGCCCGCCGATCCGCCGGCCGATATCGCGTGGAAGCTGGCGGCGGTAAACCTGTCCGATCTGGCGGCGAAGGGGGCGACGCCGCTGGGCGCGCTGATGGGCTATGGGCTGACCGGCGATGCGGCGGGGGACGCGGGCGTTGCCGAGGGGCTGGCCGCCGTGCTCGGTCAATTCGGCCTGCCGCTGCTGGGTGGCGATACGGTCCGCCTGCCCGCCGGCGCGCCCCGCACGCTGGGCCTCACCGCGATCGGGCGTGCACCACCGGGCGGCGCGCCGGCGCGGACGGGCGCGCAGGCGGGCGACGGGCAGTTCGTCACAGGGACGCTCGGCGACGCCGGGCTTGGCCTCACCATGGCGCCGGGCGCGCTCGACGGCGCGGCCAGCCTGCTCGCCGCCTATCGCCGGCCCGTGCCGCTGCTCGCCGCCGGCCAGGCGCTGGCGCCGCAGGGGCGGGCGATGATGGACGTGGCGGACGGCCTGCTGATCGACGCCGCGCGCATGGCCGACGCCAGCGGCCTCGCGCGCCGGCTGGATCTGGACCGGGTGCCGCTGTCCCCCGCGCTGGTCGCCCTGGCCGGCGACGGGCGGGCGGCGCGGATCGCCGCAGCGACGGCGGGCGACGATTATCAGCTGCTGTTCGCGGCCCCCGCCCCGCCCATCGGCCTGCCCTGCGCGGCGACACGGATCGGCGCTTTCTCCGCCGGGCGCGGGCTGGCCCTGTACGACGCCGGCGCGCCGGTCAGCCTGCCGGAGCGGCTCGGTTATCTGCACGATTGACCGAAAGAACAAGCCGGGCGGCAAGTGCTTGCCAGAGGTCATGTCAAGCGTATAGCCTCCCGCCCGAATTGGCGTGGTCGGTTGATCCGCCAATGCAACAGGGGAGGGAAAAGCCCGATGATCGTCGTCCAAATCGCCATCGTGTGCGGCCTGGTGGCCGTGCTCTATGGCATCATTACCAGTCGTCAGGTGCTCGCCGCTTCGGCGGGCAACGAAAAGATGCAGGATATCGCCGCCGCCATTCAGGAAGGCGCGCAGGCCTATCTGGGCCGGCAATACCGCACCATCGCCATCGTCGGCGTCGTCGTGGCGGTGCTGGTCGGCTATTTCCTCGGCCTGACGTCGGCCGTCGGCTCCATCATCGGCGCCGTCTTGTCCGGCGTCACCGGCTATATCGGCATGAACGTGTCGGTCCGCGCCAATGTGCGCACCGCCGAGGCCGCCCGCAACTCCCTGCAATCCGGCCTCACCGTCGCCTTCCGCGCCGGTGCGATCACCGGCATGCTGGTGGCCGGGCTGGCGCTGCTCGCGATCGCGGTGTTCTTCTGGTACCTGACCGGCCCGTCCGGTCTGCAGCCGGACAACCGGGTGGTCGTCGACTCCCTCGTCGCGCTGGCGTTCGGCGCGTCGCTGATCTCCATCTTCGCCCGTCTGGGCGGCGGCATCTTCACCAAGGCCGCCGACGTGGGCGCCGACCTGGTCGGCAAGGTCGAGGCCGGCATTCCCGAGGACGACCCCCGCACCCCCGCCGTCATTGCCGACAACGTCGGTGACAACGTCGGCGACTGCGCCGGCATGGCCGCCGACCTGTTCGAAACCTATGCCGTCACGGTCGTCGCGACCATGGTGCTCGGCGGCCTGATGTTCAAGGGCGTGGATGGCGGCCTCGATCTCCGCTACATCCTCTACCCGCTGGTGCTGGGCGCGGTATCCATCGTCGCATCGATCATCGGCACCTTCTTCGTCAACGCCAAGGACGGCGGCAAGATCATGAACGCGCTGTACCGCGGGCTGGCGGTCTCCGGCATCCTGGCGTTGCTCGCCTTTTATCCCGTGACCCAGATGATGATGGGCGAAGGCTCGATGAACCTGTTCTATTGCGCGGTCATCGGCCTGGCACTGACGGGCGTCCTGATCTGGATCACCGAGTACTACACCGCCACCGAATACGCCCCGGTACGCTATGTGGCTGCAGCTTCCCAGACCGGTCATGGCACCAACGTGATCGCCGGCCTCGCCGTGTCGATGAAATCCACCGCGCTGCCGGTGCTGGCCGTGTGCGCCGCGATCTGGGGCGCTTCCGAACTCGATGGCCTGTACGGCATCGCGATCGCCGCGACGGCCATGTTGTCGATGACCGGCATGGTGGTGGCGCTCGACGCCTACGGTCCGATCACGGACAACGGCGGCGGCATCGCGGAAATGTCCGGCTTGCCCGACAACGTGCGGACGATCACCGATGCGCTCGACGCCGTTGGCAACACCACCAAGGCGGTGACCAAGGGCTACGCGATCGGTTCGGCCGGCCTCGCCGCGCTGGTGCTGTTTGCCGACTACACCCACAACCTGGAGGCGGTTGGCAAGCTCGAAGTCTTCAGCCTGTCCGATCCGGCCGTGATCATCGGCCTGTTCATCGGCGGCATGGTGCCCTATCTGTTCGGCGCGATGGCGATGGAAGCCGTGGGCCGCGCGGCGGGCTCCGTGGTGGTGGAAGTGCGCCGCCAGTTCAAGGAGATCAAGGGCATCATGGAAGGCACGGCGAAGCCGGATTACTCCAAGGCCGTCGATCTGCTGACCAAGGCGGCGATCAAGGAAATGATCATTCCTTCGCTGCTGCCGATCCTCGTTCCGGTGATCATCGGCTTCGGCATGAACTTCCTGATGGGGCCGGGCGCCGGCGTACGCGCGCTCGGCGGCCTGCTGATCGGCACGATCGTCACCGGCCTCTTCGTCGCGATCTCCATGTGCACCGGCGGTGGCGCCTGGGACAACGCCAAGAAGTACGTCGAGGAAGGCAACTTCGGTGGCAAGGGTTCGGAGACGCACAAGGCGGCCGTGACCGGCGATACCGTTGGCGACCCCTACAAGGACACCGCCGGGCCGGCGATCAATCCGCTGATCAAGATCATCAACATCGTGGCGCTGTTGCTGGTGCCGCTGCTGTAAATCCGCAGCCTGCCGCCGCGCTGGTTCAGCGTGGCGGTGGGCAGCACCTGCTCCCGGAGCGTGGCGGTGGGCAGGTGGGGTATCGCGGGACGTTCGCTTCGGCCATCCATGGCCTTTCGCTCTCTTCGCTCAGCCGGCGCCGGGCTTCCTGCCCGGCTTGGC
>CAYLKO010000045.1:3178-9952 GCA_964384525.1 uncultured Chromatiaceae bacterium
TCGAGACACGCGCTCCCCCCCCCCCCCCCCACCGCGCGGGAACGGTTGCTGATGCTTGCGGGTGGCTGTGCGACTGACAGTGTCATAGGCATCGCCCAGTTGATGTGGGCATGGAAGGATTCCCGGGTGAGGCTGGTTCGGGGGGCCGTCGCACTTCGCCGCTGGCAGACCTACTCCGGGGACAGCACCACGTCCGGATGCATCAGTAACTCCGGCACGGCATCCACTCCGACGTAGATCACCGCATTCTGCAGGTAGCGCTGGCAGAGATCGATAGCCTCCGCGCGCGTAGGGCCGAGAGCGAGGAAGCTCGGTGCCGGCGGCCAGTGGCCGCCTTCATCTTCTCCGCGTCCGGCGAAGACGGTCCAGCCATGTGATCGCAGGTCATGCTCGAGCCTGCGATTGGCAATCGCGTTGTCGGCCTCCGAAGGTGGCTTGCCGAAAGGATTCCAGGCGGTGACGAAACACGCGCCTGACGCGCCATGCCGACGCAGCAGTTCTCCCAGCACCAGGCAAGCTTCACCAATGCGCAGCGTGAGATCACCATCGTCCACCTCGACGATGTAATGCGTGGCCAGATAGGCCGCACGCACCTCACGCGGAAGTTTTCGGGCTATTTTCGTCTCGACTCCTCGCGTGCGCATCGCTCGAACGGCTGGCATCGATCCGGCTCAATCAATCTCGACGGCAAGGGCCTCTTCGTCTTCAGCTTCCTCCGGTGAAACAACCTGTAGATACTCCGCACGCACGTCGTTCAGCGACCGCTTCCCGTCAGACTCGAGACGCCAGAAATACCATCCGTTGGTGGGCTTGTTCCGGACGAAGGTGCCCGCCTGCGACGGACTGCCAAAGATCTTGTCCCGAACCTCGATCCGCCCGTCGCCCAGTATCCGAGCTGTGTGCCCACGGTACTTTCCGGGCTGTGAGTACAGGACCTGCCCGGGGGTAAGCTGGCCTGCAGCGAGAAGATCGCCGATTTCGACGGTTACCGTGGTATCCGACCGTCCCCTCTCGATCAGTATCTGATGGCCATCCGGCACCGGCCAGACCCCCAGAATGGCCTCGATCATCCGTTCGGTACGCAGATCGATGCCGGCTTCATCCCATTGCCGCCCGGCGTACTCGTGAAGCAGCCTGCTGTTGAGAAGCAGCACGTCCTTCTCCTGAAGGTGCGCAGCCTTGCCGATGCCGCCGCCCCAGGGGCCGTTGGAAACCGTGCTGTTGAGTTTCTTGGTCAACAGCGTCAGGTTACCCAGCCTGTGGATTCTGGCATCACGTTCGGCCTCAGGTGTTCCGGTAGACAGAGGCCAATTCTTCAGCCACGACTGCGGCATCACATGCTCGATCGCATAGGTATTGCGCCGAATCCGCATGCCCGCCGCAGAGGTCTGGCCCGGGATCCAGCCGCGCCAGTGATCCTCGATGGATTCGAGCACCATGCGCAGACGGGCTCTGCTCAGCTTGCGGTAGATCGGCAGGCTGGAGAGCTCCTTCCTCACCTCCTCGTCGTCAGGCCAATAGCCGATTTCCGAGCGCTGTGAGGCAAAGAAATCTCGAACACTTGTGCCGATCTGGCCCAGTGCAGAGTTCCGGATCACGGACACCACATCCGCCATCAGCTTGTTGTACGACTTTGCAGTGGCGCGAACGAGCATCCGGCGAGCTAACCAGCTTTCGAGCATGCCCAGGGCCATGTCGATTTCCGCGGGTGACAGTGGACCCGAGGGGTGATCGAGCAGCGCCAGCAGGACCGGCTTCACGACTTCACTTTCGAGCGTCTTCGCGCGGTAGGCAAACAGCCCAACGCGATCCAGCGGGCCGTCCAGGTTCTCCGCCTTCTCCGTGAACTCGCGATAGATCGCCGCGGCGCGGTGAATCTCCTGGAGCAGATCGATCATCGGCCGGCCATCGTGGTAGTCCGCGTAGGACTTGAACCCGGAAAATACCTCCCGCGCCACCACCTCTTCACCGGTCCGGACCACCAGCCAATGGTTCAGGAACACCGAAGAGCGTTGATGCTTCACCCGACCGACGCTGACCTCCTCCTCCCAGAACGCGGTTTCGAACTGCTGCCAATACTGGCGGTATGCATCTTCGACGTCGGCACCCTGTTCCAGCAGGCGCTGGAAAACGAAATTCTTGATCAGGTCAGCCGCCGTCAACACGGCTCCGCGGGCATTGAGCGTTTCGAAGATCTCCTGGGCGTTCTCACTTGCCGTCAAGTCTATAACGACGATCTGGAGCAACTCGCGCGCGCATCGCTCGATGGCTTCGGCGCGGATGGTGAGCTTGTCCGGCCCCTCCGCGCCCAGCCATTCGCGACACTGCAGGGAAAAATACTCATGTGCCTTGGCCATACGCGACGTGTGGAACTTCAGCTTCTGGTAGTCGATCGGAGCAACGGTCTCCATCACCTCGTTGAAAGCAGCTCGATCTCGATTGGTCGGCCATACCTTGAATCGATCTTCCTTGTTGCGACGGAACGCCTCGCCGTTCGCAATCAGCGGCTCAAGACGGGCGGCCGGCATGGTGGCACCGACATGGGCTATCTCGGCATGCAACGCGTCCAGCAGCAACTGGAGTGTGGTCAGCCGCTGCTGGCCGTCGATGACCGTGCGCTGCTGGAGATCACTCGTGGGCGTCTGCAGCTGCTGCAGAACAACTGCTCCCAGGAAATGTGGCGCGTGACTTGTGTGTGGTGATTGCAACAGGCGCGTCGCAACCCGTTCCAGGTCCTTCCAGAGAGGTTCCCACTGCAATTCCTCGTTCCAGACGTACGGGCGCTGAAACAGCGGGACCAGCAGGCGCTGGGGCTGCATGAAGATGGCTTGGGGAGTCCTGACCTGGGTATCCATATCTGATTCTTCTAACTGAGCGGGCTGGGTATAAGACTTTCAAACACCCACTTGGCTTAAGTCTGCCAGCCCGGCATCCCGACCGCCATCGTCGGTGATCTGCCTTCTGGCCGCCGCTCCAACAATACCGGCTCCTTTTTGTTCATGGCACGGGTGGGTTATATTTGCCTCGGTTCGCTGGCCGGTGGAGGGAGATGCGCCCTCGTCGGACTAATAATCCGAAGTCTGTCTGGATCGCGTCGGGCCCGACCAGCGAACCTCTCTTTCAGCATTCCAAAAATTCCCTGTCCGCATGAACAAGGCCCGGGCCAAGACCCGCGGCCGACAGGGACGTGCCCCACCATCAACCCACTGATCAAGATCATCAACATCGTCGCGCTGCCTTGGCGCGGCGGCAGGTAGTCTCATCACTTGCTTCCGGAGCGCAGCGGCGGGCAAGTGGGATATCGCGGGACGTTCGCTTCGGCCATCCATGGCCTTTGCTCTCTTCACTCAGCCGGCGCCGGGCTTCCTGCCCGGCGTCGCGCCGGGACCCGCGCTATCCCACTTGCCCACCACCGCGTGGGAACAGTTGCTGATCATTGCAGGCGATTGTGCAACAGACGAAGGTCGTGGGTAGCTCGGGGCGCCGATTCGGCCGATCGACGAAGCTGCCCTGAGTGAAATCGACCCCGATCGTCCGGAGTGTCCTGAATACTGGGGGGAGCCCAATCGTCAGATCAGGGCGTCCACCAAAGCGAAGGAACCATCGACCAACAAATCTTACTTGCATGTCTTGGGATACCTTGTGTACTCCGGTTCCTTCTTGGCCACTTTTGTCTTGAGCGAAGTGGCTTTCGCCAACGCCGCATTGGCCTTTCCGTTGTTTCCCGTCTTCGTCAGTGCATCGGCATAGTCCGTGTACGCATCCGCAAAGCTGGCGGGGTATTCATTAGCAAGACCATATCTCTCGGCAATAGCCAAGGCTTTGTCGAAGTACGGAACTGCCCTTTCATAGCGGCCGATATCGTAGTTGAACTGCCCGATTTCCATGACGGACGAATACGTAGCCTCGGTTCCGCTGCCATTTGCTTGTTCATCAATCCGGTTTGCTTCGATAAACGCCTTTTCTGCCTCATCGTACTTGCACAGGTTCCCCAGGATTCGGGCATACCGGAAGAGCCATCGTCTCCGCCTTGGGCCCGAGGTTTCCCATCCGCACGTTCACCAAGGCCCGGGAATAATTCTGTTTCGCGAGCTGGAGATCACCACGGGAGGCAGCTTGATCTCCGGCAACCATATAGTTTTGGTACGTGCGCTGGTTAATTGGGTTTGTACAACTCGCCAATACCAAAACTATCGGCACGGCAGCGAACAGCTTTCTCACGTTTGCCTCCCTCGCTGTTGGTCTAACGATTGGGCTCGCCGGCGCCAGCGGCTGGCGTGCGGGTTGCACATGTAAGCTGCGAGACAGACACGTCATGCGACTGGTGGGGCGATTGGTTATGCGAAGCCCTCACTCTGAGCCTCCGGTAATATATGTAATGGTTACGCGAGATCCAAACGTCGATGCCGCTGCGCTCGACAGCTGCTTGCGATAGTCCTTGAACCAGCGAGGCTCGCAGCACGCCGTAGTAAGCCAAAGGCGGGCCTCCGCAATATCCGGAGACTCGTAGAAGAAGACAACATAGCTATGTCCACCCCAGCCGGGTTCTGTGCAGCGAATGCGATCCTCGCCATAAAAGGGTGAGTCAGAGCATGGCATGCCTTGGCTCGCGGAGTATGTGGCTACAAACGTCCTTAATTCTGACGCAGGCACGTGGTGTGGATCTGTCGAGAGGCTATGAACCCAATAGGCATCACAGCCAGCAATCAACAATGTACAAAGTAGCAAGAACCTACGCATAACTATCGAACCGAGCGGCGGGCTCACGCAGTGCGCAAACTTTATGCGCTTGTTAGGCAGCATGTTTGCACCTCATTTTGCAAGAGCTATCTCGCCGAACCCACTGTGGCCGTCTCCGTCCACGAAAGCAGGCCACCCCATGTTGTTCAGAGCTGGCCGCCCGTTGCCTATGCTGAGATTGTAGTGCCCGAGATGCTCAACGAAATCGTAGCGAGCTTTGTGCCGTGTAGAGAAGATTACCCACTTCCCGAAGAGAGGATGCCCGCTGGTTACGATGGTGCCGATTCCACCTCTCAACACTCCCTGAGAGGTCCATAGCGAATCCAGACACAGATCGAAATCTGCAACGGGCATAGGATCCGTACGGTCTGGATTTAACCAGCCCCAACCATAGGCTGCCTTAACTCGAAGTACGTGACCTATCGCCTCTTCGGCTGATGCGTCCAAGCCCTCTTGCGCCTTGTCGTGCTGCATACACCCGATCAGCAAGTGCGATAGACACAGAACTGCGGCTATTTTCTTCATGCTGCCTAACTACATTTAGGAGACCCAATTGAGGCGATGCAGCCGGACAGAACTGTCCCATGTGGCCTACCGAACCCCAGGCCAAACTGCTGATGCCGGCATGGTGAAACCTGCTCCTCCGTCTAACCTGCCACCCGCATCGAAATCGTGCAAGCAGGCGAACAGCCCAACGGCCAGCCGCTGCGTTTCATCACGCCGTGGCTGGCAGTGGCCGACCGGGCGCGCGATGTAGCGGCACAGCCATTCCACGTTTTCTTGCTCATCAGCCCCGGCGGCGACGCCCGCAGCAACAGGTATAGGGTGGCACCCGAACGATGAACTTCCCGCTGTATGACCGGGTGGAAATCGGCTCTGGCACAGGCTCCTTGCCTCGCCGAAAATCGGCGACGGTTTCCCTGGCGAGCAGACGAATTCCAGTCAGCGCACCTTCCGGCGTTTTCTCCAGCCAACTGAGGCTGGGCAGTTCAGCGCAAAGACCCACGTATTCCGAATCTTCCTCGGACCAGGTTACACGGTACGTATATCGGTCTACTTCCTTGATCATCATCGCCTCTCAAGTTGATCGACGGCCAGAGATGTCTGCGATCGAGGACACCACGACGCAGTATCACTGATGGTATCGCTCAAGCCACTGCCAGAGCACGGCGGCAGGCAGGTGGGGACTTGGGCTCAAGCCGGATTGCCCGCGTGACCGAGGCCATGCACCTATCGTCCAACAGCCTGTTGGAGGATTGACAACGAGTTCGCCCCACCGCATCTACGATGGCGAGGAGGACTTCAGCTCGCGCTCAACGGCGCCAGGAGCGGCGGCAGGTGATCATGAATCACGCGCCACACGATCTGCTTGTCGAGTACTGCGTACCCGTGGATCAGTATGTTGCGAAACGCAATAATCCGCGGCGCTTCGGGAATCCGGCTGGCAATCCCTGGGGCCACTTTCGAAAGCTGGTTAAGCGCCTCACCGATGATTTCAAACTGTCGCTCGACAGCCGCCCTGACCAGCGCGTTCGACGAAAAGGTCTCAAAGGTCAGACCAGCCACGAACTCCTGAATGTGGGCCGCGGCCTCCCGGATATCCCACAGGAAGGCTGCCGGTTCACGCCGCATAGATCAGCCGGCGATCCCGCTCTATTTCCGCCCGCACATACGGATTGCGGACAGCGCGAGGCATGACCAGGTCCACCGGCCGCCCGAACAATGCCTCAAGCTCCTCCTTCAGCCCGAAATACTGCTCCAGCGCTGGCACAGTCGAAGCCGCGTCGAATTCCACCAGGAAATCCAGATCGCTGGCCACCGGATCGAAGTCATCCCGAACGGCCGAGCCGAACAGCTCCAGGCGCCGTACCGACAGTCGACGGCACATCCCTTCAACTTCAGATCGCTTGCTTTCTATGAATGGCTGCATCGGAAATCCCGTCCTGATAATGATTCTTCCACAATCCCGGGTCCCGGGCGAGCGTCGAACTGCTTGAGCACGGCGGCGGGCAGATGGGGTAGCGCGGGTCTCGA
>CAYLKO010000045.1:9962-22788 GCA_964384525.1 uncultured Chromatiaceae bacterium
CCCGCGCTACCCCATCTGCCTGCCACCGTGCGGGAACAGTCGCCGTCATCGGCGTGGCGGCTTACGCCAGCGCGCGATCGAACAGTGCGAGCAGCCGCGTCCACGCCTTCTCCGCCTGGTCGTGGTTGTACACAGCGGCATCGGGCGGACACCAGCCGTGCTTCGTGCCGGTGTACACCTCGATCTCGGCGGGCAGGCTCGCATCGGCAAAAGCCTTGCGCAGCGTGTCCTTCGCTTGCGGTTCGCGCTGATCGTCGTTCTCCGCGATCGCGATCAGATACTGCGCCTTCATTTTCGGCACGAGCAGGTGCGGGCTGTCGGGCTTGTCGGTCACGAGACCGCCGCCGTGGAACGATGCGCCCGCGCCGATGCGATCGGGCCTCGCCGCCGCGGTGTACATCGTGAGCGGCCCGCCCATGCAGTAGCCGGTGGTGCCCATGGGGTGCCGCTTGTCGACGGCGGGCTGCGCATCGAGCCAGGTGACGAACGCGCGGGCATCGGTCGCCCCCGTCGTGGCCGACAGTGAGCTGCGGAGCTTCATCAATGCGGCACGTGTGGCGGGGTCTTCAAAGCTGGGATTCTCCGGTGCCGTTGGCGCTTTTTGCGTGCGATAGAACGGATTGACGACGAGCACCGCGTAGCCCGATTCAGCGAGTCGACGGCCCATCTGCCGGAACGCTGGGCGCAGGCCGAAGATATCGGGCCAGATCAGCACGGCGGGATGCGTGCCCTGCGCGGGATGCACGAAATACGCATCCGCGGCGCCGTCCGGCGTTTTGATCCCGACTTCGGACTCGGTGATCTCGGCGGCGGCGGCGAGCGGTGACAACACAGACAGTGCGCCCACCCCAAGCGTCAGCGCTCCGAAGTGTCGCCTCGACAACTCCCTGGACCTGAGCTGATACTCGACCATATCGTCGAATGACTCGTTGTCGCACATGGTTCGCTCCAACTATCGTTTGAGATAGGCGGCATGCTGCGCTCGCAGGCGACGGCATCGCAAGCCGCCAGTGCCCAGCGGGTACGGGACTTTCAAACACCTGCGGTGCTGAAGTCCAGCGGATCGAAGGCCACGTGGGTGGTGCCAGTCACCGGCAGGGCTGACTGGAATGTTCATCTTGAACAGTGTTTCCAAGGTCCGCCTGACCCAGACCAGGCGGGCTTGAAATTCAGTCACTTGAAATTCAGTCATAAGTGAATATGATCAACTACCTATTATTAACAGTTAGTGAGACTCCGCCATGCCCACCAGTGTCGCCCTCGGCAATCACTTCGAGAAGTTCATCAGGGTACAGCTTGAGTCATGGCGTTTCAACAACGTCAGCGAGGTCGTGCGCGCCGGGTTAAGTCTGCGCGAAGACGAGGAAAAACTTCATCAGATTCGTCACGCGGAACTCAAGGCCGCAATCCAGGAAGGGATCGACAGTGAAGACGCCGGCACGATTGAAGAAGTCATAGCCAAAAACCGTGTGCGGCGGCAAGCTCGGGCGACGCAGAAAAAGTCCAGGTAATGCAAGTCCGGCTGTCGCGTCGGGCGGAGACGGATCTCGTCGAGATAACGGACTTCATTGCTCTCGACAATGCCGAACGCGCCAGCAAGTTTGAAGACGAATTGCTTGAGCACGCACGCACAATTGCCCAGGTACCGCTTGGCTACATCGAACGGCCGGAACTGAAGAAGGGAATTCGGTCCTGCTCTCACGGCGCCTACATCATTTTCTTTACCATCGACAATCAGGGTGTACGCATCGAGCGCATCCTGCATGGTGCGCGCGGTTTGGGACCGTTGCTGAGCCAGTAGACTGAGTGCAGAAGCCGCCCACTGCCTGAGTACGACGGCAGACAGGTGGGGTAGCGCGGGACGTGTGCGGCATTTTCACATTCAGCGTGCGAGACTGGCCTGCAATACCGCGGCATCCAATGATGGGATGGACTCCCTCCGACTAGATATGGGCCTCATCGCGGGTATCTGCCCGGTGATCGCCGGTATGCTGGTTACCGGTCGTCAGGGGGAGTGATTCATGCAGAAAACAGTGTCGTGCAAGATCCGCATCATGATCGACAAGGGCCTCGGAATGGGTCCCGGCAAGGCTGCCATGTTGAAGGCGATCAGGGAAACCCGGTCCATCAACGCCGCCGGCAAGCAGTTTGGCATGTCCTACCGCCGTGCATGGCTGCTCGTGGAGGAAATGAACAACTTGTTCGAGGGCCCTCTCGTCACGGCCCGGCGTGGCGGCGTCGGCGGTGGCGGCGCGGAGATCACCCGCCTGGGCGAGCGGGTGCTGCAGGCCTACACGGACCTGGAGAACATGGTCAGGAAGTCCGTGGAATTTCGCACCCTTTCACGAATGCTCCAACACGCCCGGGATTGACAAAGATCATCCTTTCTTCGGTTGACAAGCCACACGGTCATTCATACCGTTATGTTTCCACGAACATAACGGTCCCGGGCTCCGCCAAACCATGCAGAACCGCCGGACGGATCATCCGCATCTTCGGTTTCAAGGAGTCTTGATTCACATGTCCGCCTTTCACGTCCGGTCACTCGCCCGTCGTTATATCCGTGTAGATATAACGAAATCCGTAATGGTGCTTGGTCTCGCGGCAGTGCTCGCCCCCGCCAGCGCGGAATCCGCCGACGGCAAGTCCGCCCCGCAGCTGCCCCTGGGCGAGGTGATCGCCTCCAGGCTTGCCGATCAGTCCGACAACGTCCAGGTTGTCGATTCCCCGCAGCTCGAGAGCGCCAACCGCCAGAACGTGGCCAAGGCCCTGGACCTGCTCCCTGGCGTCTACATGACACCGCTGGGCGCGCGCGGCGAGACGCTGGTGAACGTGCGCGGCTTCGATTCACGGCAGGTGCCCCTCTACATCGACGGCGTCCCCGTCTACGTGCCCTACGACGGCAACGTCGATCTGTCCCGGCTCGGCGTCTGGAACGTGGAGTCCCTCCGCGTGACGAGGGCGGGTGGTTCCGTGCTCTACGGGCCGAATGCCCTGGGCGGCGCCATCAACGTGATCACGAAGCGGCCCCAGCCCGGCATCAACTTCGCGGCTCGCGCCGGACTGATGCTCGACGACTCCCTGGACCAGCAAAGCCGGAACGCGGGCTTCCTCACCAGCGCCGCGGACGAGCACTGGTACGTGCAGGGCACCGTCATCACCGCCGATGCAGATTTCTTCCGGCTGCCCTCCGGCGGGACCTACGGTCCGGCGGAGGACGGCGGCCGACGCGAGAACTCGGCGACCAGCGACACCACCATCTCCGTGAAGCTCGGCTGGCGCGGCGATTACGGCGCCGACTGGCAGCTCGCGTACTCGCGACTGGACGGTGAAAAGAACACCCCGCCCTACGCCGGCACTTTCCCCGGCAGCGTCATCCAGACCCGCTACTGGCGATGGCCCTTCTACGACAAGGAGAGCGTCTACCTGATCGGCGCCGTGCCGCTTGGCGAGGAAGCCTGGATCCGCACCCGCTTCTTCCATGACACCTTCCGGAACAGCCTGCGGTCCTACGACCATGCCACCTACACGCCCCAGAACCGGCCCTATGCTTTCACCAGCGCATACGACGACTACAGCTGGGGCGGCACCGCCGAGGCGGAATGGTCGCCCGCGGCGGACGGGTCCGTCACGCGGGGCACCGTCTACTACAAGCGCGACATCCACCGGGAGATCGACGACATCGGCGAGCCCTGGGAGCGGATGGAAGACACCACCTGGTCGATCGCGGCAGAGCACCAGCGCGTGCTCACCGGCACGGTGACGGCTGTTGCCGGTATCGGCTGGAACGGCATCGATGCCCGGCGTGCCGACGACAACATCGGGGGCGGCGTCATCGTGCCCTTCCCTCTGGAAGATGACTCGGGCTGGAACTTCCAGGGCGGCCTCGACTGGCGCGCATCGGAGATCTGGACGTTCGGCGCGAATCTCGCGCACAAGACCCGGTTCCCGACCATCAAGGACCGCTACTCCTACCGCCTGGGCCGGGCCGTGCCCAATCCGGGACTGGAGGCGGAGACCGCCGATCACCTGGAATTGTCAGCCAGCGGAATGGTCCTCGGCGCGACGACGCGCCTCACCGTGTTCGGCAGCAAGATGGATGACGCGATCGAGGCCGTGACCGTCGAGCCCACGGCCTGCACAACGCCACCCTGCACCCAGAACCAGAACGTGGGACGCCAGCGGAACGTCGGTGCCGAGCTGTCCCTTGCGCGGCAGTTGCGCTGGATCGGCGACGTCTCCCTCGATTACACCTGGCTCGACAGAAAGAACGAGGACAACTCCGCGATACGACCGGTGTTCACGCCCCGGCAGAAACTGCGGCTCGCGACGCGTACCGGGCTCGGCTCCCGGGCCAACCTGAACCTCGGGTTCACCACCGAGAGCGGGCGCTACAGCCAGACCAACGGCGTGCGCACGACGGCCGGCTTCGGCCTGCTGGACGCGGGCGTGGACGTGCGCATCGTGGAAGGCCTGCGGCTGCTGGTGGAAGGCGCCAACCTGACAGGCCGGCGATACGCCTACGACGAGGGTTTCTACGAATCCGGCAGGACGTACAGCGCCACGCTGCTGTGGCAACCAGGAAAGGAACAATGATGAAAAGTGAAAAACTCCGGCGTGGAGTCGGCACGACACGGCTGGCGCTCACCGGCAACGCTTTGGCGGCCGACGGGCACACGCTGGAGCACTCCATGGCTGCGACCGAATACACCACCGCCAGAGCGCGTCGGCTCCCCTCCCCTGCCACAACATCATTCCTCGCCGCGACCCCGCAGCGTCAACCCGATCAGCCGCGACACCACCAGCGCCAGGTACATCACGCCGGCGAACATCTCCAGGCTGGCCAGTGAGCGGGCGTGCGCCGTGACGGGAAACACATCGCCGAGACCGGTGCTGGTGAACAGTGCGAAGCTCAAGAACAGCAGCTCGGTCCAGGTGCGCGGCGCATCGGAATCCACCGCAGCGGTGAAGGCCCCCGGCTGCAAGGCCTCGCACAACACGAACAGGTAGGTGAAGGCCCACACCAGCAGCGTGAAGGTGGCGCCGGCCGCGAACAGTTCGTCGCTGGTGGCGCGGCGGTCGTCCAGCATGTAGGCCATCAGGCAACCGGCGGCGTAGAAGTAGAATGCCGCCTCCAGCGCGGCCGACCACGGCAACATCGCCGGCATGTCAGCCGCCAGGTACAGCACGTTGAAGACCACTGCCGGTACGGCGAGGCAGGCGCTGATCCAGGCCAGGCCGGGCGTGCGATGGACCATCCACACGGTGAGGACGAGCACCAGCACGCTGAAAGCGCCGAACAACGCGCGGCCGTACGGCTGGTCCTCGATGAACGGGAACAGCAGCAATCCGGCCAGTTGCACCAGAAGCAGGATGGCCGAGGGATGCCGGCGCACCAGCACCAGCCAGCGCAGGCGGGCAAAACGCGCAGCGGTGACGACGGTTTCCCCGGGCGTTTTGATACGATCGTTTTTCGTGTTCACGTCCATGCTCGGGTACAGGACCTTCAAACATACACCTGCCTGCCACCGCGCGGGCCAGCACTCCGATCGACGCTGCCGGGAACCGACAACGGCGACAAGCCCTGCCAGCCGCTCACTATCAGCCATTGAGCATGATCAGGCATAGCTATATTTTTTAGCCGGAATGAGGTATCTGTGCACGGCACACAGAGATAGCTGATCACACTGGGGGAAGGGTTGATGATCAACGGAACCGTAGGCGGGGCAGCCGGCGTGCTTGTGTTTGGTTGGTGCGCGTTGGCGCTGGCGCAGGTACCAACTGTGCAGAGCCCGGACGACGAGCCGGAGCGCCGCCGGGTAAACAAGCTTGAAAAAGTGGGCCCACTGATGGACGAGATCGTGGTCAACGTACGGAAGCGGGAGGAGAGCCTCCAGGACGTGCCACTGTCCATCTCCGTCTTCAGTGATCAGTTCATTGAAAATTCCGGAGCAACCAGCATCACGGACCTGGCTGCGTTCACGCCGAATCTGAGTTTCCGAAGGTCATCTGGTCGTGCCTTTGACCGTCCTGCCATCCGCGGGCAGGGGCCCATTGTGGGTGCACAAACCGTCGGGTTGTTCATCGACGGTGTCTACATTGCGGGGACCATTTCCTCGACTCCGATCGATAACCTGGAGCGTATAGAAGTAATCAAGGGTCCTCAGGCGGCCGCGTTCGGACGAGGCACGCTCGCAGGTGCCATCAACTTTGTTACCAAGACCCCGGACAACAACTGGGAAAGCAAGGTATCCACCACGCTCGCCGAACACGACGAGTATGAATTCCGGGCGTTCGTCAGTGGTCCGATCATCCAGGACAAGCTGGCATTCAATCTCGGCGCACGACACTTCCAGTTTGGTGGTGACTACACCAACATCGGGCCCGGCGGTGGCAGGATCGCAGACGAGCAAACCGACAGTATCGGTGGCGTACTGCACTTCACGCCGACAGAAGCCCTCAGCGCCATATTGAGGCTTGACTATTTCGAGGATGACGATGGCCAGACCGCAGGTCACGTTGCGATTGACGGACCAGACCTGAATTGCTTCCTCAGCACGCCCCGCGGCTACTACTGCGGCAAGATCCCGGGCTCCAAAACCGTCAATCTCGATCTGAACAACCGGAACGACTACGGGCAAAAGCGCGACACCTTCCGCAGCAATCTGGAGATCAACTGGGAGGTATTTGGCGGCTATACCGTCACGTCCTTGAGTGGCTACGCCGAAGAAAACCAGCATGGCGTGACTGACGGTGACTCGAAAGCCAACAGAAACCCGGCCAGGGCAGGTCAATGGACCGAGGCTGAGGTCGACGTTGAGTACAAATCCACGGAGTTGCGCATCACCTCGCCGGCCGACTCCCCCATCCGCTGGCTTTCCGGCATTTATTTTTATGACCAGGACTCTTCCGATACCTTCACTTTTGCCACAGGCGCCCCGTCGGCGACTTCCGGGAAGGTCCGGAACCAGGCGGTCTTTGGCAGCCTGGAATTCGATCTCGGCAAGCAGTGGACAATGTCAGTCGAAGCGCGGTATGCGGAAGACAAGATAACAAGCATCACCGGCAGCGGCTTGGTGTTGAACGATACCTTTGACAGCTTCTCGCCCCGGGCGGCCGTATCGTGGCAACCGACCGATGCCGGGAGCGTTTACTTCACTGTCGGCAAGGGCACCAAGCCCGGCGCCTTCAATGCCAACGTTCTCGGTGCCAATGTGCCGCCGGCCGAGCGGGAACGTCTGGGGGGGTTCATTGCTGTCGACGAAGAGGAAGCCTGGACCTACGAACTGGGTACGAAGTACAGCCTGGTGAAGCACAGGCTGGACCTGACTGCCGCTGTCTTCTTCATCGATTGGTCGGGCCAGCAACTCACAACGGCTGAGCCATTTACCAATACCAGCAATACTCTCGGATCATTGTCACTGATCAGGAACATTGGTCAGACAGACATAACCGGCTTCGAGCTGGGTGTGCTGGCCCAGGTGACCGATCAGGTTGACATCAATCTGACCTATGGTTACGCGAATGCGGAGATCCAAAAGGCCTGTGACGTGGAATATGGCGGCTTCGTTGGCGCAGATCCGGATCGCTGCGATCAGACGGCCTTTCCTGGCGGTGCCGATACGGCAGGCAATATAACGCCGAACGCGCCGGAACATACGGCCTCACTTTCCGCTGCCTACACTCGCCCGGTTCGTGAGGACATCGATTTCTTCGCCAGAGGTGATGTGACCTACGAGTCAACCCGCTATGACCAGATATACAACCTGGCCGAGACGGGATCGAGCACCGTCGTCAATCTGCGAACCGGTGTGTCATGGGACAGCTGGCGGCTGACACTGTGGGCCCGCAACCTGACGGATGACGACACCCCGGATTCCGTTGGCCGGTTTCTCGATTTTGATTCAAGCCCGTTGCGCCGAGACTTCACGGCCCACTATCCGCGCCGTCGCCAGATCGGGGCCACCTTCGAGTACCTCTTTGGTGGCTGAAGGCCGCTCACTGCCAGAGCGCGGCGGCAGGCAGGTGGGATAGCGCGGGTCTCGAAGCCCAGCCGGGCAGGACTGCCCGGCGCCGGCTGAGTGAAGAGAGCGCAGGCCATGGATGGCCGAAGCGAACGTCCCGCGCTATCCCGCCTGCCTGCCACCGCGCGGGAATCTGGGCCCAAGCTGGCCAGGCACAAAAGCAGCTGAAATCACAGGGATCACGGTATCGACCACAATTCCGGGGCAAGTCACAGTCCGCCAGTCGCTACCGCGGTTGACGCCCAATGACCTCAAAAACCATAATGGTTCCATATTGGATGGAGCCGATCATGCCCACCACGCTTACCCTCAAGAACATTCCCGACGCCGTCTACGAGCGGCTGAAGCAATCCGCCGAGGCAAACCGGCGCAGCATGAACAGCGAGGCGATCGTGCGCCTCGAGGCTGCGCTGCTGCCCACGCGCCTCACGCCTGTCGAGCGATTGGCCCAGATCCGCGCACTGCGCAGCACTTTGCCCAAGGGCAGGTTCCACCCGCACGACATCGACGCATTCAAGCGCCAGGGCCGCTCGTGATCGTGGTGGATTCCAACATCCTGGCGTACCTGTATCTCCCCGGACCGCTGACCGGCAAGACCGAAACGCTGCTGGCACTGGATCCCGACTGGGCGGTCCCCGCACTCTGGCGCAGCGAGTTCCGCAATATCCTCGCCGGGTACATGCGGCGCGATGCGCTCGGCTTCGAAGACGCCTGCAGGCTTCAGCAGGATGCGGAAAGCCTGCTCGCGGGTTCGGAGTTCCAGGTGGACTCCCGGGCAGTGCTCGCGCTGGTCCGGGACAGCCGCTGTTCTGCCTACGATTGCGAGTTCGTGGCGCTGGCCATGCACCTGGACACCCGGCTCGTCACGATGGACAAGCAGCTCATCAAGGCATTTCCGAAACACGCGGTTGCGCTGACAACAGCTGTCGCACAAGCATGATGTGCGCGCCAGAGCGCGGCGGCAGGCAGATGGGATAGCGCGGGTCTCGAAGCCCAGCCGGGCAGGATAGCCCGGCGCCGGCTGAGTGAAGTGAGCAAAGGCCATGGATGGCCGTAGCGAACGTCCCGCTGAAGCCCCCCGGTCTGCGGCACGCCCCTCTGCAGTGAAAGCACTCCCGGACTACTGGATCAATCGCCGCCGTATGAAGATCGTGGCTGCGACGTAGCCAACCACGGCGTAGGCAAGCAGCACCCCGATGTGCAGCCAGGGATCAACGATCGCCTGCCCCGCCACCAGTGGCCGGATCAACGCGATGGCATGGGACAGGGGCAGCACGCTGACGATCACCTGGGCAGCTGCCGGCAGGGTCGCGACCGGATAGAACACGCCACTGAAAATGAACATCGGCGTGATCAGCAGCGTCGTGTAGTAGTTGAAGAAGTCATAGCTGGGTGCAAAGGCGGCAACGACGATCGCGGGTCCGGCAAAGCACAGGCCCACCAGAAAGAACACCGGGATGGCCGCCAGCGCCGTCCAGTGCTCGATCGCGCCGAGCACGGTGGCCACGGCGAGTATCGGCAAGGTGTTCAACACCGACTTCGACGCACACCACAGCGTTTCACCGGCGACGATGTCATCCACCTGCAGCGGTGTCGCGAGGATGGCGTCATAGGTCTGCTGGTGGGTCATGCGGGTGAACACGGAAAACATGCCCTCGAAGGAGGCCACGTTCATGGCGGAAGCGGCGAGCAGCCCGGAAGCCAGAAAGGTGAAGTAGCTGATGCCCTCCACCTCGCCGATGAACTGGCCGAGACCAAAACCGAGACCCAGCAGGTAAATGACCGGTTCGCCAAAGGAGAAGGTCAGGCTGGGCCCGAGGAGCTTGCGCCACACGAGGGCATTGCGCAGCAGGATGGTGAAGGCGGAAGCCCGCGGACGTGGCAGGGCAAGATGCAAGGTTGTCATGGTCGTGTGCCTACTCCCTGAGTTCGTTGCCGGTGAGCTTCAGGAAAACATCCTCCAGATTCGCACCGCGATGGGTGTACTTGAGCCCGGGTGATTTTTCCAGCCGCTCCAGCACCGGCGCAAGCTCGCGCACATAGGCGTAGTGGGTCTCCCCCACCGTGAGCAGCCGCAGGCCCGGGATGCCATCCAGCACGCCATTCACGGCCGTGGCATTGCCCTGCAACTCGATGACATGGGGTTCTATGTGTTCCCGGATCAGCCCGGCGGGCGAGCCCTGGGTGACGATGCGTCCATGGTCGATCACCACCAGCTGATCGCAGAGGCGTTCTGCTTCGTCCATGTAGTGCGTGGTGAGCAGCAGGGTTTTGCCTGATGACTTCAACTGCCGCAGGCGGGTCCAGATGAGATGCCGCACCTGTGGATCCAGCCCGGTCGTCGGCTCGTCCAGCATGATCAGCTCCGGATCGTTGATCAACGCCCGGGCAATCGACAGGCGACGCTGCATGCCGCCGGAGAGTTCCCGCGTGCGCGCGTTGCGACGGTCGGACAACTCGAGGTAATGCAGCAGCTCCTCGATGCGCCCGGCCACCGCTGCCGGCCGCAGACCGAAATAGCGGGCGTACATGCGCAGGTTCTCGACCACGGTGAAATCCGGATCCTGGTTGTCGGCCTGCGGAACCACGCCGATGCGGGCCCGAATCCGGCGGATGGCCGACGGCACCGGCAGGCCGAGGACCGAGAGCGAGCCCGCCGTGAGTGGCGACTGGCCGAGAATCATGCGCAGCGTGGTCGTCTTGCCGGCACCGTTGGGACCCAGAAAGCCGAAGCAGCCGCCCCGCGGGATATCCAGGTCGATGCCGCGCACCGCCTCGATGGCTCCGAAATGTTTGGTCAGGCCCCGGGCCTCGACGACCAGTTCAGACATGTATTCCTCAAATGTGCGAGCGGGCCCACAGAAGTGCCCGGGTGGGGAGCCTACGTTATGTAGAGGCCGTGGGTAGTACTCTTATGTCAAACGAATTGATGGTTGTTCTGGTCGCGGCCAGCATCGCGTCCCTCATGGGTGGCGCCCTGGTGGCCTGGCTGACGGTCGGCCAGCGGGTTCTTCCGGATCCTGAAGCCGAGGGTCGTCGCGAACTGCAACTCCTCGAACTGCAGGAATCGGTGGCCCGCAGTGCCCGGGCCTGCCACGCAGCGGAGGCCCAGGTCCAGGCCCGGCGCGCCGAGCTGGAAAAGGCCTTGAGCTACATCGGCACACTGGAAGACCAGGTGGCAGCTTACCTGCGTCGCTACGCCCAGGCCAAAAATACGCTCAAGGCCGAAATCCGGCAGAAGACCCGCCTCGGCATGGAACTGGCCGCAGCCATTGCCGAAGTCGGCGCTCTCAAGGGCCGGATCCAGGAACTGGAAATGGAACGGACTGCCATCACGGGCCCGGTGCGACGCCTGCGCGCCTGAGCCCTGCCACCAGAGGCAGGTTTGCGCCTCTGCATCATTGAATTTCCATCCGGTGGCCTCATGTCATCAGCTGACCCGTGTCCGGGATTCTCCTGGAGAGTGAAGGTGAGCATGAGCGACAACGCACGACAGCCCACGACAACCACCGAGGCACAGATTCCCGAAGACGTGCTGATCCTGCTGCCGGTCCGGAACACCGTGGTTTTCCCCGGCGCCGTGATTCCATTGACGATCGGGCGCCGGGTGTCCATTGCGGCCGCAGAGGAAGCCGCCCGCAGCGGACGCCGCATCGGTCTGGTCATGCAGCGCGATCCGTCGGTGGATGAACCGACCAGTGCCGACCTGCACCCGGTGGGCACCATTGCGCGCATCGTGCGCTACTTCACCGCCCGCGATGGCACGCAGCATGTCGTGTGCCAGGGCGAGCAGCGCTTTCGTGTGCTGGATTACCTCCCCGGCCTGCCCTTCATGGCGGCCCGCTTCGACCTCATCCACGAGCCGGCCAGCGAAGCGGCGGCGCTCGAAGCCCGGGCGCTGATCCTCAAGGAACGGGCGCTGGAGGGCATCGCCCTCCTGCCGCAGTCCATGCCGGAACTGGCGGGCGTCATCCAGCAGATCGACGATCCCGGCCAGCTGGCGGATCTGGTCGCGGGCTTTCTCGACATCAAGGCCGAGCAGAAGCAGGAAATGCTGGAAATGTTCGACGTTCAGCAGCGCCTGGATCGCGTGCTGGATCTGCTGTCGCATCAGGTGGAAGTGCTCAAGCTGTCACGCCATGTCGACGAGCAGACCAAGGAGACACTCGGCGATCGCCAGCGCGAGTTCTACCTGCGCGAGCAACTGCGGACGATCCAGAAGGAGCTGGGTGACACCGAAGAGGTTGCCGAACTCGACGAACTGCGCGAGGCCATCGAAAACGCCGGGATGCCGGAGGAAGCCCTGACCCAGGCCCGCAAGGAATTGAAGCGTCTCGCCCAGATGCCGGAAGCGGCCGGCGAGAACTCCATGATCCGCACCTACCTCGACTGGCTGGTGACGCTGCCGTGGGCAAAGCTGGACCCCGAGAGCATCGATATTGCCAGAGCGCGCGAGGTGCTGGAACCAGATCACTTCGGCCTGGACAAGGTCAAGAAGCACGTATCGGTGTGGTGGGGCACGGGCGCACAGGCACCGCAGCTGATGGCCGACAACGAGGTGCAGTACGCGGACGTGTACTCCGGGCGGGTCGCCGGGAACGCGAAGTACGGCTTCACCTTCAACCAGGGCAACCTGGCCATCGGCTACTTCGTCATCCCGCAGGGCGCGGCCGACGACCAGCGCGTGGCCGCCTACCGCCTGCTGCGCGAGTTCACCCTCCCGGAGAACCAGGCCGAGGCCGCCAAGGTGATCTCGTACACCGGCAACAGCCCGAACCTGGATCCGCTGTTGCCCAAGGACA
>CAYLKO010000046.1:0-22612 GCA_964384525.1 uncultured Chromatiaceae bacterium
TGATCGGCTCGGCCGAGACAGAGGCTACGGTGTAATGGGGGTAGCCCCGATGGATGCACTCAATGCGTCAATGTTAGCTCTCTGGCTGGCATGGGCGGTGAGTTTGTTCGCGTATCGGGCTACTGTACGGAGGCTTGCCGATTTGCTGAGTACGTCAGCGCCGACCCGGGCTGCCCTGATTCAGTTTCCGGAGGGTGCGTCCAATTTCCTGGAGCCGTTTCGATGGTATCTGCGTGTCCGGCGTGTCGTTCAGCAGGAGGCCCAGAGCCCGTCGGAGTCAGGCGAATTGAAGGTCACCGCCAAGCGGGCGACGCGATTGCTGCTCCTGGTAGAAATCGGGGCTGCTGTTCTCCTGCTCATGATTGCCGCCATTTCCGCGCACAACCTCTCAGTGCATTTTTGGTAACCAGCGGTTTGCATGATTGTCCGCACCGGGAGAATTTGCATGCAGCGTATCAATATGAACGAAACCCAGTCGCCTGGCTGATGTGATCGCAGAATGCCCGGAACCGCGTTGCGAGTCCCGGGACTGACGCCAATTGCAGTGGTTCCGGCGCGATGCCCGACCATTCATTACCGTCAGAGCCTGCAATCAACCGCGCGAGTCCGCGTGCCGTAGCCTCCGGATCGTCGGCGCGTGACACGCTGACACCGCATAGCGTCGCCAGGCAACGCATCAGGTATTCATTGCGGGACAGGCCGCCGGTGACGAGCACCTCGCGGAGTGCAGTGGTATGCGGCGCCATTTCCTGGAGGTTGATCTGCAGCAGGAAGGCAATGCTTTCGAGGACTGCCAGGGCGCGGGTGCCTGTCGTCGTGCTGCTGTCGTCGGGAATGAAGCGGCTTTGCAGATGGCTGGCCCAATACGGTGATCCGACGCCGGACGCGCCATTCAGGAAGATCGGGATCGATGGCGCCGCCAAAGCAGCAGCCTCGTCGGCCAGCCTGATCAGGTCACCGGAAGAAATGCCCTCCCGGTCAGCCAGCCAGTCCAGAGCACTGCCCGCACCGTTGACGGTGCCTTCCAGTGCGTAGTTGCGATTGCCGGCATCGGACCACAGCAGGCTGACGAGGAGTCGCGGCGCATCGGGCAACTGGCCGTCGACCACGCGCAACGCAAAGGCGCCGGTGCCGAGGTTCAGGTAGGCACGGCCTGCATCGAGTGGCCCGCCGGCAAAGGGCACGGCGGATTGATCGCCGGTGAGCACGGTCAGCGGCGCCGGACCTGCCGGCGTGGGCAGGGTGCCGAAGCTGAAGGCGTTATCGCCACTCTTCGGCAAGGTATTGATATCAATGCGAAAGAGCGCCAGCAATTCGGGTGACCAGTTCCGGGTGGCTGGGTCCCAGAGCTGGGTGCGGGCCGCGTTGCAGGGGTCGACCAAGAGCGGTTGTTCCTGCAGCAGCCGGCAGATCAGGAAGCTTGCCAGCGGTCCCATGATGAGGTCGCCAGCCGCGGCGGCGGCGCTGACGGCGGGCAGGTGATCGAGGCACCAGCGCATCTTGCTGGCGCCGTAGTGGGGCGTCATCACAAGGCCGGTCCGCGCGCGAATCTCGGCAGCCTGTGGTTCAAGGCGCTTCAGCCACCCGGCGTTGCGACGGTCCTGCCAGGAAATCACCGGTGAGAGGGCACGGCCGGATCGCCGTTCCCAGCAGACCATGCTGGAGCGCTGGGTGGCGAGGCCGGCGGCTTCGATCCGGCTGCCGGATGGCAACTGCCGGCAGGCCTGGTCGATTGCTGCACGCAGTGACGCCACGAGCTCTTCGGGATCGTGCTCGATGTGTCCCTCGTCGGTGTGGATCGTCTGGATCGGCACGGCGTGGGAGGCGACGAGTTCACCATCCTGATTGAACAACAGTGCGCGACTGCTGCCACCGCCCTGGTCGAGGGCGAGGTAATGGCTGCTCACGAGGGGGTCTTGTGCGGGTATTCGCACAGCCTGGCGATCGGGCAATGCGGGCAGTCCGGCCGCCGGGCCTTGCAGATGTACCGGCCGTGGAGCAACAACCAATGATGGGCATCGCGGCGGAAGGCGGGCGGCGTGTTCGCAAGCAAACCGTCTTCCACCTCGCGAGGCGTTTTGCCCGGCGCCAGCCCGGTGCGGTTGGCAACGCGGAAGATATGGGTATCCACCGCGATGGTCTCTTCGCCGAACGCGGTATTGAGCACGACATTGGCGGTCTTGCGACCCACGCCGGGCAGCGCTTCCAGCGCAGCGCGTTCGCGCGGCACCTTGCCGCCGTGCCGGTCCAGGAGTGCCTGGCAGGTGGAGATGATGTTCCGGGCCTTGGTGTTGAACAGGCCGATCGTCTTGATGTGCTGCTTCAAGCCGGCTTCGCCAAGCGCCAGCATCTTCTTTGGCGTATCGGCAACGGCAAAGAGGCCGATAGTGGCCTTGTTGACGCCAACGTCGGTGGCCTGTGCAGACAGGATCACTGCCACCAGCAATTCAAAGGGCGAGTGGTAAACCAGCTCGGTGGTGGGGGTCGGGTTGGCTGCCTTGAGTATCCGGAACAGCGTGAGGCGTTGTCGCGGCGTCATGTGCTGTACCGGTTTGTATTTATCCGGCGGGTGGCCAGTTGATGGAGGGCCAGCAGGCCGGCCAGCAGGAAGAGCAGCCCGGCCGGCGCCACGGCAATGCCCAGCGATGGGGCCAGTGCGGCTCGCAGCGCGCCGAAGCCGGCGAGCAGCAGCACGAAGATCACGCCATGGCGCAGGCCGTCGAGCAGTGCGCGGCTCACGGCCGACCAGATCGCTGGATGGGCCGCTGGATGGGCTGCCCAGTGTTCAGCCCGTTCCAGGATCAGGCAATTGGTGAGGATCAAGGGCATGAAGAGTGCGAGGTTCCGGTCGGGTGGCTGCCAATGAGCCTGGAACAACAGGTCGATGGCGGTCACGAGTGCGCCGATCAGCACCAGCAGCGCGGCAGCCCGCCCGCGCTGCGGCAGCAGTCGGCCCAGCGTGGCGGCATACAGATTGCTGAGGCAAAGCACCACCAGGGACGCCATGCCGAAGGCGAGTCCCTCGGTGAAGTCGTGGCTGGCTGTGAGCAGCGGCCCGAGGCCGATCAGCACCACCAGCAGTTGCCCCATGGCTGGCGGCGTGTGGTTGCCGGGGTTTTCGTGCTCAGTTGGCTGCATGCGGGGCAAAGATCGCGGCCTTGTGACTGGCAAAGTATTCCACAGCCTGGCGCACCCCACTCAAGGCAGCGCGACTGCTGACCGAGGCGCCGGCGATGGCGTCGAAGTCGCCACCGTCGCCTTGCAGTTGCCAGCGGTCCGTCATCGGCTTCTCCAGCGACCGGCCGGTGAACTGGTTGAGCCAGTCTGATTTGCCACGTTCGATGGCATCGCCGATCCCGGGCGTTTCATGGTGCGTCAGGATGGTTACGCCGAGCACCGTACCATCCGCCGCGATGCCCACCACCATGGTGATCGGCCCGCCATAGCCGTTCGCCGCAATCATCGTCAGTGCGGCGGCCGTCGGTGTCGTGCCCAGACGGGCGCGATAGACGGGCAGCAAGCGGATGTCCGGAGTTGGCTTGTCGCTGGTGGCCAGCATGACCACATCCCGTTCCGGGTGGTTGTCATACAGCGTGGATGGCAACACCGAGGCCAGCATGGCCCGGGTGTTGCTGCTGGCGTTGTCGACAATCAGGTTGCGGGCCAGCTGCCAGCTGCCAGTCACCATGGCCGCGGCAATCGCAACGACGAGAAGATAGCCCGCAATTGCCGCCCGCCCGGAGACATGGCGCTCCGGCAAGGGTTCGGCCTGATGGTTGTTGTCACTCATGCTGCCCGTCCATGGATGCGCGGCCGTGTCCACCGATCGACGAGTGGGACCGTCAGGTTCATCAACAAAACTGCAAATGCCACGCCATCCGGATAACTCCCCCAGGTCCGAATCACATAGGTGAGGACGCCGATGCCGACACCAATGATCAACCGGCCAGGGGCCGCTGCCGGTGAAGACACGGGATCCGTGGCAATGAAAAAGGCGGCCAGCATCGCACCACCGCTGAACAGGTGAAAGCCGGGCGAGGGATGGGTGTTCGAGTCGAGCAGCCACGCGAGCGTGGCCATGCCGAGCAGGCCGCCCAGCACGCCGGCAGGCGTCTGCCAGCGGATGATGCCGAGGAGGAGCAGCGCGAAGCCGCCGATCGCCACGAAGTTGTTGACCCACTCCCAGCCGGCGCCACCGAAATCACCGAACACCGGATTGATGCGGATTTCGTTCATGGTCCGCATCGAGGCCAGGCCCTCCTTGGCGCTGTCCAGGGTTGTGGCCCGGGCCACTGCGTCCACGCTCAAGCCCTCGGGAAAGGTGCCGGTCAGCCAGTAGTGAACCGTGGCGGCGGTGTCGGGCCGCACGTAGTCGAGGTCGCCGATATCGGGCGCCGGCCAGACAGCCATCGCGGCCGGAAAGCTGATGAGCACCAGCACGAAACCGGCCATCGCCGGATTGAAGAGGTTGTAGCCGAGTCCGCCGTAGGCATGCTTGACGACGGCAACGGCAAAGACCATGCCGGTGGCTGTCACCCACCACGGGCAGAGTGGCGGCAGGCAGAAGGCAAAGAGCACGGCGGTCACGAGCGCGCTGCTGTCAGCCAGGAACGGCGCGAGCGGTTTACCAGCCAGGCGCAGGCAGCCGGCTTCCGTCAGGACGGCCACCACCGCCGCGACCGCGATGTTGAGCAGGATCCCGAGGCCGTAGAACCAGACATGGGTGAGCAGGGCCGGCAGCACCGCCAGCAGCACGAGCCGCATGATCGTGGCCACGCTCATGCGGGTTCTCCACTGGGGTGGTGGTGGCGTGGTCTTGAATTGCATCAGCTGCTCACCAATGCCTTGCTCGCTGCAAACCGGCTCGCGAGCCGGATGTGGCTGGGACAGACATAGTCGCAGGCGCCGCATTCGATGCAGTCCGCGAGGCCCAGGGTCAGCAGATCGGTGCGTGACCCGGCGCGGGTGGCTGCCAGCAACTCCAGCGGCAGCAAGCGTGCCGGGCACACTTCCACGCACTTGCCGCAGCGGATGCAGGGCATTTCAGCCTGCGTGCGGCCAAGATCCGCTGCCGTTGCAGCGATGATGCAGTTGGTCGCCGCGGTGATCGGCAGCGTGTCGGTGGGCAGGGCGATGCCCATCATCGGGCCGCCCATGACCAGGCGCTCGATTTCACCCTGGTAGCCTCCGGCCAGCACCATCAGGTCAGCAACCGGCGTGCCGATCCGCGCTTCGATGTTGCACGGCTGTGCGATGCCGCCGCCGGTGACCGTCACGATCCGGGAGATCAGCGGCTGGCCGCGTGCGAAGAAATCGGCAATGGCGGCTGCGGTCGCCACGTTCTGGCAGATGACACCCACGTCGGGTGGCAAGCCGCCGGCCGGAACTTCGCGGCCGAAAATCAGTTCGATCAGCTGCCGCTCGCCGCCGGAGGGATATTTCGCCGTGACCACCGAGGTCACGAGGCGCTCGTCGCCAGCGGCGGCCAGTGCATTGACGAGTGCCATGCGCGCGGCCGGCATGTCGGACTTCACGGCAATCACGCAGCGTGATGCCTGCAGTGCGCCGAGCAGCAGGCGGGCGCCGGCAACCACCTGATCGGCCCGCTCGCGGAGCAGCATGTCGTCGCAACTGATGTAGGGTTCGCACTCGGCGCCATTCAGCAGCAGCACCGGAGCCGGGCCGGCACTGGCCAGCTTGCGGGCCGTTGGAAAGAGAGCACCACCGAGGCCCAGGATGCCTGCCTCTGCAATGGCACGCTGGAACTCCGTGGGCGAACCGGCCGTGATGCCGTCGTAGCCCGTGTAGCGCCGGTCCTCGCCATCGCTGTCGATGATCACGCAGGGAACCGGGCCGTTGCTGCCGGCCACTGGCGCTGCTTCGATGGCGCTGACCCGGCCGCTGATGGAGGCATGGAAGCGCAAACCGCCAGTCGCGTGGTGGATTTCGCCGACGGGCTCACCACGCGACACCATCTGACCCGGTGATACCAGCGGCGTGGCGATCTCGTCCGTACTTTGCCCGGCGTGGTGGGCGAGCGGGATCCAGACCCTGGCGGAAGGTGGCGCAATGAGCAGCGGCACCTGGGTGGACCGGCTCTTGCGCAGTGGCGTGTGAATGCCCCAGGCCGGACGTCGTGGCTGGGGGTCGTAGGCCATCGCGTCAGGACTGCTCATGTATTCCCCTGCGCCTGCTGTGCGTACTCAGCCGCCCGGGCCGGCTGAGAGGCCCACGCCTGAAAATCCCGTGAAGGCGAGCGCCATGATACCGATGGTCAGCATGGCAATGGCCGGCCCGCGGAGTGCCACCGGCACGACGCTTCGCTCGAGCCGGGTCCGGAGGCTGGCGAAAACGCAGATCACCACGGTGTAGCCGAGCCCGGCCCCGAGGCCGAGTGCGATGGCGGCAGGCAGGGTGTCGGCTGCCATGCTGTCGGGCCGGTTGCTCACGCCAGTCACCAGCAGGGTGACGCCCAATACCAGGCTTTGCACGGTGATGACGGGCAGTCGTACAACACCGGCAGCGCCGCGTTCCGCTGCCCGGCGCAACAGGCTGTCCACGAGCGTGATGACCACGCCGGTGACGAGGAGCAGGCCGAGGATGCGCAGGTAGGGCAAATGCCACGGGATCAGGATCCAGTGGTTCAGCTGTTGTCCCAGACCGACGCTGATGGCCAGCGCGACGGTCGTGGCCAGGCCGAGTTTCAGGGCGTGGATCGCGGCCTCGGCCGGATCAGCGGGCTTGCCGGCGGCAAACACCGGCGACAGCCCGAGCAGGCGAGCCAGGACGAAGTTGTCGATGGTGGCCGCGGCAACTGCAATCAGCAGCAGCTCGGCCATCAAGTCACCTTGATGCCCGGTGGTGCAACGCGATCCGGTGCAATGAGGAAGAGATCCTGGCCATCGCCGGCGGCCAGCACCATGCCCTGTGAGGTGCCAAAGCGCATCTTGCGTGGCTTCAGGTTGGCCACGAGGATGACCTGGCGACCGATCAGATCAGCGGGCGCATAGGCGGCCTTGATCCCCGACAGCACGGAGCGTTGTCCGGTGCCGATGTCCAGCGTCAGGCGTACCAGTTTGTCGGCCCCTTCGACCGCTTCGGCCTCAAGCACGGTGGCGATGCGCAGATCGATCTTCTGGAAATCAGCCAGCTCGATTTCCGGCACGTCCGGCGTTGCCGACCTTGCTGCAGCGGCATCGGCGATGGGCGTGGTTTTTGCAGCGGGTTTTTCCATTGAAGATTCCACCATGCGGGCCACCGCTGCCGGGTCCACCCGGACCATCAGCGGTTCGTAGTTTGCAATATCGGTACCGAGCAGCGGCGTGGTGCGATCGGCCCAGCCTGGCTGTTTCTCCTTGAGGAACTGCCAGGCCTGTTCCGCTACGCGCGGCAACACCGGCGACAGGTAGATCATCAGCACGCGGAACAGGTTCAGGCCCAGGGTGCAGATGCTCTGAACAGCTGGCAGCGTGGCCTGATCACGGGCGAGCACCCATGGTTTCTGCTCATCGATGTATTTGTTGGCAACATCGGCGAGCTGCATGATTTCCCGCATGGCGCGCCCATAGTCGCGGCCCTCGAAGGCCTGGCCGATGCTCTCGCCCGCAGCGGCAAAGCGGCTGTGCAGGGCGGGCTCCGGCAGGGCATCGGCCAACCGGCCACCAAAGCGCTGGCTGATGAAGCCGGCGCAACGGCTCGCCAGATTCACGACCTTGCCGACCAGGTCGGCGTTGACGCGGGCCACGAAGTCTTCGAGGTTGAGATCGATGTCGTCCAGCCCGGGGCCGAGTTTGAAAGCGTAGTAGTAACGCAGGTACTCGGGATCCAGGTGCTCGAGGTAGGTGTCGGCGGCGATGAAGGTGCCGCGCGACTTCGACATCTTCTGGCCGTTGACGGTCAGAAAGCCGTGCACATGTACGGCGGTCGGCTGACGATAGCCGGCGCCTTCCAGCAGCGCCGGCCAGAACAGGGTGTGGAAGTAGAGGATGTCCTTGCCGATGAAGTGATGCAGCTCCGTGTCGCTGCCGGGACTCCAGGCCGCATCAAACTCGGCCCGAGGCCGCCCCGTGCGCTCCAGCCAGTGCTGATGACTGGCCATGTAACCCACCGGGGCATCGACCCAGACATAAAAGTATTTGTCGTCCGTGCCGGGTATGCGGAAGCCGAAGTAGGGCGCATCGCGGGAAATGTCCCAGTCGCGCAAGCCTGCCTTGAACCATTCCTCGAGCTTGCGGGCCACGTGCTCCTGCACGTGGCCACCGGCATGCCAGCGCCGCAGGCTGTCGGTGAAATGGGCCAGTTGAAAGAAATAATGGACGGAGTCGCGCTCCACAGGCGCCGACCCGGCCACCACGGAGCGGGCGTTCTTCAGTTCCGCCGGCGTATAGGTGGCGCCGCAGACTTCGCAACTGTCACCGTACTGGTCGACAGCTCCACACACCGGGCAGTCGCCCCGGATGAAGCGGTCCGGTAGAAACATGCCGGCTTCGAGGTCGTAGGCCTGCTTGATGACTCGCTGCTGGATCAGCCCGCGGCTGTTCAGCCGCTCGAAGATCTGCTCGACGAGTAGCCGGTTCTCTTCGGAGTGGGTGGTGTGGAAGTTGTCGAAGGCCACCCGGAAGCCGGTGAACGATGCCTGATGCGCCACATGGAAACCGGCGACCAGCTCTTCAGGGGTGATGCCCGCCTCGCGGGCCTTGAGCATGATCGGCGTACCGTGGGCGTCACTGGCACAGAGATAGCGGATGTCGTGGCCCTGCAGCCGGTGGTAGCGCACCCAGATATCCGTCTGCACATATTCCACGAGGTGGCCGATATGGATCGGGCCGTTTGCGTAGGGCAGGGCGCTGGTAACCAGGATCCTGCGGGTTGCCGGGGATCCGGTGGGAATTGTGGGTGTCGGTGTGGGCACGCGGCATTATAGGCGGGCCGCGATTGCGCTGTCAGGTTCAGGGGCCGAAGTTCAGCGCTCTCAGGTCTGATCCTTGACGGCTTCGAACTTCCGCTTCTCCAGCGCGGACTCATAGGCCGTCTTGCCGGTGATCCGGCCCTGATCGAGCAGGTCCTTCAAGGCGGAATCCATGGTGCGCATGCCGATCTTCCCGCCGCCCTGAATGGCCGATTCCAGCTGGTCCAGCTTGCCCTGCCGGATCAGGTTCGACACGGCCGGGGTATTCACCATGATCTCCAGCGCGGCCACCAGGCCGGGCTCACCCTTTTTTGCCACGAGTTGCTGCGAAATCACGCCGCGCAGCGAGGTCGAGAGCATGGTTCGCACATGGGGCTGCTTGTCCGTGGGAAAGGAGTTGATGATCCGGTCGACGGTTTGCCCGGCACCATTGGTATGCAACGTGCCCATGACCAGGATGCCCATCTCGGCAGCGGTCACCGCGATGCTCACGGTTTCAAGATCCCGCATTTCGCCAACCAGAATCACGTCCGGGTCCTCGCGCAGGGCCGAGTGCAGCGCGGCGGCAAAACTCGGACTGTGCACGCCGATTTCCCGCTGGCTAATCAGGCAGCGCTTGCGGGTGTGCACGAACTCGATCGGGTCCTCGATCGTCAGGATGTGGCCATTGATCTGCTGGTTGATCTCATCGATCATCCCGGCAAGCGTGGTGGACTTGCCGGAGCCGGTCTTGCCGGTCACGAGGATCATGCCCTGGGGCTGCTTGCACAACTGCGCCACGACCGGTGGCATGTTGAGGTCCTTCAGGGTTTTCGCTGTCGACGGGATCGCCCGCAGCACGGCGCCCATGCCGGCAACATGCCGGAACACATTGACCCGGAAGCGCGCCATGTCTTGCAGCGCGTAGGCAAAGTCGGTGGAGTCCCGGCGCTGGAAATCATCCCGGGACTTGGCCGACATGATCTCCAGCAGCATGGTCTCGACCCGGCTGGCGGTCAGGGTTTCAGGCGCCAGGATCTGCAGCTCGCCGTAGATCCGGGCCCGCGGCGGCTCGCCGGCAATGAAGTGCAGGTCCGAGCCGTTGCGGACCACGACCTGCTTGAGGTACTCGTCGATCTGGTTCAAGAGCTGCCCATTTCAAACTTCGGCAGCACCGAGGTGTCGGTGACAAAGCGCTGGAACAGGGATTTGTCGCTGGCATAGCGGAAGGCGTCGTCCGGATCGATCTGCTTTTTCTGGATGGCGTCCAGCAGGGCCTGATCCATCATCTGCATGCCCAGATCCTTGCCGGTCTGCAGCTGGGCCGGGATCTGATGGGTCTGGTCCGTCATGATGAGCTTGGCGATGGCCCGGGTCATCATCATGATCTCGACCATGGCCTTGCGGCCCCGGCCGTCTGGCGTGCGCACCAGTGTCTGGGTGATGACCGCATTCAGGCTTTGTCCCAGAAAACTCTTGGCCTGCTCGCGCATGTCGCCCGGCAGGGCATCGATGATCCGGTCGATGGTTTTCACGGCGCCGGTCGTGTGCAGCGTGCCCAGCACCAGATGGCCGGTTTCTGCCGCGGTCATGGCCATCTGGATGGTCTCGGCATCGCGGAGCTCACCGACCAGGATCACGTCCGGATCTTCGCGCAACGCGGCCCGGATGCCCTCGGCGAAGCTCGGGAGGTGCGTGCCGAGTTCCCGCTGGATGATCTGCGACTGCTTGCTCCGGTGCATGAACTCGATCGGGTCTTCGAGGCTGATGATGTTCAGGTTCTGCGTGCTGTTCAGGTGATCGATCATCGCCGCCAGCGTGGTCGACTTGCCGGTACCCGTCGAGCCGGTGACCAGGATCATCCCCTGGTGGTAATCGCAGAGCTTCTGCACGACGGGCGGCAGATCGAGGCTGTCCAGCGTGGGGATGTTGCCGGGAATGAAGCGGAAGGTGGCGCCGACCCCGGTTTCCTTGCGGTAGACATTCACCCGAAACCGGCCGCCATCCTCCGACACATAGGAGAAGTCCAGGTCGTGGCCTTCCTCGAAGTGCTTCTTCTGGCCGGCAGTCAGGATCTCGCCGACGTAGCTGTCGAGCTCGGTGTCACCCAGTTCACGGAACTTGATCGGCATCAGATCGCCATGCATGCGCAACATGGGTGGCACGCCCACGGCGAGATGGATGTCGGAACAGCCCTGGGCAAGGCCGAGTTTCAGGAAGGCATCGATGCGGGCCATGGTGCTTCTGGTCCCCGTGCCGGCCTCAGGCCGCGCGCTCCAGGGCCTGCCGCAGTTCGTCCATCGATTCGAAGCGCTTCAGCTTGTCCACTTCCATGCACTTGCGGACCACCGCCGCCAGCGCTGGCGGGATGTCCGGATTCAGTTCCTCGCAGAGCTTGGCCTTGCCCTGGACGTGCTGGTACATCACGGCCATGTGATCGCCCTTGGTGTAGGGCGGGGTGCCGGTGAGCATTTCGTAGATGATCACGCCCACGCTGTAGATGTCGGCGCGGTGATCCACCTTCTTGCCGAGGATCTGTTCCGGCGCCATGTATTTCGGCGAGCCGATCACGTAGCCGGTCTTGGTGAGCTGCGTATCGCCCGAACTGGCGGCGGCGGCCACGCCGAAATCCACGATCTTCAGCAGGCCTTCCTCGTTGATCAGGATGTTCGCCGGCTTCAGGTCCCGGTGAATCACCCCGACCTGGTGGGCCACCGCCATGCCGTTGGCGATGTCTTGCGCCCATCCGGTGGGCTTGTCGAAGGGCAGCGGCTTGCGGGCCGCCATTTCCGCCCCCAGCGTGTGCGACGGGAAATACTCCATGGAGATGGCGTAGTTGCCGCCGAGGCTGACGAAATCGAAAATCCGGATCACGTTGCGATGGGTGATCTTCCGCGAATAGCGCAACTCATGCACGAAGCGCTTCATCATTTCCTCGTCCGAGCTGACGTTCGGATTCAGGAACTTCAGGATCAGCCGTTCGTCGACGATCTCATCTTCCACCAGCACCACGGTGCCGAAGGCGCCCTTGCCGATCTTCTCGATGTAGCGGTAACGCCCCTCGATCACGTCACCGGTGCGCAACGTGCTCACATCCAGCTTGATGGCCTTGTCCAGCGACTTGACCATTTCCTCGACGCCGGCGTTGTCCACCAGCAGGGTTTTGGCTGCTTCGCCCGGGACTTCAAGCGGTGCCTTCGGCCGGCTGTCACCCGTTGCCGAAATGCTCTCCATGCGGGTGATGGCCTGCGCGGCCACCTTGGCCACCGTCTCGTCCGTGCCGGTGGCGAGTGTTTTCAGGCGCGCCTTCACGGTGTCGGCCGAGCCGGAATTGGCCACCCGGCCGATGGCGTTCACCGCTTCGATGCGAATGTCCTTTTCCGGCCGGTCGAGCATCGGCAGCAGTTGGGGCAGAACCACGGCACTGCCCAGGCGTCCCAGTGCGCGCAGGGCGGCGGGCACCGAGCGGGCGTCGCCGGCCAGCATCTCCAGCAGGGCCGGGGTGGCCTTTTCACTGCGGATTTCGGCCAGTGCATCGGCAGCCCGTTCGCGCACCCACCAGTCCTTGTCGCGGGGCGCCGTGATCAGGTGGCTGACAGCCCGTTCATCCTTGGTCTGATTCAGGATTTCAACGGCGGCACGCCGGATGTTTTCATTCTTGTCGCCGACGAGCTGCAAAACCGCATCCATCACCTTCGGCCCACCGATTTTCGCCAGTGCGTCCGAGGCACGCGAGCGCACCCACCAGTCGCCGTCTTCAAGGGCGATCAGCAGGTATTTGATGGTGTCCTGATCGGCGATTTCGTTCAGCACCTCGACTGCTGAACGCCGGGCAAACTCGGATTCATCCTTCAGGACGTTCACTAGATGTTTCATCGTGTCGGGATGACGGAGCTGAACCACGAGGTCGACCGCGCGAGCCTGAACCTCCAGCTCCGGATCGGCGAGCAGCGAGCAGATCAGGCCGATGTTGCGCTCGCCGGGCATGTTGGCGAGGGAATCGAGCGCGGCCTTGCGGACCATCTTGTTCCGGTCCTTGAGCTGGCGTTCCAGGGCTTGCGCCACATCCGGCTGGTTGAAGCGGCTGAGCAGGCCGATGATGTTCAGGCGTACGGAGGGATCCTTGCCTTCGACCCGGGCCACCAGATCGGGGACCAGCTCGGCGCTGGCGATGTCGCGGATGATCTTGAAGACCGCCGCCTTCTCGCGCGGCTCCAGATCATAAGCACGACGTAAAAGTTCACGGGCATTCAAGCGCTTGCGCACGATACCAAGAACTTCTATCAGGGCTGGTTTGACAACATTGTCCTTGCCGAGCAGATCCAGCAGCTGGTTCGTGTCGTAGTTGCCCGAGATCGTGAGCGCCTTGGCAACGCCGGCGACACAGTCCTTGCTGGTGTGGCCGAGGCCTGCGGCGTAGAGCGGGAAGGTTTTGTCGTTCAGCATGGAGGCGAGGAGCGTGACCAGCGCTTCGCGCTGTTCCTTGTCGGCCGCTGCAAAGCTGTCGATGATTTTCGGAATGGCAACGGGGCCGATGTTGAACAGGCTCTCCAAGGCCTGGCGCGCCTCCTTGCTGCCCGGATCCCTGGCGGCAAACAGCTGCGCGAGACAGCGTTCTGCCCTGATCGTGCTGAGAAACTTCATAAGCCCAGGAATCTGCTCCGTGCCTGCACTCGGCGGTGGCCAATCCTGGCTCCCGCGATCATCACCCCGGGGCGCAGCGCCGACATCACCCCAACCCCGGTCCCCGGCTGGATTATGCCATTCAAAGTCAGCCACGGGGTCTGCCGACACCCGGGTTCCCCACCCGCTACAATGTGCGGTGTGTCAGGCATCCTGACCGTTAATCGGTTCACGAATTATGACAATCGGCTGTTTCAGGCAGGCAGGTCACGGATGAGCGAGTTGGCGCGATGAGCATTCGACCCGATGGATGGATCCGGCGGATGGCCGAACAGCACCGGATGATCGAGCCTTTTGAGCCGGTCCAGGTACGGTCGGTCGAGGGCCGGTCGGTGATCTCGTTCGGTACTTCGAGCTACGGTTACGACGTCCGGTGCGCCCGCCACTTCAAGGTGTTCACCAATATCAACTCGACCATCGTCGATCCGAAAGCCTTCGACCCCAGCAGTTTCGTCGACATGGACACCGACGTCTGCATCATTCCGCCCAACTCCTTCGCGCTGGCCTCCACCGTCGAATATTTCCGGATTCCCCGCAACGTGCTGACGATCTGCCTTGGCAAGTCGACTTACGCGCGCTGCGGCATCATCGTGAATGTCACGCCCCTGGAGCCCGAGTGGGAAGGTCACGTGACGCTGGAGTTTTCCAATACCACGCCGCTGCCGGCCCGGATCTACGCCAACGAAGGCGTGGCGCAGATGCTGTTCTTCGAATCCGATGAAGTCTGCGAAACGTCTTACAAGGATCGCGGCGGAAAGTACCAGGGACAGCGCGGCGTGACGCTGCCGCGCGCATAGTCATCCCGCCTGGATGACGGCTGCGGCCGGCTGGCGCTCGTCCACGATCACCGGTTCTGCCAGCGGCGCCTCATCCAGCCACACCACGCCGTTTCGCAGGGCCACCCGGCCGGCCGCCAGCCAGGCAATGGCGCGTGGATAGATCACGTGCTCACCCGCCTGCACGCGGCTGCGCAGGGTGTCTTCCGTGTCATCCGGCCGGATTGGCACGCGATATTGAAGAATGCCGGGCCCGGCATCCAGTTCCGGAATGACAAAGTGCACGGTGCTGCCGTGCTCGCGATCGTTGGCTGCCAGGGCGCGCCTGTAGGTATGCAGGCCCGGGTACTTCGGCAGCAGCGACGGGTGCACGTTCAACATGCGGCCACGAAAGCGCTCGACCAGTTCACCGGGAAGTATGCGCATGAATCCGGCCAGCACCACCAGTTCCGCCTTGAACTGCTCGAGTGCGCGGCCAATGTCGTCGGCGAAGTGCTGGCGATTGCAGGCTGTCGCGAAGTCGATGGTGGCTGTTGGCAGGCCCGCAGCTTCGGCCCGGGCCAGCGCCCGCACGCCGGGCCGGTCGCTGATCACGCCGGTGAGTTGCACCGGCAGGCTGCCCTGCTGCGCATGGTCGATGATGGCCTGGAGATTGCTGCCGCCGCCGGAGACGAGAATGACGGTTCGCGGGCCGGGCCTCACGCCCGCAATTCCGCCAGGCCGGAGCCTTTGGTCACTTCACCGATGACGTGGACCGTTTCGCCCGCCTGTTCCAGCAGTTCGCAGGCCGGCACTACATCGTCCGGCCGCAGGATGACCACCATGCCGATGCCGCAGTTGAAGGTGCGCAGCAGGTCATCCTCGGGGATGTTGCCGGCCGATTGCAGCCAGTCGAAGAGGGCAGGGCGCTGCCAGGCGCTCTTGCGCATGACGGCATCGACGGTTGGCGGCAGCACCCGCACGACGTTGTCGGCGAGTCCGCCGCCCGTGATGTGCGCGAGCCCCTGTATCCGGCAGGCTGCCATCAGCGCCAGCACGGAGCGTACGTAGATGCGGGTTGGCGCCAGCAGGGCTGCGCCCAGCGTGCCGCCTTCCCATGGCGTGTCGAGCGGGGTCTGGCTCACTTCAAGGACCCGGCGAATCAGCGAATAACCATTGGAGTGGGCGCCGGACGAGGCCAGGCCCACGATGACATCACCGGGCTGGATGCCGGTGCCGTCGATGATCTGGTCGCGGTTGACGATGCCTACACAGAAGCCGGCAAGGTCGAAGTCCCGGTCGTGGTACATGCCGGGCAGTTCCGCGGTTTCACCACCCAGCAAGGCGGCACCTGCCTGCTGGCAGCCGGTGGCGATGCCGCGGATGACGGCGGCCGCCGTGGCCACGGACAGTCGTCCCGAGGCGTAGTAATCGAGAAAGAACAGCGGCTCGGCGCCCTGCACGATGACGTCGTTGGCGCACATCGCGACCAGGTCGATGCCGATCGTGTCGTAGCGCTCCAGTTCGATCGCGAGCTTGAGCTTGGTGCCGACGCCGTCGGTGCCTGACACGAGCACGGGTCGTGGCCAGCGCGCGAGATCGATCTCGAAGAGACCACCGAAGCCCCCGACGCCACCCAGGACTCCCGGACGGTTGGTGCTGCGGGCAAATGGCTTGATCCGTTCGACGAGTTCGTCACCGGCATCGATATCGACGCCGGCATCCTTGTAGGTCAGGGAATCATGGGCAGGCATGATCGATGTGCGGTCACCTTGGGGCGGGTGGTTATAATAAGTAAATGTTGAGCCCGCAGTCCAAGATCGCTCCGCAGCCGGTGGATTGCGCCCCGGGCCATCCTGTTCGAAGCTGCCTTGCTGCCGGATTCCTTGCTGGCCTGGGGCTCATTGGCCCGGGGCTCATTGGTTTGGGGTTCACGCCGCCGGCCGTGGCGGTGCCGGTTGCCGATCTCTACGTGGCGCAGGTACCGACGGATGGGCTCGGCGCTGCCGACCTGGATGCGGCCTACGCGCGGGCGCTGGATGAGGTGCTGGTGCGGGTTACCGGCCAAAGCGCCCTGGCCACTGATCCCGTCCGGCGGAGCGCGATCGGGCCGGCCGGTGTCCTGGTTCGTCGCTATCAACCCGTGCCGGGCGGCCAGCTGCGCGTCAGCTTTGATCCGGACGCGGTACGTCGGCGACTGGATGCCGCCGGATTGCCGGTGTGGGCAGCCGATCGTCCGCAGACTCTGGTGGTGCTGCCGGCGGCCGGCGGGGTTGTCCCGTTGCCGGCGGGTGGAGCCATCGTTGGCGATGGCAGTGCCGTCGGCGTTGATCCGGAACAGCAGCAGCTCTTGATGGTTGCCGCCCGCCGTGGCGTGCCCGTCGTGGTGGTGCGCTTGGCGACGCCAGGCAGTCCGGTGGATGCAGATCCGCTGGCCGACCCGGCAGCAACCCTGCAGAGGGCCGGTGCCGATGTGTTGCTGGTTGGTGAGGCAGCGCCTGTCAGTGGTGCAGCCGCCTTGCGCTGGACGTTGGTGCAAGGCGATGGCGGACGGGCGGAATGGCCGGGCGATATTGCGGCCGGCGTGAATGGGCTTGCCGACCGGCTGGCTGCCCGCTACGCCGGCACGGCCACCGCCCAGCCACCTCTGCATCTGCAGATCCAGGGGGTGACCAGCTTCGATGCATATGGCCGCCTGCAGCAGTATCTGCGGCAGGTCGGCGTGATTCAGCACCTGGCACTCAACCGGATGACCGGCGATACGCTGGCCTACGAGGTGGTGGTGCGCGGTGATACGCGACAACTCGTGGATGCCTTCGCCTTGCAGGGCGTTCTGGAACCCGTGGCGCCCGGCACGGGCGCAGCCAACGGCGTGGATACCGGAACCGCAGACTTGATTTATCGGCTGGCGCCCCCGCGGTGAAAGGCGCCCCGGCAAGGCATATTCCCAACCTCATCTGCATCCTGCGCATGGTCCTCGTCTGGCCGATCGTCACGGCCCTGATCGAGGGCCGCTACACGATGGCGCTGGTGCTGGTGGGCGTGGCGGGATTTTCCGATGGCCTGGACGGCTATCTCGCCAAACGTTTCGGCTGGCAGAGTCGCCTGGGCGGCCTGCTGGATCCCCTCGCCGACAAGCTGCTGCTGGTGTCCGCCTTTGTCACGGTGACGTATCTGGGGCTCGTGCCCGTGTGGTTGACGGCCGTGATCGTCATCCGGGATATCGTCATCGTCACCGGCGGGTTGATCTATCAGATCATCGTGGCCCCGGTGCGCCCGGAGCCGAGCAAGGCCAGCAAACTCAACACGGCGGCGCAATTGCTGTTTCTGGGCGGCGTGATTGCCCATCAAGCCTTCGGCCTGCCCGGTGCCCCGGTGCTGGTCCTGCTGGGCTCTGTCGTGTTCGTGACGGCCTGTGTCAGTGGCCTCGATTACGTGATCCGCTGGTCACGCAAGGCAGTGCAGATGAGATCCCGGGCCGGCACGGCCGGATGATGATGCGGCAACTTCCCCTGGAGATCCGGCTGGCTGATCACGCCCTGTTCGAAAATTTTGTGGTGGCCGGCAACGAACTGCTGGTGCATCAATTGAGCCACCCGGCGCCGGGCGGTCACACGCTGTGGCTCTGGGGTGCACCGCAGTCCGGCCGCACCCATCTGCTGCAGGCCTGCATCTCGGCCGCGGCGGATCGCGGTGAACGTGCCACCTATGTGCCCTTGCATCGGGGCCAGGGGTTGCCCGCCGGTATTCTCGAAGGGCTCGGGGAGCTGGATGTCGTGGCGCTGGATGATGTCGATGCCATCGCCGGCGACGCTGCCTTCGAGTCCGCCATGTTTCGTTTGTACGAGGAGCTCCGGCGCTCGGGTGGCCGGCTGATTGCCAGTGCGGCAGCGCCACCCGCCGAGGCGGGCTTCAATCTGCCGGACCTGGCGTCGCGACTGGCGGCCGGTGGCGCCTACCGGCTCACGTCACTGGACGACAACGGGCGACTCACGGCTTTGCAGATCCGTGCGCACTTTCGCGGCTTCGAGCTGCCGGCGAACACGGGTCGTTATCTGCTCACGCATGCGCCGCGTGATGCGGCGAGCCTGTTCGGCATCCTCGATACGCTGGACCGCGCTGCGCTGGCGGCCCGGAAGCGCCTGACGATTCCCTTCGTCCGCAGCGTGCTGGCTTTGCCGGATGATTCCGCGGGCTGATCCTGCGGGTTAATTCCGTGCGGCAAAAATGCCGCCGAAGAACACCACGGCAATCAGCGTGGCGAACATCGCCCCTTCCATCTGCCTCGCCGGATCGACGAGAAACGCACCGACACTGAGCGCAAAGTAGGGAATCAGCACCAGGGCCACCCACACGCCCCACTGCCGGACCGGCTTCCAGCCGAGATAGAGCAGGGCGACCAGCGGCAGGGCGCACAGGCCGCCGATCAGCAGCCGGACCATCGGGTCGGCAGTCGTGCGGGCGGGTGGGGAAACCAGCAGCCACACGCAAAGCACCAGCAGCCCGGCCAAGGTGAGCTGCCTGGTCAGCCGCCTCGTCAACAAGCCGGGGGTCACTCCTGCCACCCCTGCAGGCGCAGTGCCGCCAGCGCCACCCGTCTGCCCAGATGCTGGGCGATCCGGATTTCGTCGGCACTGAGCACGGCATCCTGATCATCGAAGGCGACGTGCGTGGCGCCATAGGGCGACCCGCCGGTGCGCGTGGTCGTCAGGGCCGCTTCGGTAAATGGAATGCCTACCAGCAGCATGCCATGGTGCAGAAGCGGCAGCGCCATCGTCAGCAGGGTGCTTTCCTGTCCGCCATGCAGCGTGTTGGTCGAAGTGAAGACGCCGGCTGGTTTGCCGCTCATCGTGCCGGCAAGCCAATCGCTGCCCGTGCCATCCAGAAAATGCTTGAGCGGCGCTGCCATGTTGCCGAAACGCGTCGGGCTGCCCAGCACCAGCCCGGCACAGGCGGCCAGATCGGCGGTCGTTGCATAGGGTGGACCGGCAGACGGGATGTCCGGCAGGCGGGGGCCGTTGGCCGCCGTGACCGGTGGGACGGTCCGGAGCCGGGCTGCTGCGCCGCTGACACTGTTGACACCGCGGGCAAACTGGGTTGCGAGATTGGACACAGAGCCGTGGCGTGAGTAATACAGGATGAGGATTTCGGGCATTGGTCGATCAACGGGCTTCAAGGTCATGGGTATCTGGCCGGGGCGAGGTCGCGCTGCTTGACCCTGGGCAGTTCGATGGCTAGCGTGGCCAACCATGCACAGTCTGCCCAAAATCCGCTTGCTGATGTTGCTTTTCGTGGCGGTCATCGCGGCCGCTTGCGCCACGACAGGACCGCCCGTTCAGGAAATGAGTGATGCCCGCCAGGCGATTGCCGCCGCCGAGGAGGCCGGCGCCGGGCAGCTGGACAGCGCCACCCTGCAAACCGCCGAGACCAAACTGGCGGCAGCCGAGGCGCAACTGCAGGAGCGCATGTACCGGAATGCGCGGAAGCTGGCGATCAGCGCCAAGGAAGCCGCGATTGAAGCATTGCTGCGCAGTCGCTCATTGCGCGATCCGGTGCGTGATCAGCCGGGCGGCAGGCAGCGCCTGACGCCGGTCGAGAGCCGCTAGCGGATGGAAGCCCGCCGGTTTGTCATCAGCGGCAAGGTGCAGGGCGTATTCTTCAGGGCCAGCACCGCCCATGTGGCCAGCGGGCTTGGTCTGCGCGGCTATGCACGCAACCTGGAAGATGGCCGTGTCGAGGTGCTGGCGCTCGGCACGCCGGAGTCGGTTGGCGAGCTGGCTGTCTGGCTGCGTGCCGGCCCCCCATCGGCCCGCGTGGCCGATGTCACCGAAATGCACGAATCCGTTGCCGATCACGCCGACCTGGGCAACTTCCGCACGCTGTGATCCCGCCTACTGGCGGAACCAGCGGGTGCGCATGCTTTCGAAGACCTTGTCCGCATACTCGCGGCGGCCGAGGCTGCCGTTGTAGCGGGCCAGCGCCCGCGTCCAATTGCCATTTTCCAGATCGTAGTAGTGGCGGAGAATCGTGCAGCCCATGCGGACGTTCTCCCGGATGTCCAGCAAGGCGCTGCCTGGCATATCCAGCTCGGTGAGCCAGAAGCGCATGATCTGCATCAATCCCTGGGCGTTGGCGGACGACACGGCAAAGCGCTGAAAGCTGCTCTCCACGTCGATCACGGACAGGATCATTTCCGGCGGCAGGTCCACGCGGGTGGCCTCGCGATGCACCGTCGTCAGGATTTCCAGGCGCTCTTCGGGATCCGGCACGCGTCGGGCAAGACGCGTGGACATGTCGGTCAGCCAGACCTCGGCCTCGAAGCGATCCTCGAACTGCAGAGGCGCGGCCAGCGCGGCTTCAAGCTTTTGGCGCAGCACCGGATCGTGATCGTTCGAGGCAGCCGGCAACGGGCCGGAGGCCAGCCCGAGCAGGCAGAGCAGGGCGAGCGCCTGACCCGGCCACGACGACGACCGGCGACGGTCAGCCCTGGCGGGGCAACTGGCGCCGTGCCTGCAGGAATTCCACGACATGGGACAGCTCTATCTGTTCCTCGTTGCCACTTTGCCGGTGACGGTATTCCACCTTGCCTGCGGCGAGGCCACGCTCGCCGACAACCAGCCGATGGGGGATGCCGATCAGATCCGCATCCGCAAACTTGACGCCGGGCCGGGCCTCGCGATCGTCCAGCAACACCTCGAGCCCCGCCTGTTGCAGATCGTTGTACAAGGCTGTCGCGGCTGCCGTGACGGGAGCCGACTTTTTGGGATTGAGCTCGATCAGGCTCACGTCGAAGGGGCTCATCGGCTCGGGCCACAGGATGCCGTGCTCGTCATGATTCTGTTCTATGGCCGCACCGACGATGCGTGACACGCCAATGCCATAGCAGCCCATGGTCAGCACTCTTTCCTTGCCGTCCTGATCGAGCACGACGGCGTGCATGCTGCTGGCGTACTTTTCGCCGAGCTGGAAGATGTGGCCCACTTCAATGCCCCGGGCCAGCGTCAGGGTGCCGCCGCCGCCGGGGCTCAGGTCGCCGTCTTCGACATTGCGCAGGTCAAAGGCGGCCGGCACCGGCAGGTCACGCACCCAGTTCACGCCGGTCAGATGCGTATCGGCCGCATTGCCGCCACAGACAAAATCACCCAGGGCCAGCACGCCGTGATCCGCCACGATCGGCAGGGAGAGGCCGACCGGTCCCAGGGAACCGACCGGTGTCCCGGTGGCGGCCAGCACCTGTTCCGCCGTGGCCAGCCGCAGTGGCTGGGCGACGCCGGGCACACGGGCCGCCTTCACCGGATTCAGTTCGTGATCGCCCCGCAGCAGCAGGGCAATGAGCTGGCCGTCGTTGCCATCGACCACCAAGGTTTTCACGCACTGCACCTTGTCGATCTTCAGGAAGGCGGTGATCTCGTCGATGGTGCGTACACCGGGGGTCGACACGGTGGCCAAGGCCTGCCCGGGTGCAGGTCGCGCCGTGACGGGTGGCAGAGCCGGCGCCATCTCGACGTTCGCTGCGAAGCTGTCGCCTTCGCACCAGGCGATGCAGTCTTCGCCGGACTCTGCCAGCACATGGAATTCCTGGGAGCGGGATCCGCCGATCTCGCCGCCGTCGGCATCGACCTTGCGAAAGCGCAGGCCGAGGCGGGTGAAGATCTGCGTGTAGGCCTCCGCCATCCGGTCGTAGGTGGTCTCGAGGGAGGGCTGGTCCAGGTGGAAGGAGTAGGCATCCTTCATGACGAATTCACGCGCCCGCATCACGCCGAAGCGTGGCCGGATTTCATCCCTGAACTTGGTGTTGATCTGATAGTAGTTGACCGGCAGCTGACGGTAGCTGCGCAATTCACGCCGTGCGATTTCCGTGACCACTTCCTCGGCGGTGGGTGCAAAGCAATAGTCGCGGTCGTGGCGATCCCGGATCCTCAACAGGAGATCGCCGTAGACATCCCAGCGCCCGGTCTCGCGCCACAGTTCCGCGGGCTGCACCGCCGGCATCAGGATTTCCAGGGCGCCGGCGCGATCCATTTCCTCGCGGATGATACGTTCGACCTTGCGCAGGACGCGCAAGCCCAGCGGCATCCAGGTAAACAGGCCGGACGACAGACGGCGAATCAGGCCGGCGCGCAGCATGAGCTGGTGGCTGGCGATCTCGGCATCGGCCGGGACTTCCTTCAGGGTGGCAAGCGGGAGCTGGGAGAGGCGCATTCGATGGGGGGTTCCTGGCAGCGGGTGGGTGGGATGTCAGAGTGGTCTGTAGCTTGGGGCCTCGTGGAGGGGGAGCTTAAATAAA
>CAYLKO010000047.1:0-22542 GCA_964384525.1 uncultured Chromatiaceae bacterium
GACATCGGCAAGAACATCGGCGGCGTGGTGCTCCAGTGCAACAACTTCGAGGTGATCGATCTCGGCGTCATGGTGCCCTGCGAGCGCATCCTGTAAACCGCGGTGCGCGAGAAGGCCGACATGATCGGCGTGTCCGGCCTGATCACGCCGTCACTCGAGGAAATGGTGCACGTCGCGAAGGAAATGCAACGCCAGAAGTTCGAGCTGCCGCTTCTGATCGGTGGCGCCACGACCTCGCCGGCCCATACCTCGGTGAAGATCGACCCCGAGTACGAGGGGCCGGTGGTTTACGTCAAGGATGCGTCGCGTGCGGTGGGCGTGGCGCAGAAGCTGTCGAGCGCGACGGATCGCGCGGACTACATCGCGGGCGTCAAGGAAGATGCGCGGGTGCGCCGCGAGCGCCACGGCCGGCGCTCCGAACACACGCCGCTGCTCACCATCGTCGATGCGCGGGCGAATCGGATCCCGATCGACTGGCAGACGCCACCCCCGGTGCCAAAATTCCTGGGCATACGGGCTTTCGAGGATGTTTCACTCGAAACGCTGGTGGCCCACATGGACTGGATGCCGCTGTTCAATGCCTATGCATTTCGCGGCACCTTTCCGGCCGTGCTCACCGATGAAGTCGTCGGCGAGGCGGCCAGCGAGCTGTATGCCGATGCCCGGAAGATGCTCCAGCAGATCATCGCGGAAAAGTGGCTCACCGCGAAGGCTGTGTTCGGCCTGTTTCCCGCCAACCGCGTGGGCGAAGACGACGTTGCCGTTTACACCGATGAGCAGCGCTCGACCGCGCTGACCACGCTCCACCACCTGCGCCAGCAGAAGCCGTTGGCAGATGAGCGGCCCAATGCGTGCATTGCCGATTTCGTTGCACCCCACTCGAGTGGGCTCAGGGATTACGTGGGCGCCTTCGTCGTGACCGCCGGCCTGGGTTGCGCGGCGCGGGTTGCCGAGTTCGAAAGGAACAATGACGACTACTCCGCGATCCTGTTGAAGGCACTGGCCGACCGGCTCGCCGAATCCTGCGCCGAGTGGCTGCACGGGGAGGTGCGCCGCCAGTATTGGGGTTATGCGCCGGACGAGGCGCTGTCCAACGAACAGCTGATTGCCGAGGCGTATCGCGGCATCCGCCCCGCACCCGGTTATCCGGCCTGCCCGGACCACACGGAGAAGGCCACGCTGTGGCAGCTGCTGGAGGCCGATCAGCGGATCGGCGTGAAACTCACGGAATCGTTCGTGATGACACCGGCGGCATCGGTCAGCGGTTTCTACTATTCACATCCGGAGTCGCGGTACTTCGCCGTCGGCCGCGTTGGCCAAGACCAGATCCAGGATTACGCCGTGCGCAAGGGCATGCCCGTTGCCACGGTCGAACGCTGGCTCGCCTCCAACCTCGGCTACGACCCCGCATAACTACCAACTTCGGTACCGGACTCCTGATTTGGTAGTTATTTGGTGCAGTGCGGTCGGCTGCAGACCGGGCAGTCGGGCGCCTTGCGGATGGCAATGGTGCGGACCGAACCGCTGAGGCCATCGTAGACCCAGAGCCGGTTGTGCAGCCCTGAGTCCAGGCTCAGCAGCAGCTTGAGGGTCTCCGTGGCCACCAGCGTGCCGATCATGCCGGCGACCGGCGCCAGGATGCCCTGGCCGGCGCAGTTGGCGAAGTTGTCGTCTTCTTCGGAATACAGGCAGCGATAGCAGGGACTGTGTTCGTCGTTGTTGGGAAATACCGCCACCTGGCCCTCGAAGCGGATCGCGGCGCCACTCACCATGGGCTTGCGCGCCTGCACGCAGGCGATGTTCAAGTCGAGGCGTGTGGGGAAATTGTCGGTGCAGTCGGCCACCAGATCGCAGGCCTGGACGGCATCGAGCAGCTCATCGGCATCAAGGCGGCGATTCAGTACATTGACGTGCACCGCCGGATTGGCCGCCTGCAGCCTTTGGGCCGTGGCATGTGTCTTGTACTCGCCGGTGTCAGAGGCCTGGAACAGGATCTGGCGCGGCAGGTTGGTAGCATCGACACGGTCGAAGTCGTTGATCACCAGATGGCCCACACCGGCATTCGCCAGATACAGGCTCGCCACCGAACCCAGGCCGCCAAGGCCCACCACCAGCACGCGGGTGGATTCCAGCCGCTTTTGGCCGCGCTCGCCGAACTGGGGCAGCGTCACATGGCGGCTGTAGCGAAGCGGATCGACTTTGGTCATGGGGGTGCACCGTACTGCGCTTCCGAGGCGCGTGGGCGTCCGGCCAGATCACTGGTGGTGGCCACGTTGCCGAAGCCCGCACGCTTGAGCATCACGCGGACTTCGTCGCCTTGTCGAAATCCATGTTCGAGCATCAGCCAGCCGCCGGGTCGCAGATGGTGTGGCGCCGTGGCGGTCAGGATGCGATAGGCATCGAGACCGTCCTCGCCGCCGTCCAGTGCGAGACGCGGTTCGAATTGCAGTTCGGGATCGGTGTGCGCCCACTCACGTGCGGCGATGTAGGGCGGGTTCGACACCAGCAGATGAAAGCGGGTCCGCACGGTATTGGCTGCCGGCAGGGCAGCCAACCAGTTGCCCTCCTTGAAACTCACATTGGAGAGGCCGAGCGCTTTGGCATTTTGTCGGGCCACCGCCAGCGCTTCCCTGCTGATGTCGGTGGCGATCACCTTGCACCGCGGCCGCTCGCTGGCGATGGCGAGTGCAATGGCGCCGGTGCCGGTGCCCAGATCCGCAATCCGCCATTGCGCATCTGCCGGCACACGGGCCAGCACCCGTTCAACCAGCAGCTCGGTTTCCGGGCGCGGGACCAGCGTGTGGTTCGAGACGGCCAGTGACAGTGTCCAGAACGCACGCTTTTCCACCAGTTGGGCCACCGGCCGGTGACGTTCCCGTTCAGCGAGCAGAGCGGAATAGCGCGACTCCACATCCGGCGCCACCTCGCTCCACAGTGATCGATACAGCGCTTCACGGCTCTGCCCCAAGGCATGCGCCAGCAGCAGCTCCGCGTCCAGCCGGGGCGAATCCCCACGGCCGCTGAGGCGCCGGGCGCCTTCCCGCAGCAACTGGTCCACTGTGCTCATGGGGGTATGTTAGCCTGCCGATCCGCCCATCTCCCGTTGATCTTCGCCCGTCAAGGTTTTGTCATGGCTGCAAAAAATTCCCGATTCGAAACGCTGGTCATTCATGCCGGCAACACCACCGATGCCGCCACCGGGGCCGTGATGCCGCCGATCGTCACCAGCACCACTTTCGAGTGGGAGGGGCTAGGCCAGCCACGCGAACATGTCTACACGCGCGCCTCGAATCCCACCCGCGACGCGCTCGAACGCTGCGTTGCCGAACTGGAATCCGGCGTGCGGGCCCTGGCCTACGCCTCTGGTCAGGCCGCCACCGCCGGCATACTGGATCTGCTGGATGCCGGCAGCCATGTGATTGCGCCGCTCGATTTCTATGGCGGCACCCGCCGCTTGTTCGAGCTGGTGCGCAGTCGCACCAGCGGGCTCGAATTCAGCTTCGTGGACATGACGGATGCCGCCAGCGTGTCTGCCGCCATTCGATCCACGACCAAACTCATCTGGATCGAAACCCCCACCAACCCGTTGTTGAAGATCACCGATATTGCTGCCGTCGTGGCCATTGCCCGGCAGCACAAACTGCTGACCTGCGTCGACAACACCTTTGCCACGCCGTGCGCCCAGCGGCCGCTGGAGCTGGGCGTCGACATCGTGATGCATTCAGCGACCAAGTATTTCGGTGGGCACTCCGATGTGCTGGGTGGCATCAACGTGGTGAAGGATGCCGAACTGGGCCAGCAGCTGCATCTGATGCGCAGCGCATCCGGCGGCGTGCTCGGGCCTTTTGATTCGTACCTCGTCCTCCGTGGCATCAAGACGCTCGCGCTGCGCATGGAACGGCATTGCGCGAACGCGCTCGCCATTGCCCGACATCTGGCAAAGCATCCTGCCGTGGCGCATGTGTATTACCCGGGCCTGCCCGACCATCCGCAGCACGCCCTGGCCAGCCGCCAGCAAAGCCTGTACGGCGGGGTGGTGTGCTTCGAGATCAAGGGTGATGTCGGTACCGTGAAGACCTTCATGAACCGGCTCAGGCTTTTCACGGTTGCCGAAAGCCTCGGTGCGGTGGAAAGCCTCGCCGGCCAGCCGGCCACGATGAGCCACTCGAGCGTACCGCCCGATGTCCGGCGGGAGATGGGCATCAAGGACACGCTGGTGCGGCTGTCGATCGGCATCGAAGGGCTGGAGGATCTGGTGGCGGATCTGGATCAGGCGTTGAAGGGAGCGTGACTGAATGAAGACATCCGGACCTGACTATCGGCTCGAAATTCGCCCTTTGTCGAAGGATGAGGGTGGCGGTTATGCCATCAGCTTTCCGGATCTTCCCGGGTGCTGCTCCGATGGCGCCACCCCGGAGGAAGCCATGAAGAATGGTCGGGATGCCCTTGAAGCGTGGCTCGCGGTAGCAAAGGAATTTGGCGACAAGGTTCCCGGGCCAAGGCAGAGGGCGTTTCCCTGAACACTCTGATCGTGTCGCTGGTATCGCAGGGGCTGGGATTGCGGGCGGATTCTCCAACCGGGATGCAACGTCGAGCCAGGTCGTGAATCGACCGAGCTGCACCAGTCGCGGATTTCCGAACCGGCAGCAGGCCGGAAGGGTTGAGCGATGAATCATGCTCTCTGTTCATCCCCACCCACTGCCTGACGACGCCCTGCTGGCCCGGTATCGAGCCAACGGAGCCCACACCGATTGCTACGCCACCGAGATCCCTGGTCGTCCGACCCTGACGCAGTACATCACCGCCTTCTACACCACACCGGTGTTCAGGCTGGAACGCCTGGTCCTGAAGCTGGCGTTGGCTCGCCCGTCCACGGACGAGGAAGCAGCGCAGTTGGCCGAGGGGAGACGAGACACCTTCGCTGCCTGGCGCGTGGAGAGCCGCACCGACAATCAGTTGTTGCTCGCCGATCTGCAGGGCCGCACCCGGTCATGGCTGATGGTGAAACCAGCCCCGGTCAACAGCGAACGGACCCATCTCTATTTCGGATCAGCCGTCGTGCCGCGCGAAAATCCCGACAGCGGGAAGCGCTCACTCGGTCCGGTGTTCACCACGCTGATGGGCTTCCACAAGGTCTATTCACAGGTACTGCTGGCCGCTGCACGATCCCGATTACAGCAGCGTTGATTCACACCGCGCGGATTGCCGCGGTACTCAATGATAGTCGTCCTCTCTCTGGTGTCGGGCGGCCAGCACGGTGACGGTCCGTGGTGGTTCGATCTCGAACAGCAGCACATATCCGGCTGATCCGAATGGCACCAGCAGTTCCCGCAGCCGTGGATGACCCGGATCCGCTTTGCGACACGAGTACGGCGAGAACCTCAACAGCCCAACTGCATTCCGGATGGCTTTCAGAGCACGGTCCGCGGCGTGGAGATCCTTTTCCAGCAGGAAGTCGTAGAGGCGTACCAGATCATTATTCGCTTCGTCCGTGAATCGCACCGAGTAGCGGCGCATGCCAGATCAGCCTTGTGGTGCCAAATTCTTCTTTGCCCGGAGCCGGCTCGACAAATGGTCAAGCACCTCGCCGGCATCGGTGTAGCGTCCGGTGCGTCGCGCCGTAGCAGCGCTGCGCAGGCCGCGGCGGAGAAATGCCTGCTGGTCCAGCCGTCGGGTGATGCTTTCCTGCAGTGACTCGATCATGAATCCGGATAAGGTCTCCCCATCGTTGAGCACGGATTCCGCCTGGCGGCGAAGTTCAGGTGAGACCCGCAGCGAGGGCATGGTGGTCGTTTTCAAGGCTGCCTCCAGATGCATCGCAGATGCGATGCATGTTATGGCGCACCGGGCTCAGGGTCAACCGGTTCATGGCAGACCGGAACGGACGCTGATGGACCGATGCGGAGGCTTCGAGACGGACACCGTGGAACCTGATTGTACGTTGGCAGATGCGCTCTACTCCGATGCCCGCCGCAACTCCGTCGGCACGAACTCCTTCATCACGGTCTCCGCCAGCATGTCCGGCGGCAACAACCCCTGCTCCAGAACGAAATCGTGGAAGCGCTTGCGGTTGAATGCTTCGCCAAGGGCCACTTCGGCACGGGCACGCAGATCCAGCAAGCGCTGGTAACCATAAAAGTAGCTGGTGGCCTGGCCGGGGGCGAGGAAGGTGTAGCGTTGCAGTTCCTGGTCGGCGAAGGCATTGGTGATCACCACGTCGTCGACCAGCACCCGGCGGGCGTCGTCCAGCGTGATGTCGCCGGACTGCAGGCCGGGGTCGAGAAAGGCGCGCGCGGCCCGCAGCAGGCGGAACTGCAGTGCGATCAGTTGGCCATCAAGTGGCAGGTACGGCTGGGTTTCGGCCTCGGCATACAGGGCCCAGCCTTCGGCATTGACGCTGTTGAAGGCAAACACTGCCCGGGCGAGCGAGACCCCGTCTTCCACCATGCGGGCGAATTGCAGCTCGTGACCGGGGCGGACTTCATGGGCGGTGATGGTCCACGTGGCGGCATCGAAACTGAAATCGTCGAGCTGTGCACCGGGCGTCTGCCCATCGGTCGAGGGCATTGCCAGCGGCAGCACGAACTGGCCGCGCTCACCCTGGTTGTTGATGAAGGGCGGCGGCACCATGTGCGGCGCCGGTACGGCCGCACTCTCGGCCGGCGTTGCCAGCCGGATGATGGCGGCACGTTCCGGCAGGCTCACGATGTGCTCGCGCTGGATGATCTTTTCGATCGTCGCCAGACGGCTCTCGTACACCGCCAGAATGGCGTCGTTGCCGATCCGCTGTTGCCGGAGCGCGCGGATCACCTCGGGATAGGTGCTGGCGTCGAGCTGCTGTTCCTGTGCCACCAGCGGCGCCAGCGCGATCATCTGGTTGCGAATCTCGATGAAGGCAGTACGTGCACGGGCGGCGAGCTGATCCGGGGGAATGTCCACGCCGACTTCCCGAAGCCGCTGTGCATACAGCTCGGGCGGCAAGCGGTAATCGTCGCGGGCCTTGGGCAATACTTCAGCCCGCAGGAAGGCATCCCAGGCTGCGATCTGCAGGCGCAGTTCCTTCAGCGCCTTCTTGCCACCGCGGATCTTGTACTGCGCCAGCAGCTGCTCGACGCCATCGAGATACACGCTGCTGTTTGCCAGTTGCTGTTCCAGATCGGTGCGCAACGGAAAGAGCAGGCCCAGGGTGCCGAGCTGTTCCCGCACGCGGGCTTCGGCCAGCGTGGCGAGCGGCGTGTAGCCTTCGTCGAGGCCGGCGTAGCGGTTGAGACGGGTGACCGCGGCAGGCTGGCGGGTGGTCGCCATCTGGTCATTCAGCAGCCCGTGAACTCCATCAAAAATCTGCCTGGCCACATCGAAGTTGGGCAGCAGATAGCGCTGGTCGAGAGCCGCGCCGGCAGCCTGTAGTCGGGCGTCGTTGCGCAGGATCTCCAGATCCTGGCGCACCCTCGGGTCCTTCTGCAGCTCGTGGCGTTTGTCCAGTTCCCGGGCCACGGCAGTGAATGCCGCCTGCACGCGATCGGCGATCGCCGGGCCCCTGTCGATGACCCGTCCATCCACGTCGGGGGCGCCGATCCCGCCGGCCATTTCCGGGTAGAAGCGGGCATAGGTATCCAGCAACAGTTGTGCTTCCGCGTTGCTGCGCGTGACCCAGTCCGGTTGGTCCGCCACTACCGGGCTGGCACTCCAGGTTGCCAGCAGCACAACAGCCATGATTCTTTTCATCTCAAGTCTCCAGAGTGGCCAGTTGTTCGGCCTGGTATTCATTGATCAGGGGCTCGATGACGCTGTCCAGATGGCCTTCAAGGACATCGTCGAGTTTGTACAGCGTGAGATTGATCCGATGATCGGTCACGCGGCCCTGCGCGTAGTTGTAGGTGCGGATGCGTTCGGAGCGGTCGCCGGTGCCCACCTGGCTCTTGCGCCGCGCGGCCTGTTCGCTGTTCTGTTTCCGGCGCGCCTGGTCCAGCAGTCTGGTCTTCAGCAAGGCCAGCGCCCGCGCCCGGTTCTTGTGCTGGGAACGCTCGTCCTGACATTCCACCACAGTGCCGGTGGGCAGGTGGGTCAGGCGCACCGCAGAGTCGGTTTTGTTCACATGCTGGCCGCCCGCACCGGAAGCACGGTAGGTATCCGTGCGGATTTCTGCCGGGTTGATCGGGATGGAATCGATTTCCTCCGGCTCCGGCAACACGGCCACGGTACAGGTCGAGGTGTGTACCCGGCCCTGGGCTTCGGTCTCGGGCACGCGCTGCACCCGGTGGGCGCCGGACTCGAACTTCAACCGGGAGAAGGCCCCGCGGCCGGCAATGCGACTGATGATCTCCTTGAAGCCGCCGTGCTCGCCGGAATTGGAGTTGACGATCTCGATCGTCCAGCCGCGGTCTTCGGCGTAACGGCTGTACATGCGGAACAGGTCGCCGGCAAAGATCGCAGCCTCATCGCCGCCGGCCGCCGCGCGGATCTCGAGGTAGATGTTGCTGTCGTCCAGCGGATCCTTCGGTATGAGCTGCAGGCGCACGCGGGCCTCCAGCGTTTCCAGCTCGCTGCGGATGCGGGCGACCTCGTCCTGGCCCAGTTGCCGGATCCCGCTGTCGCTGTCGGTCAACATTTCCGTGGCGGTACTTTCGTCCGCTTCGGTGCGCTGCCATTCCTGAAACAGGCTCACCACGGGCGTCAGCTGGGCGTATTCCCGGGAGAGGTCGCGAAACCGGCCCTGATCGCCGATCACCTGCGGGTCGGTGAGCAGCGCGCCCAGTTCTTCCGAACGGGCCACCAGCTTCTGGAGTTTTTCGACAATTGACGCCTGCATTCCCGCTATTATCCCTGATGTGAAACGTCACGCTAACCAGCCACCTTACCGCACCGCCAGATCCGCTTGAGCCTCCGTTCCCATTTTCTGCTGTTGATCCCGGCCACCCTCTGTCTGCTGGGACCTGCCGCCATGCCGACGCTGGCGGCCGACACCAGTGCCGACGACACGGAGGCATTGCTGCAGCAAGCCGAAGAGGCGCTGGCCGGGCGGGATGTGTTTGCGGCATCGAAGGCCTTCAGTGCGGCGGCGGACCTGTCGCTGGATCCGGCGGTGGCCGGGCGCGCCACCCAGTTCAATTATGGCGTGGGCATGGATGCCATGGCGGAGCAAACTGCCCGGCGCTGGGCCACGCTCGCCCCGGGCAACCCGCTGCCGCATGAACTGCTGGGCCGGCTCAAGCTCCGTCGTCATGCCGTCGACGAGGCGATCCCTGATTTATTGGCCGCACTGGGTACGGCCGAGCCGCGTCGCGATGAAGTCTACCTGGCGCTGGCGTCTGATCTGTCGACCGAAGACAACGGCCGGCTGGTGACCCGGGCGCTGGCCCGGCTGACTGCACTGGACTCCCTGTCGCCCGGGCTGCAGCTGGCGCTCGGCACGGCTGCGCTCCGCTCCGGGGATTTCGAGCTGGCGCTGGGCGCCGGCACGGCGGCCGGTCTGGATGCCCCGGAGTGGCCGGAGGCCCAGTTGCTGATCGCCCGGGCCTTGGCGGCGCTCGGTCGCAAAGCCGAGGCCCTGGCAAAAATCCAGGCACTCATGGCCGGCAAGCCGAGCCCCATGATTGCTCTGGAGTGCGCCCGTCTGCTGGCGGATGCCGGTGAGCCCGATCAGGCCCGCGAGGCGCTGGCGGCGCTGGTCGTCCAGCACGGCGAGCAGCCCGAGATCAGCCGCACGCTGGCCTTCATGGACCTGGCCGCCGGCGACCTGGATGCCGCGGACCAACGCCTGCAGACCCTGGACGATGCTGGCAGCCTCCGCTTCGAGGCATTTTATTTTCGTGGGCAGATTGCTGCGCAACGTGGCGACGTCGAGCAGGCCCGGCGCCTCTATGGCCGGATCAGTTCCGGCCCGTATCTGGTGCCGGCGCAGATTGCCACGGCTGAATCCCTGATGAGGGCCGATGCCGGCGACGACGCTCTGGATGTACTCACGCGCTTCGGTCGGGACCATCCGGCCCAGGCCTTCGATGTGCTGGAGTATCGGGCACACCTGTTGCAGCGTCTGGATCGGCCGGAAGAGGCCCTGAGCATCTATACCGAGGCGCTGCGCTACAAGCCGGCCGCCATTGCCATCCTGCTTTCGCGGGCCGTCTTGCTGGAGCAGCAGGGGCGGCTCAAGGAGGCGATCGAGGACACGGAAACGGCGCTGCGCATTGCACCCGCGGATCCTGCCGCGCTGAATGCCATGGGCTATATCCTCGCCAACCGGACCCGCCACACGCGGCGCGCCTGGCATCTGGTGCGCACGGCTTACGAGCAGCAGCCGGCCAGTGCACCCATCCAGGACAGCGTGGGCTGGACGCTCTTCAAGCTGGGACGGAGCGACGAGGCCCGCAGGCACCTGGAGGAAGCCCTCGCGTCCATGCCTGATCCGGAGATTGCCGGCCATCTGGCCGAGGTGTACTGGCAGCTCGGCGAACGGGCCCGCGCGGAAGAACTGTTGCAGGCGATGGCCAAGGACCATCCCGACAGCAAGCCCCTGCGCGACACAGCGGAACGCCTGCGCCGTTAGCTGGCCGATGACGGCCCGGGCTCTCATACCACTGGCTGCAACCCTGCTGCTGATTTCGGGCTGCGTGACGCAACCCCGCGTGGCTCCCGTGCCGGTCGATCCGGCCGTGCGCCGGGCCCTGCTGGAATCGCTGCCGGCCTGGGAAGCACGGGGCCGCATCGCCGTCAAAGCCCCTGATACGAGTGGCCAATCTTCCAGTGGCCAGCCTTCCAGTGGCCAATCTTCCAGCGGCCAGGGAAGCTTTGTCTGGCAGCAGACCGGGGACTCGGCGGTGATTCGTGTTTCCGGACCTTTTGGCGCGGGCGGTTATGAGATCCAGTGGGAACCAGCCCGGCTGACCGTGCGGTCGAATCGCGGGGTGATCGCGGCGGACTACACCGGTCCCGGGGCAGCCCAGCGCTTTCTCGATGAAGAGCTCGGCTGGTCGTTGCCGATCGACAATGCCCGCCAGTGGCTGCTCGGCCTCGCGGGAGGCATCACGCCTGCCGTGGAGACGGTTGGCGAGGATGGCCTGCTGCTCGGTCTGGTGCAGGGCGACTGGCGGGTGGATTTCAATGGCTACCAATCGGCAACCATACGGCCGGCGACGACCGTCGAACTGCCCCACAAGCTCACGTTGCAAAGTCCCACGGTGCGGATTCGTCTCGTGATCGACGATTGGCGGTTTTAGAAGATGCGCATGACAGCGTAAGATTGCGCACTCTTGACGCACACTTGGGGCGTAGCCAAGTGGTAAGGCAGCGGGTTTTGATCCCGCCATCCGCAGGTTCGAATCCTGCCGCCCCAGCCAGAAAAGGCCAGTAAATTGTCCATGGATGTATCCAACCTCGCGATCCTGTCCGGGAACGCCAATCCGGAGCTTGCGCAGCGGATCGCGCGGCACCTGATGCAGCCTCTCGGCCGCATCCAGGTCGGCCGCTTCAGCGACGGCGAAGTGCTGGTGGAGGTTTATGAGAACGTCCGGGGCCGGGATGTCTTCATCGTGCAGTCCACCTGTCCGCCGGTGAACGACAACCTGATGGAGCTGCTGGTGATGGCCGATGCCTGCCGGCGCGCTTCGGCAACCAGCATCACGGCGGTGATTCCCTACTTCGGTTATGCCCGGCAGGATCGCCGGCCGCGTGCGGCGCGCGTGCCGATCACGGCCAGCATGGTGGCCCGGATGATTTCCCAGGCCGGTATCTCGCACGTGCTCACGGTCGATCTGCACGCCGACCAGATCCAGGGCTTTTTCTCGATCCCGGTCGACAACGTCTATTCCTCTCCCGTGCTGCTGGGCGACCTGTGGCGCCGCAAGGGCGAAGACATGGTCGTGGTGTCCCCGGATGTCGGCGGCGTGGTCCGGGCCCGGGCCATTGCCAAGCGCCTGGACGATGCCGACCTCGCGATCATCGACAAGCGGCGACCCAAGGCCAATGTGTCCGAGGTGATGAACATCATCGGCGATGTCGATGGCCGGGTGTGCGTGCTGGTCGACGACATGGTCGATACCGCCGGCACCCTGTGCCAGGCGGCGGGCGCCCTGAAGGCCCACGGTGCCGAAAAGGTGCTGGCCTATGCGACGCACGCGGTGCTGTCCGGCCCGGCCGTTGACCGGATCAAGGCCTCGGCGCTGGATGAACTGGTGGTGACCGACACCATCCCCCTGTCGCCGGCGGCCCTGGCGACCGGCAAGATCCGGCAACTCAGCGTGGCCGAACTGCTCGGCGAGACCATGCGGCGGATCAGCTCCGCCGAGTCGGTGAGCTCGCTGTATCTGGACTGATCCCCGGACTGACCGGGGCAGGCTGGCCGTGCTATAGTCCGCGGCCCGTCCGGGACGGGTCCCTGGTCGCAGGGGAATCCACGGAGCCATCGCGGCTCGGTCCCGGCCGGAAATCCCGCTTACTCACCAACCACCGACTTTCAAGGGAACAATTCAATGGCAAATCAATTCAGTCTCGCCGCGGAAACCCGGCGCGATGCAGGGAAAGGTGCGAGCCGCCGCCTGCGTCGTGAAGGCAAGATCCCCGGCATCATGTATGGCGGCGGGCAGCCCCCGACGGGTGTGGCCTTCGACGCCAACGCCCTGCACCGGAACATGGCGGCCCAGGCTTTCCTCTCCAGCATCGTGGATGTGACGCTCGACGGCCAGGCGCTGCAGGCGCGCGTTCGTGACTACCAGCCCCATCCGGCCAAGCGCACCATATTGCACCTCGATCTGCAGCGCATCGTGGCCACCGAAAAGCTGCGCATGACCGTGCCGCTGCAATTCATCAACCACGAGCTGGCGCCCGGCGTGAAACTCGGTGGCGGGACGGTGTCCCACCTGATCACCGAACTCGAGGTGAGCTGTCTGCCGAAGGATCTGCCGGAGTCCATCGTGGTGGATCTTGCCGCGATGGAATTGAACGACATGAAGCACATCCGCGACCTGACGCTGCCCGCAGGCGTCGAGGTGCCGGGCTTCGTGGCCAACACGGACACCGATCTGCCGGTCGTGCATGTGCACATCCTGCGGGTTGCCGAAGAGGTCACCACCGAAACGGCAGGCGCTGCCGATGCCGCGGCCGCACCCGCGGCCGGCGACAAGGCCGCTGCTCCGGCTGCCGACAAAGCCGCTGGCGACAAGGGCAAGGCGGCAGCCAAGCCGGCTGCGAAGCCGGCAGCCAAGGGCGACAAGAAATAACCGGCCACGCAGCCGGACGCAAAAAAGGCCGCGCTTCATGCGCGGCCTTTTTCGTTCCGCCGGTTTTTCCTGATTCGCAATGCTATCTTGCCGCCCGTGAACAGCAGCACCGACACCTTTGTCATCGTTGGCCTCGGCAATCCTGGACCGAAGCACGCCGGCGACCGCCACAACGTGGGCTTCTGGTTCGTCGATCAGCTTGCCACGCATATAGGTGGACGGTTTGCCGTGCAGTCGCGCCTGGATGCGGAGGAATGCCGCGGAGTGCTCGGCGGACGCACTGTCCGGCTGATCCGGCCCGGTACCTTCATGAACCGCAGTGGCCAGAGCACGCGCAAGGTTCTGGACTACTACAACCTGCCCGTTGAGCAGATGCTGGTGATTCACGACGAGCTCGACATGCCGCCCGGCGTGGCGCGCTTGAAGAAGGGGGGCGGGCATGGCGGCCACAACGGCTTGCGGGACATCGTGGCCACCTGCGGGCCGGATTTTCTGCGTCTGCGGCTGGGCATCGGTCATCCCGGTCATCGGGATCTGGTCACGGGTTACGTCCTGCATGCCCCGGACAAGCGCGAGCGAAGCCTGATTCTCGACGCGATGGCGGCGGCTGTCAGCGCCGTCGAGCTGCTGGTTGCCGGTGCAGACATCCAGACCGGTCTCGAGCGGGCCATGCAGCAGCTCCACTCAGCGCTGCCACGCACCGACGCAGGCGGTGATTTCGGGTCGGCGGGTTAGTTGTGCAGGGCGAAGGTGTTGGTGGTCAGGATCCAGAAACCGGTCGCGCCGCGTCGACAGAGCTCGAAGACGCCGTCGTCGCTGCCGGCATCGGCGTCCACGCTCACGCGAATGCGCCGGCAGGTGCGATCCTGATCACTCACGGTGCTGATCACGCGGACACTGCCGGAATGCTCTGATACCGGTTCCGTCCACCCCACCGTTTCGCCATCACCGAGTTCATACAGCGCCAGCTGGATGTTCTGGTGCAGAAGCTTCCAGTCCGCCGGTACCAGATCGCTGGCTGCCAGTTTGTCAAGAAACCAGTAGCGCGGGCTGTTGTCGGCAGGCCCGGCCAGGGCGGATCCACCGGCCAGCATCCCGGTCAGCATGCCGAGCATCAGCAGTGCAAGCAGTGGTCTGCGTCTGTAGTGCATGGGGAGGCCCTTCCGCCCGTATGCTAGCCGAACAATATGCCTGACGCATAATGCCGCCATGATCAGGCGGCGGCAGGCCATAACCCTCATTATCTGGGCAGCATTGCTGGCCTGGCTGCCGTCGGCCGGCGCTGCCCGGCCACTGGCTCATCCGCAAATCGGCCTGGTGCTGGGCGGCGGTGGCGCCAAGGGTGGCGCACATATCGGTGTGTTGCGGGTGCTGGACGAACTGCGGGTGCCTGTTGATTGTGTTGCCGGCACCAGCATGGGGGCGCTGGTCGGGGCAACCTTTGCCGCCGGCATGCCGCCGGAGGAAATCGAGGCGGAAGTCCGCAACATCAACTGGTCGCGAACCGTCGGGTCCGAGGGCCAGCGCAGCCGCATGCCCATCAACCGCAAGCTGGCGGGGACGACCTACACCAACAATATCGAAGTCGGCATCAAGCGCGGCCGGCTGGTGGGCGCTACCGGCCTGTTCCGGACACAGGACATCGAAGATCTGTTGCGGAACCTGGTGGCGGATGCCCGCTTCACCCGAAATTTCGACGAGTTGCCGATTCCGTTCCGGGCCGTCGCCACCGACATGCTCACGGGAAGAATGGTGGTGCTGGGCAAGGGGGACCTGGCTGTGGCCATGCGGGCCAGCATGGCCGTACCGGGTGCGTTTGCGCCGGTCGCCCTCGATGGCCGGCTCCTCGCCGACGGCAGCATGGTGCGCAATCTGCCTGTCGACATCGCCCGGAATCTCTGCGCTGATGTGGTCATCGCCATCTCGCTGCCATCGCCACCGCTCAAGGCAACGGATCTGTCATCAGCGGTTTCGCTGGCTGCACGGGTGCTGGATGTGTCGGCCATTGCCAATGAAAGTGTCCAGCTGGCCACGCTGACCGATCGCGATGTCAGCATTGTGGTGCCGATGGGTGAGGTTGGTTCCACCTCGTTCGAGCGGCTGCCGGACACGATCGAGATGGGCCGGAACGCCGCCATGGCCGCCGCCGACCAGCTGCGACGCTATGCCTTGCCGGAGGCCGAATATCATGCGTGGCGACAGCGCGTCACCCGCATGAGTGCATCCACGACGACGCTCGCCGATGTCCGCATCAGTGGCCTGAAGGAAGTCAATCCGGAGTATGTGCGCAGCCAGCTGCACACGGTGCAGCCGGGCGCGACGGTCAGCAATGCCGACATCGCGGAAGTGACGGGCCGCATCTATTCACTGGGTGATTTCGAGCGCGTGGACTACCAGCTCACCGGGCCTGCCGATGCCAGGATCCTCGATATCCAGCCGGTGGAAAAATCCTGGGGACCGAACTTCCTGCGCTTCGATCTCGGCATTGCCGGTGGTACGGGCAGTTCCCTGCAGGCCGTGATCCGCGCCGAGCACCGCCGCACCTGGCTGAATCCGCGCGGCGGCGTGTGGCACAGCGCGGTGCAACTCGGCCAGGACAATCTGGTGGAAACCGGCCTTTACCAGCCACTGGATATCGCGCAGCGCTTCTTCGTGGAGCCGAAGCTGAGACAGGACAGCACGATCGAGGATATCTACATCGATGGCGAGCGCATCGCCCGCTACGATTTTCGCACCCGGGCCGCCCAGCTGGATCTTGGTGCGAATTTCGGCACCACGGCGCAGCTGCGGGCCGGCCTGCGCCGCGGTGTCGTGTCGATAGACCGGGACACGGGCCCCGTCTGGTTTCCCTCCATCGAGGGTGCCGATGTCGCCAGCCTGGTTCTGGCACTGGTCTACGACACGCGTGATGCCGTTGCCTTGCCGACGCGGGGCACGCTGTTCAACGCTCGTCTGATCGACGCCGGAACCTGGCTGGGCGGCGAGCAGGAATACGGGCTGATCGAAGGCGTGCTCACCCGGGCCTTTCCGTGGCGCGGTGATTCCCTCAGCCTCAAGTTGAGCGGCGGCACCCGCCTGAGCGGTACCCTGCCGCCCAATGAACTGTTCCAGCTCGGCGGCATCCGCACCTTTCCCGGCTTGCAATCCGGCGAGCTCCGCGGCGAGCGCTACTGGCTGGTGGGCGCCGACTATGCGTGGAAACTGGCTGACATCCAGTCGCTGTTTGGCCAGGCGCTCTACGCCGGCCTGCGCATGGATGCCGGGCGTCTGGCTGGCCGCATCGACGCAATGGACGATGATGTGCTGCGGGGAATCGCCGCCACGTTGAGCGGGCGCTCACCCGTCGGGCCCTTCCTGATTTCCCTCGGCTACGTCAACAACGGCAGTTGGCAGCTGCAGTTTGCCGTTGGCCGGCCGATCGTCGAAGGCTCGTTGCTCGACACGACTCAGTGAATCGGCGCTTTGTCGTGCGGCAGCAGCGCCCGCTTTGCATCCGGCGTGGCTGCGTTTAGGATGGCCGCCCTGATCCCGGACTGAAGCTCCCCATGCCCATTCGTTGTGGAATCGTCGGTTTGCCCAATGTAGGCAAATCCACGCTGTTCAATGCCCTCACCGCCGCCGGCATCGATGCGGCCAATTACCCGTTCTGCACCATCGACCCCAATGTCGGGGTGGTGGCGGTGCCCGATCCGCGCCTCGCCCAATTGGCGGCGATCGTCAAACCGCAGAAGACCCTGCCCACCTCGATGGAATTCGTGGATATTGCCGGCCTTGTGGAAGGGGCGTCGAAGGGAGCCGGGCTCGGCAACCAGTTCCTGGCCAATATCCGCGAGACCAATGCCATTGCGCATGTGGTCCGCTGTTTCGAGAACGACGACATCGTCCATGTTGCCGGGCGCATCGATCCGCTGCATGACATCGACATCATCAACACCGAATTGCTGCTCGCCGATCTCGCCGCCACCGAAAAGGCCGCGGACAAGGCCGAGAAGCAGGCCAAGACCGGCCGCAAGGAAGACATCAGCCGTCGCAACCTGCTGGTGGGCCTGCGTGATCACCTCGGCGCCGGCAAACCGGCCCGCACCTTCGAGCTGACGGATGAGCAGCGGCCGGCGGTGCAGGAGATGTTCCTGCTCTCCGCCAAGCCCGTGATGTATGTGGCCAATGTCGATGAGCAGGGTCTTGCCGGCAACGCCTTTGTCGAGAAGGTGCAGGCGCTGGCCGTGACTGAAGGCGCCGAGTGCGTCGTGGTCTGTGCCGGCATCGAGGCCGAGATCGCCCAGCTGGACGAAGCCGACAAGACCGCGTTCCTGACCGATCTTGGACTTGCCGAGCCGGGCCTGAACCGCGTGATCCGCGCCGGCTACAAGCTGCTTGGCCTGCAGACCTTCTTCACGGCAGGTGAAAAGGAAGTCCGGGCCTGGACCGTGCGTAAAGGCGCCTCCGCGCCGCAGGCAGCCGGCGAGATCCACACGGATTTCGAAAAGGGCTTCATCCGCGCCGAGGTCATCGCCTTCGAGGACTTCATCAAGGGCAAGGGCGAGCAGGGCGCCAAGGACGCCGGCCGGCTGCGGCTCGAAGGCAAGGAATACATCGTCAACGAAGGCGATGTCATGCACTTTCGATTCAACGTGTAGCGACCCGCCGGCAGCAGTCCCGGAGAAGTTCCCGCAAAGGCTGCCGATCTGCCACTATGCCGGCATGGCCGCCGACGAGCCTCGCCCCCTCCACCTCATGGTGTTTGGTGCCGAATCCGACACCGGCTACCGTTTGGTGCAGCTCGCCCGACGCGAACTTCGCATCGTGCAGGCCGTGGTCCGGCGCGAACGCGATCGTGATCTGCTTGAATCGATGGGCGCCAGCGTCGTGTGTGCCGACCCCACCGAGCGGTCCGCCGTTGAAGCCGTTTTCGCGGCCCCCGATGCGGCCGCCTACACCGTGGTCTGTTTCATCGGCGGCAGTCCCCAGCGCAACAGCCAGGGCAACATCCATGTGATCGACGCCGCCGCCGCCGCCGGCGTGTCCCGCTTCCTGCTCACCACCTCCATCGGCTGCGGCGACAGCTCCGTCGTCCTCGATCCCTTCGTCAAGGCCTTTGCCGGCAAAGCCATCCGTGCCAAGAACTGGGCCGAAACCCGCCTCAGGGAAACCGCCATGGACTGGACCATCCTCCGCTCCGGCGGCATGACCATCCGGCCCGGCAAGGCTGGCCCCATCGCCGTCGAAAGCTCCCAGGTCGTCGGCTACATCAACCGCCAGGACCTCGGCGACGTCGCTTGGCGGGTGCTCAAAAGCCCCCGTTCCATCGGCCGGATCTATGCTGCAGTGGACCGGGCCAGGGCCATCCACATCAATGGCGAACCCGTGGTCGAGGCCGATCTCTAGACCGGTCTCTGGGCCGACCTCTGGGTCGATTTCCGGGCCCCTTTTCTTGACAGTCCGGGACCCGGCCCAGACAATGCCCGCCCCCGTGTGGTGATGTAGCTCAGTTGGTTAGAGCGCGGCACTCATAATGCTGAGGTCGGTAGTTCAACTCTACCCATCACCACCATTTAATCAATGACTTACGGCTGCAACTGCTCCCGACCCTTGTCCGTGTAGACGGCATGTAGATGCGGGTGCCTTTCTTGGGAATATTTTCATTCTCGCCGAATCATTCGGGATTCCCTTGATTCGGGTTTTGTTCTTTCAAGCCGACCTTGCTTGAGCTGGCTTTTTCATAGAACCGCGCAAGACGCGTGCAGCCACGCACCATGCTCGGAGGAACGAGTGGGTGGGCGCTCACTACCGCACCTCAACGTAGTGCTCCACACTAGGGAAGGGATCGTAAAAGTGGTGCAAGAGTCGCTTCCACTCGGCATATGCAGCTGATTGCCGAAATCCCTCAATGTGATCCTCCAATCGGTCCCAGCGCACCAGGAGAATGTACTGATTGGGCTTCTCCAGGCAGCGATGAAGCTGATGTCCGTTGTATCCGCGGGAGGACGCTATGATATTCCGCGCTTTGCGGAATGCTTCTTCGAAAGCAACCTCTTGACCGACCCGTACGTTCAGCACCGCGGCCTCCAGAACCATACTCAACTCCTGCATTTTCAGGCCGCGCCCACGACGCAGTGCCACGATCCGCTGCAGCTGCTAGTCATATGGTACCCGCGGTACTCATCACGGGAGTTCCGTACTGAACCACCACATGCCAAAGCTGTTTAAGATGCTGGAGTATTTCCTTGGGTTCACCCTGCTCCCGCCACTCATGAGGTCGTAACCGCAGCGATGCCTGGGCCGCACCGATGACGGCGGCATCAACGACACCATCTCGAGCGATTCGCTGCGCGAGTCTGGGGATTGCAGACCCCCGAAACCCGTCAGGAACGTCCTCTGCCAGAAGTTGGAATCCACAATGCCATTCCAAAGCAATTGCATATTTCTGACATAGCGTCTTGAGACAGTCTCCAGTGGGTCTGCCGATAAATGCAGAATCGGCAACAAGCCGCTCAACGTCTTGGCCGAGGTCAATTGGTCCATGGATTTGCGCTTCGATCCCGGTATCAAGCACCCTGCCAGGCGGGCCACAGGATGGATCCGCACGCGGCAGAGGAAGTTCTTTCGACAAGCGCTCAAGCAGATTTGACACCGTGAGGCCGTCTACCCCCAAAGTTGGTGCACTGAACGGTGGCCATGAGATATTTGCGTGAGCACCACCAGCCACCTCAGAAAGCAGCGGTGCCAGCACACACTCCAGACACTCGATGGTGCCCAGATGTTCACTCACATCGGGTTGTTCGCTGCCCGAGAAGGTGAATGAGGTCCGCCTGGATACTTCCGATCGCAACACAAAATAGCACGAGCCGAATCGTGGCCACGGCCCGTCGGGATATCGAATTAGTTCCAGTGCCCCATACTTGGGTCGTTCGCCAGTGGTCGAGCCCCGGTTGTGATAAGTGCCACCAAAGAGACTCCGTTCCCATTCGTCGCGTGGCCCGCCTGGAAAAGCGGTGAGACTGCCGCTCGACAGCCCCGTCTCGAACTGACTGCGATATTGACCATCCTCGAGCACCGCCTCTGCGACAGTGATGGCCCTTACGCCAATCCGGTCCGGGTGAAAGTGCAGTATCACGCGAGCGTGACAGCGTATGCTTTCCATCGTCGCATCGAACATGGCCTCTGAACATTCGGCGTGGCGAACGAATGCCATTGCGCGACGCCGCGCAACCGCCTGGCGACTACGGGCCACCGCTACAACATTTTGCAAAGCCGCACGTTGCGTGGGCGTTAGTCGATTCAAAGCAGGTTGCTTGGAAGACATTACATGTGACGTAAAGGGTGACGCAGTCTGACCTGCTGGCATTCCTCGGTTCAATACTGCCTTAGGAAATGGCCGCACCTCCAGTTTGAAAAGGACTTCTACAATGCATCAATGTGGTGTAATGTGGTGCACGCCCGGAGGAGGCCCCAATGTCCAGAAAACCCGCCACCAACTCGCACCCCCCTAAAAGCACCCGCGCGTCCGTCAGCTTTCCGCCCGAGGTCTACGAAGAACTCGAGAAGCTCGCTGCTGCAAAGAAGGTGTCATTGGCCTGGGTGGTGCGTGACGCGGCGGAGAAATATGTCGCTGACCAGTGGCCGTTATTCAAGGCCCGTGACGGACAGCAGTCGTGATGGCTGGCACCGTTGCTGCCCACACGATCGAGGGGTTTAACCGTGACGCTTAAGGCGGACTCCACCGGCTTGCCAGCCGGTGATGCGGCGCCAGTTGCAGCCCGCAAGCGGCGTGGCCCGAAAGTGGCTGCAACAGTGCGCGCACGGGCGGCCAGCTTTCCCGTCGACCTGAAGTCGCTGGGTAACCACCAGACTGCCCTGCCGAAGATCGCCAAGGATCCCAAACTGCTGGCCCGAATTGCCGACTATGTGTCCCGCTTGCCGACGAGCCATGCGTTGCATCAGCGAGATGCCAGGGACTTGAGCTTCATTCCGGACCAGAGCGTCCACCTCATTGTCACGTCGCCACCGTACTGGACGTTGAAGCAGTATCGGGACGCCGATGGCCAGATGGGCCACATCGATGACTACGGCGAATTCATCGAAGAACTCAACAGGGTCTGGAGCCATTGCTTGCGGGTGCTGGTCCCGGGCGGACGCCTGATCTGCGTCGTGGGCGATGTGTGTCTGTCCCGGCGCCGGAATGATGGCGAGCACACCGTGGTGCCGCTGCATGCCTCGATCCAGGTGGAATGCAGGCAGATCGGCTTCAGCAACCTGGCGCCGATTATCTGGTACAAGATCGCCAACGCCAAGTTCGAGGCCGAAGGCAACGGTGGAGGTTTCCTCGGCAAGCCCTACGAGCCCAACTCGGTGATCAAGAACGACATCGAGTTCATCCTCATGGAGCGCAAGCCCGGTGGTTATCGCAGTCCCAGCCTTGAGACCCGCATCCTCAGCGTGATCTCGGCCGAAGACCATAAAGCATGGTTCCAGCAAATCTGGAGTGGCGTCACCGGGGCATCCACCCGCAACCATCCTGCACCGTACCCGGTCGATCTGGCCGAACGGCTGGTGCGGATGTTCAGTTTCGTGGGGGATACCGTCCTGGACCCGTTCATGGGTACTGGCACAACGAGCCTGGCTGCTGCCATGACCGGGCGGAACAGTATCGGTGTCGAGATCGACCCCCACTACTTCGATATGGCGAGCGAGCGGTTGGAGGCCGGACTGGCAGGTCTCTTCTCCAGTCACACCATTGAGCGACATCGCAACGATGCTTGATGTCGAAGCCGGGCTATCGGCCGCGGTCAAGCATTTCTGGGTCACCCGCAAGTCCCAGCACAAGCAACAGGGGTCGAAGACCGGCAAGAAGGATGCCGGCACTCGCGGCGCAGTGACGGGTGGCAAGCACGCGGACGGCTTCGTGAAGCTGATTGCCGCCGTTTGCCGTGATGCAGGCCTGCCCGAGACAAACATTCACTCGCGGGAAAAGAACCCCCGACTTCTTCCTGGCTACTACCGGCCATCCAAGGAGTGGGATCTGATCGTCACGTCCGGCAAGGATCTCGTGGCGGTGGTGGAGGTGAAGTCCCAGGTCGGCAGCTTCGGCAACAACTTCAACAACCGGGTCGAAGAGGCGCTCGGCAATGCCACTGATTTCTGGGCGGCCTACCGCAAGGGAATGTACGAGCCATCCCAACGCCCCTGGCTCGGCTACCTGTTCATGCTTGAAGAGACCGAGAAGTCCACGCGACCCACCCGGCGTCAGACGTTCGTCCACTACGCCATGGACGAGGACTTCCAGTCGAGGAGCTATGCGCGGCGCTACGAGCTGGTTTGCCTGAGCCTGGTT
>CAYLKO010000048.1:0-22053 GCA_964384525.1 uncultured Chromatiaceae bacterium
AGGCATACGACCGCGCCCGCACGGACGACAGGAAGAGTTGATAGGTCCGTTACGACGCGCAGCTCGAAGCCCTGCTGCCCGTCGTGCGGTGTGAGCGGCCCCTCTGGGCGACTGCCCGCGAGAAGTACAGCATCGAAGCCGTGGTCAACTGGGCCGCGAAGCGCAAGCTCCGCGTGGTGATCAGCGATGGCCGTGATGCTTACCTCGTGGCTGACCTGCTCGCCCGGCACCAGGTGCCTGTAGTGCTCACCGACATCAGCATGTAACCCTCGCGACTCGATGCCCCCTACGACGTGCAGTACTCGATGCCGGCCAGGCTCGAGCAGGCCGGCGTGCTCTTCGCCATCGCCAGCCCCTCGCGCACCGGTGGCTCGGCCAATGCACGACATATCGCGGAGTTTGCCGGCCTCGCCGCCGCCTACGGCCTCGATCGCCAGGCCGCCTACCGCTCGATCACGCTCAATCCCGCCAGGATCCTCGGCCTCGACTCCATCCTCGGCTCGATCAAGCCCGGCAAGAGCGCCAGCCTCGTGCTCACCAACGGAGATCTGCTCGAGCCCTCGACCACCGTGGAGCAGCTCTGGATCGACGGCACCAAGCCGTCGATGGATGACGTGCAGAAGGCGGCATGGCGGAAGTGGAGCAACCGGCCGAAGTATCCGGTGGGGGATTGAGGCGCCGCCCGGGCCGGTCAATCATCCTCTGGCAAGCCTCCGGCATTCCGGCGATCATCATCCCCAGGGAAATTTCCCTGCAGACCCGCCCATGTCAGCCAAAACAGCCAGACCTGTCGCACCAGCCACTCGCCGTCGCACCCTGCACTCAAGCCGCCTGGGACGTATCGAGGATTTCAGCGCGCCGGGCGATCGTCCAGCACCCCGGGGTTACTCTGCCGAATACCAGCTGGTCTTCCCCTATGCGGGTGCTTTTGAGTGGCACGTCGGCGCCAGGTCTGCGCTTCTGGATGTGACTCGCGTGCTTTTTGTTTGTGCGGGGGAAGCCTACTCCGACATGCATGTGGCGAGCCGCGGACATGACAGCATCATCATCACGCCACGCCTGTCCATGCTCCAGGAGCTGGGCCGGTACGCTGTGCCATCGCAGCATCCAGCCTTCCAGCGCGTCACGAAACCGATGACGCCACACATGAACCTGCGCAATCACAGGCTGCTGCAGCTCGAGGCCCTAGGCAACGATACGCTGGCCACCGACGAGTTGATGATTGCCCTGGTCAACGAAGCGCTGGCGACCAGGCGGAAAACCACGCTGGCCGTGCCGCTTCGCGTTGTGGACCGGGCAAAGCAGATTCTGCACGCCAGCGTCGGTGAAGCCATCTCGCTCAATGATGTTGCAGACGCCGTTCATGTGTCCGGCACCTACCTCACCGATGCCTTCACGAGGTCGGAAGGCATGTCGCTTTGTCGCTATCGCATGCGTCTTCGGCTCAACCGCGCGCTGGTCGAGCTGCCTCACTGTGAAGACATCACGGCGTTGGCTCTCGACCTCGGGTTTTCCAGTCACGCTCATTTCAGCAACGCCTTCAAGTCGCTTTTCGGTGTTTCGCCATCGGCCTTCAGGGCTGGATCGGACAAGCATGGCGGTTTCACGCCAGACCTAAAGAATCTGTAAGCGGCACTCGCTTCGTTTCGGCAAAGATTCCCTCTTCCGGGCACACAAGAGGGAATGCAATTGAACAGGTCAACAAGCAGGAAACTGTTGCCCCCGGTTTTGTGCCTTGCGCTCGGCGCAACTCTCGGCGGGTGCGGTGGCGGCAGCAGTCACGACTCCCGGGGGCCCACTGTCACCTCGGTCTCGCCGACCCAGGCAGCCGCTGGTGTTCTGAACACCGCCCAGGTGAGCGTGACCTTCGACAAGAAGATTGATCCGACGACATTGAATGGCAGCACTTTCAGCGTGAAATGCCCGTCGGATGCCGAGCCATTTGGGTCCGTCACCTATGACGCAGTCACCAGAACGGCGACATTCGTGCGCATTACGGAAACTCCAACCAACCTGCCACAGTCCGAGGCCGCCGAGCCAATGCCGGCGAATGTCACCTGTACCGCGACCGTGACGACTGGCGTCAAAGGGGTCGATGGTGCCGCGTTGGCGCACAACTTCACCTGGACGTTTGACACCGTGGTCGACACGGCCTTTCTGGAGGAAGGCAGGAATATCTTCCGCTTCGATACCTTCGGTGACGAGACGTTTTGGACCGACACACTGAGGATGAACGAAGTGATTGCCGCGGCGGTCGACCCGACCACGGCGCTGTCCGTGGGCCTGAAGGTGGACTCCGAGGCGCTTCCGCCGGCAGTCGTGGCAGGCATCGTGAATGGCGATATCAGCTTGACCAGCCCCGATACCACGGTGGCATTGATCAAGCTCAACGCCGTGATCGGCATCAAGGGGACAGTAGAGGAGCGTGGTGGCAAAGACACGCTGACGCGTGTCGGGGTTACTTGCGCATTGTGCCACTCCACCGTCGACAACTCATTTTCCCCGGGCATCGGCAAGCGCCTCGATGGATGGCCGAACCGTGACCTGAACCCGGGAGCGATCATTGCCTTGTCACCTGCGCTGACGGCCGGGCAGAAGGCCGTCTACAACTCGTGGCGTCCGGGCATGTACGACCCGCGCTTCAACCAGGATGGCCAGAATGGCCCGCAGGTGATCTCGCCGGCCTATGGTTTGCAGAACATTCGCAAGATCATTGCCACGGGCGATGGCGATGATCTGGCCTACTGGAACCGGTATGTCGCCGTGACACAGATGGGTGGGCACGGCAACTTCCGTGATGACCGCATCGGCACCCTTGGCGTTGACGTCACCAATGGGGATGACGATCAGGTCTCGTCAAAGTTGCCGGCGTTGCAGGCTTACCAGCTGTCCCTCGCCGCACCGCCCGCACCGGCTGGCAGCTTTGATGTTGCAGCGGCAGAACGCGGCAAGGCACTTTTCAATGGCAACGCGGGTTGTGTGCGCTGCCACAGCGGTCCAGAGTTCACGGATGCCAACGAACGTCTGCATGATCCAGTTGAAGTACCCAGCGAACCGGAAGCATCGGGTGTGCCGAGCTACGCATCGCGCACCGCGACCAAGATGTATCGCACTGCGCCATTGAAAGGCGTATGGCAGCACCCGCCATATTTCCACAACGGCTCGGCGAAGACGCTCGATGCCGTGGTTGAAATGTACAACGAGAAGCAGTCTCTTGGCCTGACGGGCGCGGAGATTGCCGATGTTGCGCAATACCTGAAGTCGTTGTAGGGAGCCGTGACCTATTGAATCGGCGGTTGGGGTTAACATCGCAGGCGTGGAGCAGCCAGCCGAAGTGCTCCGAGCCTGGTTTTCGGGACGGTTGTGATCTTGTCGACCATCAATCGACAGGTGGACCGCAGTCCAGTCGTTCGCCTCGACGACCAAGGATTGTCTATGTGCTTCCGCCTTGAAAGACGGTGCGCGGACATCCGGTACCCAGATCTGGATTGGCCGCAGGCCCTGCGCGCGCAGGCGGGCCCGATGCTCGCTGACCTTCACGCGTGATCTGGCCGCCCTTGAAGCGGCCGTTGACTTGCACAAGGTAGCAATTGTAGTAAAGCAGGGAATCCTTTCTTTCCTCCGGAAGAAATCCATGCTTGCCAAGATGACTGCCAAGAACCAGCTGACCCTGCCGAAGGCCGTCACGAAGGCCGTCACGAAGGCAGTAGGCGACCCTCGTTACTACGAGATTCGTGTGGAGGATGGGCAGATCGTTCTGACACCGGTGCGGATTCAGCGGGCCGACGCGGTTCGCGCGAAGTTGGCCGAACTTGCGATTTCGGAACAGGACGTGGAAGACGCCGTCACTTGGGCGCGCCGTGAGGGCAGCCAGCGCTGATGGTCGGAGCCCGTCGGGTTGTACTCGACACCAACACCATCCTTTCGGCGTTGTTGTTCGTCAATGGCTGCCTGGTGCCGTTGCGCACTGCTTGGCGGGCGGTGCCATGACCATTCTCCTTGAATGGAGACATGTTACCCCTCAAGTCCTGAACCCAATACCGAGCAAGCCTGCAGCATCCGCTCGATCGTCGCCGCCAGCGTCGCGGCCCGTTCCGCGTCATAACGCAGCGTCTCTTCATCCATGTAGCAGCGCTGCGCCAGCTCGAGCTGCACGGCGTAGACGCGATCGTCGGGTTGCCCGTAGTGCCGCGTGATGTAGCCGCCCTTGAAGCGGCCGTTGACGACACTCGAGTACGGCGAGACGGCGGCGACTTCGGCAATCCGGTTCTGTAGCGCAGGTGGGCAGCTGCGGCCATCGTTGGTGCCGATATTGAGATCCGGCAATGCGCCGGGAAAGAGCCGGGGCACGCTGCCGCGAATGGAGTGCGCATCCCACAGGCAGGCGTGGCCGAAGCGGCGCTTGATGTCGGCAAGGCCTTGGGTGATGCGTGCGTGATAGGGCGCCCAGTACAGGGCGATGCGCCGTTGCTGTTCCTCGTGGGCGATGCCTTTGCCATCGCTGTAGATGTCGTCGCCGGCAAAGGTCTGCTGCGGACAAAGACCGGTGGACACCTGTCCGCTGTAGAGCACTTCGTCTGCCGGGGAACGGTTGAGATCGACGACATAGCGCGAGTGGTTGGCGGCGATGATGCTGGCGCCCAGCGACTCGGCAAACCGGTAGAGCTGCCGGACGTGCCAGTCCGTATCGGGAATCGTACGACCCGCATCCGTCATCGCCGCCGCGATGTCCGGCGGGATGTCGCGGCCGTCATGCGGGATGCTGATGAGGAGCGGCGTGGTGCCCTCGTGCCAGACGTAGACCTCGCTCATCGCCAGGATGTGGGCAGGGCCGGCTCGGCGTAGTGATGGAAATGTCCGCCGTCGATCAGGGCGGCCACGGCTTCGATGTCGCCGGATAGCGAGCGGTCGTTTTCATAGCGTGGCGACAGGCGGCGGATGTCGGCAATCGCCTGTTCGAGTTTCGCGGAACTTTTTTCCGGACGATGGAATTCGACGCCCTGGGCGGCGGCGAGCAACTCGATGGCGATGATGTGCTGCACGTTGTCGACCATGGCATGCAGCCGCCGGGCGGCGAAGGTGGCCATGCTCACGTGGTCTTCCTGGTTGGCTGAGGTCGGGATGCTGTCGACGCTGGCGGGATGGGCGAGCGACTTGTTCTCCGAGGCCAGCGCGGCGGCGGTGACCTGCGCCATCATGAAGCCAGAGTTGACGCCGCCATTGTCGACCAGGAAGGCCGGCAGGCCGCTCAGGTGCGAGTCGATGAGGAGCGCGATGCGGCGCTCGGCCAGCGAACCGATCTCGGCAATGGCGAGCGCGAGGTAATCGGCTGCGAGGGCAACCGGATCGGCGTGGAAATTGCCGCCGGAGAGCACGGAACCCGTGTCCGTGAAGACGAGAGGGTTGTCGGTGACGGCATTGGCTTCCGTCTCCAGCACGCGCCCGACGTGCGTCAATACATCGAGGCAGGCGCCGGCGACCTGCGGCTGGCAGCGAATGGAGTAGGGGTCCTGCACCCGCTTGCATTCGACATGCGAAGCACGGATCTCGCTGCCGTTCATCAGGTCCCGCAGCAAGCCGGCGATGGCGATCTGCCCCGCATGGCCCCGGACCTGTTGAATGCGGTCATCAAATGGTGTGTCGCTGCCCTGGATCGCATCGGCCGACATCGCGCCCGCCACCACCGAAGCGGCCAGCACATTTTCGGCACGAAACAGGGCGCCGAGCGCCAGTGCCGTCGACACCTGCGTGCCGTTCAACAGCGCCAGCCCTTCCTTCGGCGCCAGCTGCAAGGGCTGCAAGCCGGCCTGTGCCAGCGCGTCCGCCGCCGGGCGTTGCTCGCCGTTGACCTTCGCGGTGCCATGACCGAGCAACACCGCCGACATGTGCGCCAGCGGCGCCAGGTCGCCCGAGGCGCCAACCGATCCCTTTGATGGAATGGCCGGGTGGATGTTGTGGTTGATGAGCGCGCACAGGGCTTCAACCAGTGCGGTCGTCACGCCTGAATATCCCTGCGCCAGCGCGATGACCTTCATGATCATCGTCAGGCGCACGATGGCGTCCGGCAGCAACTCGCCGACACCCACCGAGTGCGAGCAGACGAGATTCTCCTGCAGATGCACGAGCTCGGTGTCGTCGATCCGGACCTGCGCCAGCTGGCCAAAGCCGGTGTTGACGCCGTAGACCTGCTTGCCGCCCTTGACCACCTTCGCGATCAGGGCGTTCGAGGCTGCAACGCGCGCCATGGCCGTCTTGCCGAGACCGATGGTCACGGGCTGCTGCCAGGCACGACGCAGCTCGGCCAGGCGAACGGGTTGGTTGTTGATCTGCAGATGCATGGTGGTGCCCCGTGGCTACGACTTGATCATCGGTAAATCGAGTTTGTGTTCGGCGGCACAGCGTATGGCCTCTGCATAACCGGCATCGGCATGGCGCATCACCCCGGTCGCGGGATCGTTCCACAGCACGCGGGCAATCCGCCGATCGGCATCCTCGCTGCCGTCGCAGACGATCACGAGGCCGGCATGTTGCGAGTAACCCATGCCGACTCCGCCGCCGTGATGAAACGAAACCCAGGTGGCGCCGCTGGCCGTGTTCAGGAGTGCGTTCAGCAGGGGCCAGTCGGAGACGGCGTCCGAGCCATCTTTCATCGACTCGGTTTCACGGTTCGGGCTGGCCACCGAGCCACTGTCGAGGTGATCGCGGCCGATGACCACCGGCGCCTTCAACTCGCCCTTGCGAACCATCTCGTTGAAGGCGAGCCCGAGGCGATCGCGGGCGCCGAGCCCGACCCAGCAGATGCGCGCCGGCAAGCCCTGGAACTGGATACGATCGCGGGCGGCGTCGAGCCAGCGATGCAGGTGTGTGTTGTCCGGCAGCAGTTCCTTCACCTTCCGGTCGGTCTTGTAGATGTCTTCCGGATCACCCGAGAGTGCCACCCATCTAAAGGGTCCGATGCCGCGGCAGAAAAGCGGGCGCACATAAGCCGGTACGAAACCCGGGAAATCAAAGGCGTTCTTGATGCCTTCGTCGAAGGCGACCTGGCGGATGTTGTTGCCGTAGTCGAAGACGGGAATGCCGGCCTGCTGGAAGCCGAGCATGGCTTCGACGTGCACGGCCATCGATTGCGCCGCGGCCTTTGCGACGGCCTGTGGGTCTGTCCGGCGACGCTCCTGCCATTGTTCGATGCTCCAGCCGAGTGGCAGGTAGCCATTCGCCGGATCGTGCGCCGAGGTCTGGTCGGTCACCGCATCGGGCCTGACGCCCCGTCGCAGCAGTTCCGGCAGGACTTCGGCCGCATTGCCGAGCAGGCCGACGGACAGCGGCTGGCGCTTGGTGATCGACTGGTTGATCAGTGCGAGGGCGGCATCCAGGTTGTCCGCGCGGAGATCGAGATAGCCGGTTTGCAGGCGCTTGTTGAGGCGATCCGGCTGGCATTCGATCGCCAGCATCGACGCACCCGCCATGGTGGCCGCGAGTGGCTGCGCACCGCCCATGCCGCCGCGCCCGGCCGTCAGGATCCAGCGGCCGGCGAGGTCACCGCCGTAGTGTTGCCGGCCCAGCTCCACGAAGGTCTCGTAAGTGCCCTGCACGATGCCCTGGCTGCCGATGTAGATCCACGAGCCCGCGGTCATCTGCCCGAACATCATCAGGCCTTTTTTGTCGAGTTCGCGGAAATGCTCCCAGTTCGCCCAGGCCGGCACCAGGTTCGAGTTGGCGATCAATACGCGCGGTGCATCCCGGTGCGTGCGGAACACGCCGACAGGCTTGCCCGACTGCACCAGCAGTGTTTCGTCATCCTCCAGCTTTTTCAGCGAGGCGACGATTGCGTCGAAGCATTTCCAGTTGCGTGCGGCCTTGCCGATGCCGCCGTACACGACGAGGTCTTCGGGCCGTTCGGCGACGTCCGGATCCAGATTGTTCATGAGCATGCGGAGCGGCGCTTCGGTCAGCCAGCTTTTGGCGTGCAGCGTTGTGCCGGTCGGCGCCTTGATGTGGCGGGCGGATGGGCTTTTCATTTGCGGTCTCCTGAAAGATTGCTCGCACGGGTGCCCGGCGGCACGTAATGTCCGGTGAGCTCAAAGCGGTTTCCGGGGTGGTGCAGGCGGGCAAAGCTGACCGGGCGGCCATGGGCCCAGGTCCGGCGCGTCACGACGAGGCACGGTTCGTTGTTTGCCATGTGCAGGCTCTTGCGGATGGTGTCGTCGGGCATGGCTGCACGGACGACCTGTTCCGCTTCCTGCAGCGGCGAGATGGCGGAGAGATAAGCCGCCGGCGTGATTTCGCCGAAGTCCTGGCCGAGGCAGTCCGGTGCGAACGCAACCAGCACGTAGCGGTCTTCGTGTTGTATCGGTGCATCGTTTTCATGATGGACGATGAGGATGTGGAAGACGGCGGCGCCGGTGTCGATCTGCAGGGCCCTGGCGACTTCGCGGCTGGCCCGTTCCCGGGCCTGGCGCAGGACCGTGGCTGTGTGGTGATGGCCGCGCCGCGCGATCTCGTCGGCAATGTTGCGTACTTCGAGGACGTGTGACGCGGCCTTGAGATCGGCCACGAAGGTGCCGACACCGGCCACCCGCTCGACATAGCCTTCGTCGTTCAGTTCGCGCAGTGCCCGATTCGCCGTCATGCGGGACACGCCGGCTGAATCCACCAGCTCATTCTCGGAGGGTACCCGGTCGTTCGGTCGCAGCTCGCCACGCGAGATCTGGCCGATGATGGAGTCCTTGAGTTGCCGGTAACGCGGCTTCGGTTGCGCCGTCATCCGGACACCGCCTGCGGATGGAGCTTGCGGATCACGCGGGCATACTCACTGCGCACATGCTCTGCATTGACGTGTCGCCCGTTCACGACCTGCCATGTGCCGGCCACCATCACCCGCTCGATCGGCAGCGGGAGGCCGGCAAAGACCAGGGCATCGAGCAGGGTCCCTGATTCGTGGCCCAGCAGCATCGGGCTGGTGTCGTCGAGCACGACCAGATCGGCGGGCGAGCTGGTCGTGAGTCCGCCTGTCGATCGTTCGCCACCCGAGGCGCCACCGGTCAGCAGGCCGCCCGCGAGCCCGCCGCCCAGCAGTGCCTGCTCGAACAGGCTGCTTCCGGTGTGGTTGTTGCCGATCGCTGCCACGTTCCGGCTCTGCGACCTGAGCCGTTGTCCATACTCGAGCCAGCGCAGCTCCTCGAAGGGATTGATCGACACGTGGCTGTCCGAGCCGATCGCGATCCGGCCGCCGCCCTCGAGATAGCGCCGCAGCGGAAAGAACCCGTCGCCGAGGTTGCCCTCCGTGCTCGGACACAGGCAGACCACGGCGCCGGAAGCGGCCAGCGTGTCAATTTCGCCATCGTCCAGATGCGTGGCATGCACAAGGCACCAGCGATCGTCGAGATCGAAATATTCCGTCAGCCAGCGCACCGGTCGCGTGCCGTAGGCAGCAAGGCACTGGTCGATCTCGCCCTGTTGTTCGGCAATGTGCAGGTGCATCGGCACACCATCGGCCTCCGCCAGTGCGGCGACCCGGTGCAGGGCGTCCGCGGTCACGGCACGCAGGCTGTGCGCACCCACCGCAACCACGAAGTTTCCCGCCGCCAGCTTCTTCGCCGAGCGATAGTGGGCTTCGAACTCGTCCGGCGTCATCGCGAAGCGTGCCTGTTCCGCGGTCGGGTGCGGCTGGTCGAAGCCGGCCCGTTGGTAGAGCACCGGTACATAGGTGAGGCGGATGCCGCTGTCGTTCGCGGCGGTCATCAGCGCATGCAGCATCGCCTCGTCAGGACCACTTGCCGACGCTTCGCGATGCAGATAATGAAACTCCGCCACGCCGGTGTAGCCGGACGACACCATCTCCACATAAGCCTGGCGCGCGATCGCCGTCAGCGACGCTGCATCGATATTTCCGGCGAGTGCATACATGCGACTCCGCCATGTCCAGAAATTATCTTTGGATTCAGGTGAACGCTCCTCCGTGCGGCCCACGAGTGCGCGTTGAAACGCATGACTGTGTGCATTCGTGAGGCCGGGAATGACGATGCCGACCTCGGTATCGCCGGCGGCAGCGGTTGCGCCGGTCTCGATCGACCCGATGCGGCCGTTCGCCACCCGCAGGCGAACCTGTTCGGCCCAGCCATCGGCAAGCAGCGCTTTTCGGGCGAGGAGGGAGGGCATGAATTCCCGGTTTCCAGCGGCTGGTCAGGTTGTATATACAGGCTAGTGCATGCTACCGTTCTTTGCAATCCGGAGCGGGGCGGGCGATGGCGGACTGGGATACTTTGCTGACGGACGTTCGCGTCGCGACGATGCGAAGCGGCGGCAGTCCGTACGGCGCCATCGAGAATGCGGCTGTGGCGATCGCGAACGGCCGGATTGCGTGGCTTGGTCCGGCCGCCGGGCTTCCTGCCAACCCGGCGAGAGAGACCCGCTCCCTCGGCGGCCGCTGGCTGACTCCGGCACTCATCGACTGCCACACCCATCTGGTCTTCGGCGGCAATCGGGCGGAGGAATTCGAACGACGCCTCGAAGGCGCCTCCTACAAAGACATCGCAAGGGCTGGCGGCGGCATCGTGTCGACGGTCCAGGCCACGCGCAGCGCGACCGCGGAAGAATTGATGGCCAGTGCCGGCGCACGTCTGGCTGCCTTGAAGCAGGAAGGCGTGGCCACGGTGGAGATCAAGTCGGGTTATGGCCTGGATCTTGAAACCGAGCTGAAGATGCTGCGCGTCGCGCGGGCGCTGGGTACGAACTTCGGCATCACGGTGAAAACCACGTTCCTCGGTGCACACACGGTCGCACCGGAGTTCCAGGGTCGCACCGAGGAGTACCTGGATTTTGTTGGTGGCGTCGTGTTGCCGGCGGCGAACGACGAAGACCTGGTGGATGCCGTCGACGCCTATTGCGAGCAGATCGCCTTCTCGGCGGACCAGGTCGCCAGGCTGTTCGATCGTGCGCAGGAACTCGGCCTGCCGGTGAAGCTGCACGCCGACCAGCTAAGCGACAGCGATGGCGCCGAACTTGCTGCCAGATACCATGCGTTGTCTGCGGATCACCTGGAGTATGTCTCGAAGAGCGGCTTGAAGGCCCTGGCCGCCAGCGGCACCGTGGCTGTCCTGTTGCCCGGCGCCTTCCTGACGCTGGGCGAGAAGAAGCTGCCGCCGGTCGAGCAATTCCGTGAACGCCGGATCCCCATCGCGATCGCCAGCGACTGCAATCCCGGCACTTCGCCGGTTTGTTCGCTCCGCGCGACGATGGTACTGGCCACGAGCCTGTTCAGGCTGACCCCGGAAGAGTGCCTGGCCGGCGTCACCCGCGAAGCGGCCCGCGCACTGGGTCTGGCCGGCGACCGCGGCACGCTGGAGGTCGGCAAGCGCGCCGACATCGCGATCTGGGACATCGGCCATCCGCGGGAGTTGTCTTACTGGCTCGGCCTGGATCAGCTCAATGGCCTGTTGATCGGTGGCCAGACTGCCCTGTAGACAGGGCGCGCCATCAGAGCTGGTTGATCGGCACCTTGAGATAGGTCGTGCCGTTCGCATCCGCCGGTGGCAGGCGGCCGGCGCGCATGTTCACCTGGATCGACGGGATGATCAGGCGCGGCATCGACAGCGTGGCGTCGCGCCGTTCGCGCAGCGTCACGAATTCCTCCTCGGTCGCGCCTGCGATGTGCTTGTTCATCTTCTCCGCGGCGACGGTGGTCTCCCAGGCGAATGCATCGCGCCCCGGCGCCTTGTAATCGTGGCAGAGGAAAATCCGCGTCTCGTCCGGCAGCGCCAGGATCCTGTGGATCGAGTGCCAGAGTGTGCGTGCCGATCCGCCGGGAAAATCACAGCGCGCCGTGCCGAAGTCCGGCATGAAGAGCGTGTCGCCGACAAAGGCCGCGTCGCCGATCACATAGGTGACGCAGGCCGGCGTGTGTCCGGGCGTGTGCAGCACGGTGCCGGTGAGGCCACCGATCGTGAACCGGTCCTGATCGCGGAACAGCCGGTCGAACTGGCTGCCGTCGCGCGCGAACTCGGCGCCGGCGTTGAATACCTTGCCGAAGACCTCCTGCACAGCCGTGATCCCGGCGCCGATGCCGGTACGTCCGCCAAGCTGTTCCTGCACATGGGGCGCGGCAGAGAGGTGATCGGCGTGTACATGCGTCTCGAGAACCCACTCGACCTTGAGTCCGTGCTTCCGTACATGGGCCACGATCCGGTCGGCTGTGATCGTGGACAGGCGGCCGGCGGCGTAGTCGATGTCCTGCACCGAATCGATGACGGCACAGGCGCTGGAGTCGGGATCACGGACGACATAGGAGGCGGTATTCGTCGCCTCATCGAAGAAGGCCGTTACATCCGGTTGTGGCGTGGCGCGTTCGGCGGCAGATTCCTGATCGGGCATGACAGCTCTCTGTGCGGGTGTTCCGGAGCATATCAAGGCAGTGCTGCAGCTGTTAGTACCCCGGGGGCCTGTCCGCCCGCTTGCGCCCGTGCACCATGGCAGCGGGCAGATTCTCGCCGTGACGCCATGAAGAGAAGAGCACGCCCGCCACGTGTGCCCCGATGAGCGCCAGCAGTGAGTAGGTGAGCCACGCATGCAGGACCTCGACCCACTCGATGCCCCAGAAGCGGTCCGTGGTATAGAGCCAGCCGCTGAAGCCCACCAGCGCGGTGTTGAGCAGCAGCGCAACAATCATCCAGCCACCGAGCGGGTTGTGGCCCACATAGCGTGGTTCGTGGCCGGCCAGCACCTGCAGCCCGTAGTGCAGCGTTGCAGTTGGTGAGCGCACGAATTGCGCGAAGCGTGCATTGGCCGGGCCGATCCAGCCCCAGGCAAGGCGTACGGCGACGATCGCGAGCGATACATAGCCGATCCACTCATGCCAGGAGCCGGCCATCGCCCGGGTGAACCAGGCGATCGCAATGCTGAGGGCGAGCAGCCAGTGGCCGATGCGCACCAGCGGATCCCACACCTGGATTGCGGGGCTCGATGGCATGCCGGCAGTGGCTTGCACTGCTCCGCCGGGACTACTTGACGGGCACAGGCTCGAGGGTTTTCGGATGGAAGTACGCTTCGACTTTCTTGCCGTTCTCATCGAGTGCGTACACTTCGTAGCAGCCACCATCGACCTTGATGCGCCGTACCTTCCAGCCCTTGTCCGTCAACTGCTTTTCGAGCACCGACTGGGGCTGCCATGAGTCCGGCGAACCGGAATCGCAGGTTGCAAGGCCCGTTGCCAGCACGGGAGTCGTGGCCATCAATGCCGCGAGGCCAAAGGCCGCGGACCAGGACGCTTTCATGAATGAACTCCTTGAGAGTGGAATTGCCCGAACCCGGGAACGATTAAACCCCATTTGGGCGGGCGCGGCCGCATTATTTTGGTGAACACCCATATGGCTGGCCCTTGGCAGAGGTGGGAGCAAACGAGCTCCCTGCCGGTGCGCGCCTATTGACTCACTTCCGTAAGCTTTGCCATCAGTGCACGGATGTCCTGGCGTCGCCCTTCGTCCGCCGATTCCCGCCCGGGTCGCGGTGGCGCGCGCAGGGCTTTCTCCAGATGACTCATGGCAGCGGCGTACTCGCCTTCGTCGTAGAGAAACTCGCCATAGAAATAGTTGGGGTCGATGCCTGCGGGGTTTATCTGCAGCGCGGCTTCAAGATGGCTTCGCGCCTTCTTGTCGGAGCCGAAGCCGATGGGGAAGCCGGGCACCTTGTGATAAAGCGTGCCGAGGCTGGTGTGGGCGGAGCCGCCCAGCGCTGTCGGGTCGATGGCGAGTGCCTGCTCAAGCTTTTCCCTGGAGCGCTTCGCCAGCCCCAGCGCACCAAGCCCGCCTTTCACGCCGGCGCAGGTGCTGAGGACGATGCCATCCCAGATCAGCGCTTCAGCACGGTCGGGATGGCGTTGAGCAAAATCATCGGCACGGGTCACGAGCTTTTCGAATGCATCCAGCCGGGCCTCCCCAGCTGACGTGTGATAGTTGGCCTCGGCCCAGGCGGTCTGGATGTCCCGCAGTTCTGCATTGAAATCCGGAGCCTGCGCCGCCGCCACGGTGGCGAGCATCAGCAGGCAGGCAGCCGGAATCCAGGCCAGTGAAATGTGACGCGTCATGGGATGTTTCCCTCTGCATGGGGGTGTGCATGGCGTTGAATGATCGGCAGCTGTCGGCGCAACGAGCCGTCAACCAGCTGTGGCAGCAGCGCGTTGAGCCTGGCGTAGAGTTTCTCCGGCCAACCGATGACTGCTTCAGTGATGTTGTGCTCCAGCATCCGTCGGGCCGCGGTTGCCACCTCGGTTGGTGAATCCATCGACACCCCGAGTTCCGCATTCAGGTGTTCCGCCGCAGCGCTATTGATGCCGGTACGTGTGGCGCGCGGCGACAGGGTGTGCACGCGGACTGCTGATCCGGCGAGCTCCCGTCGCAGCGCTTCGCTGAAACCGCGCATGCCGAACTTGGTGGCGGAGTACACGCTGTAGCCGGGATAACCGATGTGGCCAAAGACCGAAGCGATGTTGAGGATGTGTGCTTCCGGCTGATGACGGAGATGGGGCAATAGTTGTCGGGTGAGCTGAATCGGTGCGAGCAGGTTCACCGCCAGGGTCAGGCCGATCTGGCCCTCGTCCTGATCGGCAAGCAGCCGGAAGGGACTCAAGCCTGCGTTGTTGATCAGAACATTGATGCCGCCCTGGAATGTTTGTGCCGCTGCCACCATGGTCGTGCGGTCCGCGACGGCGGTGAGATCCCCGGTCATGTCGCTTGCCCGGCCGCCAACGCTGTCCAGTTCGGCGGCGGCCTGCGCAAGCCCCGCAGCATCACGGTCAACCAGAAACCCGCTGGCTCCGCAGCGGAGCAACTCGGCGGCAATCGCCCGGCCGATGCCACCGGCCCCGCCGGTAATGAGAACCCGGGCATCGGTGAGCTTCATGCAATTTTCCGCACAGGCGTGCCGGCAACCGCGATCGCATCCAGCCCGCGAAAGAGTTGGCCGTACAGCCAGAACATGGCCCGCGCACACTGCTGGACAGCCTGCCGGTCTGCCGGCTCCGCGAGCTTTTCCAGGATCTGGCCCAGGAACTGCACGTGGGACTGATCGAGCTCGCCGTGACTCCTCAGGTAGGTGAAAGCTTCCACCGGCAGTCCCAGCGCGGCCTGAATCGTGGTTGCCGCACGGGTGGCGAGCGTCGCGCTCGTGCCCGCCAGCATGAACACCATGCCGAAGAAACCCACCGGCTCGCGGCGCAGGATCACGTCCCAGGCATAAGCCACGAGAGCGTCGGTCGCCACGTGGGGTGTGGACGCCCGCACTGCCTGGGGATCCCCGCCCGCTGCGGCAATGTCGTTCAGGATCCACTCGTCGTGGCCGATCTCCTCCTCAAGGTAATGCAGGACCGCACCGCGCAGGCAGGCGTGGCGCTCGGGCAGATGGGCGCCGAGTGCCATCAGCAGGGGGACCGTGTGTCGCACGTGATGCCAGGCCTGGGTGAGAAAAGCCAGATAGCGCTGCCGGTCGAGCCGGCCGGTGAGTGCGTCCTGGATCGCCGGGGCAGAAACGAGAAACTCCCGGTCTGCCGCCGTGTGCTGCTGGAGTTGCTCGAAGAATGTCATTGCGCTTTCCTTCATGAGGCGGCTGCTTCCTGATAGAGGCTCTGGATCAGTGGCGCGTGACGGTCGAGGATACGGTCGCGGCGCAATCGCCCGTTGACGGTAAGCAGACCGTTCTCCACGGAAAAAGGTTGGTCCACCAGTGCATGGCAGCGGATCCGGGCATAGTCCGGCAGCCGGGTGTTGGCCCGGGCGACGGCTGATGTCACGGCGGCCCGGTCCGCGCCCGCTGCGGGGCTGATCAGTGCGCCGAGCCAGGGCTGCGCTTCGCCGACCACCATGGCCGCCCCGACGGCTGGTTCAAACGCCAACTCCCGCTCGACCCACTCGGGGGAGATATTGCGGCCGAGGCTGGTGATGATCAGGTTGCCCAGCCGCCCCCGCACGTACAGATAACCATCGGCATCGAGTTCGCCCAGCTCCCCGGTCGCGAGCTCGGAAGAGGCGGGTGGTCCGCCGAGATAGCCGGCATGCCCCGCGCCGCGTACGAAGATCTCTCCTCGTGCGTCGAGCCGCAGGCGCACATGAGGCAGCGGCCGGCCCACACTGCCCGGCCGGTTGGCGTCGGGCCGGTTCAGCGCGACCACCGAGCCGCACTCGGACAAACCGTAACCCTCGAACACCGGCAGACCCAGCGTTGCGGCTCGCGCCAGCAGCTCCGGGGCCATCACCGCGCCGCCCACCGCGATGAAACGCAGTGAGGCCGGGACTTGCCAGCCGGCTGCAGCTGCGCTGACCACCAGCCGCAGCAGTTCCGGCACGAGGATCAGGCTGGAGGGCTGGGCGGCCGTGAGTGTGTTGATGAAGGCAGCCGGATTCACGCCGCCGTAGCTGATGCCCAGCGTCGCCATTGACCGCAGCTCGCAGCATGCACCCGAGGCCAGCGCCACCTGCAGGCCGGCGATATTCTCCAGCAGCGTGGGCAGCGGCAGCACGCACAGGTGACGCTCGATCTTCAGTCCTGCCGTGGCGGCAGTCACCGACGACACCACGTCATCGATGTTGCGTGCAGTCAGGCACACGCCCTTGGGTGCAGCCGTGCTGCCGGAGGTATAGGTGACCTTCACCGTGCCAGTCGGCACGACAGGCGGCGCGGGGACTGGCCGCGTCAGCAGCGTCAACCCCGTGTTGGGTGACAAGCCGGCGATACGGAAGGCCGGATCGAGCAGCTGCAGCCGATCGGACGAATCCGTCAGGACTGCATCGACGCCGGCATCATTGAGTGCGTGCGCGACCTGACCGACGGTGAAGTAGCCGGGCAGCGGAACGTTGAGAGTGCCGAGCTCATGCAGCGCCAGGTCGGTAAGGGCCCAGGCCACGCTGTTGTCGGCAAGCAATCCAAAGCGCCGACCGCCGCAGCCCGCAAGCCAGGTGCGCTCGGCCTCGATGAGCCCCGGCAATTCGTCGCCCCGGACCACCCGACCCGTGTCCCGCAGGGCGACCCCGGCAGCTGGAGCACGGCCAGAAATTCCAGCGGGCATCAGCGGCGACGACTCAAGCGGCCCAGGCGGCGCGGCACCAGCCCTGGTGACCCAGGCAGGTAACCAGCCATGACCCGCGGGTCCATGGTGTAGTAATCGCCCCACGCATCACCGGGAACCACTCGCTGGCTGTCGGCGTGGCACACCTCCACGACCGGGGCGGCAACACTTTGCAGGATGTCGCGGATGAGGCTGGTCGCGGTGAATACCACCCAGGTGAGGCCGTGCTCCGCCAGGTGACGTGGCAGCAGCGTGAGCAGGTAACGGCCGGTCCGGCAGCTGCTGCCAGCGAAGTTGCCGATTTCGGCGATCTGCTGCCGCGACACGGTCGTTCCCAGGCGGGTCGCCAGCTCGATCTCGATCGGCTGGTCCAGATACTGTTCCAGGTAAAGCGCTTCCTGGTCCGCCAGCCGGTAGCCCACGACACCACACAGATGGCTGCCACGGTTGAGGGCGAGCAGCGTCGGCATGAACGAGGACACCTGTGCGCCGTGCTTGCGCCCATAGGCCTCCTGAACGAATTGCTCGGCTGCACGCCGGCCCGGGCTGGTGCGCTCCATTGATGACAGCACGCTGAACTCCGAACCCATGGTGTTACGGGTTGGACGGGTCATCTGCAAGGAAGCAATCGGTGGCCGATTGACCCCCCAAAAAGACGCGGCCCCCGAATGGGGGCCCCGCATGGTCACGACAGTCAGGCGTATCAGGCGCGGGCAGCGATGCTCCGGCGACGGGCAATACCCAGCAGGCCGAGGGCGCTGCCGAACAGCCACACAGCGGCCGGAACCGGCACCACGCTGTAGTTGAAGTTCATCTGCAGCCAGGCGGTGCTGTTTGCCTTGGTGGGGTCGAACAGGTCATCCCGGGCCTTGCGCACCCGCAATACCAGATTCTGGCCGCTCACGAGTGCGGAGAACTGGGCGGGTGGGCTTGCCGTTGTCCCGTCGGCCATCAGCCCGTTGTACAGGTTCCCCGCAAAGCCGCGGTGATCCGCCGGGTTGCAGAGGTGGGTTGCCGCGTTGTTGACAACACAGGTCTCGCCTGCAGTCTTGATCAGGCTGGTGGTGCCAAGGGTCGAGGTGCCCGAGAATGTGTTGGTGAAGTCAGCGCCGAAACCCTTGAGCAGGTACTGGATCTGACCCACTGTCAGGTTGCCTGCGCCGTCGTCGGTCACCGTGGAAAGGCCACAGCTGATGCACTGGGAGGCGGCCAGAGGACCGGCACCGAAGGTGTACGTGCCCGGCGCGCTTGAGGTGTTGAACGTGATGGATTGCAGCTGATAGACGGTTGCACTCTGGGCAGTACCCGCGGCCATGGCAAGCGCAGCCACAACCAGCAATTGCCGACGAATTGATCTGAGTAACATGATGGTCCCCCTCCAAATGGAGTTTTGTTGCTTACAAACTCTGTTTTTTTCGTGTCTCCGCCGGCAGTTGCCACTGTTCGTCGTGGCTGTCTGCCTTTGGGCACGTCTGGACCATAGCAGCAACAGAACGGTTTGCGCCAGTGCGCCGCCGGCACTTCACATAAGGTGGCCGGTCTGGTTCACGAATACCGCAGCGTTTCCCGATAACGGCTCTCGATGCCATCCGTACTACCATGCGCGATCCACTTTTTCCGTTACCAACCGCCTGGAGTCCACCATGAAAACCCTCATCGCCATGTCAGCCCTGATTTTTGCCAGTGTCGCCACCGCACAAATGGATGGCATGACCCCGGAAATGCAACAGATGATGCAGAAGAACTTGGGGCAGCTTCAGCAATGCTTTGCCCATATTGACCACAAGGCTTTGGAAAATCTGCGGGTCCGGACGGAGAAAGTGGAGTCGGAAGTGAAGCGGCTGTGCGCCGCCGGCCAGCGCGATGCAGCCCAGGAAAAGGCGACCACCTTCGGTCTTGAAATCAGCAAGGATCCCGAGTTGCAGAAGATCCAGAAGTGCGGCGAAAGCCTCCAGGGCATGCAGCTTCCGGGTGAGTTGCTTTCCAGGTCCGTCAAGGATGGCGCAGAGGCCGGGCATATTTGCGACATCTGATGCGGGCAGCTGGCTTCTTATAGAATCCTCACGGAGCAACCATGCGTCTGTCAGGAGCCTCCACATGACCACCACCACACCTGCTGCCAGCGTTCCCCTGAGCGCTGTCATCATCGGCGTCAAGAGCCTCGATGCGGCCCTCGACTTCTACGCCGGCACGCTGGGACTCGAGGTGGCCGCCCGACTCACCTGGCAAGGTCCGGAATTCGAGCGCTACTGGCACCTGCCGGCAGGCGCCACGGCCCGCTGTGCCTTCCTCGGGCAGGGGGCCGACCCGGTCGGGCGCATTCAATTGATGGAATTCGATGCGCCGGACCGGAAGCTCGTGAGGCCTCCGGAAATCCGTCGCGCCACCGGCTTGTTCAACCTGAACATCTATGCCAGCGACATGGAGCAGGATTACGCAAAGCTGAAGGCGCAGGGCTTCAATTTCTGGAGCCAGCCGGCACGCAACAACTTTGGTCCGGCAGTGGGTGAAACGCTGGAGGCCGCTTTCGATGGGCCGGACGGCGTGGTCATCAACCTGATCCAGCTGCTGTCGGATGATCCCAAAACCGTGATCGGCCACATCACGCAGTTCATTGAAAAATACGGTCGTACGCCGACCGGCTTTACCTCGGTCGTGACCACGGCGCACGGGGTCCTCGACATGGACAAAGCGCTGGCGTTCTACCACGGGCCGCTGCGCATGACCTTGTTCATCGAATCGGTGCTCAAGGGGCCGGTGACGAATCGGGCCCTGTGCCTGCCGGCAGAGTCGGAGACCCGCAGCGTGATCGTCCAGGGTGCGCACGAGTACGGCAAGATCGCATTGGCAACCCCGATGAACTACACGGTGCCGAATCTGGTGCCCGATGCGGTTGCGCCCAATATCGGTTATCTGGCCCAGGCGTTTCAGGTGGCCAGTTTGGACGAGGCGGCGGCAGCGAGCGCTGCGGCGGGCGCCGCGGTGTATTCGGCACCGATGACCATTGATCTGCCGGGCCGCGGCCCGTGCCGGTCCATGCTGGTGCGGAACCCCGGCAGCGGGGCGCTGCAGGAGCTCTTCGAACTCAGTTAGTCGCGCTCAGTTGGTTGCGCTCAGTTGGTCGTGCTCAGTTGGTCGTGCTGGGGGTGGCGCCGGGGCGGCTGGCATGGCGCCCGATGGCCATCGCCAGGAAGAAGCTGGTCACCACCGCCACGACGACGGCGATGCTGACGCCCAGATCCCGGCCTTCAGTCCAGTCGCGCACCGCGGGGGAGAACAATTTCAGCGCACCGATCGCGGCGACGCCGAGGCTCAGGATGGCCACGGCGAAACTCATGATCCGGGAGGCCACTGCAGCCAGGCGGTCCGTGCGCCCCAGCAGGCGGGACACCCATAGCCCGTTCAGGCCGTCGACCAGCGCCATGCCCAGCGTGAAGAGCACGGCCAGCAGCAAGGTGGCGCCGATGCCGGCGTATTGCGACGGCAGCACCGCAAACAAGGCCGCCTGACTCACGGTATCGAAGGACACCGCAAAGACAGCCCCGACGGCGGCAATGCTGCCCGGTGTTTTTGCCGTGAGCAGCCGGCCAAACAGGCGGCTGCGCAGGCCCACGGGCTGCACAACGGCATTGGGTCCGGTACGCAGGGCAGCCACCAGGTTGGCGAGCCCGAGGATCGTGAGAAACACGATGGAGACCCAGGCACCGACGGCCAGCAGCGCAGTCGGCGCCTGCCATTGGCTGGCGAGCAGGCTGACGGTGGTCGCGATGATGATGACCACGAGACCATGCCCGAGGGCGAAGTACGCCCCGGACCACTGCCCCAGCCGTGAATTGCCGCCACTGTTGAAGCGGGCGAGGCCGTCGATGGCGGCGAGATGATCGGCATCCAGTCCATGTCGCATGCCGAGCGCACCGGCGATCAGGCCCAGGGCAATCAGGCTGTCAGGACTGGCATCCACCGTGTTCCGTCTCCTCTGTCAATGGGCCGAATGCACTGCGCCAGACGGCGTCAAGCGGCGGATGACAATTGTCAGCATCCACACCGGCGCCGGAAATATAGCATCATGGCGTCAGTGTGTCCGACCCGGGAGCCGGGGATTGTTGGCTTGTATCAGGAGTGCTGCATGAAACTGTCAGTCATATTGTGGGGCATCCCGCAAGCCATGCGGGTCGCGGCCCGTGTCTACCCGGCCTATGCGGAGCGCCTGAAGGAGAACGATCTCGTCGTCCAGTTCCGGGTGCAGGACAACACCGAGGGCCGCTGGGTCAAGCTTGAAAACGGCAGGATCAGGTCGCGCAGCGGCATGCACGCCAAGCCGGATGTGTCGATCGTCTTCAAGAACAAGGCCATCGCCGAGAGCTTCCTGACGCCGCCCTTCGACCAGCTCGAACGCATCGATGCCGCCAAGAATTTCAAGGTCGGCATGGAGGGCTCGGATGAGCTGGCGGTCTGGTTCATGTCGCTGCTCATGGGGCTTGAAACCCTGACCTGGAAAAGCGGCACCGACATGGGCAATGGCGTCACCCGCTATACCAATGGCACCAATGGCGGGCCGGTCTTCGTCTACGTCAAGGACGGCAGGATCATCCGCATCACGCCGCTGGATTTCGACGACAGCGATGCCCCGTCGTGGTCGATAAAAGCCCGGGGAAGAACGCTGACGCCGGAGCGCCGCACCACGCTGGCGGCCCACGGCATGTGCCAGAAGTCGATGGTGTATTCGAAGAACCGGCTCCTGTACCCGATGAAGCGGGTGGATTTCGATCCGGATGGCAATCGCAACATCCAGAACCGCGGCAAGTCCGGGTTTGTCCGGATCAGCTGGGACGAAGCGCTGGACATCGTCACCAAGGAAATCAAGCGCTGCAAGTCGGTGGGACCCGGTGCCATCCTCGTGGCCAATGGATCCCATCACCAGTGGGGCAACCTCGGGCATTACCTGAGCGCCTTCAACCGCTTCTGGAACCTGATCGGCGTCACCAAGCTGGTGCACAACCCCG
>CAYLKO010000049.1:0-12608 GCA_964384525.1 uncultured Chromatiaceae bacterium
GCTGGGCCGCCGCGGATGTGTTGTCTCTGTAGTGACTTCTGGCGCGGACCGCCTTCTCACCCAGCTTGCGCATGCCGCTGGCCAGGGGCTTGCCGTCGGGCGCCAGCGTCGCGATCCGGTCATCACCCAGACCCGACCAGAGTCCGTCCGTGCACACCAGCAGCACGTCGCCGGGCTCGAGCCGCTTCTGGCGCGTGATGGTCATGCCGGGCAACCAGGCATCACCACCCAGACAGCATTCGACGAAGTTGCGCATCGGGTGCCCCGGAATCTCGGCTTCCGTAATCACCCCTTCCTGCAGCAGCAATTCCACATGGCTGTGATCACGGGTGCGCTCCCGGACGGCGCCACTGCGCAGATGATAGATGCGGCTGTCGCCGACATGGGCGAAGAACGCGGCATCATCCTGCACCAGACACAGGGCGCAGGTGGCACGCGGGCGGGCCTCCAGCGACAGCTTGGCGCCGAGCGTGACCAGGTTGAGATGGGCTCGGCCGATCGCCAGATGCAGAAAGCCGATGGGATCAAAAACCGGATGCGTCACGCGCTTGAACGCCTCGGTGACCGTCTCGGTCGCCACCTGGGCCGCCCGGGCGCCATCGGAGTGGCCGCCCATGCCGTCGATCGCGATCAGCAGGCTGGCATTTTCAGTCTGCAATACTCCGACCCGGTCCTGGTTCTCCTCGCGATCGCCAATCAGGCTCAGCTTGGCATGTTCGACGCGCAAGGCAACTCCAACCGGAAACGGGATGCAGAATGGTTCAAGCGTGATGTGCGGCGAAGGCACTACAATGACCGCCGCAGTCAGGACAGTTTAAGCGCCACCCAAAACCGATGCAGCGACTTTTTACCAGAACCGTGCGGGCCGTCGCGTGATCCGCAGCATGACCGGCTTTGCCCGGGCCGAGCTCACCGCCACTGCCGAACCGGATGCCGCCGGCACCCAGCTTCTGTGGGAAGTCCGGTCGATCAATCACCGCTATCTCGAAGTACAACTCAAGGTGCCGGACTTCTGTCGCGGCCTGGAAGCCGAGCTGCGTCAGCTCGCCTTGGATCAGCTCGGCCGCGGACGGGTTGAGGCCAGCCTCTCCGTGCGCTCGGCCGACAAGCCCTTGGCCAACAAGCAAGGGCCGCCCGCCCGCCTGAACACTGCAGTCCTGCAGCAGGTGGCGGCCCATCTCAAGACCGTTGCCGGCGCCCTGCCTGATCCTGCGCCAGTGAGCCCGCTCGATGTGTTGCGCTGGCCCGGGCTGCTGGAGCCTGACGAGCGCGACCCCACCGAACTCTTTCCCCTCGTCCTCGACACCTTCGGTACCGTGATTGCCGAACTCAACGATGCACGCGCCCGTGAAGGCGCCCGCATCGAGGAAATGCTCGAGCGGCGCCTTGTGGAGATCGAGTCCCATGTTGCCGATGTCGTTCTCCGACTCCCCGATGTGCTCGCCCGCATCCGCGAGCGCATGGCCGAGCGCATTGCCGCTCTCGGCATCCCCGCCAATCCCGAACGCCTCGAGCAGGAGATTGTGCTCCTCGCCCAGAAGCTCGACGTGAGCGAAGAACTCGACCGCCTCGGCTCCCACATCGCCGAGTTCCGCGACAACCTCAAATCCGATGCACCCATCGGCCGGCGCCTCGATTTTCTGGTGCAGGAACTCAACCGCGAAGCCAACACGCTCGCTTCGAAATCAGCCGATGCCGAAACCACGCGGCATGCGGTGGACATGAAGGTGTTGATCGAGCAGATTCGGGAGCAGGTGCAGAATGTGGAGTAGTTTCCAGGACTGTCCACAGCCCTCCACTCGAATCCATAACTACCTGTAGTTATGGGCCATTTTCCCTCAATACTGTCCATAGTCATCCAGTCCAATCTGGATTAGCCTTGTAGCTAGCTGTGTAGCTAGCGCGTCCTGGACTCTGCGCTACCGCTTCGCAGGTCGCGAGCATTGGCTGGCACTCGGCAACTATCCCAATATGCCGCTAGCGCAGGCGCGGATTGAAACTCGCCTCGTGCGAGTGCAACTCGACCAGCAGCAAAACCCAATCAGCGTGTGGCGCGCTAGCCTGGACGAGCAGCGACAACGCGGCTCGTTCAAGGAACTTTGCGAGGGCTGGTATCGCAATGAGATCCAAGGCCGCAACCTCAAACATCCCGGCGTGCCGCGTTGTCACCTCGACAATTACCTGCTTCCCAAGCTTGGGCGCATTGCAGCGGCAGACGTGACCGCGGCGGACATCGCGCGCATGTTGGATGGGTTGAAAAGCCGAGCCCCACGTCAGCCAATGGTCTGTTGCGATTCACGTGTCGTACCTTTGCCTTTGGAGTGCGACGGCGCGTCGTGCCCAGCAATCCGGCGGCGGATTTTTCGCTGCGCCTCGATGCTGGCGGCACTGAGAAGGCGCGCAGCCGCGCGCTCAGCGCAGATATACTGGGCGTGCTCTTCGATGCCATACGCAAGTCGCCCACCTTTGGGGGCGACAACCTGCTCGCCATCAAATTGGTGCTCGCGCTCTGTGTGCGCAAGGGGGGAGCTGCTCGGCGCACGCTGGACAGAATTCGACCTGGACGGTGAGACCGACCTGGGTGTTGTGTGGTATCTGCCGACGGTGCGTACCAAGACCGGCGAAGGCCTCGATATTCCGCTCGCAGCAACTGTAGTCGAGTGGTTCAGCGCTCTTCGAACACTGGCCGCCGGCAGCGAGTACATATTTCCGAAGCGCCGCTGCGACCCCCGCGAACGCGTGCCGCATATGGGCATCGACACACTAAATGTCGCCATGCAACGGGGATCGCACGGTCTCGAACATTTCACGTTGCACGATCTGCGGCGCACTGCACGCACGCATCTGGCGGCGCTGGGTGTTCGGCGCGAAGTGGCAGAGCGCTGCCTCGGGCACAAACTCCGCGGCGTCGAAGGCACTTATGATCGCCATGACTACTTCAAGGAGCGCCGGCTGGCGCTCGGGCAGTGGACGCACCTATTGTTGAATGCCGAGCGTGGCAAGAATAACGTGACCGCAATCGGGCAGAAGTCCAGTCAGCGCAGTGCGGGCTAGTTGCAGCCGCCCGCTCAACGGAATTCTGGCAGGCTGTGCGGATGCTGATAGCCCTCGTCGACAGTGAACGGCGCTTGGCGGAAAAGCTCGCCCACCAATCCCATGACTGCCGCTGCCCAAGCTGCGCGGCTCTCGTCCGTGCCAAAGTGGGCGACGAGCGCGTCGCCCACTGGGCACATGTTCAGCAAGCCGACTGCCCTGTGACCGCCGGCAAGACGCCATGACAACGCGAATGGAAGTCCCTGGGACACCCTGAAGAAATCGAAGTCGTCCGCCCGGAGTGGCCGAACAATCGGTCGGATCTTTGCCTAGTAGAAAACGACCACCTTCAAGTGGTGGAGCTCCAACACAGCGGTATCTCGCTTGAGTTAGTTCTACAACGCGAGCGGGCATACCGCGATGTGGTGTGGATCGTGGATGTTCGCAAGCACTCATTTGCCACCCAGAGCGACCGCTATTAATGGAAACGCGCAAGCCAAGTCTGGACGGGCGCTGAACAGGTAATCTTTGATGATGGTAAGTCTGTCCATGGGCGCCTCACTGGCGCGCAGATGCAACACGTAATGGGCGGCCTGCTGTCGCTCCCGCCATTAAGATCAACGAAGCGTCATGAACAGCGAGTCACCGCCTATTCCCCCGCGTCCTGATCGAGTCGTACTATTTGCCGACCTGTTGGGATTTGCCGCGTTGACCGAGCAGCACCCGCTTGACGTGCAAAACCTCGGCGGAAACGATCGACTCGACAGCATCTTTTTTTGGCATCCTCTCGCCACGCAATCCACTGACTCACGCGTTCAATACTTTTCACCGGACACTTCGGTGGGCGCTGCAGATTGCACAGCTGCACACCTCCTTCACCGCGATCTCGTTCTCGGACTCGGCTTTTGTCGCCACTACGCGGCTGCATGAAGCCGTCGGCATAGCCACCTACCTGATGGCATCGGTACTGCGCAATGGCGTGGCGATGCGCGTCGGGATCGCGCACGGGACCTTCGAAGCGGTTCAGTTCCGGTCCGATATTTCACTACACGGCGGCGACCATGCGGCACAGTTTCTCGGAACCGGGGTTGTGCGCGCAAACGCGACCGAGTCCTGCGGCATCAAGGGTTGCCGAATCCTGCTGCATCCGAGTGCCGCGGCGCTGCTTGCGGATCCCTCTCACAACCCGCCCTCGAAAAAAGAGAGCGTTCTCGCACTTGCCTGCGCATCATCAGAACTAGAGAACAAGACGCTGGTCGAGTACGAAGTAAATTACTGGCCTGACGCACGAAAGAACGACGAAGAGACCTGGCGCGGATTACAGGACCTCTGGTCTGCCGCGCCTGCGAAGGAGCATGTTCACTATATAGCGACGGTCGAGGCTGTAAATCGCATGCGCATCGCCAAAGGCCAACCAGCAATTACTGATCTTCGCAGGCGCACGCTACCGCACGCTCGCAAGTCGCCTTAACCGCTCCAGAATGATCGGCACCCTCGCCTGACTTGCCGCATCACCAGGCAGATGTCCGGGCAAGGCGTCTACGAACGCGTCCGTCGCCAGCAGCGCCGACAATCTCTCTCGCAAGTAGAAGCGAACTTCTTCATCCGCTTGGCCAACATCTTCCAGCAATTCAACCCGCCCATCGACGACCGTCACAATGTCTTCAAGATCGTGGCTTGCCAAGTAGTCACCCGCGCCACGATCTTGGAAGGCTTCCAGTTTGGTGGCGAGGAACAGTGGACTCGTTACGAGGCGGATCGAGCGCCCGCTTGGTAGCAGGTAGGGTGACGCCGTCGCTGCCGCAATGGGGTACCAGCGATTGTGGAATCCGAGCACATTGGGTCCGGATGGCATGACGTCGAGCTGCAGACCGGCCACGCGCCAGCGACAGATAATGTCGGGGTCATGCCTAAACCCTTGCGCCCGCAGCCGTTCTTCAAGAGCGTGGTACTGAACCATGGTTGTCGCCTCGGCAACCACGTCAACGTCGGTCGTCACTCGAACGCTTTGCGCACGCAATGAAGTAACAAGTAGTCCGGTCGCACAGCCGCCGACAAAGACCAGATCAGCCGCGACTTCGCCGAGCAGACCAACCATCTCGTCTAGCAGCGCAGTGTTGGCATCGAAGCCAGTGTCCACGTTCATTTCAGCCGGTCCTCCAGCAGCTTCGTCGCCATAGCCCGTTCCCGTGCTTGGCCAATGCGCAGGGCGTCGAACAGCGCTAGCAGCTCATACAGTCGGGGGTCTGCTCGCGCCGCCGCCGGCAGCCCGGGGTACAGCGGCAGAAGCGACTGCCCCCGGATCTCACCCCCCGGGTCTGGCCAGACCGGCGGCAAGTCTTTCGACACTGAGAGCAATTCTTTCAGCGGCGCGACGGCGTGCGCAGTCGGGACCCCTACCGTCACTTCGCCTCGCACTGCGGGGTAAGCGTACGGCGCTCCAGCAACAAGAAACCTGCGCAGAGCTTCCATGACAGGCCGTATGCGCCCCTCGATGGAAACGGCCAGCTTCGCGGCGATCAGCCGCTGCACAGCCGCGTGGGCTTCAAACTGGGACAGGCACATAGCCTTTCCGAGCGCTGCGTACGCCAGCTTTTCCCGCCCAAGCACCACCAGCTTGAGTGCCACCGCCAAGTCCTGGGGCTTCAGCACCCACTGACGACCGGCGCTGCGGCGCAGAGCGACTGAATCACCCTTTGGTGCATATAAATTCATATGCCGTATGCATATAGCATATGGTGAGGTGTCTTTCAATTGAGCAAGTGCCAATTTCATCGCGTTTCGGGATCACGCACTCGGGCCGGCTCCCTGCTTTCTCTCAGTTCTGCCATCAGCCACTCCTGCTCCGTGCGTACCGGAGGGAGGCCGGCCGCAAAGCGCCGAGTCTCGGCAGCGAGTGCGGCGAATCCATGAGTTTGCAGCTCATCACTGACCTCGTGCCACCGGCGTCTCTACGAGACGCCGGGTCCGCAACAGCTTCAGTCTGGCCGGTTCACCGGAGCACTCTCCACGCCAGAGCGCGGCTGCGGCCGAAGTCACGCGTTCGTGCACATGGGTTGACTCGCCCCGCCGAGTAGCGCGGTAGATTCCGTCCAGTTTGCGCGGCTTCGTCAACCGGAGACGTTTCCGATGCTACTGAATCCGTCTAGCTCCGCTGCCCTACCGAGACGCTCGCAAAGTCGGCCGTGGGCGACTCGCCATTGCTTACGACATCGAATGCACTGGGGGGCCAACTCTAACTGGTGAGTATTCCGCTTTCGATATGCAGTCTTACTATTTGCTCAGTGTATTGAGTATCTTGGCCCAGCCGCGTGTGAAGCGCATTGTTGATCGGAACCCGCGCAGCCCCAAGAAGGGTACGGCGAATGTAGCTATACGTGTAGCTTAGGGGAATCGGGTGAGTGACTTTTCAACGTCCGATCAATAGCTTGCCAGCTGCCAGTGCGAACAGGCGCAAAACGTGGAGTAGGGCGCGAATGATCAGCGCCGGAGCCACGTCCCGGCCAATCCCGAATTCATGGGCATGCGTATCCGTCCAACCCATGTCCACTGCAGATTAGGGATGTAGGCTCGTGAGCGTCTATTGATTGGAAACCAGCACGCGCCGCCAGATGAGGGGCGTGATGTCCTGCAGTTCGATGCGCGAGACGACTGGTTGTGGTCGTGGAGGTGTTGGCAATTCAGGTCCTCCCGGGGATCCGCAGTCTCACCTTCGCGATACCCCCAGTTAGCCCAAACGAATAAAGGAACGGTCGTGGTTGACTGGCAGCGATTGCGGTTATCTTCGGCGCCAAGGCAATGATGCGTGTCGCGCATTGGATTGCTGCTTCCTGGCCTTGCGTGAAGGTAAAGCGTCCGACGCCGTGGTTGATCAGCGCCTGCTTCTCTAGGGAGCGGTACCGGATCCGCTGATCACGGGTCGGCGCAATGTTGGGAATGCCGGCCGTCGTCAGCTCTTCAGCCAGGGCATTTGCAAAGATAGTACGATCATGAACATGAATCACAGGGGGCGAGCTGGACATTGACCTCGCGGATACGCCACTTTCATGTTTGACCATGGAGTTATTCGAGCGCCTGCTTCCCTCATGGCGTTGATGATGCTGCTGCTGAGCCTTCAAGCCGGATGCTCAACGGTACAGCTCGCTACCGTTTCCAATGGGCCTCAGGCATACGCGACAATTACTCACTGCTTGGTTTCACTCGGTTTACACGATGATTCCAGGAAGAGCATCAACCAGAGCTTCATGGATACCACACCTGGGCTCCATGCAATCTGGTCGACACCAACCAGCTCAGGAATTTCTGCGGCCCCGGACAGCATGGTCTTCGTGGAAAGGAAGGGGGGCGATCAACTGCAACTCAGGTTTGTGCCGGGCGCAGGACAAGAAAGTGCGGTCGCGGCCTTCCTTGCCCATGCCTTCAAGGCGTGCGTATCCGAGCACACCCCCGGCATGGACGTTGTCCTCACCGGGAAGAGCTTCATTGACATCAGGTAGTGCGTGCCGGCTGGCACGCCGCTCACTGGCCGTACGTCGAGGCGCGGGGTGGGCCAGGACATGCAGTTATCGCTTGGTTGCGCGAGAGGTATCGATTATCAAGCGGGCCTCGTGATCCCCCGCGCCATTCGCAATACGTTCTCCCGGTGAAAATCCAGATAGCGCCGCTGTCCTTGCGAGAATGCACCGACGTTCACCCGAGACTCGCGATCGATGCCCATGCGCTTGAAGGACACCGGATCTGCCACCGGCGAGACGATCAATTGACCGCTGTCCTCGAAGGAAATGAAGCCCTTGTCGAACAGGTGGTCCACGGTGGGCGTCAGCAACAGGCCATTCTCGCCATCGAGGCGCTCGTCGTTGTTGCTGTCGCGCCAGGGACGGACATGGCTCGCAACCAGGTGCTCCATGCGATCTACCTTTGTGATTCGACAGGCATGTTCGATCAGTCGCACCTTATCCCGGAACAGGCCTTGGCCACGCCGCGCCTGGACGAGTGCCGTCCTCTCGGTCTCGCGCACGGTTGGATCGGTCACGATGGCCACCTCGACCCGTCGTTCCCACTCCTCGATGTCGCGTTCGGGCGCAGGAGTGTCCTGTTCGATCCGGCTGATTTCGTGGCCGATATCGGCCACGCTTGAGGCCTCCCTGCCAATCAGTGCAAACAGGGTTGATGCCAGCCCCCCGCTGATCTGTGCCAGATAGACACTCTGCAGGCCATTGCCATCCGGAGTCAGTGGAGCATATTTGGGCGCCAGGAGTGGCCGCAACCTGGCGATGTAGTCCTTGGGACGTATCGTGTTGGTGAGCCGCTGCCACTGGACACCGACCCGCCAACCGATCTGGCTCCAGTTTGTACCCGCGTTGCCAAACTCCTCCGGCTTCGGGCTCTCGCGGCAATAGCCATTGACGATACCGAGGGCCGCCCTCGATCTCCTGGCGGAATGTCTGGTTCTGGTTGACCCACCAATAGCGCATTCAGGGTGCCTCTACCGCCCTGCGCGTCTGCCGCTGAATCGTGCGATACCGCTGCTGCTCATGGCGCCGCCTGCCTGCGAACGGATCACGGGGTTGTGGCCGACACTGAAGTTCACGTCCGTGCGATTGCTGCTCACCTGAAGCAGGGAGTATGAATCGAGGGTTGGGTAAATGCCGCATGCTTCTCCCGGGTCGCAGATGTAGGTGTCGTTGTTGTAGTTCGAACCAGCCATCAGGATGTAACTGCCCGCAGCGACATCCGGGATGTTGTACCGATACACTCCATCGACCACATTCAATTGCGTGTGATAGCTTGATTCATTGGTCTCCGGGTCGACGAGCAGAACGTAGAGAAAACCGGCGTTCGCCGCGGTGGTGCCGGGGCTTACTTGCATGATCACCGGGATGACAACCGTGTTGGCCGTCGACACCAGCGTGATGGATGCGGTGTAGGTGCCCACTGCCAACCCGGCACGATTCACGCTGACGATGCGTGAGCCCAGGCCTGTCATCGGATTGGAGGCTGCTCCCATGGTCAGCCAGGCGGCATTGTCAGACACGGACTGGATGCCAAGACTGCCACCGCCGCCGTTCACCAGGGAAAGCGTCGCGTTGATGCCCTGCGTGCCGAAGTTGAGGGCGCTGGGTGTGGCGACCAGCCTGGCGGGCAATGGCGTCGGGGTGGTCTGCGCGGACACCACTGCAGCGTAGGCATCCACCAGGCCATAGCCGAACTCGTCGTCCCTGCCTGGAGGACCCAGGTCCTGGGTCAACCGGCCACTCGCCAGCAAGGCGTCGAACTGCGCCGGCGTAAGTGCCGGATTGACCGCCTTCATCAACGCCACCACGCCGGCAACATGCGGCGCAGCCATCGACGTGCCCTGGGCGAAGCGGAATCCAAAACTCACCGTACCGCTGCTGTCGTTGCCGGCGGTGCTCAGGACACCATCACCATAGCCATCGCCATTCTGGTCCAGCGTTCCGTCGCCGCCGGGTGCAGCGACGTCCACCAGGGCATTGAAGCCGGAATAGGGTGCACGGGTTTTGTCCATCGCCACAGCACCCACCGACACCACACCGCTGAACGAAGCAGGGTAGCCTACTGGATTGCCGTTCTCGGCCTCGTTCCCGGCCGAGGCGATGATGATGATCCCCTGGTTGCGTGCCTGGGTGATCACATCCTGCCCTGCCTGCGAAAAATCAGGGCCGCCGAAGCTCATGTTGATGATGTCAGCTCGTTTTGCAGGCAGCGTACCGGAGGCATTCGGCAGGCGGGCGGCATACAGGACGGCCTGATTGATGTCGCTGATGGTCCCGTTGCCCCCGGAGCCCAGTACGCGCAGCGGCAGGATGCGGGTGCGCCAGGCAACGCCGGCCACGCCGATGCCGTTGTTGGTTGCCGCGGCGATGGTGCCGGCAACATGCGTGCCATGGAAACTGCTGGAGTCTCCCAGCAACAAGTCACCCGGATCGTCCGGATCCGGATCCCGGCCGTCGCCATCGAGGGCGCTTGTCGGGTCGCTGATGAAGTCGTAGCCGCTGATGAGCTGGCCTTGCAGGTCGGGATGGGAGAGGAGGACGCCCGAGTCGATCACGGCGACGATCACCGCGCTGCTGCCGGTCGTGATGTCCCACGCCTGCGGCAGATGGATGAGCGGGTAGTGCCACTGGAGTGGATACAACTCATCATTGGGCACGGCGGCCGCCTTGCGCCGGTAATTCGGTTCCGCATAGCGGACTCCGGGCTGCCTGCGGAGCTTCTTGATGGCCCGCAGGGTCCGCCATTTGTGCTGAAGGTCGGCGTTGCCACTCAGCGCCTGCGGTGGCCTTTCCGTCGAATCGGCGCCCTCTGGCGTTGCAGATGCAAGCTGCCGTTTTGCATCGTCGAGCTTGATCAGCACCGGGCCTGCAGTCACCACGGATTCCGCGGCCGCCACCCGCATATCCATGCCGGCAAGACGCGCGGCAACGGACTGCCCCTGGCTTTTTACCGGGTCGAAGCGGGCCAACAGTTCGCCCGGCACAAAATCGGCCAGCACGGACAGTCCATGGGCAGATGCCGCGTTGACGCTTGGGTTGATGCTTTGGCCGATGGTCAGGACGTAGTTCGAAGCCCCGTCGTGCGCATGAACGTCGATCAGATAGGTCCCGGAGGCGGTCACCGCGATGGTCTCCGTGACGTTCGTGCCTTCCGCACTCGCCACCAGGTTGTTCCCGTTGTCCAACAGGTAGAGATCCAGATCGCCGGCAACGGAATCGGCGATCGTGAGGGTGAGCACCTGGCCCGCTGCCAGAGCGACGCGGTAGATGTCGTCGGTATCGCCCGCAACCTGCAGGCGGCCAGCCTCACCCGATCCCGGCTGATTCACATAGCCGCCCACCGTGGCGGGATTGTCGATTGCCTGGGCAGTGGCCGGATCATCGTTGGGCATGTAAGGAGCAGACGGATCGTTCACATCACCATCGGTGAAGCTGCCCGCAGTGGCGTTGATGGTGCCGCTGACACTGAAGGTGGCGGGCCCCGCTGTGGTGGTGCTGGTGAAGGTCGCGCCCACCCCGCCGACCATGAGGCGGGTGCTGGTTGCGACGCCGGGGCTGGCCGCACTGGTGTGGCGGACGCACACCGTCTGATTGTTGTTGATCGTGCCGGTACTGCTGGTGTAAGCCGCTCCACAACCGATTGAATACATGCCACCCGTGACGCTGATGGCCGCCGCCGCATTGATGCCGCTGATGGTGACCGGCGCCGACGTGATCACGCTGGAAAGCGCGACATCGGCCTGATCGACGAAACTGAAGGCGTTGGGCGTTGTATCGGCGGCACCACCACCGCCTCCACCACCGCAGCCGTGAAGAACGGCGGCCAATACCAGCACGGTCAGCTCATGCCTGCGCAAGGCCATGTCGGCCTCCCCCCACCAATTTCCCTGACTATACTGCGCACTTTCCTGCAACACCGCGCATGGAGCAAAGCGATTTCGTCCCCATCATCCCGTCGTGGCACCCTGCTCGTGCTCTCCGCACCCTCCGGCGCCGGCAAGAGCACGCTGGTGCGCGCACTGCTGGCGCGCGACCCCTCACTGCGCTTTTCCATTTCCTACACCACACGAGCACCGCGCACGGGCGAAATAAACGGCAAGGATTATTGCTTCGTTGATCGCGATACCTTCGCGCGGATGATTCGCGACGACGCATTTCTGGAGCATGCGGAAGTCTTCGGCAACGGCTATGGCACCAGTCGCGCCCAGGTGGAAGCGCTGCGGGCGGAAGGCCACGATGTGCTGCTGGAAATCGACTGGCAGGGTGCGCGCCAGATCCGTGCGAATGCGCCGGACTGCAGGACGGTGTTCATCCTGCCGCCGTCGCTGCCCGAGCTCGAGCGGCGCTTGCGCAGTCGCGCCACCGACAGCGAAGAAGTGATCCGGCGGCGACTTTCCCAGGCGCTGGACGACATGAGCCACTGGGCGGAGTTCGATTACGTCATCGTGAATGAAATTCTGGAAGAGGCGGTGGCGGGACTGGTGGCCGTGCTTCAGGACGATGCGGCCGCGTACGCCACCACGGCGCCGGCGGTCGTGGCCCGGGTCAGGCAACAATTGCAGGGCTGCGCGCGGCCTCGGTCATATGACATTTCTGCATATGCGGTTGTGTCCCGTCAGCCGCCCGCCCTACAGTGCCCGTCTCCCTGTTCAATCGAGATCCTGACTCATGGCCCGCATCACCGTTGAAGACTGCACGCACAACATCCCGAACCTGTTCGAACTGGTGATGGTGGCCGCCAAGCGCGCACGCCGCGTGGCCAATGGCGCGGAACCACTGGTGGATCGCGAGAACGATAAGCCGACGGTAGTCGCCCTGCGGGAAATCGCTGCGGGCCTCGTGACCCGCGACGTGCTGAATGAAGCGGACCAGACGGCGGAAGACCGGCTGGCGCGCGAGCAGGCGGAGGCGCTGATGCATCCGCCGATCCGGCTCGATCGGCTGGACGACGATCTGCTCGACTGAGCTCCGTGACCGGCGTGGCGGAGACCCTTGGCGCCAACGCATGGGCCCGGTGAGGTGGCGGGGAGACCCTTGGCGAGCCCTCGGGTCCGCCCGCAC
>CAYLKO010000049.1:12618-21268 GCA_964384525.1 uncultured Chromatiaceae bacterium
GGCCTGTGCGGGCGGACCCGAGGGCTCGCCAAGGGTCTCCCCGCCACCTCACCTGAACAGTGCGCCGCCAAGGGTCTCCACCACGTCTGACCCGTGAGAGTTACGCTCGATCGCCGACCACGTCCGGCAGCGTGTCACCCCACAGGTACCGATAGATCACGCCACCGCCGATGCCGCCGATGATGGGCATCACCCAGAAAAACCACAGCTGATCGATGGCCCAGCCACCCTGGAACAGCGCGACAGCGGTTGAGCGCGCGGGATTGACCGAGGTGTTGGTGACCGGAATGCTGATCAGGTGGATGAGCGTTAGTGACAGGCCAATGGCGATGCCGGCGAAACCGACCGGTGCGCTCTTGTGCGTGGCCCCGCAGATGATGAAGAGGAAGAAGCCGGTCATCACCAGTTCGCTGACCGCTGCCGCCTGCATCGAGTAGCCGCCGGGGGAATGCTCGCCGAAGCCGTTGGACGCGAAACCGCTTGCCACCGCGTCGAAGCCCGGCTTGCCGCTCGCGATCAGATACAAAACGGCGCCGGCGATGATGCCGCCGATCACCTGCGCCACGATGTACGGAAGCACTTCCTTCACCGGAAACCGGCCGCCCGCCGCCAGCCCGCAGGTGACCGCCGGATTGATGTGACAGCCCGAGATATGCCCGATCGCGTAGCACATCGTCAGCAAGGTCAGGCCAAACGCCAGCGCCACCCCCGCAAAGCCGATGCCGAGCTCCGGATACGCCGCCGCCAGCACCGCGCTGCCGCAACCGCCGAGCACCAGCCAGAAGGTTCCGAAGAACTCCGCCACACACCGCTTGCCCAGATTCATGATGCCTCCTTGTCAGTACGGAAGGACGAAGCACTTAAGGCTCCGTGACGCCGGCCTTTACCGGCGCTGCGCAGAAGCATAAGTCAAAACCGTGTGGTAGCCGCGAGCAGACTCCTAGCAAGCCCTCGAATCCGGCACGGTGGCAGGGAGTAGACCCTTGGCGAGCCCTCGGGTCCGCCCGCACAGGCCGCCAAGGGTCTCTCCCGCCCGGCCGCGCCGAAACCACGGGGCATATACCGCCAAGGGCATCCTCGCCACCGCGCCGGGCCACAGGGCGTCTAGAATCGACTCATGGACTACGCCTCCGCCATCCTGAAGCGCCTGCCACTCGCCCGTCGCAATACTGGCTTGAGCGGCCTGCTGCACAAAATCGACTATCTGCCCAAGCAGCAGCTGTCGATCATCGCCGATGCCTACGACTTCAGCGCCGATGCCCACGAGGGGCAGAAACGCCTCTCCGGTGAGCCCTACATCACCCATCCGCTGGCCGTTGCCGGCATCCTGGCCGACCTGCGCATGGACTTCGAAACGATTGCGGCGGCACTGATGCACGACGTGATCGAAGACACCCCCACCGCCAAGAACGACATCGCGGCGCGCTTCGGCACGGAGATCGCCGCGCTGGTGGATGGCGTGAGCAAGCTCGAAAAACTCAACTTCAGCAGTCGCACCGAGCTGCAGGTGGAGAGCTTCCGCAAGATGATGCTGGCGATGGTCCAGGACATCCGCGTGATCCTCGTGAAGCTTGCGGATCGCCTGCACAACATGCAGACGCTGGATTTCATGCCGGCCGCCAAGCAGCGGCTCATCGCCCGGGAAACCCTGGAGATCTACGCGCCCATCGCCAATCGCCTCGGCATCAATTCGATCAAGACCGAACTTGAATACCTGGGCTTTCGCTACGCCTATCCGTTCCGCTTCCGGGTGCTCGACAAGGCGGTGCGGCGCGCCGAGGGCAATCAGCGCCAGTTCGTGAAACGCATTTCCGAGCGGCTGAACAATGCAATTGACCAGGCGGGGCTGACAGCCACCATCACCGGCCGCAAGAAGCATCTCTACAGCATCTACCGGAAGATGAACGTGAAAAAGCGGCTGCTGGCCGACATCACCGATGTCTTCGGCTTCCGCCTGGTCGTGGAATCGGTGGACGACTGCTACCGCGCACTCGGGATGGTGCACCAGCTCTACAAGCCGATGCCGGGCAAGTTCAAGGACTACATCGCGATTCCGCGCGTCAACGGCTACCAGTCCCTGCACACGAGCCTGTTCGGCCCGAACGGCATGCCGATCGAAGTGCAGATCCGTACCGTGGAGATGGATCGCATTGCCGAACGCGGCGTGGCCGCCCACTGGCAATACAAGGACAGCGACAAGGACCTGCCCACGCCCCAGGTCCGTGCGCGCAAGTGGCTGGCGAGCATCAGCGAGATGCAGACCGCGGCGAATTCCGAGGAGTTCATGGAGCACGTCAAGGTCGACCTGTTCCCGGACGCGGTCTATGTCTTCACGCCCAAGGGCGACATTCTGAGCCTGCCCCGGGGCGCCACCTGCGTGGACTTTGCCTATGCCGTGCATACCGACGTGGGCAACCGGTGCGTGGCCGCAAAGATCGACCGCCGGCTGGTGCCGTTGCGGACGCTCCTCGAAAACGGCCAGACGGTTGAGGTCATCACCGCGAAGAGCGCCCATCCGAACCCCAACTGGGTGAATTTCGTCGCCACGGCCAAGGCCCGCGCGTCGATCCGCCAGTACCTGAAGAATCTCCGCTATTCGGAAGCGCTCGATCTGGGCAAGCGGCTGCTCGATCAGGCACTGCGCGATTCCAAAAAGCCATTGCGCAAGATCAAGAGCGAGCGGATGAATGCGCTGCTCGAGGAGTTCGGGCTGAAGAGCACCAACGAACTCTACGAGCAGGTGGGCCTGGGCCAGCGACTGGCGCCACTGGTGGCGAAGGCGCTGCTGCAGGCCCCGGGGGAGGCGGACGGCGAGCCCGGCAAGTCAACCCCGATTGCCATTGCCGGCACCGAAGGTCTGGTCGTGACCTACGCGCGCTGCTGCCACCCGATTCCCGGCGACGACATCATGGGCTATCTGAGCGCCGGCCGGGGCGTGGTCATCCATCGGAATGTTTGCGGTAATCTGGCGGAATTCCGCAAGCAGCCCAACAAGTGGCTGGCTGTGAGCTGGCAGGAAAACATCGAGCGGGTATTTTCCGTTGAACTCCGCATCGATGTCGAGAACCGGCCAGGCGTGCTGGCCGAAGTCGCCGCACGGATCGGCGATACCGGCTCCAACATCGAGCAGGTGTCCATCGATGAAGATCAGGATGACTCGGCCACGATCCTGTTTTCCATCCTCGTCAACGATCGGCGCCAGCTGGCGAAGGTGATCCGCGATCTGCGCCACATGAATATCGTGAAGAAGTTGAGTCGAACCTGCGCCTGAGTGCGCCAATCCAGCAGAGGACTTCCCGTCTTGAAGCAAGCCATCCACACCCTCGATGCACCCGCCGCGATCGGCACTTATTCCCAGGCCATCCGCACCAGCGGCACGATCTGGCTCTCCGGCCAGCTGCCGATCGATCCGGCCTCCGGCGAGCTCCTCACGGGCGACATGCGCGCACAGGTCAGGCAGGTGTTCCGCAATCTGGCGGCGGTGGCCGCGGCCTCCGGCTCCTCGCTGGACCAGGCGGTGAAGGTCAGCGTGTTTCTCGTCGATCTGGCGAACTTCAGCATCGTGAACGAGGTGATGGCCGAGTTCTTCACGGCGCCTTATCCGGCCCGCGCGGCGATTGGCGTGGCTGCCCTGCCGCGCGGCGCGGCGGTGGAGGCGGATGCGGTGCTCGTGCCCTGACTGCAGCGGAGTCCCTAAAGTCGCTGCGCGGCGTGGGGCCGGCGGTCGCCGAACGACTGGCGCGCCTGCACATTGCCCGCCCGGAAGACCTGCTCTTCCTGCTGCCCCAGCGTTATGAAGATCGCACGCGGCTCGTGCCGCTGGGCGCGCTGCGCCCCGGACGACGGGTGGTGGCGGAAGGCGACGTGGCGCTGGCGGAGGTCAGCCATCGCCGACGCCGCAGCCTGCTGGTGCGCCTGACGGATGGCACCGGCCAGCTCACGCTGCGCTTCTTTCATTTCTCCCGCGCCCAGCAGCAGTCCCTGCCGGCCGGCGCCCGCGTGCGTTGTTATGGCGAAGTCCGGCCCGGGCCCGGTGGCCCGGAAATGGTTCATCCCGAGTATCGCGTGCTCAGCCCGGGGGTGGCGGCGCCACTCGAGGATCGCCTGACGCCGGTCTATCCCACCGTGGAGGGCTTGAGCCAGTTTCGCCTGCGCGACCTGACCCGGCAGGCGCTGGAGCGGCTGCTGCCCACATTGGCCGATCAGTTCGTCGGTGATCCGGACGAGCCGTTGCCGTCGCTGGCCGACGCACTTGCCTATGTGCATCGGCCACCACCCGGCGCCGATCTCGACCTGCTGAGTTCGGGCATGCACCCGTATCAGCGTCGCCTGGCACTGGAAGAGTTGCTGGCACACCACCTTGCCTTGCGACTGATCCGGGAGCGGGCCCGTCAGGACGCGGCGGCGCCCCTGCCGGCGAGCCGCCCGGAGGCCCTGCAGCTGCGCCGGCAGTTTCTGGCAAGCCTCGGTTTCGAACTGACGCGGGGGCAGCGGCAGGCGCTGGCCGACATCGATGCCGACCTCGCCAATCCCTGCCCGATGATGCGCCTCGTGCAGGGTGACGTGGGCTGCGGCAAGACGGTGGTTGCGGCCGCAGCCGCACTGCTGGCGGTGGCGCACGGGCAGCAGGTGGCAATCATGGCGCCGACGGAACTGCTGGCCGAGCAGCATCGCGACAGCTTCAGTCGCTGGTTCAAGCCGCTCGGCATCCCGCTCGCCTGGTTGTCGGGCAGCCTCAAGCCGGCTGCCAGACAGCAGTGCTACGCCGCCATCGCCGATGGCAGCGCGCAGGTGATCGTTGGCACCCACGCCCTGTTTCAGGAAGGACTGAGCTATCACCGTCTCGCGCTGGTCATCGTCGATGAACAACATCGCTTTGGCGTCCATCAGCGACTGAAGCTCATGGAGAAGGGCACCCGTGCCCTGAAACCCCATCAGCTGGTGATGACCGCCACGCCGATTCCGCGCACGCTGGCCATGACGCTGTATGCGGACCTCGACAGCTCAGTGATTCGCGAACTGCCGCCGGGGCGCCAACCCGTTGCCACGGTGGTGCTGCCGGATCGCCGGCGCCCTGAAGTGGTGGCCCGCGTGCAGGCTGCGTGCCGGGCCGGTGCACGGGTGTACTGGGTGTGTCCGTTGATAGAAGAATCGGAGTATCTGGAGTCGGAGGCCGCCGAACCGACGGCAGCGGCGCTGGCCGAAGCCTTGCCCGATGTGCGCATCGGCCTCGTGCACGGCCGGATGGCCGCGACAGACAAGGATCGCGTGATGAAAGCCTTCGCCGCGGGCGAGCTGCAGTTGCTGGTGGCCACCACCGTCATCGAGGTGGGTGTCGACGTCCCGGCCGCGACGCTGATGATCATCGAAAATGCCGAACGCCTGGGACTGTCGCAGCTGCATCAGCTGCGTGGCCGGGTGGGTCGTGGCCGGGACACCAGCACCTGCCTGCTGCTCTATCGCAGCCCGCTGGCGCCGATGGCCCGCGCCAGGCTGGAGGTGCTCCGCTCCACCAACGATGGTTTTGTCGTGGCCCAGCGCGATCTGGAGTTGCGGGGGCCGGGCGAAGTCCTCGGCACACGCCAGACCGGCCTCATGCAATTGCGCGTGGCCGATCTGGTGCGGGACGCCGACCTGATGCCGCTGGTCCAGCAGCTTGCCAATCAGCTGGGTGCGGAACCCGGCAACATCGGGCTCGAGCTGATGAGCCGCTGGACGGGCAGCGCCAGCCGGTTCGGCGATGTCTGAGGTGGCGCATGGCGATGCCGGCTAAACTTGAACCATGACCGCCGACAGGACGCCACCGCAACGCCCAAGTCCGAATGCGGGCCGCAATCTGCGCCATGAACTGGCCCGGCAACTCCGCCTCTATGTCCAGCTCATGCGGCTCGACCGGCCGGTGGGCATCTGGCTTTTGTTGTGGCCTACCCTGTGGGGCCTGTGGATTGCCGGCAGCGGCAAGCCGGACCCGGTCAATTTTCTGGTCTTCGTGGCTGGCGTGATCGTGATGCGCTCGGCTGGTTGCGTCATCAACGACTACGCCGACCGGCGCTTCGATGGCGCCGTGGCCCGCACCGCCGGTCGACCGCTGGCCACGGGCAGCGTGGCGCCGATGGAAGCGCTGGCGCTGTTTGCCGTGCTGGGGCTGGTGGCGCTGGCGCTGTTGATCCTGTTGAATCCGCTCACCCGCTTGCTGGCTGTCGGCGCGGCGCTGCTGGCGATCATCTATCCCTTCACCAAGCGCTGGTTGTCGGCGCCGCAATTCGTGCTCGGCGCCGCTTTCGGCTGGGGCATTCCGATGGCCTTTGCGGCGGAAACCGGCGAACTGCCGCGTCTGGCCTGGCTCTTGTGGCTGGACGTGGTGGTGTGGGCGGTGATCTACGACACGATGTATGCCATGGCCGATCGGGATGAGGACCTGCGCATCGGCATCCGCTCCACGGCCATCCTCTTCGGCACGGCGGACGTCTTCATCATCTTCCTGCTGCAGGTCACGCTGATCGTCGGGCTGCTGCTGGCGGGCGCCGATGCCGATCTGGGCGGCTGGTATCAGGCGGGGGTCGGCGTGGCGGCCATCCTGCTCGGGAGCCAGCTGTGGCAGATCCGGCAGCGCGACCCCGGCGCCTGCTTCCGGGCCTTTCTGGCCAATCAGTATGTCGGCGCGGCGGTGTTTGCCGGAATCGTGCTGGACTACACCTTCAGAAATGGCCCCTGACGGGCCTGGCCGCGTCACGCGGGTGGCGGCGTGCGGGCCACGGTCCACAAGCGGATGTCCGGCACCCCGACGGTTCTGAACAGGCTGGCGACCGCGAGCCCGGTCGCGCCGGTGGTCAGCACGTCGTCAATCACCAGGATGCGCTGCTGACTGGCCGCAAGGCCGGCGTCGCAGAGCGCGAAGGCATCCTGCAGATTGAGCTGGCGGGCCCCGGCACCGAGGCCGGATTGCTCCGGGGTCGGTCGCAGGCGTCGGCACAGATCGGTGCGCAGCGGCCAGCCGCGTGCCGAGCACAGCGCCCGGGCGATCTCTTCTGCCTGGTTGAAGCCCCGTTGCGCCTCGCGCCGCCAATGCAGCGGCACCGGCACCACCGCATCCGGCATCACCGGCCATGTCGGGCCGCGGCAGGCCAGCAGCTCTCCCAGCGCCCGGGCCACCGGCAGGCGGCGACCAAACTTGGCGAGCGCCACGAGCCGATCCACCGGGTACTCATAAGAGAGTGCCGACCAGGCCGGCAATCGCCATCCGGGCTGGGGCAGCAGGGCGTCTGCATCGGCCAGCCAGGGCAGGTCGGCTAGGCAGCCGGCACAGGCGGGCTGACCGCCGATCGCCACGGTCTGGCCGCACAAAACACAGTGCGGGGTGAACAGCAGGTCGAGGATCTGGTCAACCCGAACCCAGCTCACAAGTTGACAGCCTCCGGGCGCCTTCCGATACTGCGCCACGATTTAGCACGACGCCGTCGGCGCCGTCCGAGCGCAAAACCAGGCACTTTCCATGGAAATCAGCCCACTGGCCCTTGATCGGGCCGACCCTCCTGCCGCCGATCAGGCCGCCGATCCAGCCGCCTTGGCGCGGACCGACTGGAGCCGCAGCGAAGTCGCGACCTTGTTCGCGCTGCCCCTGCATGAACTCCTGTTCCGCGCCCATCAGGTGCATCGTCGCCACTTCGATCCGGCCGAGGTGCAGATCAGCACGCTGATGAGCATCAAGACCGGGGGCTGCCCGGAGGACTGCGGTTACTGTCCGCAGAGTGTGCACTTCGACACCGGTCTGACACCGGAGGCACTGGCACCGCTGCCGGCGGTGGTCGAGGCGGCCCGCGCCGCCCGCGATCGGGGCGCGACGCGCTTCTGCATGGGCGCTGCCTACCGGAATCCCAAGCCGAGCCAGCTCAATCGAATCGCCGACATGGTGCGTGAAGTCAGCGCCCTGGGGCTCGAAACCTGCGCCACCCTGGGCATGCTCACCCGGGACCAGGCGGACACGCTCAAAGCCGCCGGCCTCGACTATTACAACCACAACCTGGATACCTCGGAGGCCTTCTACCCCGAAGTGATCACCACCCGGACCTACGGCGACCGGCTGGATACGCTGAAGCATGTCCGCGATGCCGGACTCAAGGTGTGCTGCGGCGGCATTCTCGGCCTGGGCGAAGGCGATGCCGACCGTGTGGATCTGCTGCACACCCTGGCGACCCTGCCCGCCCACCCGGAAAGCGTGCCGGTGAACCAGCTCGTGCAGGTCGAGGGGACGGCATTGAACGGCCAGGCCGACCTGGATCCGCTGACTTTCGTGCGTGTCATTGCCGTGGCCCGGATCCTGATGCCGAAATCGCGCGTGCGCTTGTCGGCCGGCCGGACGGCCATGAGCGATGAGTTGCAGGCGCTGTGTTTCTTTGCCGGCGCCAACTCGATCTTCTACGGCGAACAACTGCTGACCACGCCGAATCCGGCCGCGGATGCCGATCTCCGCCTGCTGAAGCGGCTGGGACTGCGCGCGGCGGCCGCAGACGCAGCGTGACCGACCCCGGCGTGCCGATCATCGATACGGGCAAGGTCCGGCGATCCTTCACCCGGGCTGCCCACTGCTACGACGCTGCGGACGCACTGCAAACGGAAGTTCGCGACCGCCTGCTCGACCGGCTGCAGTGGG
>CAYLKO010000050.1:0-5922 GCA_964384525.1 uncultured Chromatiaceae bacterium
ACCGATCGGGTATCCGCCCTCGTCCGGCGGGGGAGCCAGGACCGGCTGCTCCGCGGCGGCAACGCGCCGCTGCGTCTGTCGATTGCCCATGCCAACGCCCCGGCTGCCGCCGAAGCCTTGCGCACCGCCTGCGCGGCGACCTTCGACAACCTGGAATCGATACTGGTCAGCGAACTGGGGCCCGCCTACTGCGTGCATGCAGGGCCCGGCACGCTGGCCCTCGCGGTGCAGGAATACGAGGCGCCGCGCTAATCCCGGATCCGGAAGCCGCGCTTCAAAAGGACCACGCAGATCACGAACAGCACGACCACCGACATGGCCATCATCAGGTAGGCGCCGCCGATCGGCACATCGGAAACACCCAGCATCCCGTAGCGGAAGGCATTCACGAGATAGAGGATCGGATTCAGGCGCGAGAGGGTCTGGGCCAGATCCGGCAGCAGCGAGATCGAGTAGAACACCCCGCCCAGATACACGAGCGGCTGCAGCACGAAAGACGGAATGATCGTCACGTCGTCGAAATTCCGCGCGACGATGCCGTTGATCAGGCCAGCCAGCGAAAAGATCGACGCACAGAACAGGAACACGGTGATCGTGATCAGGGGATGGGCAAAGGGCAGTGGCGTGAACAACAACGCCACGCCGGTCACCGCCACACCGACGACCGTGCCGCGAATGATCCCGCCCGCCATGTGCCCGAGCACGATGGTCACATTCGCCATCGGCGCCACCAGCAGTTCTTCGAGATAGCGATTGATCTTGGCGGAGAAGAAGGACGACACCACGTTGCCGTAGGCATTGGTGATGACCGCCATCATGATCAGGCCCGGCGCGATGTACTGCTTGTAGTCGAAACCGTCCATGCGGCCGATCCGGCCGCCGATCAGGTTGCCGAAGATCACGAAGTACAGGCCCATGTTGATCGCCGGCGGCAGGATGGTCTGCGGCCAGATGCGCAGCACCCGGTAATACTCCTTGCGCGTCAGGGTCGCGAGCGCAATGGCCTGCTGGCGCAGGCTGGTTTTCGGGCTCATGGCCCGGCTCCGGCGCGACCCCGGCGCTCGGTCAGCGTCAGGAAAAGTTCCTCCAGCCGGTTGGAGCGATTGCGCAGGCTCTGGATCTCCAGCCCGACGGCGGACAGCGCCGTGAACAGTTCATTGATGCTGCGGCTGTGCGGCACCGACACCTCGAGCTCCTGCGGCCCGTTCAGGCGCACCGTGAAACCGGCCACCGTCGGCACCGCCTGCACCGGTTGCCTGAGCGTCAGCAGAAACACTTCTTCCTGCAGCTTGGCCAACACATCACCCATCCGGCCCTGCTCGATGACCCGGCCGTGATCGATGATGGCGATGTGGCGGCACAGGTTCTCCGCCTCTTCGAGGTAATGCGTGGTCAGGATGATCGACGTGCCGGCCGCATTCAATTCGCGCAGGAATTCCCACATCGAGCGGCGGATCTCGATGTCGACACCGGCCGTGGGCGCGTCGAGGATCAGGAGGCGCGGCTCGTGCACCAGCGCCCGCGCGATCATCAGCCGCCGCTTCATGCCGCCGGACAGGCTGCGGGCCGTGGCATCCCGCCGGCCCCAGAGCTGCAATTGCCGCAGGCACGCCTCGGTACGCTCGCGGGCGCGTCGGGATGTCAGCCCGTAATATCCCGCCTGCTGGGCGACGATATTGCCGACCTTCTCCCACTGGTTCATGTTGAGTTCCTGCGGGACCACGCCGATGCTGTTCTTCAGGGCGTTGAGGTCATGGTCCAGATCGTGACCGAACACCTGCACGGTGCCGCTGGTCTTCCTGACCAGTGAAGTCACGATGCCGATCAGGCTGGTTTTGCCGGCGCCGTTTGGCCCCAGCAGCGCGAAGAAGTCGCCATCGGCCACTTCCAGATCGATCCCGCCCAGTGCGCGGATGCCGCTGGCATAAACCTTGGTGAGCTGACTGACGGAAAGCGCATGCATGGCGGCGCATTGTGCCTGCCTGAAGCACGGATACAACTTCCGGGATCAGGAAGCGACAGACTCAGTGCCGCATCAGCAGCGTCAGTTGCACGATGGACAACCGGGTGGCCGTCAGCACCTGGGGGTCTGCCGTTGAAGCCGCGCGCACCAGATCGGGCCACAAGCGCGGATGCCGGGAAAAGCGCGCTTCGAGGCAGCCTGCTGCCGACGTGGCAATCCACTGCAGTTCCTTGAACGGCTTGGCGCCGATCTGTTCGACAGCCAGCGTGCCCGGGCCGACGCACAGGGCGGCCAGCAGTGGATCCTCCCGCGTGGTGTGCCACAACCAGGCGAGCAGCGACGCGGCAAACACCGGCGCCGGGCCGGATCCCGCAGGGTGGCCGACAACCGGGCGGCTTTGTTCGGCAACGCCAAGCACCGGCAGCGCGGTGCGCGACAACGATGGGCGCATGTTCGCGCGACGCTGGGGCTCCCATTGGGCCAGCCCGCTGAAGCCGGCCAGCAGGCAGGGCATCGAGGCAATGACTTCCAGCTGCGGCGGCGTGAGTCGGCGCAAGCGCTGGAACACCGGCGCCGGCAATCCATAAACGGCCTCATCCGGATCAGCGGATGGGTCATGCATGCACATGAGGTTCAGGAACTCGCGGTTGAACTCCTGGATTTCGTGCCGAACCTGGGTTTCCGGTCGATAGGGCGCCATTTGCGGGTATCCCGGCCTGAAGGGAAATGTACTATAAATGGTCCAAATGGACCAATTTCATACTGCATTTGCACATTTTTGGTCCAAAAAGACCATTTCTATTGAAAGCAGGGGGAAATATGCGGGCTACCGACAGTCGCTATGCGGGAGAGCGGGTGCGTTTTGACCTGGCGATCCGGATGATCGGCCACGAGGCGAGGACCGGCACAATCCGGCAATGCACGGGCTTCACCGAAGACCGGATACGCAAGATTTACCTGAGTTACTTCCCCGGCCGCGATGCCGTGCGCCGGCACCGTGGCAAAACTCCCACCCAGATTGCCCCGTTCGTCAGCTCGGCCCGTCGCCAGGGCGAGGCCAGCCTGCTGGCCCTGTTGTTCGTGCATCGGGGCGTGGTCAGCATCGACCACAGCGGCCGGCGACTGCGGGCCGGGGATGAAGCCGGCGTGCCGCTCGGTTCTGCGCTCTGCGACGCCTTTGAGGCCTATCTCACCCTCCACCCGGAGCCCCAGCTCTCCTTTGAATGGAGCTGGAATCTCTATCGCTGCCTGGTCACCCGGCGGGAATTGCAGCTGGCCTGGTGCTCGATCTGCGAAGGCCCCTATGTGCACGATGCCTATGCACTGGACTACGAGCGCTGTCCGTTTTGTGAAGTGAAGGATCATGCGTAATCTGGCCATGTGATCCATCTGCCCTTTTCCGGCTCCGGCATAGACCGCGACTCGGCGCTGCGCCAGCAGCCCGAGGGCCTGGCCGCGGCTTTCATCGATCCAGCGGCGCGCTTCGTGCCGATCTGGCAGAGCCGCTGCCTGGTGCGCGACGGCGCGCTGGCCATGTGCCGGCGCGAAGAGGTGGCGCTGCTCGCACCGGATCACGAGCGCGCCATCTTTCTCGGTCGCCGCAACGGCCAGGCGCTGTTTGCGGTCGAGGTCCGGGACGAGCAGCCGCCCGCCGCCCTGCCGGCCACGGCCTTTCGCGGCCTGCGCGAGGTGGTGGCCGACGTCAGCGAAGCAGACGCGGCGCTGCTGGCCTACGCCCGGGCGATGATCCTCTGGCAGGAACGACACCGCTTTTGCGGCGTGTGTGGCGCGCCGAACCGGGCCGTCGACGGCGGTTTTGCCATGGCCTGCACGCACGCCGGATGCGGGCAGAAATGCTTTCCGCGCATCGATCCCGCGGTGATCGTGCTGGTGCACCAGGGAGAACAGTGCCTGCTGGGCCGGCAGGCGAGCTGGCCGGCCGGGCGCTTTTCCACGATCGCCGGCTTTGTCGAGCCCGGCGAAGCCCTCGAAGATGCCGTGATCCGGGAAGTCCATGAGGAAACCAATGTGCAGGTGGACGAGTGCCAGTACCTCGCCTCCCAGCCATGGCCCTTTCCGGCGGCCATGATGCTGGGCTTTCATGCCGTCGCGCAGACCACCGACATCCGCTTCAACGATGGTGAGTTGATCGAGGCCCGCTGGCTCACGCGGGCAGACATCGCCGCAGGCGCCGTGCTGCTGCCGCCGCGGGTGTCGATTGCCTACCGGCTGATCGAACACTGGTACGACGCGGACGCCCGTCAGCCCCTGGCCACCCTGGATCTGCCGTAGCCCATGTGTCTCGTGGCAGTCGCCTGGCGGGCCCATCCGCACTATCCGTTGATCCTCGTCGGCAATCGGGACGAATTCCACGAGCGACCGAGCGCCGCCGCCGACTGGTGGCCGGACGCACCCACGGTGTTTGGCGGCCGGGATCTCAAGGCCGGCGGCAGCTGGCTCGGTATCGGGCAGAACGGCCGGGTGGCCGTGGTCACCAACAATCCGCTGCGCCCCGCATCTGCCGAACGACCCTTGAGCCGGGGGGCGCTGGTGCGGGACTGGTTGATCGGCAGCGAGACCACCGACGAGTTCCTGCAGGGCGTGGCAACCCTGGAGGCACGCTACGGCGGCTTCAGCCTGCTGGTCGGCACCGCCCGGGAAAAACTCTGCGGCTTCATCACCCCGGCCGGCGCACTGGGCAGTCGCTGGACCGTACCCACCGGCGTTTCCGTGCTGACGAACTCACCGCGGGAAGCCCCCTGGCCCAAAGCCGTGTGGCTTGAACGGCAGTTGACTGCCTACCTGGCGAAACCGCAGCACGCGCCCGGCATCACGCCGCTGGCCGACGACCTGCTGGCCCTGATCGGCCGCCGCATGCCCGTGACGCAGGCCGACGACGACAGCCTGCTGGCCAGAGTCCGGGTGCTGCCCTTCGTGAGCAGCAAGGAATACGGCACCCGGGCCTCGACGATCATCCTGGTGGACCAGCGCGGTGGATGGTCATGCGTCGAACAGCGCTTCGGCCCCGGCGGCGTGCTGGTCGGCACCCGAGCTACAGGCCGTTACTCGCCGCCCTGACTCGGTTGACTGCACCACACCGGATGACGTGCAGCGCTGCTCCAAGCCATCAATCCACGGCTGACGACGACGCGAGCCGCTCCGCCTGCATCGAGTCGGCCACCGCTTCCTGGGCTGCCGCCATCTGTGCGGAACTCAGCTGTGCCGCCAGCATTTCCAGATTCTGTTGCGCGGAAGGGTGGCCCTGCAGCGCCGCCAGCATCCACCACCGGTAGATCGACACCAGATCCGGCTCGCCTTCAACCCCGTTGTACAGCAACGCACCCAGGTTGAATTGTCCCTTCGGGTGGCCCGCCGTCGCCGCCAGCCGGAAACACTGGACCGCCGCACTGTCGCTCTGGCTCACACCCGTGCCGTTCAGATACATCAAGCCCAGATTCACCTGCGCATCCGCATTCCCCTGACCCGCCGCACGGCGATACCAGTCCGCCGCCACCGCCTCGTCCTTGCCAACGCCATCCCCCGCGTCGTACATCAGCCCCAGATGCAACTGCGCCTCCGCATGCCCCTGCTCCGCCGCCAGCCGATACCAGTGCAAAGCCTGCTCCGGCTCCCGCGTCGACATCAGCGCAGAATCCCCCTCACCCCCGTTGTCAAACGCCAGCCCCAACTCGTACTGCCCCCGCGCATCCCCCGCCGCCGCCGCTCGCTGCAATTCCTCAAGATCAGTCTTCATGCCGCCAATTCTAGATCGCGTTGCCGTGAGTGGGTGCCCTTTGGCGAGCATCGAGTCCGCTCACCAGAGCGGCGTCGGGGTGGGGAGCCCTTGGCGAGCCTCGAGTCCGCTCACCAGAGCGTCGGGGGGGGGGGGGGGGGGGGGGGGGGGGGGGGGGGGGGGGGGGAGAGGAGCGGGGGGGGGGCAGGGGGGGCGGGGGCGAGGG
>CAYLKO010000050.1:5932-20881 GCA_964384525.1 uncultured Chromatiaceae bacterium
CCTCCCCTCCCCCCCGCCCCCCGCCCCGTCCCCCCCCCCCCCCCCCCCCCCCCCCGCCGAGCGCCGCGCCGACGACGCGACACGACGACGCCCCTCGCCAGGAACTCCACCCTTGACATCAAACCCCATCGGAATACTATGCGCATCCCATCCGCCTTATGTGCATGGAGAAACCTTGCCCATTTCGGCCGACCAGCGCGACGAACGCCAGCAAGCCATCCTGAAGATCCTGCGCCGCCAGCAGGTATCCAGGCAGGACGAGCTCGTTGAGCTGCTGCGCAAACGGGGGATCGAGGCCACCCAGTCGAGCATCAGCCGGGATCTGCGCCAGCTCGGGATTTCCAAGCTGGACCAGGAATACCGGCCGGCTGCGGCGGAAGACGACACCGATCGCGAGCTCACGGCGCTCGCGGAGTTCGTGGTGGACATCCGCACGGCGGGGCCGTACCAGACCGTCGTGAAGACCGCTGCCGGTGCGGCAGCCCAGGTGGCGCTGGCACTGGACCGGAGCCCGTGGCCGGAGATCGTCGGCACGGTTTCCGGCGACGACACCATCTTTGTCGCCACCCGGGGTGGCGGCGAACAACGCCGGCTCGTGGCGAGACTGCGCGCCGGCTTCACTTTTCGGGGACAGGCATGAACAGCGATACGACCATCCAGCCGAAAACCATGTCGCCGATCATCCTCGGATTTTCGGGCGGCCTGGATACCTCCTTCTGCGTGCCGTGGCTCAAGGAGCGCTATGGCCGGCCGATCGTGACCGTCACCATCGACACCGGCGGCATCGATGCGGCCGCTGCCGCGGATCTGCAAAAACGTTCGGAAGCGCTGGGCGCCATCGAGCACATCCAGGTCGAAGCGCGGGATGTGTTCTTCGAGCGGGTTCTGAAATACCTGATTTTCGGCAATGTCCGGCGCGGACACCTGTACCCCTTGTGCGTGGGCGCCGAGCGCGGCATCCAGGCCACGCTGCTCGCCGAGTTTGCCCGGAAACGCGGCAGCCAGACCGTGGCGCATGGCTGCACGGCCGCCGGCAACGACCAGGTGCGCTTTGAAGTGGCCCTGCGCACGATCGCGCCGGGACTCGAGGTGCTGGCGCCGGTGCGTGACGAAGGCTTCATCCGCACGGAACAGCAGAAATATCTGGAAGAGCACGGCCTGCCGGTGCCGGTGAAGGGCTCGGCCTACTCGATCAATCGCGGTCTGTGGGGCGTAACCATCGGCGGGCGGGAAACACTCGATTCGCTGGGCTCGATTCCCGAAGACGCATGGGTGCTCTCGGCCAATGCTTTCGTGAAGCCGCAGCCGCCCGTCCGGCACACGATCAGCTTCACCGGGGGCGTGCCGACCGCGCTCGATGGCCAGGCGCTGCAGCCGGTGGCCCTGATCGAGGCTCTGGAAGCCATCGGCGGGCCATATGCGATCGGTCGCGGCATTCACGTGGGCGACACCGTGCTCGGCACCAAGGGTCGGGTGGCCTTCGAGGCGCCGGCTGCCGACATCCTGCTGACCGCCCACCGGGAACTCGAGAAGCTCGTGCTGTCCGGTCTGCAGCAGCGGATCAAGGATCAGGTCGCCACGCAGTACGGTGATTTCGTGCATGAAGGCAAACAGCTGGATCCGGTGTGCCGCGACATCGAGGCCCTGCTCGCTTCGTCGCAGAAGCGGGTCACCGGCGACGTGAAGATCGTGCTCCGGCCCGGCAATCTTTTCATCGAAGGCGTGAGCTCACCGCACTCCCTGATGGCTGCGACCAAGGGCGTGTATGGCGAAAAAACCGGCGAGTGGACTCCGGCCGATGCCCTCGGCTACTCGCGGATCCTCTCCCTGCCCGGCATCCTGCAAACCCGTGCGGCGGGCAGCCTGAAGGACTGATGTCATGAAAACCGTGATCGCCGACAAGATCGCCTCCGTCGCCCAGCACCTGGACCTGAAGCGTGAGCTGCGGGTCAGTGCGGACATCCCCTGTGAAGAGGGCGTGCTGATCGCCGTGGAAGTGCTCAACAACAAGAGCACCTACGACAAGCTCGAGCTCACGAGCGGCCGCATGGCCGCGGTCAAGAAGGGCGACGTGATCGTCGGCGCGCTCGGCCACCGCAAGGCCCTGTTCGGCTACTCCGGCCACATTCCCGAAACACTGGCGATCGGCGACACGGTGCAGATCCTCAACATGGGCGGCGTGATGGGCATCTGCGATTCGATCAATGCCAGTTTTGGCCAGCCTTTCGATGGCCGGGTGCTGGGCACCGTGCTGGATTTCCCGTTCCTCGGCGAGCGCATCGGCGTGCCGGCGCGGATAGGCATGGGAAAGCTCGCCCTGGGCGCGCCGGTGGGTAACCGGGGCGTGCCCGTCGTGGCGATTGCCGGCACCTGCATGAACTCCGGCAAAACCGCCGCGGCCTGCGCCATCGTCAGCCGCCTGCGCCATCACGGCCACACGGTCGATGCCTTCAAGGCCACCGGTGTGGCACTCCGCCGGGACATCATGGCCATGGAAGACGCCGGGGCGCGCTCCACGCTGATCTTCACCGACTTCGGCGTGGCCTGCACCACGGGCGTGAACGGCCCGGCGGTGACCCGCACCATGCTCACGCGCCTTGCCGCCCAGAAACCGGACGTCATCGTCTATGAATTGGGCGACGGCATACTCGGCGCCTATGGCGTCGAAGCGATTCTGCGCGACCCGGGCATCCGCGACTCGCTGACCTGCCTCGTGCTCTGCGCCAACGACCCGGTCGCAGCCTGGGGCGGCGTCAAGCTGCTGCGCGAGGACTTCGGCATCGAGCCCGGCATCGTCACCGGCCCTGCCACCGACAACGACGTTGGCAAGGAGATCATCCGCCAGCGCATGGGCGTCAAGGCCATCAACGCCGTGACCGAGTCCATGCAGATCGGCGACGCCGTAACCAGCCACATCGGCCTCAGCATGACGGGCCCGCTATCGTGAGCGCCACGGCCGGGGCACGCATTCCCACGCTGATTGTCGGCGGTTCCGGTTATGTGGCCGGCGAACTGCTGCGACTCGTGGCGCAGCACCCGCACCTGGAACTGGCTGGCGTCTCGTCGGAGAGCCAGGCTGGTCAGCTGGTGCGCAATGCCTTTCCCCATCTGTCGCCGGTGCTGAAGGAGCTCGAATTCATCACCCAGCTGCAGCTGGCCGAACACTTCGCCGCCCCGCGGGTGGCGCTGTTCTCGGCCGCGCCGCATGTGGTCAGCGCCGGTGTCGTGGCCCATCTGCTCGAAGCCGCCAACGCCCGCGGCTGTCAGGTCAGCGTGGTGGATGTGTCCTCGGATTTCCGCTTCCGCAATGCAGACGAGTTCCAGGCCGTCTACAAGGAACCGCATGGCGCCCCCGGGCTGCTGCCGCAGTTTGTCTGCGCCATGCCCGAGCACGTGGCCGGCGTGCCGGGGCCGCACGTGGGCCATCCCGGTTGTTTTGCCACCTCGATGCTGGCCGGGTTGGTGCCGCTGCTGAAACTCGGCCTCAGCGATGGCCCGGTGTATGCCGTTGGCATCACCGGCAGCACCGGCGCCGGCCGCAATCCGCTGGCGACCACGCATCACCCGGAACGGCATTCGAACCTGTTTGCCTACAACCCGCTGAAGCACCGGCATGCGCCCGAAGTGGTGCAGCTCTGCCGGGATCTCACCGGCGTGACGCCCCAGCTGAACTTTGTGCCGCATTCCGGCCCGTTCTCGCGGGGCATCCACATGACGCTGCAGGGCCGGCTCGCCCGGCCGATGACCACGGACACCCTCCGCCAGGCCTTCACGCAGTTCTATGCCGGTTGTGAATTTGTCCGCGTGGTTGACGGGACGCCGCGCATCAAGGATGTCGCCGGCAGCAATTACTGCCACATCGGCGTGGCCGCCGAGAGCTCGCCGGAGGCGAGCTTCGTGGTGCTGGTGGCCGTGGACAACCTGGTCAAGGGCGCAGCCGGCGGCGCCGTGCAATGGATGAACCGGCTGCTCGGCCTGCCGGAACCAAGCGGCCTGACTGCGCCAGCGATTGGATGGATCTGATGACCTCTACCGCCCCTTCCGCCGCCCCTTCCACGGCACAGGGCGCTGAAGCGCATCACCTGCTGCAGGTGTACAACCAGCTGCCGCTGGACATCGACGCGGCCGAGGGCGTTTATCTGCATGCCGGCTCGCGGCGCATCATCGATCTCTACGGTGGTCATGCCGTGGCGGCGCTGGGCTACGCCCACCCCGACCTGCTGGCCACACTCGAAGCACAAGCCCGGCGCATGTATTTCCAGAGCAATGCCGTGGCGCTCGAAGTGCGGGCCGCCGCGGGCGATGCGCTGGCGCGTTTCGCCCCGGCAAATCTCGAGCGGGTGTTTTTCGTGAACAGCGGCGCGGAAGCCAACGAAAACGCGTTGCGGGTGGCCTGCAGGGTGACCGGCCGGAGTCGGGTCGTGGCCATCGAACACGGCTTTCATGGCCGGACGGCAGCGGCGGCGGCGGTCACCTGGGGTGCGGCGCAGTGCTGGTACGGTTTTCCCCGCGCACCCTTCGACGTGGACTTCATTCCCCGGGATGACATCGCCAGGGCCCGCGAACTGATCACCGATGGCACCGCCGCCGTGATCCTCGAACTCGTGCAGGGGCTGGCCGGCGCGGTCGATCTGGATCCAGGCTTCGTGCGCGCCATCGCGGAGACCTGTGCGCGCACCGGCACGCTGTTGATCGTCGACGAGGTGCAAACCGGTGTCGGCCGGTGCGGGTCGGCCTTCGCCAGTGATCTGTATGGCATCGCGCCGGACATGCTCACCACCGCCAAGGCACTGGGTGGCGGCTTTCCGTGCAGCGCACTGCTGATGACCGAAGCCCTGGCAGCCTCGATCAAGCCGGGTGAACTGGGTACGACCTTCGGTGGCGGGCCAATGGCCTGCGCACTGGTGGCGACGGTGCTCGAGGTCATCGAGCGGGATCGCCTGCTCGACAATGTGCAGACCCTGTCGGCGGAGATTCGTCGCCGGGCGGTGACCGGCCCGGTCGAGAGCGTGCAGGGCCTGGGTTTTCTGCTCGGCCTGCGTTGCCGGCGGCCGGCCAAGGCCGTGCTGGCCGAATTGCTGGAGCGGGACATCCTGGTGGGTACCAGCGCGGACCCCATGGTGATCCGCCTGCTGCCGCCACTGACCCTCGGCCTACACCATGTGGATACCTTCATCGACGCCCTGACGGATATCGGGCAATAAGGAAAGAGAAGATGGGACTCAAACTGTTCAACGATCTGGCGGACTTCAGCATTGCCGAAGTCGAAGCCCTGCTGAAGCTGGCGCGTCGCCTGCAAACCGCGCCGGAACCCCGGTCGCTGGAGGGCAAGGTGCTCGCCCTGCTGTTCCTCAGTCCGTCACTGCGCACGCTGTCGTCCTTTCAGGCAGCGATGGTGCGCCTCGGTGGCGGCTCGTTCGTGATCTCGCCGGACATGTCGATACACGGGCTGGAAACCCGCTCCGGCATCGTCATGGATGGCGTGGCTGCCGAGCACCTGCGGGAAGCCATCCCGGTCATCAGCTCCTATGGCGACGCACTGGGCATCCGGGCTTTTGCCAATCGCACGGACCTCGCCGCCGATCTCGCCGATACCGAATACCTGGCGATGCGCGAGCTGGTGAATGTTCCGCTGATCAACATGGAATCGGCCATCCAGCATCCCTGCCAGAGCCTGGCAGACTGGAAAACGCTGAACGAGCTCAAGGTGCCGCAGAAGGGCGGGAAGTTCGTCCTGTCCTGGTCATGGCATCCCAAGGCGCTGCCGCTCGCCGTGCCCTCGGCCACGCTGCACATGGCGGCGATGCGCGGCATGGATGTCACGGTGGTGCGGCCCGAAGGTTTCGAATTGCCGCCCATGATCATGGACAAGGCCCGCAAGGCGGCGCAGCTGTCCGGTGGCAGCGTGCAGGAAACCACCGATCGCGCCGCCGCCTACGAAGGCGCGCATGTCATCTACGCCAAGGAATGGGCCTCGACCAGGCACTATGGCGACCGGGTGGCCGACAAGAAACTGCGTGAGCAGTTGCAGGACTGGATCATCGACGAGCCCTCGTTCGCCACTGCCCGGCCGGATGCGCGGTTCATGCATTGCCAGCCGGTGCGCAGCGGCGTCGCCGTGACCGCCCGGCTTCTCGACGGGCCGCGCAGCGCAGAGATCAATGCAGCCCAGCACCGCATGTGGGGCCAGATGGCCGTGCTGTACCAGATGATGGGACCGGGGGTCTGATGATCATGCAAACTCGCGATCGCGATGTGGTGGTGTCGGCACTGAAGCGCGCGGCGCCGTACATCCGCCTGTACAAGAAGAAAACCTTCGTCCTCAAAGCCGGCGGGGAAGTTTTTGCCTCCGACGAGGCCACCCGGCATCTGCTGGAACAGGTGGCCTTGCTGCATCAGGTGGGCATCCGCGTCGTGCTGGTGCACGGTGGCGGCCCGCAGACCACCGAGCTGACCACGGCGCTTGGCGTGCCCACGCGCATGGTCGGCGGCCGCCGGGTGACGGACAAGCAAACCCTGGACGCTGCAACGATGGTGCTCAATGGCACGATCAACACGCGCATCCTCGCCGCCTGTCGCGAACTGCACGTGCCCGCCGTGGGCATCAGCGGCGTGGATGCCGGGCTGATCAAGGCGCACAAACGCGCCCCGGTGGCTGTCGAAGGCCATGACGGCGGGCTCGTGGATTTCGGCTTCGTGGGCGACATCGGCGGCGTGAACACCGCCGTGGTGCAGACCCAGCTGGAAAACGGCCTGGTGCCCATCGTGAGCCCGCTGTCCGCCGACGACAGCGGCATCGTGCTGAACATCAACGCCGACACGGTGGCGGCTGCACTGGCGACCGCACTCAAGGCCTCCAAGCTGATCCTGACCATGGGCGCACCGGGCATTCTCGAGGACCGGCACGATGCTTCGTCGCTGGTCTCCTATCTGGACCTCGAGGATCTGCAGACCCTGCGCAGCAACGGCTCGCTCGCCGAAGGCATGCTGCCGAAGGCCCGGGCGATCGAGGCGGCGATCAAGGGCGGCGTGCCGCGCGTCCACCTGATCTCCTACAAGATCCCCGACAGCCTGTTGCTGGAGATCTTCACCAACGAAGGCACCGGCACGCTCGTGGTCGAGGACACCGACACCCTGACGCCGGAAGAACAGGAAGCCGGTGCCTGATGAAACGCCTCAAATGAAGAGATTGTGGGACAAGGGTGAGCCGCTGGATGCCCGCATCCTGCGTTATACCGCCGGCGAGGATCACCGGCTGGATGCGCGGCTCGTGCCCTACGATGTGCGGGCTTCCATCGCCCATGCCCGGATGCTCAACGCCCAACAGCTGCTGTCCACGGCTGATCTGGAACAGATCGTCGACGGACTGGAAAAGCTGGGCATCGCGCATGCCGCCGGCGAGTGGCAGATCAGCCTCGAGGAAGAGGACTGCCACACGGCGCTCGAACAGCGGCTGACGCAGCTGATCGGCGAGGCCGGCAAACGGGTGCACCTCGGCCGGTCGCGCAATGACCAGGTGCTGACCGCGCTTCGCCTGTATCTCAAGGATGCCGCCGACAATCTCGCCACGGCAGCCGGTGAAGTCGCCACGGCGCTGGACGAACTCGCCAGCCGTGAAGCCGGCACCGCACTCCCCGGCTACACCCACATGCAGCAGGCCATGCCGAGCTCCGTACCGCTCTGGGCCGACGGCTTCGCGGCGGAACTGAAGGACGACGCGGAGGGCATTCGCGCCAGTCGCCGCCGGCTCGACAAAAGCCCGCTCGGCAGCGCCGCCGGTTATGGCGTGCCCGGTCTGCCCATCGATCGTGAAGCCACCCGCCAGCTGCTGGCCTTTGATGTGGTGCACGAACCGGTGACTGCCGTGCAGATTTCCCGCGGCAAGGGCGAAGCCGGCCTCGTCTTCGAGCTGTGCCTGCTCACCCAGGATCTCGGCCGGCTGGCAGCTGATCTGCTGCTGTTCTACACGCAGGAATTCGGCTTCATCACGCTGCCCGATTCGATGACCACCGGTTCCTCGATCATGCCGCAGAAACGCAACCCGGATGTGCTGGAGCTGGTGCGCGGCGCCGGGCCCACGGTCCAGGCTGCGCTGCTCGAGATCACCAGCCTGCCGGCGAAGCTCGGCTCCGGCTACCAGCGGGATTTGCAGCGCATGAAGGCGCCGCTCTTTCGTGCCATCGATCTGGCCGGCGATTCCGCTGCGGTCATGACCCAGCTGATTCACGGCCTCAGGTTCGTGCCGGCCAACATCCATCTGGATGACTCCATCCATGCCGCCGAGCGCGCCAATGCGCTGGTGCTGAAGGAGGGCATCAGTTTCCGCGAGGCCTACCAGCGCATCGGGGCCGATCTGCGGCGGCGATGACCGGGCCGGGAGGTGGCATTACCACAGCCCCTGTCCGCCGGCGCCCGTATACTCGTCGCATGCGCCATGTACCGCTGCTGATCATCTGACTCGACCTGGTTGCCTGCGGCATGAAGGACAACCTGTACGAGCCCGCTCCCGAACCGGCGGCGGCACCGGCGCCGGCAGCCAGCCCTGAAGCCACGCAGGAAGCCACGCCGGGAGCCGGGCCCGAAGCGGCGCCGGTCTCCGACCCACGTGGCGCGCGCAAGGCCATCCCCGCCACACCCGATCCCGACACCTCCCGCTGACGGTACGCCGGACCATGAGTGCAGCGCGCCGACTCGTCCTGATCGATGGCTACTCGTACCTGTATCGGGCGTTTCACGCGCTGCCGCCGCTGACCACGTCGACCGGTCAGGCCACCGGCGCCATTTTCGGCTTCCTCAACATGCTTCGCCAGATCCAGCGAACCCGTCACCCGGACCTGCTGGCCGTGGTGCTGGATGCGCCGGGTCGAACCTTCAGGGACGACCTCTACGCCGAATACAAGGCCACGCGCGAAGCGATGCCGGACGAATTGCGTTCACAGATCGCGCCGCTGAAAGAGATGGTGGCAGCACTCGGACTGCCGCTCCTCTGCGAACCCGGTGTCGAAGCCGATGACGTGATCGGCACGCTCGCGCTGCAGGCCGCCGCCGCCGGCATCGACACCCTGATCGCGACCAGCGACAAGGACATGGCGCAGCTGGTCAACGATCGCATCCATCTCTACGACGGCATCTCCAACCGGGAACTGGACGCGGCCGGCGTCCTGGCAAAATTCGGTGTGCCGCCGGAACGGATCATCGACTACTTGGCGCTGGTCGGCGACACCTCGGACAACATCCCCGGCGTGCGCAGCGTCGGGCCCAAGACCGCGGCGAAGTGGCTGGCTGAGTACGGCACGCTCGAGGCGATCATGGCGCGGGCCGGCGAGATCAAGGGCAAGGTAGGCGAGAAGCTGCGCGAGAGCCTCGGGCAGATTCCGCTGTCGCAGCAGCTCGCCACGATCCGGCTGGACGTAGCGCTGCAGCAGAAGCCGGCTGACCTGAAACCGGGGCCGCCGGACGTGGAGGCGCTGAAGCGGCTGGCGGCGACGCTGGAGATCCGGAGCCTGCTCCGCGTGGCAGCTGAAAGCGCCGAAGCCGCCGACAGCAACGCCGCCGGGCGCCCGGCAGCCGTGGAAGCAAGGCCCGAACCGGAGCCGGCACCGGCACCGGCATCGCCACCGGCAACGGCAATGGCGGCAGCATCGGAACCTGCACGACTGCCCGACCAGATCACCCGGCACTACGAAACGATCCTGTCGATGGAGCAGCTGGACGCCTGGCTGATCCTGATCGAGAACGCCGAACTGGTGGCCTTCGACACCGAAACCACAAGCCTCGATTACATGGCGGCAGAGGTCGTCGGCATGTCCTTCGGCCTCGCCCCGGGCAAGGCGGCCTACCTGCCAGTCGCTCATCGGTATCTGGGGGCGCCGGCACAACTGGACCGCAGCACGATTCTGGAGCGCCTGCGCCCGTGGCTCGAGAATGCCAATGCCCGGAAGGTGGGCCATCACCTGAAATACGACGCCCACGTGCTCGCCAATCACGGCATCCGGCTCGCCGGCATGCGTTACGACTCCATGCTGGAGTCCTATGTGCTGGACAGCACCGCCACGCGTCACGACATGGATTCGGTCGCCCGCAAATACCTGGGCCTGACCACCATTCCTTTCGCGGACGTCGCCGGCAAGGGCGCCAAACAGATCACCTTCGATCAGGTGGCGGTCGACAAGGCGGCCGAGTATGCCGCCGAAGATGCCGACATCACCCTGCGCCTGCACCACGCCCTGTGGCCGAAGATCGAGGCCACCGGCGAACTGGCCACGGTGTATGACACCATCGAACAGCCGCTGGTTGGCGTGCTGACCCGCATGGAAGAAACCGGCGTGCTCGTCGATGCGCAGCTGCTGCGTGCGATGTCCGGCGAGTTCGCGCGGAAAATGGCGGCGCTGGAGACCGAAGCCCACGCGGCAGCCGGCCATCCCTTCAATATCAGCTCGCCGAAGCAGCTGCAGGAAGTGCTGTTCAACGAGCTGAAGCTGCCGGTCACCCAGCACACCCCGACCAAACAACCATCGACCAATGAAGACGCCCTGGCCGAACTGGCCACGCAGCACCGCCTGCCCGGTTTGATTCTCGAGTACCGATCGCTCAGCAAGCTGAAGTCCACCTACACCGACAAGCTGCCCGAACAGATCTGCGCCCGTACCGGGCGGATCCATACCTCGTATCACCAGGCCGTGGCCGCCACCGGGCGGCTGTCATCGTCGGATCCGAACCTGCAGAACATTCCTATCCGGACGGCGGAGGGCCGTCGTATCCGTCATGCCTTCATCGCCAGGCCCGGCTGCATGCTGCTGGCGGCTGACTACTCGCAGATCGAGTTGCGGATCATGGCGCACCTGTCGGAGGACGCGGGCCTGCTCGCGGCCTTTGCCGAAGACCGCGACGTGCATCAGGCAACCGCGGCCGAGGTCTTCAGCGTGGCCCTTGCAGACGTCACGGCCGATCAGCGGCGCTCGGCCAAAGCCATCAACTTCGGCCTGATCTACGGCATGTCGGCCTTCGGGCTGGCCCGTCAGCTCGGCATTGCGCGCGACGAAGCCCAGGCCTATGTCGGGCTGTACTTTGCGCGCTATCCCGGGGTCAAGGCCTACATGGACCGGACCCGCACGCAGGCACACGAGCAGGGCCATGTGGAGACCGTGTTCGGCCGGCGCCTGTATCTGCCGGACATCAACGCCCGGCAACCGGCCCGCCGGCAGTATGCCGAGCGCAGCGCGATCAACGCTCCCATGCAGGGCACCGCAGCCGACATCATCAAGAAGGCGATGATCGCGGTCGATGCCTGGTTGCAGCAGAGCGGCACCGGCGCCGCCATCATCATGCAGGTGCATGACGAGCTGGTGCTGGAAGTGCCGATACCCCATCTGGCTGCGGTGCAGAACCAACTGGCCGCCCTGATGTCCAGCGCGGCTGATTTGCGGGTGCCGTTGAAGGTTGAAGTCGGCCGCGGAGCCAACTGGGACGAAGCGCACTGAGGGCGGCACCCGGATCGCGGAACTTCCTCGTTTAGACCAAGTCCAACCTTGCGACGAGAAGGTGATCTGCTTCCTCCCTGAGCGGATCGCACCACCGGTGATTCACTGGTGGGACGTTGGCCCCGGGTGTCCCTGTTCCCCCCTGTACCCCGCACCCGGGGCCTCTTTTTATTGCCCGGAGATCATTGCCGCGGTTCGAGGATGCGCGTCAGGGCACGACGGCCCTCGTCCATCCCCAACCGGGAGGTCGCCGAGAACAACTGCACGGTTGCCGTGCCGGCCTCATCCGCCGTTGCCAGCTCCTGCTCTGCCGCGAGCAGCGCCGCCGCGGTCTCCCGCCGCGAGAGCTTGTCGGCCTTGGTCAGGAGCACGTGGCAGGAGCACTGCAGTGCCGCCCCCCACGCCAGCATCTGGCGGTCGTAATCACCGATGCCGCGCCGGATGTCCACGATCACCATCAATCCGGACAGTGAGCGACGATGATCGAAATACTGGCCCAGCAATCTCTGCCAGTGCTCACGCATGGCATCGGTCACACGGGCATAGCCATAGCCCGGCAGATCGCCCAGCCGCTGGCCGGCGGCGAGGGCAAAGAAGTTGATGAGCTGGGTCCGGCCGGGCGTCTTGCTCGTCCGGGCGAAATCCCGACGACCCACCAGACAATTGATGGCGCTCGATTTGCCGGCGTTGGAACGCCCGGCAAAGGCCACCTCGGCACCTTCGTCCGCCAGAAACTGCTCGGCTTGCGCGGCGCTCGTGATAAACCGCGCGTCGGGGTATAGGGACATCGGCGTGGCTCGGGTGGGACGCTGGTGTACAATTCAGCGCGGCCGCAGTCTAGCACGTCAGCCACTGTCAATTTCCCTTGTAGAACAAGCGTTATGGATGCCCTGAACACCAATCCCCAATTGCACACATTCAAGTCCGGCGCCGGACTCTGGTCCGGCCTCCTGGCCCTGTCGGCAGTGTTGTTGCTGACGCTGCCGATCTCCGGCCAGACAGCAGAAACTGCCGCTACCGGTTCCGCCGAGGCGGGCCAGACCAAGGCTGCCTCCTGTGCCGCCTGCCATGGCATGGATGGCAACAGCGTGAATCCCGAATGGCCAAGCCTGGCCGGGCAGCACGCGAGCTATCTCGTCAAGGCACTGCACTCCTTCAAGAACGGTGAACGGAAGAACGTGCTGATGAGCGCCATGGCGATGCCGCTCACCGATCAGGACATGCTCGATCTGGCCGCCTACTTTTCCGCCCAGAAGCTGGCACCGGCAGTCGCCGATCCGGAGCTCGTGGCCGCCGGTGAGCTGCTCTATCGGGGCGGCAACAAGGAGACCGGCGTGCCGGCCTGCCTCGCCTGTCATGGTCCCGCGGGCCAAGGCAACCAGCCTGCTGCGTGGCCTGCCATCGCCGGGCAGCACGCATCGTATCTGGCTGGCCAGCTGGTTGCCTATCGCCAGAAGGAGCGCACCACCGATGGTGATACGCAGATGATGCGCAACGTCGCCTCGGCGCTGAGCGACGATGACATCAAGGCGGTAACCTCCTATATTCAGGGCCTGTATTGACCCCTTTCCGGCGTATGACGACAGAAGGTATCCGGCACATGATGCGCACACGTGGTCTGCTTTTGGTGATGACGATGGTTCTGGGCCTGGGTCTGGCTGCCGGCTGCAGCAAGGCACCTGACGCGGCGATCACTCCGGAAGCCTCGGCCGATGCCGCCGGCGCCACCACGGCCGCAAACCCCTCATTGGCGGCCGATCAGGCCGGCAGCGACTCCGGCAACATTGCCGCCCCGCTGCCGCCCCCGGCAGCCGAACCCGCCAGCGACGCTACCGGTGAAAGTGCCGCGGACAGCGCAGTCACGGAATCTGCCAGCGCCGAAGCCAGCGGCCAGAAGGCCGAGCAGAATCTGGGCAAGGAAATCGTGCTGGCAGCAAACTCCACCGCCAACCCCGCCACCAGCCAGCCCGAGGCGGCGACGAACTGGAAATATCCCGAAGGCGAGTACTACAGCGTGTTGCCCACGGCCCAGGGCACCAGCAGCGCACCGGGCAAGATCGAGGTGGCCGAGGTTTTCTGGTACGCCTGTTCCCACTGCTACAACCTGGAACCGGTCCTCGCGGACTGGGTCAAGCGGCTGCCGAGCGACGTGAGTTTCGTGCGGATTCCCGTCATGTGGAATCCGACGAACGAGATTCATGGCCGCGTGTTTTACACAGCCGAGGCACTCGGCAAGCTGGCGGTGATCGACCCGGCCATGTTCCGGGCCATTCACATCGACAACAAGCCGATGACCGACGAAAGCGAGATCCGCAAACTGTTTGAAGCCAACGGCATTTCGGCGGACGATTTCAATCGCACCTTCCGCTCGTTCTCGGTCGACAGCAAGCTCAAGCGCGCCAAGGAACTCACGGTCAATTACCGGGTGAAGGGCGTGCCCCTGCTGGTGATCGACGGCAAGTACACCACCGATGGTCCGCAGATCCGCAATCAGCAGGATCTCTTGGCGGTGGCCGACGAGCTGATCCGGCGGGAGCGTCAGCGCTCCTGAGCGGCGTCCGTCGATGCAGGCGTCGTGGATGACACCTCGCAGTTGATCCAGCCGGAGTCACCCGCCGCGTAGTGCTCCTTCTTCCAGATGGGCACGCGGACTTTCACTTCATCGATGATGTAGCGGCACGCCGCAAAAGCCGCATCGCGATGCGCTGCGGTCACCCCCACCCAGACGGCAAGGTCGCCGATTTCCAGCATGCCCAACCGGTGCACGCACTGTGCCTGCGCAACCGGAAAGCGCGCCATGGCCTCAGCCACCACCCGCTCCCCTTCCTTCACGCCGAGTGCTTCATAAGCTTCGTATTCCAGCCGCAGCACGCCCCGGCCGTCATTGTGATTGCGCACCCAGCCTTCGAAGCTGGCATAGGCGCCGGCAACCGGGTTGGCCACCAGATCACGGTAGCGGTCTGGTGTCAGGGGTGTGCGACTGAAGGCGAAATGCTTCACCCGCCGACCACTACCCGCCGGCCACTGGCGGGATGAAGACCACGAAGTCGCCGTCGCTGACCGGCGCATCCCAGTCGCGGAACTCGTCATTCACCGCCACCTTGACCCGGCCGACGGCCGGAAAGGCATGGCGCCTGTCCAGCTCGGCATAAAGCTCCGCGATCGTGGCCGCATTGGTCCCGAGCTCTTCATGCGCGTAACCCACATGCTCCCGCAGCAGGGCGAAATACTCGATGCGGATTCTGGCGCGGAATTCAGGCAATGGGCTGGACATGAGTTGTGACGATTCTGAATGGTCGGCGGGTGGTGATATCGCTGATGATAGACATCGCAATGTCCCATGGCCACTCCACACGGTACTCCGTGGCCCGCGGCATCCCGGCTGCACGCCCTTTCGCTAGTGTGCGATATCGCTTCGCCGCCGCGGCCTCCCGGCTGGGTAAGCCTTCCCCTGCGGTACGGTTGCCCG
>CAYLKO010000051.1:0-14365 GCA_964384525.1 uncultured Chromatiaceae bacterium
CGACCACCTCGGTATACACGCCGCTCTCCGGATCCACATGCAGGTGTCCGGCAACGCTGCCGGCCATCACGGCCGCGTTGTCCCGATATGCGCTCAGCACGCCATGGGGATTGGTGGCGTGGGTCGCCCGGATCATCTGGAACAGGCTATCCAGCTGCGGCTCGCCATCGATAAGCCAGCGGGCATTGAAGATCTTGTGGCGACAGTGCTCGGAGTTCGCCTGCGCAAACGTCATGAGTTCCGCATCGGCAGGGTCCCGACCGGTCTTGCGAAAATGTCCGAACAGATAGTCGATCTCGGCATCCGACAAGGCCAGGCCGAGCGTCCGGTTGGCATCGACCAGCGCGGCCATGCCCTCCGTGGACAAGGGAATCCGCCGCAGTGCCCGTGGCGCTTCGGTGCCGAACAGCGCGAGCGCGAGGGTCTCGATGGCAATGGATGCCGGCAGCACGGTCTGGGTCATCCGGTCGTGCAACAGCGGCGCCAGCTGCTCGAGATCGGCAGCCGTCAGCGCTGACGACGCACCGATGCCAAAGCGCACGCCCCGCTCGATGCGGCGCACCGCCTGCAAACCACAGGAAAGCGCGATCTCGGTTGCCTTGCTGGACCAGGGTGATGTGGTGCCGGTGCGGGGCACGACCAGCAACGTGGCCGGCAGGGTGGCGTCGCCGGCCTGATCGTCTTCCAGCAAGCGGCGCAGCACACCCTCCCCGTCCGGCGTTAAGGGTTCGACGAGATCGATGGCGTGAAAATAGCCGGCCTGGACAGCCGCAACGGCCGGCACCACCGCCTGCATCTCGCGCAGCAGACGTGCCAGTCGGAAATCGGACAGCGCGGCGCCGCCGGGCCAGATCAGCGCAGGCGTCACGTGCCCGAATCGCCGGAGCCACCCGGCGTATAGATCGGCAGCGGAAAGGGCGTGACGTTGCCGCCTTCGGCGGCCGTGATCTTGCTGACACCCTGCTTCTCGACTTCGTCGATCCGCAGGATCGAATGCATCGGCAGGAAGGTTCGCCGCACACCAGCGAATTCCGTCTTGATGCGTTCCTCGGATGGATCCACCACCACGGAACTGCGCTCACCGAACACCAGCCGCTCGACTTCGATGAAGCCAAACAGCGTGCCTTGCGTCACACTTCGGGCATAGATTTCATAAACCTTGCCCTGATTGACGAAGGAAATTTTGTAAAGATGCCTGGCGGACATGTGGGGCTCGATTCGGGGCGCGCAGTATAACCCGACGCCGAAGTGTGAACGACCACGTGTTCAGCCCGGTGATCATCCGCCATCATGCGGACTCTGTAAGGGATTCTCATGCCACTTCGACTCCGCGTTACCAGTGACAGCAGGGAGCTGCCGCGCAAAGAGCGTGTGCGGGAGTTCCGTGGCGTGGGTGGCACGATCGGCCGGGGTCCGGACAATGACTGGGTGCTGCCGGACGAGCGCCGCTACGTTTCCAGCCGCCATGCCCTGATCGACTATCAGGGAGGCGCCTACTACCTGGTCGATACGAGCCGCAATGGCGTCTACGTCAACGGGGCGGACACACCCGTGGGCGAGGGCCACCCCCAGCGCCTGTTCGACGGCGACCAGCTGCGGATCGGCGAGTTCGAGATTGCCGTGGACATCAGTGCCAGCGATGAGGATGACGAAAACGATGGCATGCGTGACTCCATCGTGCGCGCCCAGCTGGTTCCCGAGGACGAATCGATCGAGCTGCAACTGGTGGCCGAAGACAAGCTGACCAGGGACTCCACGCTGCAACGCCATCTGACCCCGTCGAAGGCCGTGTCGGCCCAGGCCCGGGGCGCTGCCGCCCACCCCAAAGCCGCCGGCGATGCCGACAGCTATGCGGTGCAGGCCAACAGCACGGCCCAGCAGACGGCACGGCCCACGGCCCGGCCCATGGCCCGGCCCGCCGCACTGCCGGTCGTCCGGCCGGTGGCCGTGCCGGATGCGCCTGTCAAACCATCGACACCGGAACTCCCGCCCGCCGGTGCATCAGCAGAGGATGCCGAGCAACGCGCCATGGCGATCTTCGTGGCGGCTGCCGGCATCGAACCCGGCGCCATCACGGGACATTCCGCAGCCGAAGTCCTGACCGGTTCCGGCAAACTGCTGCGGGTCATGGTCAGCGGCCTGATGGAATTGCTGCGGGAACGTACCCACATGAAGGATACGTTTCGCCTGCCGCAGACCGTGATGCAGGCTGCGCAGAACAATCCCCTGAAATTCTCGCCCGGCATCGATGAAGCGCTGCGATTCCTGCTGAACGCCCGCAGCGAAGGCGCCTATCTCGGTGCCGAGGATGCCGTGCGCGCCGCTTTCCGCGATGTACGCCAGCACGAGCGGGCGCTGGTCCAGGCTATGTTGCAGGCTGTGCAGGACTACATCGAACGCTTCGATCCCGATGAGCTCAAGACCCGCTTCGACAAAGGCCTGAAGCGCGGCGGCTTGCTGGCCAGCGCCAACAAGCTCAAATACTGGGAACTCTACGAAGAAAGCTACCCTGCCCTGACGCAGGGCGACGAAGGCGGACCGCCCCAGCTCTTCACCGAGGAGTTCGCCCGCGCCTATATCCAGGAACTCGACGGCCAGAAACCCACCCGCCACCGCTGACTGCCCCCCCCCACTGTCGTATCCGCATTTCCACGCATGGCAGGAGCCAGCGCTGATTGCCATGCTGGCTGTGCACATTTAAGCCTCCAAATGACAATGATTCTCATTTAGAATCCTTCCATGACACTGGATGAACTGAAAATCGGGCAGTCCGCAACCATCACGGCCATCGAGGGCGAAGGGCCGCTGGTGCAGCGCCTCATGGCGCTCGGCCTGCTCGCCGGGTCGCCGGTCTGCATGAAGCGTCGGGCCATCGGCGGCGACCCCATCGAGGTGACGGTGATGGATTACACCCTGTCGCTGCGTCGCGAGGAGGCCCGACGGGTCCAGATCGGCCGCACCGAATGAATGCCGTGACACTGCCACCGCCGGCGCCGTCCACCATCACCCGGGAGCGGACGATTGCGCTGGTCGGCAATCCGAACACCGGCAAGAGCACCCTGTTCAACGTCCTGACCGGACTCCGCCAGAAAACCGCGAACTATCCCGGCGTGACCGTCGAGCGCCACACCGGCCGGATCACGCTCGACGGCCAGGGCGTGACGCTGATCGACCTGCCCGGCGCCTACTCGCTGGCCGCCCACTCGCTCGACGAGATGGTGGCCATCGACGTGCTGCTGGGGCACATCGCGGATGTGCAGCAACCCGATGCTGTGCTGGCGGTGGTTGATGCCACCAACCTGCGTCGCAACCTGTTCCTGGTGACGCAACTTGCCGAACTCGGCCTGCCACTCGTGGTGGCGTTGAATCTGTGGGATGTGGCCGAGAGCCAGGGTATCCATATCGATACCGAAGCCCTCGGTCGCGAGCTGCGCGCCATCGTGGTGCCGGTTTCGGCCGGGCGCGGTACCGGCATGGATGGGCTGCGCGCAGCGCTGGCAGCAGCCCTGCAGGCGCCGGCTCCGGCCCCTCTGTGCGTGTTGCCGGAAATCAGCGGCGCCGCCGCCGAACTCGCCGGGCGGGTCCGGGCCGCCGGCGCTGATCTCAAGGATTATGAAGTCGAGCGCGCCCTGATCGATGTGCAGGGCGCCGCCGAGCATCGCTTTCAAGTGAAGGCGGGCAAGCCATTCCGCAACGAGCTCGAGGAGCTGCGCCGCCGGCTGAGCCAGGGTTCGTCACTGGCGCACGTCGAGGCCACGGCACGCTACCAGTTCATCAATGCGCTCGTGGCCCGCACCGAGCGCCGCGAGACACCAAAGGTAACCATTGCCGATCATCTGGACCGGATCACCAATCATCCGGTCATCGGCTCCCTGCTGTTTCTTCTCGTCATGGGTGCGGTGTTCCAGGCCGTGTTTTCCTGGGCCACGCCCATGATGAACCTGATCGACACCACCACGACCACCCTCGCCGACCTGGTCCGCAACACGCTGCCTGAAGGCGCGCTGGCCAGCCTGATCGTCGATGGCGTGATCGCAGGCGGCGGCAGCGTGATCGTGTTTCTGCCGCAGATCCTCATCCTGTTCGCCTTCATCATCTTTCTCGAGGATTCCGGCTACATGCCGCGCGTGGCGTTCATGGTCGATCGCCTCATGCGCGCCGTCGGCCTGTCGGGGCAATCCTTCATACCGATGCTGTCCGGTTTTGCCTGCGCCGTGCCGGGCATCATGGCCACCCGCGTCATCCCCGATCCGCGCGACCGCCTGGCGACGATACTGGCGGCTCCTTTCATGACGTGTTCCGCCCGACTGCCCGTCTATGCCCTGCTGATCGCGGCCTTCGTGCCGCCCGTGCATTACCTGGGCGGGTGGGTGAACCTGCAGGGCCTGGTGCTGCTCGGCCTTTATCTGCTCGGCATCGTGGGCGGCGTGCTGACCGCACTGCTGATGAAACGCACGCTGCTGCGTGGCCCCACCCCCACCTTCATGATCGAACTGCCGCCGTACCGCCTGCCTAACTGGCGCTCCCTGCTGCTCAAGCTGGCCGGCCGCGGCAAGATCTTCCTGGTCCGTGCCGGCACGGTGATCTTCGCGGTAGCCATCCTGATCTGGGCGCTGGCCTACTTTCCCCGCCCGGCCGCCGTCGGGGCAAGCTTTGATGCCGAACGCGCCAGCGTGGTTACGAGCTCGCTGTCAGCGGGCGAGCGCAGCGCGCGTCTGGATGAACTGGACTCCGCCGAAGCCAGCCGCTACCTGGAAGAAAGCTGGCTCGGCCAGCTCGGCCATTTCATCGTCCCGGTATTCGAACCACTGGGCTGGGACTGGAAAGTCTCGGCCGCCGTGATTGCCAGCTTTCCCGCCCGGGAAGTGGTCATCGCGGTGATGGGCACGATCTATTCCGTCGGCAACCAGGCGGACGACGTGGAAGGCGCCCTGCGCCAGCGGCTGAAAACCGCGACGCGGCCCGATGGCAGCCTCGTGTACACGGTGCCGATGGCAGTCGGCCTGCTGATCTTCTATGCCTTCTGCCTGCAGTGTGCCGCCACGATCGCCGTGATCCGGCGCGAAACGAACACCTGGCGCTGGCCGCTGTTTGCCTGGGTCTACATGACCGGGCTCGGTTATCTGGGTGCGCTGCTGGCCTTTCAGCTGGGCAGCGCCTGGTAGGAGACGGACATGTTCGATGCACAGGAATTCATGGCGCTGGCCATCGTGGCGAGCGTCGCCGCTTGCGTCGTCTGGCGTCAGTGGCTGGGGCCGTTGCTCCGCCCGGCCAGCAGGGCACGCAAGGCATCGGGATCCTGCAGTGGCTGTGCTTCGGCGCGGCCCCAAACGAGGAGGGCCCCGCAAGCGGGGCCCTCAAGAAAACAGTAATGGAAAACAGTAATTCAGTGCAGGCCTATCGCTGACGCTGGCGTCGCAGGGCCAGAGTGCCCGCTCCCAGACCCAGCAGGATCAGGGCCAGCGCCGCCGGCTCAGGCACCGTCACATTGGAAACCGCACGGCTGACGCCATACAGGCTGGCATTGCCGAGCTTGTGCAGGTAGTCGTAAGTCCAGACAAACACGCTGTCGCCCGGGTTGATCTGATAGGCGGCCCACTTCACGTCCCGATCCATCGCACCACCCCGGCCATTGAGCACGATGCTCAGGCTGGAGAAGGAATTCCAGATGCCGGCAGCGAGGCTCCCGATGCCCAGATGGGTGCCATTCGGGTTCCCACCGAGGAACGACCAGTAGGTCTGGTCCACACCATCGGTGGTGTTGTCCAGCAGGTTCCAGGTGTTGAATCCAAAGAAATTCCCGGCATTCAGGTCAGCCGCGGAATCCACCGTGTCCCCATCGGGACCATTGTGGCAGGCGATGCTCGGGGCGACCCCGCCGGACAGCAGATTCCCGCAGGGAACTGCGTTGGCGGCCGGAGCCAGGGCAAAGGAGGCAAGCAGGGCAATGGCGGCCAGGGTGCCGACGCGGGTGACGACTGGGGCTGACATGGTGGCGGGTTTTCCGTTTCGTTATTGGCTGGTTTTTGGAATGTGAACAAATTAACACATTTGGCTGAAACAACCGAGCCTGACTTACATAATCCGGCACCCCATTAGGCCGACTGCCCCCCCTTGTCACCTCGCCGGGAAATGCGGCGTGATGCCTATTGGCTTCCCGGTTGGGGCTGTGCTGCAGCCAGCGTCTGGTCCTGAACGGTCTGCCGATTCTCGATCTGGAGCAGGCGGCTGCGGATACCGTCGGCAAGCGGCCCTGAGCCGGTCAATGCGAGCGCGTGCCGGGCGGTGGTTGCCGCTTCGGCAAATTCCCCGTCGGCGGCCAGGGCCACTGCCAGGGTATCGAGCACCGTCGGATCGTCCGGCGCCAGGTCCAGGGCCCTGCGGGCAGTCGCCACGGCGCGCGGCGGCTGGCGGACCGCCGGAGCGGGATGCGCAGCCAGGATCCACGCCATGTTGTTCAGTGGCATCGACCAGTACGGTCGCAGGCCCGTGGCGCGCTCGTAGTACGGCAGTGCCTGCATGCCCCGCCCTTCGGCTTGCAGCACTTCAGCGATTGATGCGATGGCGACTGGATCGTCGGCTTCGATGCCCAGGGATCGCTCCAGCGTTTGGCGGGCCGCGGCCAGCTGGCCTGAATTGATCATCAATCTGGCACGGCGCATCAGGAGTGCGGGTTGGTCCGGGACAATGGCCAGCGCACGATCGAGGGCCTGGATGGCGCGGCCTGGATCACCACCTTCCGTCAACCTTTCGGACTGCAGTTGCAACCCGGCAATCTGCCGCCAGTCGGCGGACGAATTGCGTACTTCCCCGGAAGGCACCATGGCATAGAGCGGAAAATTTTCAACATGGTAGCGGAGCCGGCCCGGATCCCGGACGATCGGAGCCATCAGCGCTGCTGCCTGCGGCGATGCGCTCTTCACGCTCGCCAGAACCACCCGCGGGTCGTACGGCACGGAGGCCAGGCGGTCCGGCGTCAGGTAAAGATGATCGAAGGCATTGTGCTGGTCGCTGAGCGTTTCGGCACCCTGATGGGCCTGGCGAAGTTCTGCATCCGTGCGCAGGATGCGGGCAAAGAGGTCTGCTGGTGCGTTTACGCCGATGTCATGCAGATCGGTCATCACCGACCCTGAAGCGCCCATTGTCAGCGCATGAAAGCGCTGCAGTACACGATCGGGATCCAGAGCCTGTCGACCACCGACGAGAATCAGTTCGCTGCCGGAACCCACATAGAGATGGCTTTCGGGGAACACCTTGGTGAAGCTCGCGATCGCCAGGCGCACTGCTTCAGCCGGCATCTGATACACCGGCAGCCATTGGGTCATCATCCCTTGCGGGGTGAGATGCGCCAGTGCGTCCTCGTAGTATTCGGTCGAGTACAACCGGTAGACACCCGCGGCCATGGGGGGCGGCGGCTCACTGGTGATCAGATCGTACTGCTGGTCCGTGCGATGCAGGAAACTGCGCCCGTCATCACGAATGAGGCGCGCCCTGGGGTCGGCATAGACCCCGGCATTCGTTGCCCGGAACTCGGGCGCCGTGGCGAAGACACGATCGTTGAGGTCCACAATGTCGATCCGGCGAATGCTCTCATGCGTGGCAATGGCGGAAGCCGTGTTGCCGACCCCAAAGCAGATGAGCAGTGCCTTGCGCGGATGGTCCTGGGCCATCAGGGGCCAATGCGCCATCAGGCGCATGTAGGTCTGCGCCGTGTGGGTGGTGGCTGACATCGACAGATTGCCGAAGTAGAGGCGCGCATCGCCTGGCTTGTGCACCACGAAGGTCGTGTGCGCGCCGTTGCTCATCAGTGCGGTGATCGGCAGCCGGGCGGGATCGCTGCCGGGCGCCATGTAGTCGCGGTCGAACGAACTCGGCGTCAGGATGATGCCGGCAACCAGGCCGATCAGCGCTGCAACGGGTTGCCAAATGCCGAGCCGCGACTTCCCCAGCAGCAACAGGAAGCCGATGCTGCAGGCGAGCACGACCATCATGAGTTTCAATGAATAGAAGATATTCACGAGCGGCGCGATCAGCGTGAAGCAGACCAGCCCGATGCAGAACGCAGCGGTATTGAGGCCGTAAGCCAGGCCCAGGTGCCGGCCTTCTGCCTGCAGATGGACACACACCCACGGCAGCAACAGGGAAATGAGCAGGAATGGCGGGAACACGAGCAGGCCCGTGATCGCGAACAGCTGCCAGGTACTGGCCGGAAACATCGACACCAGCCCGGTCAGGGCGGCCACCGTGGGGTCGGCAACGGGGCCGTCGATCGCTGCAATCGCCGCGATTGCCGAATAAATGTAGCGGGAGCCGACGAAGTAGTAGAGGCCGGCAATCACGAACGCGACCTTGATCGCGGCAAGACCCAGCCGCGGCATGCGGTGGACCAGCGTGCTGCCCAGGAAGATGGCCAGGATTGCCCAGAACGAGATGGCGGGCATCAGCCCCCCGGGATTGGTGGAAATGGCGAAACCGAGGCGCCTGAACATGTCGCCTTCGAGTGCGCCAGCCAGCAACCCGCTCAGGACCGCGCAGGCCAGCAATACTCCCGGTGCAGGCGATGGCCCTGCCGGATCCGGTTTCGTGTCGATGGAAAGGGTTCCCGGTGACGCCTTGCGCGGCGCACCGCCGGCCACCAGGAAGTAGCCGGCAATGACCAGGTTGAGGCCAATCATCAGCCAGTACGTGGCGCCATGGCCGATCCAGACCAGCAGGACAAACTGGCAACCGAGCACGCCGACGCAGGCCCCCAGCGTATTCCAGGCATACAGCGCCGCCGGGAAGCGCGACCCCGCCTGCGTGTGCACGAAGGCGTCGCACAACAGGGGGAAAGTGATGCCCATGAAAAAACATGGAATCGCCACACAAGCGATGCCAATGGCAATTTCGCCCACCTGATAGGCCAGGTTGAGCTGCCAGATGCCGTCGCTCAGCGTGTAGGGGAAGGTGCCCCAGAGATCGGCGGGAATATAGGCAGCCGCCACCGTCAGCAGGGCCCCCAGGCTGATCAGCAGCTCGACGAGCCCATAGATGCGCAACTGGTCATCGGATTTCAGCCAGCTGGCCAGCTGTCGGGTGATGGGCTTGCTTGCCAGCGCGCCCAGCCCCAACCCCCCGATGAATCCACAGAGGACCAGGGCAAAGGTCAGATTCGTCGAACCGTAGCGGTCGGCGAAGATCCGGAACCAGGCAACCTGATACCCCAGGGCCACGAAGCCCGAGAGCGCATAAGCGACGAAGATCCGGTAGATCGCGGGTCCGTGTAACTGCACCTTGGCCAGGGCCTGTGAACACTACCGAAACAGGTTCATCGCATTATTGCGGAGCGATGACCGGGTTGTCAGCCTTTCGGTCGGGACCTGGCCGATGGGTGGTTCGCCGGGCGCCAACCGTCAACGCACGCTGCGATACCCACCTGCCACCCCGTTCGGCGCCAGCACCAGTTGCCACAGCTGGCTGTGTCGCGCGCGGAACGAGCCAGCGCAGGAATGCAGGTAGTAATGCCACATCCGGTGGAAGCGCTCGTCGTAATGCCGCTTCAATTCAGGCCATGACCGGGCAAAGTTGGCCGACCAGGCCATCAGGGTCCGGTCGTAGTCGCTGCCGAAATTGTGCCAGTCCTCCACCACGAAGCGGCCCTCGACTGCCGAGGTGATCTGGGCCATCGAGGGCGGCACGCCGTTCGGGAAGATGTAGCGGGTCAGCCACGGGTCGCCGACGTTGCCCGAGTGCAGGCTGCCGATCGAATGCAGCAGCATCAGGCCATCGGGCTTCAGCAGCTCACGCATCTTTTCCAGGTACACCTCGTAATTCCGCGGGCCGACATGCTCGAACATGCCGATGGAATAGATCCGGTCGAATTGGCCCTTCAAGTCGCGATAGTCCTGCAACAGGATGTCCACCGGCAACGCGGCACAGCGTTCGGTGGCGGCCTGCGCCTGGTTCACCGAGATCGTGCAGCCCGTCACCGCGGCGCCGTAGCGTTCGGCGATGAACCCGGCCGCCCCGCCCCAGCCACAACCGACATCGAGCACCCGCATCCCGGCCTGGATGCCGAGCTTGCGGCAGACGAGATCCAGCTTGGCTTCCTGCGCGGCCGCGAGATTGTCGGCGGCAGCCCAGTAACCGCAGCTGTAGATCATCCGCGGATCGAGCATGTGGCGGTACAGGTCGTCGCCGATGTCGTAGTGCTGGCGTCCCACGATCCACGCGCGGTGCGGACTCTGCATGTTGCGGATGTGGGCCTGGACCTGCGCCCACATGAGACCCGCGGACGGGAGCTGGCGGTCCAGGCCGGTCCGGAGCACCCGGGCCAGCATCTGGTCGATGGACCGGCAATCCCACCAGCCATCCATGTAGGACTCGCCGGCGCCGAGTTCGCCCTCGGCAAGAATGCGGTCGATGGCCCGTTCATCATGGATGGTGACATCCCAGGCGCGGGTGCCATCGAGCTGGATGTCTGCCGGGGCGAGGAGTTTTGCGAGAATTTCGCGGCGACCTGATCGTGTGCCTGGCTGCTTCGTTTCAAGGTGATTGTCTGGAGCAAATAACGTACGCATGGTCTTTGCCTCCTTATGTTTAACCCCCCGATGTCCCCACCGTACTGCCGATCCGCAGTCGCGCACAACCCGACCCGGATTGCTGCATCCAGCAATGCTGCGACATTTCACCGCAGTCGCCGCGAACGCTCGATTCACCGTACAACTTCCCTCCGCGGAGTGGTCACGCAAATCGAAATCCGATTATGTCAATCAATCCTATTTACCTCGCAGCACAATTCTGTACATTCGGTAATCAGGAAGGATCAAGCCTAACCGGGCGTGAGTCCGGGGCGGAAAGTCGCGAGTCTTGCTTGAGAGCCTACGGGGGAAGACGGTCGGACTGCCCTTCTAAAACGCAGACGCACCAAATCAACAAAGCACTCGGCGCGCCTGCACATAACCAAAACTCTGGAGGATCCTACTCATGAAGAAAATTTTGGCAGCGGCAGCGCTGGTCAGCATATCGGGGGTTGCCATGGCGGCGCCGGTACCTGCCACGCTGGTCAGCGTGCAAAGCTACAGCGCCAATGGCGTTGCAAACTGGACGGCGACGGCCGGAAATACCGGCGTGTGGCAGCTGGATACGGGGACCGGCGTTGCATCAATGGTCAGCGGTACCTTCAGCTATCTCGCGAAGGCTGGTCCTACTCCCTTGATGACGCACACCATGACGGGCGCAGCCATCGGTGGTGGCGGTGCCGCCTCGGCCAGCACCTGGTCCTGCATCGAGGGCATTTTCGGTGGCTTCGTTGGCGCCCACATCTGCGGCAACTACAACTTCGGGGTTAACGGCGTGAACGACAGCACCTACACCCCGACGACCACTGGCGCGACCGTGACTCTGGGTGGCGATGACACTGCGTCCGGGCCGCCCCAGACGTTGAACAACTCCTACAACAACATGGCAACTTCAGCCATCGCCGGTGCCGCAGCTGGCTTCCAGCGCTACCTGGTCTCCAACGGTACGCCAGGCGTTGGTGGTTATGACTTGAAGTTCGACGTCGCCGTGGTGCCGGTGCCGGCAGCCGTCTGGCTGTTTGGCTCGGCTCTCGGTCTGCTGGGCGTAGCCCGGCGCCGCATGGCTGCCTGAAGTCACTTGCCTTGAAGGGTTCAGCCAATCCCGGCTAACGGATTGGCAACAGCCGGAAAACCCCGCCTTGTGCGGGGTTTTCTTTTTCCGGCGTCGGTGTCAGGCTCCGGTGGGCCTTGGCGCAACCTGCCCTGAAACAACCAGCATTGAGGATCCGAGAACCGATGCGTATCCGATTCCTTCCGGCCGTTGCCGTTGTCCTCGCCACCGTGTTGCTGGTTTCAGCTTGCGCCTCGCCGGCGGAACGCGCCGCGAAATACGTTGCCAGCGCCCAGGTAGCCTTCGACAAGGGCGACATCGAAGAAGCGCGGCTGAATGCCGCCAACGCTGCGCAGATCGAGCCCAAGAATGCCGGGGCCCGGCTGCTGCTGGCACTGGTGGCCGAAAAGAAGCTGGACTTCAAGGACATGTACGGTCACCTGCTCGTCGCGGTGGACAGCGATCCCTCGAATGTGGAGGCCCGGCTCAAGCTCGCCGATGTCGCGGTGCTCGGCCTGCTCTGGGACGAAGCCGCCAAACAGAGCGAGGCGCTGATGAAGCTGGCGCCGGACGATTCCCGTGTGCGCCTCCTGAAGGCGCGTATCGACCTGCAGAACGGCGACAAGACAGCGGGTCGTGCGGAACTGGAGAAGGCCATCGCGCTGGACCCGCAGAACGTGAATGCCCTGGTGATCCAGGCCGCGTTGGTGGCCACCACGGATCTGGACCAGGGCATCGCGTTGCTTGATGCCGGCATCAAGCGCCTGCCCGCCGACAAGGCGAGAGCCTTGCGGGAACGACGGGTGATCCTGCTGAGTTCCGCCAAGCGCCACCAGGAAGCCGAACAGGGATTGAAGGCGCTGGTCAAGGATTATCCCGACGAGCCCGCCTATGGAACACGGCTGATCAACCTGTATGTCCGCGAGGGCCGCACGGCCGACGCAGACCAGCTGCTGCAACAGAGCCTCGCGCAGACCCCCGGCGATACGGACAAGCGTATCGACTATGCCCGCTTCCTGGTCTCCCAACAGGAAAACGACCGGGCCGAGGCGGCGCTGAAGTCCTTCATTGATGACAAGCCCGAGTCCGACCCGCTGCGCCTCGCGCTGGGCCAGCTGCATGAATCCACCGGCCAGCGCGCCGAGGCCAAAACCACCTACGCGGCGCTGGCCAAACTTCGGCCAATGAGCCCCGACGGCATCAAGGCGCGGCTGCGGATCGCGATCATCGAATCCGGCGAAGGTAACGGGGCCAAAGCGCTCGAGGATGTCGAAGCCATCCTCGCCAATGTGCCCGATGAACCCACGGCCTTGCTGCTCCGCGCGGCCGTCAAGGTGAACCAGCAGCAATACAACGAAGCCATCGCCGACCTGCGCGTGGCGCTCCGCAAGGAGCCGGAGAACCAGCCGGCGGTGCTGCTGCTGGCGAAGGCCCACACCGCCAACGGGGATGCCGTGCTGGCCAAGGATGAATACCGCAAGCTCCTCAAGGTGAATCCCGGTTCGGCCGACGGCATCACCGGGCTGGTGGCCCTGTACATCGACTCGAAGGAATTCGACCAGGCCGAGCAGCTGCTGAACGACCGCCTGAAATCCCAGCCGGACGACCTCGTTGCCGGTGGCGCGCTCGTGGACGTGCTGCTGGCCGAAGGCAGGCAGGCGGAGGCGGAAACGGAAGCCCGGCGCCTGATGGCCCTGCCCAACCAGCAAGGCGTCGGCGACTACGCGCTCGGCCGGGTGCTGCAGGCGCAGAAGGGCCAGGGCAACGCGGCTGTCGCCGCCTTCCGTCGTTCCGTCGCCGCGCGGCCGAACGACGCGGCGCCGTTGCAGGCGCTGGTGCAGGCATTGATGACAGCCGGCAAGCAGCAGGAAGCCATCGATGCACTCAAGGAACTGCAGCAGAACGCCGCCAATCCCGGCGGGCAGTTGCTGGGCAACTACCTGCTCGCCGGCATCTACAGCCAGAGCGGGGACCGCGGCAAGGCCGTTGCCTCGCTGGAATCCATCCTCAAGAACAAGCCGGATGCGATCGAGGCCTACTACGCGCTCGCCCAGCTCAACGAGAAGGACCTGCCCGCGCGGATCGCGATCTACAAGCGCGGCGTGGCGGCCGTGCCGGCCAACGAAGACTTGAGCCTGCTGCTCGGCGCGGCACAGGACCAGGCCGGCCAATACGATGCAGCCATTGCCACCTACGAAGCCCTGCTGAAGGTCAATCCCTCTTCACAATCCGGCATCAACAACCTCGCCTCGGCATTGCTCGATCACCGGCAGGACAAGGACAGCTTCCAGCGCGCCCTGTCACTCGCCAAGCGTCTGGAAGGCACCACCAACCCCGCCCTGCTCGACACCGTGGGCTGGGCCTACTTCCGCACTGGCAATGGCCAGCAGGCCGTCAACATCCTCGAGCGAGTCGTCGCCAAGGATGACCAGGTGCCGGTCTATCGCTACCACCTCGGCATGGCTTATCTGGCAGTCGGCAACCAGGCCAACGCAAAACAGCAACTCGAAAAAGCCGTCGCCGGCAACGCCAGCTACCTTGGTCTGCAAGAGGCCAAAGCCGCACTGGCGAAGCTCGATCAGCCCGCCGCCTGACCTGGCTCCCAGTACCGACTGAATGATGGTGTGGCCGTGGGCAGGTAAGCCCTTGGTGAGCCCTCCGGTCCGATGACCGGAATGCAGCGACGGTGTGGGCGAAGGGGGGGGTGAACCAAGGGAGGACACCACGAGACAGCCCCCCCGAGCCACACGGGTAA
>CAYLKO010000051.1:14375-20185 GCA_964384525.1 uncultured Chromatiaceae bacterium
CCCGCGTGCCGCCCCCGCCCGCCCCCCCCCCCCCCCTCCCTTTCCCCCCCCCCCCCCCCCCCCACACCTGCCAGAAAGCACCCGGGCCGTCGACGCCCGCTTCGCTCCCTAGACCGCCATCGCCTCAGCCGCCTGCTGCTGGGCCCGATGATCCGTCCCCAACGCCAGGTACACCGCCGGCACCACGAAGATCGTGAACAACGTCCCGATCGCCATGCCGGTGGTGATGACGAGGCCGATGTTGTAACGGCTCACGGCGCCGGCACCGGTGGCCAGCAGCAGCGGCACCACGCCGAGCACGGTGGCGGCAGTGGTCATCAGGATCGGTCGCAGCCGGATGCCGGCCGCTTTCTCGATGGCCTCCCGCTTGGACAAACCCTGCTCCTGCAGCTGATTGGCAAATTCCACGATCAGGATGCCGTGCTTGCTGATCAGGCCGATGAGCGTGATCAGCCCGACCTGGGTGTAGATGTTGATGGTTGCGGCGCCCAGCGTGAGAAACACCAGCGCGCCGGCGATCGACATCGGCACGCTCACCAGCATCACGAGCGGATCACGAAAAGACTCGAACTGGGCGGCCAGCACCAGATAGATGATGATGATGGCAAAGAAAAAGGCGACGATCAGGCTGCTGCCTTCCTGCACATACTGGCGCGAGGCGCCGGCATAGTCGAAGTGGTAGCCGCCCGGCGCCAGCTCGGCCGCCTTGTGCTGCAGGTAATCGAGCGCCGTGCCGAGAGTGACGCCCGGCATCGGCACGGCCGACAGGGTCACGGAATTCTGCTGCTGGAAGCGCTTCAGCTCCTGCGGCTGCACCGAGTGCTCCACATCGACCAGCGCGGACAACGGCACCACGCCACCACTGGCCGTGCGCACCGGGAAAGCGCCGATCTGCCCGGGATTCAGGCGGTAGCTGCGGTCGACCTGCGGAATCACCTTGTAGCTCCGCCCCTGGATGCTGAAGCGGTTGCTGTAGTTGCCACCCAGCATCACGGACAGATCCTGGCCAAGCTGCTCCATGTCCACGCCGAGGTTGGCGGCCTTGTCGCGGTCGATCGTGATCATGCCCTGCGGCCGGTCGAACTTCATGTCCAGGTCGGCAAAGACGAACAGGCCGCTGGCGTAGGCCGCACTGAGCAGCGCCTGGCCGGTGGCGTACATGTCCAGCGGTTCCTGCGTGGAACCCATGACGAACTGCACCGGCAGCCCGCCGCCGGCGCCGGGCATCGGCGGCAGATCGAAAGCCACCGACTGCAGGCCGGCAACGGCATTGGCCTCCTGCTGCACGTTCTGCGTGACTTCCATCTGCGTCCGGCTGCGTTCGCTCCAGGGCTTCAGCACGATGCCCGACAGGGCGGTGTTGCTGGTCGAGGCCGGGCCGGTGCCGATGCTGCCGTTGAAGAGGAAGGTCTGCTCGGCTTCCGGCACCTCCTTGTAGATGTTCACGAGCGCGTTGGTGTACTCCGTCAGCTGCTTCGGCGAGGTATCCGCGGCGGCCGTGGAGATCACCAGCACGATGCCCTGGTCTTCGGTGGGCGCCAGCTCCGCCGGGGTCATCGTGAACATGAAATAGATGCTCACCAGCAGGAGTCCGCAGAACACCAGCACCACCGGCACCGCATTCAGCGAGTGCTGCAGGGCGCGGTGATAGCGATTTCGCAGGCGCTCGAACTGCTGGTCCAGGAAGCGGGCGAGCCGGCCCTCTTCCGAGCGTCGCGGCAGCATTTTCGAGCACATCATCGGCGAGAGCGTCAGCGCAATGACGCCGGACACGCGCACGGCGCCGGCCAGCGAGAAGGCAACCTCGCGAAACCGGCTGCCGGTGCTGCCGCCGGCCAGGCCGATCGGCGCGTACACCGCAAAGAGGGTAATCGTCATGGCCACCACCGGCAGCGCCAGCTCGCGGGCACCCTGGAGAGCCGCCTCGAACCTCGGCAGGCCTTCGTCGATGTGCCGCTGGATGTTCTCCACCACGATGATTGCATCGTCCACGACCAGGCCGATTGCCAGCACCATCGCCAGCAGGGGCAGCAGATTGATCGAATAGCCGAGCATCAGCATGATGGCCACCGCGCCGATCATCGACAGCGGAATGGCCACGACGGGAATGATCACCGAGCGCAGCGAGCCGAGGAACAGGAAGATCACCACCATCACGATGATCGTCGCCTCGATGAGCGTCTGGATCACCTCCCGGATCGAGTCATCGATGTAGCGCGTGGTGTCGTAGGAAATCGAACCCTGGATATCCGCCGGCAGATCCGCCTCGATCTCGGGAAATATCCGGCGGATCTCCTTGATCACGTCGAGCGGATTCGCGGTGGGCAGCACGTCGATGGCGAGAAAGGTGGCGAAGTTGCCGTTGAAGGCCACCGACGAATCGTAATTCTCGGCGCCGAGCTCGACGGTGGCCACATCCTTGAGCCGGATGGCGGCATCGCCGCGGCCGGTGATGATCAGTTCCTGGAATTCCTGCGCCGTGTGCAGATCCGTGCTGGCCGTGAGGCTGACCGAGATCGCCTCACCCTTGGTCTTGCCGACGGCCGCCTGATAGTTGTTGGCCAGCAGGGCACTGTTCACGTCACCGGGCGTGATGCCGAGCGCATACATGCGCACGGGATCCAGCCAGATGCGCATGGCAAAGTTCCGGCCACCCAGAATCGCCGCCTGACGCACGCCGGACACGGCCTCGAGGCGCGGCTGGACCTTGCGCACCAGATAGTCGGTGATCTGGTTCTGCGGGCGGGTCGTGCTGGTGAAACTCATGTACATCGCCGAGGTCGTCTCGCCGATGGCCACTTCGAGCACGGGCGCTTCACTGGCCCGTGGCAGGTCGGCACGCACCTTGTTCACCTTGGCGGTGACCTGGGTCAGGGCATCGTATGGCGGGTAATTGAGCTTGAGGTGCGCCGTGATCATGCTGGCGCCCTGCAGGCTGCTCGACTCCATGTAGTCGATGCCGTCCGCGCTGGCGATCTCGCGCTCCAGCGGCGTGGTCACGAAGCCCTTGACCAGATCCGCATCCGCACCCGGATAACTGGTGACGATGCGAATGACGGCTGATTCGCTCTGCGGATACTGGCGGACCTGCAACTGCTGCACCGCCCGCAGGCCGACGAGCAGGATCAGCAGGCTCACCACCGTCGCCAGCACGGGCCGGCGGATGAAAATATCGGTAATGCTCGACATGAATGCGGGGTTTAGTTGTTCTCTGGCGTCGGGGCGGGGCTGTTGCCGACCGGCACCGAATTGTCGATGACCACCAGCGAGGCATTGCGCAGCTTCTGCTGGCCGGCCGTGACCACGGTCGTGCCGGCCTTGAGCCCGGAGGTGATCGCCATCTGGTCGCCCCGCCTTGCGCCGGTCACGACGGGTGTATTGATGGCATGCAGTTCCGGCTTGCCATCCGCACCCTTCCGCTCTTCAACCACGAAGACGGCATCCCCGTAGGGGCTGTTCAGGATGGCCGCCTGCGGCACCGTGACCACACTTTCCTTCGCCGGCAGCTCGACATCGATGCGGGCAAACATGCCGGGCAACAACCTGCCATCGGCGTTGTCCACCACGGCCCGCACGCGGATGTTCCGGGTGTCACGATCCACCTGCGGCTCGATCGCCTGGATCTGGCCACGGAATGCCTCGCCGGGCCAGGCGTCGAGCGCGATCGACACCGGCTGGGCGACGTGCAGCTTGCCCGCCTGCTGCTGGGCCACCGGAAAATCCACCAGCATCTGGTCGCGGGCTTCCAGCCGGACGATGGCATTGCCCGGCTGCAGATACTGGCCGAGATCAACCTGGCGGATGCCGACCTGCCCGGCAAAGGGCGCACGCACCGACTTCTGCCTGATCTGCAGCCGCAGTTCATCCTCCGCCGATTGCGCGCGCTCCAGATCATTGCTGCGCGTATCCAGATCGTAGGCGGAGATCAGCCTGTCCGTGATCAGCTCGCGGGCCCGCTTGAGATTGAGCTCCGCCAGCTTCCGGTTTGCCGTGAGCCCCTGCAGCTGGGCTTTTTCGTCGGCGGAATACAGCTCGACCAGCAACTCGCCAGCCGCCACTGAACTGCCTGATTCAAAATGGATGGCGATGATCTGGCCGGCCACCTGCGAGGTGACATCCACGCCGCGCGCGGCGCGCAGGGAACCCACCGCCTGGATCGTCGGCGTCCAGGTATCGGCCAGCACCCTGGTGGTGGACACGGTGACCGCCGGCATGGGCATCGCCGCCATCGCCGCCTTGATCTGCGTGCTGATGAAGGCTTTCCAGCCGAAGAGCGCACCGAAAAACAGCCCAACCACAGCGAGCATGTACAGCATCGGACGTCGCATTGATCTGGGTTCCTGAAACTTCGAAGAATCGGCAGTGCCGATGGGCGACCGGTCGGAGCCGCTGGTGCTCCATCGAGCCGGCTATTGTAGAGATGATCCCGCGATCGTTCTAGAATGCCGCACCGAGCCCTTCGAGTGGCCTTAGCGCCGCTTTGCGGCTAGCCATTGCCACTCAAAGCCTCACCGTGAAATCAATCGTCCCGTCGTCGACCACCGCACCCTTCATCAACCCGCAATTCCCGCTGCCACGGCCGGGCTGGCCGGCTGGCCTGGCGCTGGTTTGCATGGCCCTGATCCTGCTCACCGGTTGCGGCAAACCGGAACCCGGGCATGGCGCCACCGACACTCGCAAGGTCGAGGTCGGGTATGTCGTCGTCACGCCGGCGAACGTGCCGGTGACGATCGAGCTCGGCGCCCGCACCAATGCCTACCACACCTCGGAAGTGCGGCCACAGGTGTCGGGCATCATCCAGCGGCGGCTGTTCACCGAGGGCGCCGAGGTCAGGAAGGGACAGACGCTCTATCGGATCGATCCGGCTTTGTATGCGGCCGCCGTGACGCAGGCCAAGGCCGGTCTCGCCGGCGCCCGCGCCAACGCCGCCGCCAGCACCGCCAAGGCCAGGCGCTATCGCGAGCTCGAGGCCACGCACGTCATCAGCCAGCAGGATTACGCCGACGCCCTCGCCCAGGCCGAGCTCGCCACGGCAGCCGTGCAGCAGGCCGAAGCGGCCCTCAACACGGCGGAAATCAATCTGCGCTTCACGACCGTGCCGGCGCCGATCAGCGGCCGGATCGGCCGTTCGCTGTTCACGGAGGGCGCCCTGGTAACGGCCAATCAGGCCGATCCGCTCGCCATCATCCAGCAACTCGATCCCATGGCGGTGGACATCCAGCAATCGAGCAGCGATGTACTCACGCTGCGGCGCTCGCTCAGCCGGGAAGGCGTGATCCCGGCAAGCGCCGAGGTCCACCTGAAACTGCCGGATGGCAGCGAGTACGGCCGGAGCGGCACCCTGGAATTCGCCGAAGCCACGGTCGACGAGAACACCGGCACCATCACCTTGCGGGCCCGCTTCGACAACCCGGACGGCCTGCTGCTGCCGGGCATGTTCGTGCGCGCAGTCTTTGCCCAGATGGTGGATACCCGGGCCCTGCTGGTGCCGCAGGCCGGCGTGACCCGTGATCCGCGCGGCAATGCCAGCGTGCTGATCGTGGGCGACGACGACAAGGTCGTCCGGCGCGATATCTCGACAAACCGCGTGCTCGGCACGGATTGGGTGGTTACCGCCGGCCTCAAGCCCGGCGACAAGGTGATCACGGAAGGCGTCGGCAAAGTGGGCCCGGGAGTTGCGGTCAAACCGGTGGCTGTCGGGCCTGCCGGCCAGAGCGGGAGCTGACGGCGCATGCTGTCGCGGATCTTCATCGAGCGCCCGATCTTTGCCTGGGTCATTGCCATCATCATCATGCTGCTTGGCGCCGGGG
>CAYLKO010000052.1:0-20017 GCA_964384525.1 uncultured Chromatiaceae bacterium
CGAAATCGCTGTCCGAGCTCGGGCCCGATGTCGTGTCGGCCGTCATCGTTGGTCACCCGGCGGACGAAATCGTGAGTTACGCCAGCGATGCAGGCGCCAGTCTCCTGATCATGATGACCCACGGCTACAGCGGCGTGAAACACATGCTTCTTGGCAGCACGACCGAGGCCGTGCTCCGTCATGCAACCTGTCCGGTACTGTCCATCCGCGCGAGTTGATCTGCCCGGACTGCAGATGCGCACGTTGACAGGTACACTTGCCGGTCATGTCAGCGCAACAAAAAACCGACTCTGCGTATCGGCTGCCCGCCGATCCGTCTGCCTATCGGCTCCCCGCCGAATGGAGCCCGCACCAGGCCACGTGGTTTTCCTGGCCGCACAATCCCGACACCTGGACCGAGTTTCTGCCGGCGGTCGAACTGGTGCTGGCGGAAGCCGTGGCAGCACTGGCCCGCAGCGAACTCGTGCGGATCAACGTCAAGGATTCCGGCCACGGGTATCACGTGCAGAAATTGCTGGCTGGCAAGGTTCCGGCGGAGCGCATGGTCCTGCACCAGTTTCCCACCAACGATTCCTGGTGCCGCGATCACGGCGCGATCTTTGTCACCCGGACGGCCGACGCTCCACCCGGCCAGCCACCGCTCAAGGCCCTGGATTTCCAGTACAACGCCTGGGGCGGCAAATACCCGCCTTTCGACCTGGACAACGGCATTCCCGAACGCATGGCCGCGGCGCTGGAAGTGCCCGTCGAGCATGTGCCCATGGTGCTCGAGGGCGGCTCGATCGAGGTCAACGGCCGCGGCTCGTTGCTGACCACCGAGCAGTGCCTGCTGCACCCCAATCGAAATCCCGGCATGAGCCGGGCGGAAATCGAAGAGCAGTTGCGTGAGCGGCTCGGCGTGACCCAGATCATCTGGCTGGGGGAGGGCATCGTCGGCGACGACACCGATGGGCATATCGATGACATCACGCGCTTTGTTGCCGAGGATCAGGTGGTTACCGTCATCGAGCCGGATCCGGACGACGCAAACCATGCAGCACTGAAGGCGAATCGGGAGCGGCTCGAAGGCCTGCACGTTGCCGATGGCCGGCCACTGCGGGTGGTTGAACTGCCGATGCCAGCTCCGCTTTATCGCGACGGCCAGCGCCTGCCCGCGAGCTACGCCAATTTCTATGTGGGTAATCGCGTGGTGCTGCTGCCGACCTTCAATTGCCCGGCCGACGAAGAGGCAGCGGCGATTCTGGCCCGCTGCTTTCCGGGCCGCCGCATCGTGAGCCTCGATTGCCGCGATGTCGTCGTCGGGCTGGGTACCTTCCATTGCCTCACCCAGCAGGTGCCGGTCGCGCCCGAGTAGCTTCGGCCGTCGATTGCCGGCTGTTCCCGATTTTTCAGGTTGTTCACGGGGCCCGTATTCCCTAAGCTTCCGGGGCTCTCCGCCGGGAAATATCCATGACCACGATAAGCAAATTCGTTCACCATCATTTTCGGCATTTCAACAGTGCTGCCCTGATCGATGCCGCCGATGCCTACGTGCGGCATCTGGACTCCGGCGGCTACATGTTCATGACGCTGGCGGGCGCCATGAGCACTGCGGAGCTTGGCCTGTCGCTGGCGGAAATGATCCGGCAGGACAAGGTTCAGGCCATCTGCTGCACCGGCGCGAATCTGGAGGAAGATGTCTTCAACCTTGTGGCGCACGATCATTACGTGCGGATTCCCGGCTACCGCCACCTGACTGCCGAAGACGAGGAGGCCCTGCTCGCCAGGCATCTCAATCGCGTCACCGATACCTGCATCCCGGAGGAAGAGGCCATCCGGCGCATCGAGCGGGCGGTGCTCGATGAATGGACCCGCGCCGACCAGCACGGGGAGCGCTATTTCCCCCATGAATTCCTCTACCGGATCATCCGGTCCGGCGTGCTCAAGCAGTACTACCAGATCGACCCGAAAGACAGCTGGATCATCGCGGCGTGCGAAAAGAACCTGCCGATCTTCGTGCCCGGCTGGGAGGACTCCACGCTGGGCAATATCTTCAGCTCCCATGTCATTTCCGGCGACGTGAAGAATGTGCACACGGTGCGCACCGGCATCGAGTACATGGTCGAGCTGGCAAGCTGGTATCAGGCGCATTGTCGCCGGCATTCCATCGGCTTTTTCCAGATCGGCGGCGGGATTGCCGGTGACTTCCCGATCTGTGTCGTACCGATGCTGGAGCAGGATCTGCAGATCCGCGATATTCCGCGCTGGGGCTATTTCTGCCAGATCAGTGATTCCACGACCAGCTACGGGTCGTATTCGGGCGCCGTGCCAAACGAGAAGATCACCTGGGGGAAATTGTCTGCAGACACCCCCAAGTTCATCATCGAGTCGGATGCAACGATCGTTGCGCCGCTGATTTTTGCCTGTGTATTGGGGCATTGAGAAGGAACGTCGTTGGCCGATAGCGCAGCAGTTGCAGTCATGGAGCCCATTCGCACCCCCGAAGCCGGGTGGACACCGGAGGACTCCACGGAGCTTTACCGGGTCGAATCCTGGGGCGATTCATTCTTCCTGATCAACGAGCATGGGCATGCCGCGGTCCGGCCCTTCGGCGACGACCGCTTGTCCATCGACATCGTGCGGCTGGTCGAGGAAGTCGAGCGGCGGGCCATCTCGTTTCCGGTGCTCATCCGGTTCCAGGATGTCCTGCAGGCCCGGGTGCGGATGTTGAATGAGGCCTTCGCCTCGGCCATTGAAGACGCCGGCTATGGCAATCGCTACAACGGCGTCTATCCGATCAAGGTCAATCAGCTCCACGAAGTCGTCGAGGAAGTGCTGGATGCCGGCCGGAAATACGGCATGGGCCTGGAGTGTGGTTCCAAGGGCGAGCTGATCGCCTGTCTGCCGCATCTGACCGAAGACGGGATGCTGCTGGTGTGCAACGGGGTGAAGGACCGGTCGATGCTGGCCCTGATCCTGTCGTCCCAGCGGCTGGGCCTGAACGTGATTCCGGTCATGGAGAAATATGCGGAGTTCGAGAGCCTGCTGGCGCTCGCCGATGCCCAGGGCGTGGTGCCGACGCTCGGGGTGAGAGTGCGGCTGGCCACGCGCGGGTCGGGCCGCTGGTCGGAGTCCGGCGGGGCGCGGTCCAAATTCGGCCTGTCGGGGCCGGAACTTGTGCGGCTGGTGGCCGAGCTGGAACGCCGTGGCAAGCCGGAGGCCCTGGCGCTGCTGCATTTCCACATCGGCAGCCAGATCATCGACATCCAGGTGCTCAAGCGGGCGCTGAAGGAGATGACGCAGATCTATGCATCCCTGCAGCAGCGTGGCGTTCCGGTTCGCTACATCGATGTCGGTGGCGGCCTTGGCGTGAGTTATGGCGCAGGCCATGGCCGCGGCGAGACGGGCATCAACTACGGCCTGCAGGAGTATGCCAACGCAGTCGTGTTCGCCATCAAGGAAGTCTGCGACGCGCAGGACGTTCCAAACCCGATCATCGTCTCCGAAAGCGGTCGCGCCATCACCGCACATCATTCCGTGTTGCTGGTTCCGGTGCTCGAAGGCCATCGGCGCAATGGCAGCCATCACCCGCCGATACCCGCCGAGCCGCACGCTGCCGTGGAGTCCATGGTCAAGATCCTGGAGAACGTCCGCGATCCGGACCGGGAACCGCAGGAACTGATCGAGGTCTATCACGACATCGAGGAGGTCCGGATCGAATCACGCACGCTGTTCAGTCTCGGTTATCTGGAGCTGAGCCAGCTTGCCGTGATCGAGGACCTCTACTGGTCCATTGCCCGTGACGTGCTCGAACGGCTGCGGAGTGCCGATCTCGACCCGACACCGGCGGAAGAGCTGGAGCTCGAGGAGAAGCTGACCGACCGCTATCTGTGCGATTTCTCCGTGTTCCAGTCGATTCTGGACCATTGGGCCATCGACCAGTCCTTTCCGATCATTCCCATCGACCGGCTGGATGAAAAACCGGATCGCCGTGCGGTGCTGGTGGATCTCACCTGTGATTCGGACGGCAAGGTCAGCCACTATATTTCAGCGCTGAACGACAAGAGCTTCCTGCCGGTGCATTCGCTGGAGGATCATCGTCAATATTATCTGGGCTTCTTTCTGATGGGCGCCTATCAGGACATCATGGGCGACACCCACAACCTGTTCGGTCGCGTACCGGAAGTCCATGTGTATGCCGACGCCGAAGAAGAGGACAATTTCTGGATTGAACGGGTGATTCCGGGCGCGACCATTCACGAAATGCTGGCGGACGTGCAGTACTTTCCCAAAGACCTGAGCCGGCGGATGACTGAAATCGTCAAGCGCAAGATCGATGCCGGCGCCATCCGGCCGAAGCTCGCCATGGACATCCTCGGCCAGTATGTAGCCTTCTTCAACGACACCACTTACTGTGAGGCCCGGCCGCTCTCTGCTGCAACATCCCCGGCCGACGGAGACGCTTCGCCATGACCCACGCCGTGCTGCCCGTTGCCTTGATCCAGATGCGCTGTTCAGCCGATCCAGCCGAAAATCTGCGCCGGGCCCTCGACTTCACGCGACAGGCAGCGCAGAACGGCGCACGCCTCATCTGCCTGCCGGAACTGTTTCTCGGCCGGTACTTCTGCCAGAGCCAGGACAGCACGAAGTTTGCCCAGGCCGAGCCGGTGCCGGGGCCGACCACCGAGGCTTTCAGCGGGCTCGCCGCGGAATTCGATGCCACGATCATCCTCAGCCTCTTCGAGCGGCGCGCGCCAGGCCTGTTTCACAACACGGCTGCGGTGCTGGATGGCCGCAAGGGCTACGTCGGCAAGTACCGGAAGATGCACATTCCCGATGACCCGCGCTATTACGAAAAGTATTACTTCACCCCTGGCGATCTCGGCTTTCAGTCCTTTTCCACCGCCGCCGGCAATCTCGGTGTGCTCGTCTGCTGGGACCAGTGGTATCCGGAAGCGGCCCGGCTGACCGCGCTCAAGGGTGCGGACATCCTGATCTATCCAACGGCGATCGGCTGGCACCCGGAAGAGAAGGATCGCGTGGGTGATCGGCAGCATGACGCCTGGGAACTGGCCCAGCGGGCCCATGCCGTCGCCAATGGTTGCTATGTGCTGTCGATCAACCGTACCGGCTTCGAGCCGGATCCAACGGGCGATGGCGGCGTCGAATTCTGGGGTCAGAGCTTTGCCGTGGCGCCGGATGGGCATGTGCTGGCGCGCGGCCCGGTCGATCAGGAAGCCATTGTGGAAGTCGAACTGGATATTGCCGAAATCGAGGCGTTCCGCATCGGCTGGCCGTTCCTGCGTGACCGGCGCATCGATGCCTATGCAGAGATCACGCAGCGCTACTCTGACTGAAGCATCCGGCTGAAGTAGCCGGTTAGTGCGGTTGACCGATGCCGTAACGCCGCGCCAGATATTTGCCGATATCACTGACGCCATTCAGAAACCGGCGTCCGCCCGCATCGCCGACATCCAGACCCTGCAGGGCTGCATCGCCGGCCGGCTGGACCGGGGCGGCCAGAACCAGCACCGGCAAGCCCTGATGCGCCTCACCGATGGCCGCGATCACCGCGGCCCGCGGTCGCGGGAAGTCCAGATACCGGATCTCCAGCTTCTCGCGCAGCTGCGGATAAAACGACAGCAGCCCTTCAAGGGTTGCACAGGACGGGCAGTACCATGGCCCATCGCTGCCATCCATGAAGTCCGGCTTCAGCAGAAACAATTGGTCTCGGCTCACGTGGATGTTTTCCTGGTTCGGGTTCGGGGTTCTGGCGGGTTTGCGCCTGCGCAGCCAGCGATACGGTGCATAATCGAAGGCACGTCGTCACGTACATGCTGGAGTCTTTTCAATGGTTAACTATATTGCCACGATCTATGCAAAACCGGGTCACGAAGTGGCGGTGACCAAGTTCTATCAGGACATGGAGCCGCTGCTGGCGGCAGCGAAGGGTTACAAGGGCCGGCACCTGCTGCGGGCCCGTCCGGGCACGATCGAGGCGGAGGTCCGCCGCGTGACGCCGCCCGAACAGCTCAAAGGTCATGGCCATGAAGAGACCGCGCCCGATGGCGTGCATTTCGTGATCCTGGAGCAATGGGACAGCGTTGCTGACCGCGTGGCCTTTGCCCGTGGCGCCTCGGCAGGCCGTGGCAAGGATCTGTTTCCCCACATCCTTCCGCAGCACACCCATGAGTTCTACGAGGACGTGACCCCTAAAGCGTGAGATTTCCGTGTTGCCAGGCCATCGTGGCGTGCGTGGGGTTGCTGCTGGCGGGTCGTTGCCTCGCAATTGCCGATGGCCGGACGCCCACCGACGCCGACTTTGCCGCCCGGATGCCATGGGCTGTCGTGATTGTCAGTGCGTCCGGTCCCGGCATCTGTACCGGCAGCCTGATCTCGCCGACCGTCGTGCTGACGGCGGCGCATTGTGCCGGCAGTGGCCAGACGGTGCTGTATGGCAATCGGTCCCGGGAGGCGGCGCGACGCGTCGCGGTGCGGGAATCGATCCGTCACCCGAAGTTCAGCCGGGATCCCATCACCCATGATCTGGGTCTTTTGCGACGGGCCCAGCCGGTCCGTGCCGGCGGGGGGCCTGTTGCCGGCCGGGCGTAAGCCTGTAGTCTGCTGCGCTCCGGTGCGCAAGCAACCATTCTGGGCTGGGGCAGTACGAGCGAGGGTGTGAAACGGCCCGACCTCGTGCGGGAGGCCCGCATCCGCTTGGCGGAGGTTGGCATTGTTGGTACCCACATCGCGATTCGGGCGCCGGACGGCGGCCCCTGTGGTGGCGACAGTGGCGGCCCGCTGCTGATGACAGCTGCCGATGGACAAGCCGTATTGCTCGGCGTGGCCAGCATCACGGATGGCAACCTCTGCAAAACCGGAGGCGGGCTTGCGGGCTACACCAATGTTGCAGAGCTGCTGGATTTCATCCGCGCCAACGTGCCGAACTGGGCGGCCAGGCCGCCACCGGTGGACTTCACTCCGCCGGTGAAGTGACCTCGATTGCTGCGTTGCGATTTCTGCGAGGATTGCAGTCTGCACCCCGCATCGTTGTTATGCTAGCATGACAACGGTACATTAGCTCACCAGACAGGAGTATCCGGCAATGTCCGCAACTGCGCAGTCAACTTCCGCCCACTCAGCCAACGCATCGATGCAGATCCGCCCGCTGACCGGCGCGCTGGGTTGCGAGATCTTCGATGTTGATCTCGCCAATCTGTCCGATGCCGATTTTGGCCGCATTCATCAGGCTTTCCTCGATTACTCGGCGGTCATGTTCCATGACCAGATCCTGACCCAGGAACAATTTGCGGCCTTTGGCCGCCGCTTCGGCAAGCTGGAAGATGAGCCCTTCCTGCCACATCGGGGCGATGTGTCGGGCATTTTCTACCTGCGTGGCGCCCCGAAGAATGGCAAGACGCTGTCCACCCAGAACCTCGGCTGGCACGCCGACCACACCTACCAGAAAAACCCCAGCCTCGGCGCCATGCTGTATGCGCGGGAGGTCCCCGACGCCGGTGGCGACACCCTGTTTGCCAGCAACTATCTGTCCTACGAGGGTCTGTCGCCCGCCATGCAGGCCTTCCTCGACGACAAGATCGCCATTCACGACGTCCTGCAATACGGGCTCAACTCGGGTCATCACTCGGCCGCTTCCGTGGGTGCGATCGACATGCTGCGCAAGATGCGCGAGCGGTTTCCGCAGATGGAACATCCGCTGGTGTGCCGGCATCCGGAAACCGGCCGGAAGATGCTGTACATCAACCAGGCGTGGACCATCGCCATCAAGGGTCTGACCCGCGACGAAAGCGATGCGGTGCTCAACATGCTGAAGCGGCATTCGGTCCGGGACATCTACGCCTGCCGGGTTCGTTACCGCAACAATTCGCTGATCCTCTGGGACAACCGTGCGGTCCAGCACAGCCCGAACTCCGACTACACCGGGCAGCGGCTGATGTGGCGCCTTGCCATGCACAGCGACTGGCACCCGTCCCGCTGAGATCCGCCCTTCGGTAAACTTGCGGCCTTCTGTGTGCACGGAAGGCCGCAAGTTGAAGATTGCCGACATTCAGGCGCAGCTTGCATCGGCCGGCGCGCGGCCGGTGCATGTCCAGCGGCTGCTGCGCGCCTGGAGCCGGGGTCGATCGCTGGATGAGCCGGGATCCACACCGGAGCTTCCCGCCCGCCTGAAAGCCACGCTGCCGGCAGTGGCTGCGCAACTCTCGGCGCTGGCCGAGATGCATGCCGAACATCGTGGAGCCGATGGCTCAACCCGTCTGCTGATCCGGCTCGTCGACGGTCAGACCATCGAGAGCGTGATCCTGCCGCCCGACGGGGTGTGTGTATCCACACAGGTGGGCTGTGCCGTCGGTTGTCTCTTCTGCATGACCGGACGGGCAGGCCTGCAACGGCAGCTCGGCAGTGCCGAAATCCTGGCGCAGGTGGTGCTCGCCCGGCAGCAGTCGGCAGAGCCCCTGCGACGGGTCGTCTTCATGGGGATGGGGGAGCCGGCGCACAACCTGGACAATGTGCTGGAAGCCATCGACTTCCTCGGCACTTATGCCGATATCGGTCACAAGAATCTGGTGTTTTCCACAGTCGGTGACCCGCGGGTGTTCGAGCGCCTGCCGCAGGGCCGGGTCAAGCCGGCGCTCGCACTGTCGCTGCACACGACGGATGCGGCTTTGCGGGCCAGGCTCCTGCCACGGGCGCCCCGCATGGATCCGGCGGAGCTGGTCGAGCTCGGTGAACGGTACGCCCGCCTCACGACCTATCCGATCCAGTATCAATGGACGTTGCTCGCCGGTGTCAACGACAGCGACGCCGAGCTCCACGCCATCGTGGCTTTGCTGAAGCACAAGTACGCGGTGATGAACTTCATCCCCTGGAACACGATCGATGGCAGCGATTTCCAGCGCCCGACCGCGGCCCGGGCCGAGGCGATGCTGCGCTACCTGAACCGGAATGGCGTTCTGGCAAAACTGCGCCGCTCGGCGGGGCAGGATGTCGAGGGCGGGTGCGGGCAACTGCGCGCACGGGCCCTCACGGTCGAGTCCCTGAACCAATCCTGAACCGTTGCGGTGCTGTTGCCGGCGGCGTTCCGGCCCGGTGCCGGAAAATGCCCGGGCCGGCTTTGCAGCGCCCGGCATTTCTGTACACTGCGACGGGCCGGTTCCCGGAAATCATCAGGATGCTCAACCGTCAAGGAGACAGTCATGTTCGATCGCACGAAGAAGAGTTCGGGTGATACGGGTGCGGATTCGCCCGGCACCAACAGCTATTCCCTGCCACCCGCCGCGCCAGTTGCCGACACCACTTCCCGATCGTCCACCAATCCATCCACCGCTGCCGCCCGCGGGCGCGCCACCGCCGTCATTGGCCCGTCGATCCAGATCGAGGGCACGCTCCGCGGCCAGGAAGATGTTTACGTCGAGGGGGAAGTGACCGGCACGATCCAGCTTCAGAGCAACACCCTGACAGTGGGCGCCCAAGGCAAGATCAAGGCCGATGTCTACGCCCACACCATTTTTGTCGAAGGCTCCATGGAGGGCGACCTCTTCGGATCCGAGCAGGTCATCGTGCGCAAGAGCGCGAAGGTTCGCGGCAACATCACCTCGCCCCGCGTGAGCCTGGAAGACGGCGCCACCTTCAAGGGCTCCATCGAGATGGATCCGGAATCGGTGAAGAATGTGCTCGGCACCACCGGTCATGCAAATCGTGCGTCATCACGATCGAACGCTGCGCAGCCGGTTGCCGCATCAATCGGCCAGTCTGCCTCACAGTCCAGATAGTTTTGGCCAGATAGTTTTGGCCCGATAGTTTTGGCTAGATAGTTTTCGGCTCAATAGTTTTCCGGAGCAGTAGTGGTGGCAACGCTGGCGAGATCGCTTGCCCAGTCATGGGGACAGGGTGCGCTGAAGCCCGCCGCACAGCCGGCGGCGCCGGAGCCCGTGCGGATCAATGCGCCGCTGTTCCGCCGGGTGGTGGAGTCGCTGAGTACGGAGCGGCGTCTGGTCGTTCTGGATCTGGGGCCGGTACGTGCTGAAACGGTCAACCTGTTGACACCGTTTCGCTGCCGGCTGGAGATTGCCGATCTGGCTGATGGTCTCGCTGGTCTGGAAAGCATGGAGGGCCTCGAAGGACCACCGGACGACGAACTGTTGCGGGAGCGCGCCGAAGCCTTGCTGCCCCCGCCGCGTCCGGAGCCGGTCGACATCGTCCTGTGCTGGGATCTGCTGAACTACCTGCAGCGCCCGGCCCTGACGGCGCTGATGGATCAAGTGGCGGCCCGCATGCGGTCTGGCGGTCTGGTTCATGCGCTCATTGCCTACTCCAGTCCGCAGATGCCCGCGCGGCCCAACCGGTTTTCTCCCTGTGCGGATGGCGGGCTCAGGGAAACGGCGACCACGGGCGAGCAGCGCAACGCCCCCCGTTATTCAGCCGAAGACATGCGCCGCTGTTTGCGGGCCTTCCGGTCCGACGGCGCGACGCTGCTGAAAAATGGCATGCAGGAACAACTCTTCCGCGCCTGAGCGTTTCCGGCGCGGATGGTTGGCGCTGCTGGCGCTGATCTTCAGCGTCGGTGTTGCGGCGGCCGGCCTGTCCGGCGACTGGACCTTCGAGGTCCAATCACCCAACGGTCCGGGCCACCGTGATGTGCTGTTCCGGCAGGAAGGCACGCGGGTCATCGGCTTCATCGACAGCGACTCGGCCAGTGGTCGGTTCGTGGGCAGTGTCGCCGGCGACAACCTCGAGTTCACCGCCGTCCTCGAATTTGGCGGCCAGCCCATGGCTGCGGTCTATCGCGGCCGCGTCGATGGCGATCGCATGTCGGGCACCATCGAGTACGGCGCCTACGGCCAGGCCACCTTCAAGGGGCGTCGCGGCCGCCGGCCACCGGCTGCTGCTGCCACGGCGATCGAAGGCTCGGCGCGGACCGCCGGGATCACGGCTGCCGCCGCCGGCGATCTCTTCGGCCTGATACACGAGGGTGTGCTGCTGCCGGAACTGCTCGACATCCCGGCCGGTCGCTTCCGGATGGGCAGCAACGACCCGCTGGTCAATCCCGACTACGGTGCGGATTTCGTGCACGTGCATCCGGTGATGCTGTCGGCGTTCCGCATGAGCCGCTTTCCGATCACCAATGCACAGTACGCGGCCTTCGTGGCGGCCACCGGCCGGAGTGCCGTCGTGCCGCCGCGTGGCTGGACGAACTACACCGCCGGCTTTCCCAATCATCCGGTAACCAACGTGAACTTCGCGGATGCCGCGGCCTATGCAGCATGGCTGGCGCAGACCACCGGCCGCCGGGTGCGCCTGCCGTCGGAAGCACAGTGGGAATATGCCGCCCGCAGTGGTGTCGACGGCTGGAATTTCGTGTTTGGCAACGAGTGGCAGGTCCGGGGAGCCAACACCGCGACCTGGCACATCGGCAAGCTGGTGGACCGGGACGGCTGGAAAATGTGGTGGGACGCGACAGGCAATCGCCAGTCCAGCTCACAACCCATGACCACGCGCGTCGGCAGCTTTGCGCCGAATGCCTGGGGCCTTTACGACATGACCGGCAATGTCTGGGAGTGGACCCGCGACTGGTATCAGGCCGACTACTACCGCGAATCGCCCGCCGCCAATCCGCAGGGCCCTGCTGCAGGCCGCGAAAAGGTGCTGCGGAGCTGCTCCTGGTACAACCAGCCGGATGTCTGCTTCCTCGCCACGCGGGATCGCTCGACGCCGGACCAACGCCTGTACTACAACGGCTTTCGGGTGGTCGACGAGGGCGCAGCAGAGCCGGCCCGGCCATCCCTCAAGTCGCAACCGTGACCGGCGTGGGCTTCCAGGCCTGGACCTGCTTGTAGGTCAGCGAACGCCACACCCACTCAAGGGGGCCGATCCTGAATCGCGCCAGCCACCACAGGCTCCACAGGATCTCGATCACCCAGATGGCGCCGACCACGCCGTAGAGCTGGTAGCCGGTCAGGCGGGCATACAGGCCGAAGCCGAAGCCGTAGAAGATCAAGGCACACAGCACCGACTGCGCCATGTAATTGGTCAGTGCCATGCGCCCGACCGCGACCAGCGGCCGCTTGATCGCCTGGCCCACGGGGTAATGACAAAACCACAGGATCAGGCCCAGGTAGCCGAAGGCGAGGGCAAAGCGCCGCACGTCGATGGCCAGCATGGTGATGGCTTTTGTCGCGGGGTGAAAATCGGCAGCCAGCACGGTCGTGGTCTGCCACAGCGCCAGCGGCAGCCCGATGATGAGCCCGATGCCCGCCATCGTGACGTAGCGGCTGACCCGCGTCGGTTGCGTCAGGATTGCCGTGCGGTACAGCACCATCCCCAGGGTCATAATCGACAGGGCATCGAGGAACCACCACTTCGCGGCAACGATCGTCTGCAGGATCAGGCTGGACTTGGCCTGATGCGCCGCGACCTCCCGCAACGTTCCGGATTGCATGAGTGCAATGTCGCTGGAGATCCTTTCGCTGGCCGCGTCGGGGCGTGCCTTGGCGAGCTTCTTGTTCCAGTCGTCGATCGACTGCTGCTGGTCGCTGCTGAGCGCCACGCCCGTGGCTTGCAGCGCGGTGGCCGCCATGCTCGCTGCTTCGAGGCTGCGCAGATTGCCGATATCCGCGATGCGCATCGCGGCCGGCACGGCCAGGGCCAGCAGCGCGATACCGATGAGCACCGGCGTGCCGAGGCGGCGCATCGGGTACAGGAGGAGGCCGGCGAGACCGTAGACGAACAGGATGTCGGCCGGCCAGAGCAGGATGTAGGCATTGACGAGGCCGAAGGCGATCAGCACGAAGGTGCGCCGGTAGTAAGTGGCCCGGGCCGTGATCTGCCCGGCCCTGGCTTCCAGCCGGTGGAGCGCCATCGCCGCGCCGGCGCCGAACAACAACGACAACAAGGCGCGCTGTGTACCCTCGAACAAGGTGTGGACCACCACCCAGGTGGTCACCGGCGCACCGGCCCGCTCGGCAATCGCAAACGGGTAATCAAACCACGCCTGCGGGCCGGCAAAGGCCCAGATATTCATCAAGAGGATGCCCAGTACCGCCACGCCACGCGCCACATCCAGCGACTGGATCCGTTCGTTTCGGGCAATCGGACCGATGGCCCCGGTGGATCCGCCGGGGTGACCTGTTGCGGTTGCTGCAGCCAATGGAATTCCCCTGAAGTTGCTGTCTGGCGCGATTCTAGCCGGTGCGGTCCCTGTTTCAATTGAATTCATGACCAGGCACTGTCCAACGCCGCCAAGTGCAGGGAATCGGCATGCCAGGGGCTGGCCTGCATCCAGATATTCCCGACTGAAAAGCCGCCCTGTTGCTGGCATGATGGTTCTCCGGACAACCCTGTCCCGACAACCAGTCCAGATGGAGTGCATCCATGAGCAAAAAACTCACCACCAATGCCGGCCGCCCGGTCGCCGATAACCAGAACGTGCTGACCGCCGGGCCACGCGGCCCGCAGTTGCTGCAGGACGTGTGGTTCCTGGAAAAGCTCGCCCATTTCGACCGCGAGGTGATTCCGGAACGGCGCATGCACGCCAAGGGCTCCGGCGCCTATGGCACCTTCACCGTCACGCACGACATCACGAAGTACACCAAGGCCGAAATCTTTTCCAAGGTCGGCCGGAAAACCGAGTTGTTCGCCCGCTTCACCACCGTGGCCGGCGAGCGTGGCGCGGCCGATGCGGAGCGGGATATTCGCGGCTTTGCCGTGAAGTTCTACACGGGAGAGGGCAACTGGGATCTGGTGGGCAACAACACGCCGGTGTTCTTCCTGCGTGATCCCCTCAAGTTCCCGGACCTGAATCATGCGGTGAAGCGGGATCCGCGCACCCACCTGCGCAGTGCCCGGAACAATTGGGACTTCTGGACCTCGCTGCCGGAAGCCCTGCATCAGGTCACGATCGTCATGAGTGATCGCGGCATTCCGGCCAGCTATCGCCACATGCATGGCTTCGGCAGCCATACCTTCAGCTTCATCAATGCGAAGAACGAGCGCTACTGGGTGAAGTTCCATTTCCGGTGCGGGCAGGGCATCAGGAACCTGAGTGATGCGGAGGCCGAGGCGCTGATCGGTCGCGATCGCGAGAGTCATCAGCGTGATCTCTATGATCACATCGAGAAGGGCGACTATCCGCGCTGGACGCTGCAGGTGCAGATCATGCCGGAAGCCGATGCGGCCACGGTGCCCTACAACCCCTTCGATCTCACCAAGGTCTGGCCGCACAAGGACTATCCGCTGATCGACGTTGGCGTGATGGAGTTGAACCGCAACCCGGAAAACTTCTTTGCCGAGGTCGAGCAATCCGCCTTCAACCCCGCCAATATCGTGCCGGGCATCGGCTTCTCGCCGGACAAGATGCTGCAGGGCCGGCTGTTTTCCTACGGTGATGCCCAGCGTTACCGGCTGGGCGTCAATCATCATCTGATCCCGGTGAATACCGCCCGCTGCCCCGTGCACAGCTATCACCGCGATGGCGCCATGCGGGTCGACGGCAACCACGGCAGCACGCTCGGTTACGAGCCCAACGAAGAAGGGCAGTGGGCGGAACAGCCTGATTTTCGCGAGCCGCCGCTCACCCTGTCGGGCGCTGCGGATCACTGGAACCATCGCGAAGACGCCGACTACCATTCACAGCCCGGTGCGCTGTTCCGGCTGATGACGGCAGACCAGCAGAAGGTCCTGTTCGAGAACACGGCACGGTCCATCGGGGATGCACCGAAGTCCGTGCAGTTGCGCCATATAAGGAATTGCCTGAAGGCCGACAAAGCCTATGGCGATGGCGTGGCCCGGGCGTTGGGCATCGGCGATGGTGAATTGAAGTAAGCCCGCTCACCGGATAATCAGGAAAAACGCAATCAAGAACAATTGTCAGATGGATATCAGCGTGGGGGATTAATCATGAAATACCGGATGCTATGGCTACTCACTGCCAGCTTTGGGCTGGCTGCCTGCAGCGACGGCAACGGCACGAAGATCGCTGCCAATGCCTGCGTGCCCGCAATGGTGGAGTCGGGGAGCGGCGCTCCGCTGGTGTACACGACGCGGGATTGCTGGACGGTGAAGGTTGATGTCCATACCGTCATGATTACCGACCCGGCAAAAACCGGGACTTACCAGACCTGGGGCGATCCGCATGAGAACCTGAATGGCAAGCATGTCAAGGACTGGCAGGGTTCGCGCCGGAGCATCGTGTTTGATGGGGCAATGATCACGATGAGTGCCCAGGGGTCCAACGCCGTTGTCGCCAGTCTGACCATCTACGATGGGCCGAAAAGCTATACCGTCGTCAGTGCCGGCAACCTGATCATCGATCGTACCCACGATGAGGCAAGTACCCTTGCACGCGACGAGGGTGAAGCCGACGGGGAGGCCGGCTGTCTGGCAAACAAGGCCGATGGCGGGCTCCTCTTTGACAACACCTACCAGCAGGACGAGGACGCCGACGGCAAACCTCTGGCGATGGTCCCGGCGCTGATCCGCATCGGCGAGTCCTTCGGGCCGGCAGATCCCAATCGGGTCAACGACTACTATCCGCCCCTGCCTGGTGATTTGCCGCCGGCTGCGGCGTGCGTGAAGTCACCAGCGTAGCCTGCTCGATCGTCGCTGCATAACTGACCAGTGGCTCCTTGAGCCCGTAGGCAATGAGCTGGTTCCTGACCTCGGGCAGAGCCCCGGTCAGGACCAGCTCCGTACCCCGCCGCTGGCACTTTCTGGCCAGCGCATCGAGCGTATTGGCGGCGGTCGAGTCGAGGAAGGGAACCGCACCCAGGTCGACAACCAGGGTTCGGCAGGTGTCGCCGATCTGGTCGAACACCGAGCCGATGGAGGCGGCCGCGCCGAAGAAGAAGGCACCGGAAATCCGGAAGATCACCACGCAGGGATCGGTTGCCTGTGAGCCTTCATAGGGTGTTCTGGCGCCATTGGCGCTGTCGGCCCGATCCTCCGGAAAGAAGGGCAGCTGGGCCGAGATGGCCGTGGTGCTCGACATGCGGTGAATGAAAAGCGCCGCGCCCAATGAGAAGCCAACCAGTATCCCGGTGGTCAGGTCGCGGAAGATCGTCAGCAGCAGGGTGGCCAGCAGAACCACGGCGTCACCCCGTGTGGCCCGCAGCAGCATGGCGATGGCATGCGTGTCGATCATGTTCCAGGCGACGACAGCCAGGATGCCGGCAAGGCTCGCCAGCGGGATGTAGCTGGCGAGCGGTGCGGCGATCAGGATGAACAACAACAGGAAAATGCCATGGAGCATGCCGGCGATCGGGCCATGCGCCCCGGCGCGGACGTTGGTTGCCGTGCGGGCGATGGTGCCGGTGACACAGATGCCGCCGAACAGTCCCGAAGCAACATTGGCCACGCCTTGCGCCACCAGTTCGCAGTTGGAGCGATGCCGCCGGCCGGTCATGCCATCGGCCACCACGGCAGACAGCAATGACTCGATGGAGCCGAGGAGGGTGAAGGCCACCGCGCCCGGCAACACGGCCTGGATCTTCATCAGGCTGAGTTCCGGCAGCGATGGCATCGGCAGGCTGCGCGGAATGCCGCCAAAGGCGGTGCCGATCGTTGCCAGCGGCAGGTGCAGGAGGGCGGCGGCAAACGAGCAGGCGACAATCGCGATCAACATGCCGGGCCAGTGGGGCCGCCAGCGCTTGGTCGCGGCAATGATGAGGATCGTCACCACGGCCAGCGCCAGGGTGGCGGGGTTGAAGGTGGGCAGGCTGTCGCCGATCACCCGCAACTTCTGCAGAAGCTCGACCGGCTCCACTTCGGTCAGGCTGAGACCCAGCAGGTCCTTGAGCTGGCTCGCGAAGATGATCACGGCGATGCCGGCGGTAAAGCCGATGGTCACCGGATACGGAATGAACTTGATGTAAGTCCCCAGTTGCAGGAAGCCGGCGAGAGTCAGCATGAGGCCGGACAGGATCGTGGCGAGCAGCAGGCCATCCATGCCATGCAGCTGCACGGTCGTGGCGACCAGCACGATGAAGGCCCCGGCAGGCCCACCGCCCTGAACGCGGCTGCCACCGAGCGCCGAGACCAGGAGGCCGCCGATGATCGCGGTGTAGATCCCCTGGGCCGGCGACGCACCGGACGCAATCGCAATGGCCATCGACAAGGGCAGTGCCACGATGGCCACCGTCAGGCCGGCAATCAGGTCGGCACGGAAGTGCCGCAGCCGGTAGCCTTCGCGAAGAATGGTGACAAGTTTCGGGGTGTACAGCTCCGTGAAGCTGGGAGCAGGTGGGGCGGGATGGACGATTCTGCTATTGCTCACGGGTTGTCCGGCTGTGAAATGTCGATCTTACGTCCTGCCCCGACGGTTGCTGGTACAGCGCCAGCCCGAACTCCGGCAGCACGGCAAACAGGTGGTCGAAGATATCCGCCTGGATGCCTTCGTACTCGGCCCACTTCACCGTGGCCGTGAAGCAATATAGTTCGAGCGGAATGCCCTGCGATTCACTGGCAAGCTGACGCACCATGCAGCTCAGCTCGCGATGGATCCGTGGATGAGTATCCAGGTAGGCCTGCACATAGGCCCGGAACGTGCCGAGATTGGTGAGCCGCCGGCGATTCGCCGGCACTTCGCCATGCTCTCCCAGGGCAGCGTTCCACTCCGCCACGTCGCGCTCCTTCGAGGGCAGATAGTCGGCCAGCAACCGCAGGCGCGACAGGCGCTCCACATCTTCCTTGTCGAGAAAGCGCACGCTGTCCGCGTCGATGTACAGGGCACGCTTGATGCGCCGCCCGCCGATTTCCTGCATGCCGCGCCAGTTCTTGTACGACTCCGTGATCAGCCGCCAGCTCGGAATGGTGGTGATGGTCTTGTCCCAGTTGCGCACCTTCACGGTATGCAGCGCGATGTCGATCACGTCGCCATCCGCATTCAGCTGCGGCATCTCGATCCAGTCGCCAACGCGCAGCATGTCGTTCGACGACAACTGCACCCCGGCCACGAAGCCCAGGATCGTGTCCTTGAAGATCAGCATCAGCACTGCTGACAATGCCCCGACCCCGGCCAGCCGCAGGCCAACCTGCTTGCCCGTGCTCACGGCAATGATGATCAGCGCCGCGATGATGAACAGCACGATCTTGATCAGCTGCACCAGGCCCTTGATCGAGCGCTGCTGGCCCCGTGGCGACAGCCGGTAGATGTCCTCGCCGGCCGACAGCGCCGCATTGAGCGCCATCACGATGAAAAACACCACCAGCGCTGCCATCAGATTGCCGACCAGCACCTCAATGCGTTCCGGCACATCCGGCACCAGCCCGCTTCCGTACTGGATGCTCAGCGCCGGTACGGCGCGGGCCAGCCACCGGAAGGTGCGATATTTGAACAGCACATCATCCCAGAGTGTCCCGGTACGCGAGGCGATGCCGTGAACCGCCCGCAGCAGCACGCGCCGCACCAGCTGCCCGGCCAGCCATGCCACCGCGAGCAACAGCAGGACACCCACCAGCGTGCGCATCCAGGGCAGATTCATCAGGGTTTCAAGGCTCTGCATTGATTGTTGTCCAGTGGCTTCGGTACGTTGGTTGATTGGCCTGATGGCCATCAAACGCTACAAATGCCTGGCAGGATCCATCTGGCCGTGGCGGGTGGCGATCAGGTGCCGCCGGACGTGGGGTGGCAGAGCCTTGCAGCGCTCCACCCCGGCGCGGAGCTCGTCCGTCCAGGTGATGATCAGCCGCTTTCCTGTTTTACCCGTCTCACGGCCCCGGCGGATGGCGACGCAGCCAGGAGCGCAGGGCCTCATTGACGCGCGTTTGCCAGCCGCGTCCCGTGGCACGCAGGCCCGCCAGCACATCGGCGTCCAGGCGTACCGTCGTTGAGACCTTCAGTGGCGTCGTGGAGGGCGGTCGGCCCATGCGCTTCATGCGCCGGAACTCTGCCGCGCCCACCTCATGCGTGTCCTCGTCGGCGGCAATGCCAGCGGCGATGGCGGCATCTTCCTTGGGCGTGGGCAGGCGGAATTTACGGGGTTTCAATCTTGCGGGCATAGCGTGTCACCTCTCTGCGGTTGGCCTTGCGCAGGCTGATTGCGCGGCGCTCATTGCCGCGATCCGTGAACACCACGCAATAGACCCGATTGCCGATCGGAGCAAACCCGATCAAGCGGTCCTCACGATAGTCCCGACGGGTATCCGCAGTGGCGAGCAGCAGGTCCCACTCCAGATCCGTGGCCAGTGCCAGAGACACCCCGTGCTTGGCGCGGTTCAGCGCGTCTTTCGCCGGGTCGAACGTGATGTTCACACAACTTACTGTAGTAACAATAAATCAGGTGGTCAAGTGGTTTTTGTTACTACATGTGGCGTCCACCCAGGAACGGCGCCAGCGTCAGGAAGGCATGCCGATGCGTGACTACGGCGTCATCTACCACCTCGTTCCGGCCGACTGGCAACCGAGCCCCTTATCAAGCTCCTCCGAAGCCAGGATCAGGATTTCCGGACCGGTGGCTCGATTTCAAACCCGCTTATCGGCCGCGGCCAACCATCCGGACCTACTGAGCAGGGGGCAGCGATGAGAAAGCGGAAGTGTTACTGCGTATGGCGTTCTGCGGTACATGGGCGGTATATCAGCGCCAGGAAAGGTAGCTCTCGGCTGCCCGATACTTTTTGCAAAACTGGTGGAAACAGTGGGGTACTTGCGCAAAATCGGCAAAAAGTATTGGGCAGTGAAAGTGGCGAAAATGCTGGCGCGCTCGGAGAGATTCGAACTCCCGGCCTTCTGGTTCGTAGCCAGACGCTCTATCCAGCTGAGCTACGAGCGCGTTGATTGCCTTGGAAAACGTGGATAGCGGGGCGGGAATTATAGGCAATCCGCCGGGGATGGGAAGCGCTGATTGATCCGGACCTTGGCCGGGACACGGGCCGGGAGTCCCGGTAGACTCCCGGGCTCGACCTTTTCCTTCGGAGAAAACTGATGATTCTGCTCACTGGCGTCACGGGCAAGACGGGCGGTGCGTCCGCACAGGCCCTGCTGAAAATGGGCGTACCCCTGCGGGCGATCGTCCGCAATGCCGACAAG
>CAYLKO010000053.1:0-19844 GCA_964384525.1 uncultured Chromatiaceae bacterium
ACCCAGATCTACACCCACCTGAACTTCCAGCATCTGGCCCAGGTGTATGACCAGGCACATCCACGAGCCCGGCTGAAAAAGAAGTAGCCGCCATCGTCAACCGAACGCACGGCAAGGCGTTATTGTCAGGGTCACTCACTTCAATGGAGATTCCCATGCGCCTGCAGCAACTGTTGTTGGGTGGACTGGCCGCACTCACCCTGGCTGGCGGCCCCCTTGTTGCCATGGCCGCTGACGCCCCGCCGGCCGGGCAATCCGGCAAAGCCTGGTGCAAGAACAATCCCGACCAGTGCAAACAGGGCCGGGCGAAACGGGCGGAGTTCTGCAAGAACAACCCGGACAAGTGTGCGGCAGCGAAGCAGCGGCACGACGAACGGCGACAGTTCTGCAAGTCAAACCCCGAGCAGTGCAAGGCGCAACGCGAACAGTTCAAGGCCAGGCGCGATGAAATGCGCGCCAAATGCGCCGCCGAGCCGGACAAGTGCGAGCAGATCAAGTCGGACGCCCGCAAGGAGTTCCAGAACCAGCGCAAGCACATGGACAAGACCCGGCAACCCGCCGGATAGGTCATCGGGAGAGGCAAGACGGTTTTCCGCAATGCCATGCCGGTCGGATAAACTGTAGCGTCCAGTGTTTGATCCCGGCGGAGCCCATGCAGCAATTCGACGGCACGACCATCGTCTCCGTGCGACGGAACGGCTCGGTGGCAGTTGGCGGTGACGGCCAGGTCACGCTCGGCAACACGATCGTCAAGGCCAATGCACGCAAGGTGCGGCGGCTGGCCGACGGCAATGTGCTTGCCGGTTTTGCCGGCGGCACCGCCGATGCCTTCACCCTGTTTGAATTGTTCGAGGGCAAACTCGAGCAATACGGCAATCTGAGCCGGGCAGCGATCGAACTGGCCAAGGACTGGCGTACCGATCGCCGCCTGCGCCGGCTCGAAGCGCTGCTGTGCGTGGCCGATCGCGAACGCTCGCTGATCGTCTCCGGCAACGGCGACGTCATCGAGCCCGAAGACAACCTGATGGCCATTGGTTCCGGCGGCCCCTTCGCCCAGGCTGCGGCCCGCGCCCTGCTGGACAATTCGGACCTGGGCGCGGAACAGATCGTCCGCAAGAGCCTGGAAATCGCCGGCGGGATCTGCATCTACACCAATCAGCACATCACCATCGAAGTACTCTGATGTCCCAGATGACACCCCGCGAGATCGTCCAGGAACTGGACAAATACATCATCGGGCAGGATCCGGCCAAGCGCGCCGTGGCCATCGCTTTGCGGAATCGCTGGCGGCGCATGCAGGTAGGCGAGCCCCTGCAAAACGAGATCACGCCAAAAAACATCCTGATGATCGGCCCGACCGGCGTCGGCAAGACGGAAATCGCCCGGCGGCTGGCGCGCCTGGCCCAGGCACCCTTCATCAAGGTTGAAGCCACCAAGTTCACCGAAGTCGGCTACGTCGGCCGGGAAGTCGACAGCATCATTCGCGACCTGATGGACGCCGCCGTGAAGCTCACGCGTGAACGCGAGATGGCCAAGGTCCGGCACCGGGCTGAAGACGCCGCTGAAGACCGGGTGCTCGATGCCCTACTGCCGCCCGCCGGTCCCGGCTTCACGCCGGACGCCGAGCCACGCGATTCCGACACCCGGCAGAAATTCCGCAAGATGCTCCGCGAAGGCCGCCTCGACGACAAGGAGATCGAAATCGAAGTGGCTGCCGTGCCCGTCGGCATCGAAATCATGGCGCCACCCGGCATGGAAGAAATGTCGAGCCAGCTTCAGGGGCTGTTCCAGAACCTCGGGGCCGGCCGGCGCAAGTCGCGCAAGCTCAAGGTGCGTGAAGCCTTCCGCCTGCTCACCGATGAAGAAGCCGGTCGGCTGGTCAACGAAGACGACCTGAAAGCGGCTGCCCTCGAAAACGTCGAGCAGAACGGCATCGTCTTCATCGACGAGCTGGACAAGGTGGCGCGACGGGGTGAAACGCAGGGCGTCGATGTCTCGCGCGAAGGCGTGCAGCGCGATCTGCTGCCGCTGGTCGAAGGCTGCACCGTCAACACCAAGTACGGCATGGTGAAGACCGATCACATCCTGTTCATCGGCTCCGGCGCCTTCCATTCGTCGAAGCCATCGGATCTCATCCCCGAACTCCAGGGCCGCTTTCCGATCCGCGTGGAACTCTCCGCCCTCTCCACCGAAGATTTCGCCCGGATCCTCACCGAACCCGATGCCTCACTCACGCGCCAGTATGTCGCCCTGCTCGCCACCGAAGGCGTCAAGCTGGAGTTCGCCGACTCCGGCGTGCGCCGGCTCGCCGAGATTGCCTTCCACGTGAACAGCGAGCAGGAAAACATCGGCGCCCGACGGCTGCATACCGTGCTGGAACGGCTGCTGGAATCCATTTCCTTCGAAGCCGCGGACAAGAGTGGCGTGGAGTTGGTGGTGGACGCCGCCTACGTCGAGGAGCATCTGGGCGGGTTGGTCAAGGATCAGGATCTGAGCAGGTACATTCTTTAGGGCTGCTCGCGGGTGAAAGCCACGACTGCTCCCGTTCGGATGGAGTCATGCGCTTGGCCCCGAAACGAGTGGAAATGCCTTGGGGTCGCGGATGGACGCGACAGCCAGGTCGATATCCAGTTCAGGCCAGTAAAGGTGATCAGGAGACGGCCACTCGACCAGGCTGACCTGCCGGATGCTTGCGTCCCGGAACCAGGGAAAGTCAGAGAAGGGAACAAACAGCTCCTCATCGCCCAGAAAAAGCCAGAAGCCATGCGGGGAGATATTGGAAACTTCAACCCGGGAAGTGCTTCCGCCAAGCGGCTTGGATTTCACCGGCATGCTTGGTCAAGGAGCTGCGAGTTCATGGTTCCACGCTATCCCTCCCCACACGGATCGTCAACAGCCCAATCCCTGCAAATCGGCGGGATAGTCGCAAGGCCCAGGCGGCCTGCTATCGCTGCGCACCAAACGCTTCGTGATAGGCGACCACACCACGAGGTACTGCGGTACCAAATGAAAGCGCCTGGAAGAACTCCGGTGGCACGTTGGGGAGCACCAGCGCAGGCTCTGGCTTGAAGCCGAAACGCGAGTAATACGCCGGATCTCCAAGCACGACGCAGCCTGCAGCGTCATGGTCTTGAAGCACACGCAGGGCGGCGCGCATCAGGAGGCTGCCGATCCCCTGCTTCTGGACTTCAGGACTGACCGACAACGGACCCAGGCCGTACCACCCTTCCGTTCCATCAGAGATGGACACAGGCGACACCGCCACATGACCGACGATCTCTCCAGCCCGCTCGGCAACCAGCGAGACCGCTAGCGCACCAGCCAGGCGCAGCGCATCGACAATGAACTGCTCCGTGTGATCCGTGTGTGGCGCATGCAGGAATACAGCGGCCGTCAGTGCATGAATAGCCGGGATGTCTGATGGGACTTCGGGGCGAACGGTGGGATTCATGCCACCGCACGTTCCTGGCACGGGGCCACCTCAGCCCCCGCAGCTGTGCGACAGAAGGTTCTCCTCATGCCCGTGCATCAACAGCGATTGCCTGTCCCTGGTGCCTGTTCATGATCTCGATGGCAGCCTGCAATCTTTTCGCCAGGTCCTGATCGTTGCGTGACAGTGCACCTGCAATGCCCAGGCGGGCTTTCTCAATGTAGTTGATGCGTGTGGTATCCGTGGCCATGTCCACCGATTGGCCGGTGGCTACCGAGATCTTCAGTGTCATCCCCAGGAAAGGGGAGCTTTCGTCGAGCGACATCCTGCCACTGCGAATTTCTCCGTTCATCCAATCAAACATTTCCTGACGGGTCATGCTGGTGAAATCAGCCTGCTTGACGACAGGCGTTTCGGCGGTCGCCGTCGTCATTGCGGAGGCAAACGATGTGGCGTCGGTTGCTGTTGTGGTGGTGGGCGTCTGGGCACGCTGGCTGACGTAAAGATGACTGGTGTCTGTGGTGATTTTCATGACCATTCCCTTTCGTAGTTTGTGTAGAAGAATGCACCCGTGGTCGAAGGCAGCGGGGAGGTGGCATCCTTGCAAATCAGGAATGCCATTCCTGATTTGCAAGGATGTTGTCAGCTGCGATGGGTGGGCAGATCCAGGCGCCGGTGACACGGGCCTACCGTCTCCACGCATCCACTCGCTGTGAGTGGACACGATCAAATGCAGCATCTCGTGACCGACGACATACCCCAGAAGATCCTTGGGCTTCTTCACGAGTCCGGTGTTCAGGCGGATGGTCCGCGCCCGGTGGTTGCAGCTCCCCCATCAACACCTTCCAGCTCCCGCTCGATCTGCTCGATGCTCGGCAGGCTCCCCTGCAACTCGGCGGGCAGGGACTCCACCAACTTGTACTCGGCGATGCTCATCGGTTGCGATTTGTCGCCGAGGGCATATTCGGCAACCACCTTGTTCCTGCTCTTGCACAGGAGCAGCCCGATGCTCGGCCCATCGCTTTCGGCCTTGATCTGGCGATCCACCGTAGTGAGATGAAGCTGAGCTGGCCCAGGTGTTCGGGCTGGAACTTGCCGGCTTTTAGTTCGATCACCACATAGCAGCGCAACTTGAGGTGGTAGAAAAGCAGGTCGATGTGGAAGTCGTCGTCACCCACTTCCAGCAACACCTGTCGTCCCACGAAGGCAAAGCCGGCACCCAGTTCCAGCAAAAACTCGGTGACGTGGTGCACCAGGGCCTGTTCGATGTCACGCTCCTGCGCGGTCTCACCCAGGCCGAGGAAATCGAAGCGATACGGGTCTTTCAGCGATTCGATGGCCAGATCGGACTGTGGCAATGGCAAGGTGGCTGGGAAATTTGTCACTGCCGAACCACTGCGCTCCAGCAGGCGGGCTTCGATCTGCATCACCAGCATATTGCGCGACCAGCCGTGCTCGATGGCCTTGGCAGCATACCAGCGGCGGGTTTCAGGGCTGGACAGCTTGTCCAGCAGGGCCAATTGGTGATACCAGGGCAATTGTGCAAGCACCTCTTGCACAAATCCCTCGTCTGGCCAGGCTTCGGCAAACGCCCGCATGTATTTGAGGTTGCGCGGTGACAACCCCTTCATGTCGGGAAAGGCGGTGCGCAGGTCGTGGGCCAGTCGGTCGATGACCTTCGCGCCCCAGCCCTGTTCCGCCTGCCGCGCCAGAATATCCCGGCCGATATGCCAGTTGAGCTGCACCAGCTCGCGATTGACGGCCAGTCTCGCCCGCTGTCGGGCACTGCCGATGCACTGCTTGAGTGCAGCCAGCCATTCCACATAACCCTCGGGCACGGGCAGTAGCGAGATGGGTGCATCGCTCATATCAGTCGTGTCCTGCGGTGGGATGGTGGGCGGAGCATCAGCTCGCTCGGCTGGTTGGGCCGCAAATTGACGGTGATGCGCCCTTCGAGATCTACGCCTGCAAGCAGTCCATGCAAGCCACTCCCCCGGCGACGGACAGTGGTCATCAGTTTTTGAAGACGACAGAGGCTGCTACAACCACGAGTAATGCGTAGTTGCTGAGCGCGCTGATCGTTGTCGCTGTGGCTCACCATCCTCGACGCCCAGGATACTGGCGAGATCGCCTGCGAACCTAATGTCCGCGATCACCTGCATGCCGCAGACCGTCAGTGCGCATCGCATTGTTGGGCAGCCATCTCATAAATTCATGCAGCCCGCACGATCGAACGAGCAATGGATCATCTCGCTCCAAATCCCGCCAATGAGCAGAGATACCAATAGACCAATCAGATACGCAACTGCAAACGTAGAGGTTGAAACCTCTCGATTACGAAACCCGACGATCGCAACTGCGGAGTACGAGACAACCAATAGCATGGTTGGCACCAACAAGGGTGCGACAGTACCGATGCCGATCCTAAGCGACCAGAGGAGCCAAGTACCTGCACACGCCAGGCAAATGCCAACCGCCGCTGCCAGGATGACGGTCTTCAATATTCCGATTGCGTGGAATGCCGCCATGTGCATAGAAACAGCCTGAGCTCAGCCGCCGGCAGCTCGCGTAGCGACACGGTGTTGACGCACTTGTTATGTGCGTTCACTGTCAGTCTCTATCAACCTTGAAATTATTCAGTTTCAAGGAGTCGTGTTCGCCACTGAATGTAAAACTTGCACGAGCATATGGAAATTCACCGTATTCCCAAGTTGTACATGTCCATTGATCGGGCGGCCGACCACAAACAGCTGCACTAATATTTTTTGGCTCTCCAAACAGCACCAATATTTCTTCTGAGCCCATTCCTTGATGAACCTTCATTATATTTTCGGTCGAGAACTTCGACGATAAAGTGGAGCACGAGGTAAGCGATAGGATAGCTAGACCTAGGCATGCGGCAGTAGTGGCCATTCGCATATTGACTCCTCCTTTGCTTGCTGACACATAACGTCAGCGTTCAGCCGGCGGCTGAACGCGCAGCGCGAGGACGGTCGGCTGGAACGCGTTGCTGGGCATAAGTCATGTCGATTCGCGCTCCAAAGCCTCTTCCATCTTGGCGCGTATCGCCGAGCTGAATGGCTCGCTGGAATGTGACCGTAGATTATTGAAGTATGCGTCGCCGATGTATGAAGCAGGGCGAAAGAACTTCTTGATGAACGCGGGGGGCACGCCAGTGGCTCCCTGCGCCAACGCTCCCCGCACCAAAAAAACGCCAACCCAGACTGTTGCGCGGTTCACCGCATCTCCGACAGCGGCGATCCCGTCGTAGTGCTGAGTATCCAGATGTGTCTCCTCCCGTCGCATCCAGTCGTCCAGGCGTGACAGGTACTCCTTCTTCGCTAAGTGGAACCCACCAACTGCCGGCTTCCCCTGAACCGACTCCTGATAACAAACGGACGCGATAGCGAGCACCTCGTTTGTAAACCGACGTTTCAAAAAGAAGCCAAGCATCAATTTCTCCTCCACCCAACTATACATAGACGACTGAAGTGGGGTAATTGGCCAACTCAATTCAGTCAGATAAAAGCACTGACTCGACTACAGCCGCTTGCTTCCATTGCCTCTAGTGCCCGTCAATGTCACGTAACTTGCCGAACACCATCGCGACATGCCCGGTAGGTTTGACTCTCCTGAATTGCAACTTGTACAGCGCCATTCAGGCGATGGACCGTGACTTGGGTTGATGGCCTGATCGCACCACGCTGCTGTGCCACGAGAGCTGAAGTACCGCCGGATTACACCCGGCTCTGGATTAGGTGACATGCGACACGAATGTTGGATACTGCGATGGCCCACCAGCACGCTGATTGAGTCGTGAGCGCAGAATGTCACACCCACTCCAGGATGCGAAGTGGCCTATAAGCGAGCGTAATGCATCAATCTCTGCATCTTGCGACAAACGATGAGACGGTACGTGCTCATGGAATAGTTCCGTCACCTTTCCGTCCAGGTATTGCTGCACGCGAAAGCATTTGTCCTTGTCTTGTAAGCTTGGACATAGCTTGAAGTCTTCGTAAATAGCGCCTGACCCCAAGTATCAGCGGCTGAACTGTTACTGTCTACGTGCCTGGTAGTTAGGCACTTCCCTCTTTCAGCGCCGAGCACTTAGTCTTGGCGGGCGGAACACGGACAAAGTTCGAGGCGCCATAGGCGTTGGCCATCAGCACGGCCAATGACAGCCCCGCCATAAGGAGACGGAGGGATGCCGGGCACCTTTTCACTGCAGTCAATCCTTCTCTCCTGCCATTCTACGGAGTATCCAACAGGACACGAAGGCGACGAATATCACGCCGTATGCGTCGTGGTCTTGCTCTCCAGAGCAGCGAACAGGATAACGGTGAAGAACCAAAACGCTGCACTGGTGCCAATCAATGGCCACTTATCCACGACGTCCAGATGTTCGGTGTGTCCGTTGCAGCAACTTGTTACGTCCAATCCTGCTGGTGTGCCAAGTAATACACTGCCGTGCTTGCCGTAGGCAAGCTAAGTCTTTCCCTTGCCGTCGTACCCCAAGAGTGCAACGAGCGGTAGGACTTCCTCGAAGTAGCGCCTACGCCCACGTTTAACCTGCTCAGGAGCCAATTCGCTTATCCGCGTGGAATCGTCGCTACTGAATTGGAAGTGAGCCGGATAGTTGGCGATATACCACGACTGGTAGAGCCGAAAAAGCGGAGGAAACTCGCCACTGAGCCGGTAGTACGTGCCGCATGCATCCAGCAGCATGATCTCGCTACTGTCTGGATTGAATGTAAAGGTCTCGTCGTGGTCTCTATCGGCGTGCTTAAAGAAGTTCTCCGCTGCATTGAGAATTCGACGGACCTCTGTTTCGTGGCCCACCTTGACCCGTTGCAAAAATCCGTCTTTTGCAAACATGGGCTGGCCACCACGCTTGCTATTCAAGTCTCGTAAAACATTGTAAGCAGCCGCAGTCAAGGTATGAAGCGACACTGGATCGCCATCGCTAAAATACAGGGAGATGGCCGATTCCAGTTGTCGCCGAACGACGTCCAACTTGGTGACCTGCAACTGTTTACAGTTTGTCATTGTACCTGGCGAATGTATGGGACATCCCCAAGCCATGACGGCATCGTGAGGCCGGACTTGATCTGTTGCATGTTGAACCTCATCGCGAGAAGGGAAGTCAAGAACGAGGTTACTACTGTCGGAGTTGATCTGACAAAGTATGTCATTCCCCGCGTAGCATGGACGGACAAGGCCTGAATATCCGGCGATGCACAGTGTGGCGGGGGCGTATTAAGGGGCACCAATCTCGGCGTCGAAAATCTCCTTGATCTTTTCGCCACAAGGTCCAAGCGTAATTGGTATTGGCTCAACGGATTCGCGAACACAACCCACGTGGCGCATCTCAGACCCGATTATTCCGACCAGTGATACCATGGCCACACTCCCGCCGACCGTGAGACGAATTACGGCGAGCTTAGTGGGGCCTGCATAGGCGTAAACAGAATTTGCGACAACACTGGGTGCTACGGCGGGTTGCCCTTGAGCCTTAAGCGCCTTTATCGCGTTGATTTTCGTCCGCGCTATAGTCCACAGTTCAAGAGCTTTCAGGTACTCGGAGTCAAGGTCAGACTGAGAAACGCCGTCAGGGTCTTGAATGGTTACGACAACGTGAATCACGGGTGCTGAGTCCGCGGCAGTCGATTCGAGAGTTGCTTGAGCGTTATGCGATATGGCCGCTCGTTCGCCAATATAGCCACCAATTTGTGTCGCCACCGGAACACCGATCAGCAAAGCGACGACATGTTTCCATCCAAAGGTCATAAAAGGACAAACCAAAAATAATAGGCAACGGCGACAGGGTAACTTGGACACCACAATTGTGTCAGATGAGGGCATTACCTCAAAAGTTGCCACGTCGCTGCATTGCCCTCATCGGCCGTCGATTTTGCGTAACCTGTCAGAGGCAATCGCGACGTGTCGGAGTTGGGTGGACTCCCACCAATGGAGCTGAATTCTAACCGCCAGTGTGCGCGCCAGCCGCCGCCTTCCTCTTCGCCCGCCGCGCATTCAACGGATCCAGCCACTCCGCCACCTTCGAGTAAGTCGCCGGCACCACCACCAGCGACAACAAGGTTGAGGTCAGCAGGCCGCCGATCACGGCCACACCGAGTGGTGCGCGGAAGTTGCCGTCGGCATTGAGGCCGAGGGCGACGGGCATCATGCCGGCGCCCATGGCGATGGTGGTCATGATCACCGGCCGGACGCGCTTGCGACACGCCGCCATGATGGCGTCGTAGCGGGACAGGCCCTGATCGCGTTCACCGATGATCGCGTAATCGACGATGAGGATGGAGTTCTTGGTGGCGACACCGGTGAGCATCAGAAGGCCGATGAGCGATGGCAGGGAGAGCGCATAGCCGGTTACGAGCAGGGCGCCAAACGCACCGACTCCGCAGAGCGGAACGGCGATGAGGATCACGAGCGGTTGCACGGGGCTGCCGAAGAGCAACAGAAGCACGAGATAGACGGCGCCGATGCCGGCGAGCATGGCCATGGCGAAGCCGGTGAACATGTCCACGAAGGCTTCGGCATCGCCGCTGGGGACGATGCGAATGCCGGGTGGCAGGTCATTGATGGCCGGCATCTTGCGCAGATCGGCCATCACGTTGCCGAGGGGCAGGCCGTTCAATTCAGCGGAGATCTTGATGTTGCGTTCACGATTGAAGCGCTCGAGCTCGGCCGGGCCGCTGCCATCACGGATGGTGGCGACTGCCGACAATGGCACGCTGCCGTTGCGCGAGGGCACGCGCAACAGCGACAGCAGGGCCTGGTTGTTCAACGAGGTGTCGTCCACCTTCACGCTGATCGGAATCTGCCGTTCGGCCAGGTTCAGCTTGGCGAGGTTGCGATTGAAATCGCCGCTGGTGGCAATGCGGGCGGCCTCGGCGATGGCCAGGGTCGACACGCCGAGATCGGCAGCCCGGGCCGGATCCGGCTCGATGATGACTTCCGGATTCAGCAGTGAAGCGGTGGATGACACACTGCCCAGGCCGGGAATGGTGCGCAGGGCGGCCTCGATCTTCTGACCGGCGGCGGCGAGTTGCTGGCCATCCTTGCCGGCGAGCACGATGTCGAGGCGCTCACCGGGTCCTGTTGCGGCGAAATTGATGCGTGCGCCCGGCATGTCCTTGAGGCGGCTGCGCACTTCCGACTCCAGTTCGTGAATGGTCCGGTGGCGCTCCGCCTTGAACTCCAGCGTGATCGATGCCTTGCGCACTTCACCCTGCACGCCGGAAGCGAAGCCGCCGGAACCGGCACCGATCTTGGCAAACACCGACACCAGCTCGGGTATGCCCTGGAGTTTCGCACGCACTTCCTCCACCGCCGCCACCGTGTCGGCCAGGCGTACACCGGGCGGCAGGTTGACCTGCAGATTGGTCCGGTCCAGATCCGACGGCGGCACGAAGGTGGTCGGAATCAACGGCACGATGCCCACGGCCAGCACGAAGGTGCCGAGCGCCATGAGCATCGTCCGGCCCCGGTAACGCAGGGCCAGCTCCACCCAGTGCAGATAGCGGGGGATCCAGCGCGCTTCGGGCACGTCCTCCACATGGGCACTCAGGTACCGCGAGGCCAGCATGGGCGTGAGCAGCCGGGCCACCAGCAGCGAGAACAGGACGGCCATGGCCGCCGTCCAGCCGAACTCGCGGAAGAAAAGCCCGATCTGGCCGGAGATGAACGCCACCGGGAGAAAGACCGCGGCGAGCGTGACGGAAGTGGCGATGACTGCAATGCCGATTTCGTCGGCGGCCTCGATCGCGGCCTGCTCGCGCGTCTTGCCCATCGTGCGGTGCTGCACGATGTTTTCGATTTCGACGATGGCATCGTCGACGAGCACGCCGATGACCACGGCAAAGGCCAGCAAGGACAACAGATTGAGGCTGAAGCCGAGCAGATCCATGATCCAGAAGGTTGGCAGCACGGACAATGGCAGGGCCAGGGCCGTGATCCAGGTGGCGCGCCAATCGCGCAGGAAGAGCCAGACCACGAGCACCGCGAGGAACGCGCCTTCGAGCAGCATGGTCACCGACGCGTTGTAGGAGTTCTGGGCCGGCTCCACGGCCGAGGCGACCTCGACGAAGTGCACATCCGGATATTGCGCCTGGAGCCCGGCAATCTTTTCGCGGACTTCGGCGCCCACCACCACCGAACTGGTATCGACGGCCCGCTGGATCGACACCGACACCACCGGCTTGCCATTCAACAGGGCGATTTCGCGGGGATCGGCAAAGCTGTCCTTGACGGTTGCCAGCGCGGACAGCCGCACGGACCTGCCGTCCGGCAGGGAGATGGGAAAGTCGGCCAGCTGGGCCGCGGAATTTGCCGTGGCCACCGTGCGCACGGACTGCTCGCGGCCACCGAGCGTGGTGCGCCCGCCGGGCAGCTCAACCTGCAGGCGCGCCAGCTGGGCCGAGACCGTGCCGGCCGTGATGCCGAAGGCCTGCAACGCCACCGGATTGAGCGCCACGCTGACCTCGCGGTTGACACCGCCCGAGCGCTGCACCTGCCCGACACCCGACGCGCTGAAGATCGCCTTCGTGACCACGTCGTCGACAAACCAGGTGAGCTCGTCCGGCGCCATCCGGTCGGACGAGATGGCGTAGCCCAGCAGCGTGGGCCCGAAGACGTTAACCCGCGCATAGGTCGGTTCATCGATGTCGGCCGGCAGGTCGGGGCGGATCGCGTCGACGGCATCGCGCACCTCCTCCATGGCGTGGTCCATGTTCCGGCCCAGCTCGAACAGGATCTGCGTACGCGAGACACCTTCGTTGATCGTCGAGGTCAGTTTGTCGATGTTGGCGAGCGAGGCGACAGCATCCTCGACCTTGCGGGTGACATCGGTTTCGAGCTGTTCCGGGGTGGCGCCGGGCAGGCGCACCGTGACCGTGATCTCCGGTACCGGGATATCGGGCAACTGGGCAATCGGCAACTGGCGCAGCCCGTGAATCCCGAGGGCGCACAGCACGCCGAAGATCAGGCCCGCAGCGATCGGGTTGCGTATCCCCCAGAGCGAAACATTTATGGCCATGGGATCAATGCCACCGGATCAGGAAAGCCGCGCTCACGCGCCGGCATCCACTTCGCGCACCAGATCGCCATTGCTCAGAAAGCCGGCGCCGCGCACCACCACATGCTCGCCGGCCTTGACGCCGCTGATCACTTCGGTGAAGTCGCCATGCTGGTCGCCCACTGCGATCCGGCGCTGTTCTACGGTGAAGAGTTCACCGGGCTGGCTATCCTTCTTGCCCACAAACACATAGGGGTAACCATCCCGATACACCACGGATTCCCGCGGCAGCATCGTGGCGGTGGCAGTGCCGAGCAGCAGCCGGCCTTCGGCAAACATGCCGGCGTGCAGGTTGCCGGGGTCGGGCAGATCCGCATAGAGCATGCCGGTGCGGGTGTCGGTATTCACCGCTGGCGATACGGCGCGCACCTTGCCAGTCACTGTTTTGCCGCCGGGGCCCGTCAGTTCAACCGCCATGCCGACGTGCACCTGCACCAGATCGCTTTCGGTCAGTGCCGCGCGCCACTCGAGCCGGCCATCGCGGATCAGCTTCAGGAGATCGGCGCCGGCCGACACGATCTGCCCCGGTTGCACGGTGCGCGTGGAAATCACGCCCGCGTCGGGCGCGTACAGGGTGGTGAAGCTGAGCTGCAGGTGGGCAGCATCCAGATTGGCTTCGGCGGTGGCCAGCTGGGCCTCGGCGCTGCTCAGGGTGGCCTTGAGTTCGTCGGCGTTGCTGGTGGAGATCAGCCCCTGCTTCACCAGCGTCTGGCCGCGACGGAAATTGGCCTGTGCCAGTTCCAGGCCGGCTTTGGCCTGGGCCACGCTGGCTTCGGCCTGGCGTGACTGCACCCGCAGCGTCCGGGCATCCAGCTGGACCAGCGGCTGGCCGGCCTTCACCCGGTCACCGACTTCGACCAGCACCTCGGCCACGCGGATGCCGGTCAGTTCGACGCCCAGCACGACTTCCTGCCAGGCGGCCACCGAGCCCGAGACCACCAGCTTGCGCTCCACTTCCCGGGTGGTGGGCGTGGTCGTGGTCACCACCAGGCTGGCCGCGGGTTCGGCGGTGGGCTCCGCACCACGACTGCAACCCGCCAGCGGCAGGGTCAGCAGTGCCGTCAACAGGCAGGGCAGGGTCAGGTACAGTCGTGTGGCTGACAGGATTTGAAGGGGCATGAATGACTCGGATCGCGGGCTGCTGCCCGGCAATTTATCGACGGATCACGCCAAAGTGTAGCGTAAATGGTACGGCAGCAGACGCCGCCCAATGGTGGCCGGACGGATTCGTCCCTGCGGTAGAGTGCCGCGCCTCGGGTGACAGCTTGCCATGATTCAGATCAGCTCCAGTGACAACCCCCGCTTCCGGGAATTGCTAGGCCTTGCCGAGTCCACGCGGGATCGACGCCGAGCCGGGCTGGCATTGCTCGACGGCGTGCACCTGGTTGCCAGCCATGTCGCGCGCGGTGGCTTGCCGCTGACGCTCGTCGTCAGCGAGAGCGGCCGGCATCGACCGGAAATCCTGCAGCTGCTGGCCCGATTGCCGGCGGTGCCTGCCCTTGAACTGACTGATGGCTTGTTCCGTCGCCTGTCGCCGGTTCAGACACCCACCGGCATCCTGGCCATGATCACCATTCCACAGCCCGGACCACCATCAGGGAATTCCGACAGCTGCGTGCTGCTCGAGGACGTGCAGGATCCCGGCAACCTGGGCTCCATATTGCGTTCAAGTGCCGCGGCCGGCATCCGCCGGATCCATCTGTCGCCGCAGTGTGCCGACCTGTGGTCGCCTAAGGTGCTGCGCGCCGGAATGGGCGCCCATTTCCACCTGGAGTGCTTCACCGGCGTGGATCTCGGGGAGTTTGCGGCAGCCTTTCCGGGGCGGCTGGTGGCCACGCATCCGGGGGCCTCGCAGACGCTGTTCGAGGCCGATCTCACCGGGCAGATCGGGCTGATCTTTGGCAATGAGGGGGCTGGCGTGTCGGCGGCACTGCTGGACCATGCAGCCGAGGTGGTTGCCATTCCGATGCCCGGCGGCACGGAGTCCCTGAATATCGCGGCGGCGGCTGCCATCTGCCTGTTCGAGCGCGTCCGTCAGTTAGGATAACTGCCCATGGAACAGACCCACTTTGGTTTCGAGACCATCCCGACTGCCGACAAGGCGGGCCGGGTGCGCGCAGTCTTTGATTCGGTGGCGCAGAACTACGACCTGATGAATGACCTCATGTCGGGCGGCCTGCACCGGTTGTGGAAACGGATGGCGCTCGGTCGCACGGGCTTGAGGCCCGGTGATCAGGCCCTCGACGTGGCCGGTGGCACGGGTGACCTGTCAATCGGCATGGCGCGCCAGGTGGGCAACACCGGGCTCGTGTGTCACACCGACATCAACGGCGAGATGCTGGAGGTTGGTCGGCGGCGGCTGGTGGATGCGGGCGTTTTTGCCAACACGGCCAGCCTGCAAGCCAATGCCGAGCAGCTGCCGTTTGCCGATCACAGCTTCCATTGCGTCATGATCGGTTTCGGCTTGCGGAATTGCACGGACAAGCCGGCCGCCCTCAGGGAAATGGCGCGGGTGCTGAAGCCTGGTGGCCGGCTGCTGGTGCTCGAGTTTTCCCGCCCTGCCGTCAAGTTCCTCGAGCCGCTTTACGAGACCTATTCATTCCGCGTGCTGCCCTGGCTCGGCGAGCACGTGGCGGGGGACGCCGCCAGCTACCGGTATCTGGCGGAATCGATCCGCATGCACCCGGACCAGGAAAGCCTGCGCACCCTGATGACAGACGCCGGCCTCGAGGATGTCAACTTTCACAACCTGAGCGGCGGCATCGTGGCCCTGCATCAGGGTTTTCGCTACTGAGCACCGCATGACCATGACCTCGCTTTCCGCATTGGCATTGAAACCGCTGGAACACCTGCTCAACCGGGGCATCGGCCTGTCGTCCACCGCCAGCGCCATGGCTGTGGCGCTGGAAGGCAAATCGCTCGATGTGCAGCTGGATGGCACGCCGCTGGCGCTGCAACTGCTCGCCCGCAACGGCCGGCTCCAGGTCATACCTACAAAGGCGGAGTCCGGTACCGGGGATGGTAGTTATGCGGGGGTGGCGGGGTCGCCGCTGGCGATGCTGCGGCTGCTGGGAGGCGATCCCCAGGCCTTGATTCGCGACGGCGAGATCCGCATGACCGGTGACACCGATGTCGCCAACCAGTTCCGCGATCTGCTGCACATGGCCCGGCCGGATCTGGAAGAGGAGCTGTCGAAGCTCATCGGCGATCCGCTGGCCCATCGCGTCGGCGTCGTGGGTCGCGAGTTCGTCGACTTCAGCCGGCGCACCGTGGACTCCGTGTCGCGCAGCGTCGGCGAATACTTCACCGAAGAGCGCCGCACGCTGCCCACGCGGTTTGAAACCCAGGAGTTCTACCGCGACGTCGATACCCTGGTGAATGACGTGGAACGCGCGGCGGCCCGGCTTGTGCGGCTTCGGGATCGTTCGACTTGAACCGGCTCCGGCTTTTACTGCGCCTGCTGTCGATCCGGCGGGTGCTGATCCGCCATGGCATCGATCAACTGTTGCGCGGCTCGCACATCCTGGGTCCGGCCCGGCTGCTGTTTCGCGCCCGACGACCCTCCCTGAGCGATGCCGACCGCGGCGTCCGGATCCGGCAGGCGCTGGAAGATCTGGGACCGATCTTCGTCAAGTTCGGCCAATCGCTGTCCACCCGCCAGGACCTGCTGCCACCGGACATCGGCGTGGAACTGAGCCGGCTGCAGGACCAGGTTCCGCCGTTTCCCGCCGAGGTGGCACTGGCCGAGATCGAGCGGCATTTCGGCCGCAGCGCCGACCAGCTATTTGCCAGCTTCGAACGGGACGCTCTCGCCGCTGCATCGATTGCCCAGGTGCACGCCGCCCGACTGCATACCGGCGAAGACGTGGTCGTGAAGCTCCTGCGGCCCCGGGTGCGGGAGCTGATCGAGCAGGATCTCGAAGTGCTGTATGCCGTGGCGCGCCTGGCGGAACGCTGGTGGACCGAAGCCCGGCGCCTCCGCCCGGTCGATGTGGTGGCGGAATACGAGAAGACCATCCTCAACGAGCTGGACCTGCTGCGGGAAGCGGCCAATGCCACCCAGCTCCGCCGCAACTGGCAGGGCTCACCGCTGATCTACGTCCCCGAGGTGTACTTCGACTACTGTCGCCCCGGCGTGCTCGTGATGGAGCGGATCCACGGCATACAGGTTGACGACATGCCGGCATTGCGCGCCGCGGGCGTCAACATTCCGCGGCTGGCGAACAACGGCGTGGAGATTTTTTTCACCCAGGTCTTTCGCGACAACTTCTTCCACGCCGACATGCACCCCGGCAACATCTTCGTGGACGCCACCAATCCCGCCTTTCCGCGCTACGCCGCCGTCGACTTCGGCATCGTGGGCAGCCTGGAGGAACGGGATCGGCGCTATCTGGCCGAAAACTTCCTGGCGTTCTTCGACCGGGACTACTACCGGGTGGCACGGCTCCATGTGGATTCCGGCTGGGTGCCGGTCGGCACGCGGGTCAGCGAACTGGAATCCGCGGTGCGCACGGTGTGCGAACCGATCTTCAGCAAGCCGCTGAAGGAAATCTCCTTTGGCCAGGTGTTGTTGCAGCTCATCTCGGTGGCCCGGCAGTTCAACATGGAGGTGCAGCCCCAGCTCATCCTCCTGCAGAAGACGCTGGTGCAGATCGAGGGCCTCGGACGGGTGCTGTATCCGGAGCTGGATATCTGGCAGACGGGCAAGCCGGTGCTCAAGGCCTGGATGATCGAACAGACCGGCCCGCGCGCCACCCTGCGACGCTTCCGGCGCGAGTGGCCGGATGTCCGCTATGCACTGGAGAAGCTGCCGCTGGTGGCCCGGAAGCTGGTCGACAGCACGCTCGAAGATGACCGGCCGGCCGCTGCCGCCCTGCTGGCGGCGGAACAGCGGGCCCGACGTGCCGAAGCCCGGGCGCGACATCGCGCCACCGCGGGCGGCGCGATGCTGGTAGCCTCCGCCATCTGGCTGGGACTGGACACCCCGCCCAACTGGGTGGGTTGGCTGGTCGGTGCGGCTGGCTTGCTAACTCTTTGGTTAGCAAGGCCTAATTATCGTTAGTGTCTATACAGTGTTGAGTTTATGGCCAGGGAGGCCGATATGTACATGACTGCAGCAAGGACCGTACCGACGACCACGTTGTGCAATGCGCTTCGCGGTGTACTTCTGGCAGCAGTGGCGGCGGCGCTGGCCGGCTGCGCCACCGGAGGCCCCACCCACGAATCCCAGACGGCACCCGATGCCGATCTGGGTCAGTACCAGACCTTCGCCGTACAAGGCGCTTCGGGCGGCACTGCCGATCAGCCCCTGCGTCTGCTCGACGCCAACATCCGCAATGCCATCAGCCACGAAATGCAGCAGCGCGGATATACCGAGACCAAGGACAAACCACAGTTGCTGGTGACCTGGGACAACTCCTCCCGGGACAAGGTCAAGTCAAATCCCTTCCGCATCGGCATCGGCCTCGGCAGCTTTGGCAGCAATGTCGGCGGGTCGGTGAATGTCGGCAGCCCCAGCGTACAGAGCTACAAGGAAGGCCTGCTGGTGATTCATGTGCTGGACGCCGCGGCAAACCGTGAACTGTGGTTCGGTTCCATTGCCAGCAAGGTCGATCGCTCGAGTCTCGACGCCGAGGCTGTCGGGCGCGTCGTGGCGCAAGCGATGGAAGGGTTCCCGGCGCGAGCGGCGACGCCGACTCCTGCATCGGCTCCTGCACCGGCGCAATAGCTGGCAAAGCAGCAGAGCAGCAGCGCCCGGGAACTCCTTGGCGAGCCCTCGCGCGAGTACACGGTGTCAGCCGCCCGCTAGCCATTGCGGCCTGTGCGGGGGGGCCCGGGGGCAAGCCAAGGCAATAGGGGGGGAGGCACCACAATCGTAGCGACTGCAGGAAGGCGACCGGATCGGCGCCGGCCTCGAGCTGTTCCACCAGCGCCGAGCCGACAATCACGCCGTCGGTGTGGGGCGCAAGCTTCTCGATCTGCTCGGCGCGCCGCACGCCGAAGCCGGCGCAGACCGGCAGCGTGGTGAGCGAACGGACGCGATCGAGATAGCTGGTGACTTCGGCAGGCAGCTCCCGGGCACCACCGGTGATGCCTGTCACGGTCACGGCATAGATGAAACCGCGGCTGGCCTGGCACAGCCTTTCGAGGCGTGCCGGCGGCGTGGCGGGCGTGACCAGTTGAATCAGGGCGAGACCGCGGGCATCCAGGGCTGCCACGAAATCCGCGCTTTCCTCGATCGGCAGGTCGGGGACGATGAAGCCACAGACGCCGGCGGCCAGCGATGCCTCCGCCAACTCGCGGTAACCAAAATTCAACAGCGGGTTGAGATAACTCATCAACACGATGGGCGCCGCGTAGGGCCCGTTGGCAGCAAGCTCCGCCAGAATCCAGCGCAGACTCACGCCCGCGGCGATGGCCGCATGGCTGGCCCGCTGGATCGTCACGCCATCGGCCATCGGATCGCTGAACGGCACGCCGATCTCGACCACGTCAACTTCCGCCGCGATGACTTTCAGGGTGGCGATGAAGCGATCCCTGGCTGGATAGCCTGCCGTCATGTACGGCACGAGTGCGGTACGACCGGCAGCGGTCGTGCGGCGAATGGCCGCCGTGATGCGCTCGTGCGGGAGTTCCGGCTTATGCGTGGTCATCGTGCTGCCTCATCGAGGATTTTCTTTGCGCCATCGAAAACCTGCGACAGCGTCGGCATGTCCTTGTCGCCGCGGCCGGACAGGCCGATGAGGATCTTCGGCGTCGGCCGCCGACTGTCGTGACTACCGGCATGGTGCCGGGCCCAGCGTCGGGCGCCGGCCAGTGCATGCGCGGATTCGATCGCCGGCAGGATACCCTCCGCCCGACAGCACTCGCGGAGCGCATCCAGCGCTTCGTCGTCCGTGACGCTTTCATAACTGACGCGGCCGATGGCGCGCAACAGGGCGTGTTCCGGACCGACGCCGGGGTAGTCGAGGCCGGCGGAGATCGAGTGGGTTTCCTGCACCTGGCCGTCTTCGTCCTGCAGGAGCAGCGAGTAGCTGCCGTGGAGCACGCCCTTCACACCATAACTCAACGTGGAGGCGTGCTGACCGGGCTCGATGCCACGACCGCCCGGCTCGGCTCCCGAAAGCTTCACCGAGCGATCATCGACAAACGGATAAAACATTCCCGCTGAATTCGACCCGCCACCGACGCAGGCCACCACTTCATCCGGCAAGCGGCCGATCTGATCGAGCGACTGCTGCCGCGCTTCGCGACCGATCACGGCCTGGAAATCACGGACCATCATCGGAAAGGGGTGCGGCCCGACGACTGAGCCAATGA
>CAYLKO010000054.1:0-19737 GCA_964384525.1 uncultured Chromatiaceae bacterium
ATGACCAGCTGCGCCCCACCGATCTTCACCCCACCGGAGAGCAGCAATGCCTGCCATTCGATATCGTCGAAAGCATTGAACCAATGCATGGGCTGATCCGCTACTTCCGCCAGTAATTGTTGGCGGCCGCCACGGTCTGGAAGTTCACGGCAACCACATGCGAGGCGGCGGTGAGCGAGTCGGCGGAGTTGGCGTAATCCGGGCGAAGCTGTTTCAGCATGTTCGTGTCCGGTTGCGTGTATTTGACCCCTCGCCGACTCAGCGTGATGGCGAGTTCAAAGCCTTCTTGCGGCGTGTCGGTGATGAGCGTGGGGAGCCAGGTGTCTGCCATGGTCATGGTCCTTTGCTGTGGTGCGGTTGCAAAATGAGTGGTGGGCCCGAAGTATACGGGCCACGGCCGCCGCCACGCTCCTCATCGTGCGACAGCTATGCCTTCATCGCACGCACCGCGCTCTCGACCTGCGCCAGCAGCGCCTTCTGCCCCTTGTAGATCCAGTAGACCGCACCGGCACCGATGCCGATCAGGATGATCGCGGACCCCAGGTCGCCGCTGAACAGGTCGAAAAGTCCCACGCAGCCGACGATCACGGCGAGGATGAGCAACATGTTGTAGAACGGCGGCCCGGCCAGATCATTGACCGCTTTCCGGATCGTGTGCATGGCGCCGGTGTCGTGGTTGATCACAACCATGTAGTCACCCTTCTCCTTGCCCTTGGGGATTCCCCAGATGAAGGAAGCGTGGCTTCCGGCGCGCAGCGCGAGGCCCGAGTCGACGATCTGCACCGAGCGTTCCTCTCCGGCTTCATTGCGCACGAAGATGGTGTTGTAGTGGGTCGTGCTGCTGGTGGCGACGTTATTGTTGTTGTTTCGTGTGACCTCCGTGTAGGACGACTTCTCCTGGTCGGCGACGACGCCGGTGAAGGCGTACAGATCCACGGGACCGCGTCCCGTGGTGACGGTTGCGAACGATGGCATCGGTGGGTCCTCTGTTGTGGGTGGATTGGGGATGGCATCTCCTGATGATGCGGCGCAGCGTAGCATGGCCCCGCAATGGCAGCCAGCAGGGAATGCTGGTTGGTGGTCGGGGGTGCGACGGCCGCCCGGTTCGGGCGACCCGCGTCAGTTGATGGCTACCAGGGCAGCGTTTTGCCGTCGTAGCTCAGGAAGGAGCCGGTGTTGGCGACGGTGAGGGTGTCGATGTTGCGGATGATGTTTTGCACCGCCTCGGGCACCGGTCGAAGCAGGCTCTTCGGCGCCCCCTTCATGAAGTCGGTGTCCACCATGCCGGGATTGATGATGCCGACGCTCACGCCCTTGGGCTTCAGCTGGTAGGCGAGGTTCACCATTTCCATGTTGAGCGCCGCCTTGCTTGCCCGCATGAAATACAGCCGTGCGGAACTGACCATGCCAATCGATCCCTCGCTGCTGGAGATCGCCACGATGCGCTTGTCGCGGCTGGCGAGCACGTTCGGGAGGAAGGTCTCGGCGATGTGCAGCGGGGCGATGGTGTTGACGCGCAACACCTCTTCGAAAACAGCGTAATTGAACTTGCCGAGCATCTGGTTCTGCATGCCGCCATTGATGCCGGCGTTGTTGATCAGGATGTCGATGGGGGTTTTGGCATATTTGGTGGCCAGCGCGTCGATCTGCAGATGATCGGTGACATCGAGCTGTTCAACGCTGATTCCGGGGTTGGCGGCGGCCAGTGCGTGCAACTCGGTGGCTCGTGCCGGGTTGCGGGTGGTGGCAATGACCCGGTCGCCACGCGCCGCGTATTGCTTCACCAGCTCCAGGCCCATGCCTTTGTCGGATCCGGTGATCAGGACGGTGGGTACATAACCGTCCTTTGTGGCGACCTGGTCCGCAGCATGCGCTGCCATGGCAGGAATGCCGAGGCCGACGGCTGCAAGGATCGCCGGCAATACAGTGCGGAAGTTCTTCATCAGCGCTTCTCCGGATGGTGGGGGCCATGGAGCCCGGCAAGGAAACCGGGTGCAGCCACCGGTCTACCGGTAACCGATGCCGGTCACGTAGTCGCGCAACAGCAGCTGCTCGTTTTCCACTTCGCTGAGCAGTGCCTGCAGGGCGTCTCCGGCATACAGTACGCCCAGTGGGTGCAGGCTGTCATCGATGATCGGGACATGTTTGAGATTTCCCGCCTTCATGGTCGCCCAGACGTCAGCCAGCAGGTCACCGGGCCGGCAGGAGGTGACATCACGGGTCATCACGCTCGAAACAGCCGCCATGCAGCTGCTGCCGGCACAGTGGCCGATCTGTCGCACCACATCGCTCTTGGCGATGACGCCTGCCAGTGCATTGCGGGTGTCGCAAACGATCACCAGGCCGATTTGTGTCTGTGACAGGTGCCGTGCCGCCTCCATGAGTGCTGCATTGTCGGGGACCGTTACCAGGCGTTCACGCGCGGCGGGCAGGAGTGCTTCGATGAACATGGCGGGTCAGGAACCTGGGGAGATGGAAAAATGCATGGCTGCGGTAGTGCCGCTGTCAGCTGCGTGGTCCGGGTGCCGGCGACGTGCCGCGTGGCCGGGCAAACTTGATCCGGGATTTCTGGATGACGTTGCCGTCTTCGTCGACCAGCAGGCGGAAGCTGCGGGATTCATGAAAGAAGGTCAGGCGGTAATGGCCCGAGTCCTCGTCGACGCCGCGTTCACAGACACTGGTAATGAATCCGTCGCGAATGAGCGGCTGGACCTGCCCGGTCTCGACGCCGAGCCCGGAGGCGATCAGTGCCGCGGCTACACTGAAGGCGCCATTCTCGAATTCCACGTCACTCATCGGACATTGCCCTTCGGTCCTCCCTTCTCCACCGGTCGATCGGTGGATTGTCTATCATTGTCTGTATATGACGCTTTTTTGTTAACCGTCAGCAGCCCATGGGTTCTGAGCCTGCCGGCGACCAGGAGGATGCCGCGGCACGTGTCCGGCTTGTCATCCTGTTGCTGCTTCAGGGCATCATGGCAGTCGAGCTCGTCTGGCTGCTCGACGGGGGCTTGTGGGTCAGCGCCGTCTGGCTGCTGGCCATCATGGCGCTGACCAGCGCGCCGGCGGTATTTCACTCCCGGCTGCCGGTGCGCATTCCGCTTGAATACGAGGTGCTCACCATCCTGTTCGTGTTCGCGGCACTCTTCCTGGGCGAGTTCCGCAGCTTTTACGAGCGGTTCTGGTGGTGGGATATTGTCTTGCACACAACGTCCGGCCTGCTGCTCGGCATCCTCGGCTTCCTGCTGGTCTACATCCTCAACGAGAACAAGCGAACCAGCATGCAGATCCGCCCGGGTCTCGTGGCCCTGTTTGCCTTTGCCTTTGCCGTGGCCGCCGGTACGCTATGGGAAATCTTCGAATTCTTCATGGATCAGGTATTCGGCATGAACATGCAGAAGCCGATGGGCAACGATCCGTCGGGCCTGACTGATACCATGTGGGATCTGATCGTGGACTGTCTGGGGGCATTGGCCATCAGCGCCTTTGGCTGGTGGAACATGTTGCGCAATGAACATTCATTCCTGGAGACCTGGATTGAACGGTTCATGGAGCGGAACCCCCGGCTGTTCCGCAAACGTTCCCGGTAACCGGCAGTCGCGAACTGCCACTGATGCATCAATTGGAGTGCAGACCCATGGATTCACTGCAACTGGACTACCCGGCAGTCCTGCGTGCCAGGCACCAGCCACCGTGCTTGTCCCTCTACCAGCCAACCCATCGCCGGCATCCTGACAACGCCCAGGATCCGATCCGGTTCCGGAACCTGGTCAAGGTGCTGGAAAGCTCCCTGCGCCGGAAGTATCCGTCGCGGGATATCGCGGACCTGATCCGTCCGTTCATGGCAATCGCCGATGACCGGGCGTTCTGGAATCGCAGTGGTGATGGCCTGGCAGTGCTGAGTGCACCGGGCCAGTTCCGGGTCTATCGGCTGCAGCGTCCGGTTGCCGAACTGGCCGTCGTGGCCGACAGCTTTCATACCAAACCGCTGATGCGCATCGTGCAGTCGGCGGACCACTACCAGATTCTGGGTTTGAGCCGGCGGGCCTTCAAGATGTACGAAGGCAATCGCGATGCCCTTGATGAGCTGCCGCCCATTGAGGGTGTGCCGCAGTCGGCCGATGACCTGCCGAACAAGGTGACAGCCGATCGTGAAGGCGCGCTGCGCACCTATGGGGCCAGCGGCTCGGCGGCCGTGACCCGGCACACCACCGATGTGAAGCAGGATGCCGAGGATCGGGCGACGCAGGCATTTTTCCGGACGGTGGACCAGGCCGTGCTGAAGCATTACTCGCAACCCACGGGCCAGCGGTTGATCCTGGCTGCGCTGCCCCAGCACCACCATCTGTTCCGTGCCATCAGCGACAACCCCCGTCTGATACCCGAGGCGCTCGACACCTACCCGGATGATCTGGCCCTCGATGTGCTGCGGGAACGCGCCTGGCAGCTGATCCAGCCCTACTATCTGAAGCGCCTGGCGGGTTTTGTCGATGCCTTTGGCGCCGCAACCGCCAGTGGCCGGAGTACGGATGATCTGGGCGAGATCGCCAAGGCTGCCATGGCCGGCCGGGTTGCCACCCTGTTGATCGAAGCGGACCGCCTGATTCCCGGGCGGGTCGATGCGACCGACGGCGGACTGTCGGTAGATGACCTGGATCACCCGGAAGTCGACGACATCCTGGATGATCTCGGTGAGTACGTACTCAAGGCCGGCGGCGAAGTGGTTATCGTGCCGACCGAGCGCATGCCGACGCGCACGGGGGCGGCGGCGATCTACCGGTTCTGAGCAGGTTTGGGCACTGAGCTCCGGCAATGCAGGCTCTACCATGAAGGTCCCGATGTGAAGGTGGTCAGGATACTGGCGGCGACCGATTTCTCGGTTGCGGGTGATCGGGCGGTGCGGTCTGCAGCCCTTTGTGCCCGACGGGAAGGTGCAGCGTTGCGCATCGTGCACGTCACGCCGTCCCGCCAGCAGCTGGCCGGCTTCTGGCGATCCGGCAAGGCGGCCCTGCATGACGTGCAGCGCCAGGCGGCGGCCGCGTTGAAGCGGGTTGCCGATCAGGTGGATCCGGAACGGGCGCTGGAGTTGTCCACCGGCGTGATGAGCGGGCCGGCGGCCCGGAACATCGCCCGTGCGGCGCGTGACCATGCTGCCGACTTGCTGGTCATCGGAGCCCGCGGTGAACACGACACGGCAACGGGTCAGCCGGGCCTCGGCGGCACGGCCAGCAAAGTCATGGCGCTGGCCGGTTCGCCCCTGTGGCTGGTGCGCGAGGCCGGCAATCCTGCCCCGGCGAACGTGCTTGCCGCGGTCGATCTCGGTGAATCATCAACGGCTGTGCTCGGGTGGGCCGCGCAGCAGGCAGCTGGTGGCCAGCTGCATGTTTTTCATGCCTACGACGTGCCCTTTGCATCACGGCTTCAGGCTTATGGCTTTGCCTCCGGCACGCTGCAGGTGTACACGGAAGAAGAGCAGGCGCGGCTCGATGGTGCATTGAGCAAACTGATCGCGACTGCGGGCATCGATCCGGATGCCCGTCAGCTGGAGATCCACCGGCTGATCGAGCGGGGCGATGCCGTCTCGCGGCTGTTTGCGCAGATCCGCCGCTTGAACCCCGGCCTCGTCGTCGTGGGGCAGCACGGCGGCACCAGGCGCCGCACGGCAAGCACGAAGTTCGGCAGCGTGTGCCGGTATGCAGCCTCTTTCTCGCCGACCGATGTACTGATCGTGCCACCTCACCGAAATTCATGAAATTGGAGATGACACCATGTTCAAGCGGATTCTGATTCCCACCGACGGCTCCCCGATTGCCACCAAGGCGGCACGGGCCGGCGTCGCGCTGGCCAAGGCGCTTGGCGCCCGCGTTGTCGGCTGTTGCATCGTCGAGGAACTGGAGACGGTCTTCAAGGCGCGCGCCATGGTCAGCCAGGGGATGATCGACGAGATCAATACGGCAAACCGGACCACGGCCAAACAGCATGTGGACAAGATCGGCAAAATGGCCGCACGGGCGGGCGTGACCTTCACGCCGGTGGTGACCCGGGGTTACCGGCCACACGAGGGCATTCTCGCCCTTGGCAAGAAACACAAGTGTGATGTCATCTTCGTGGCGACCCACGGACGGGGTGGCTTCAGCAAGCTCATGATGGGCAGCGTGGCCCGTAAAATCGTCGATCAGGCCGGGGTGCCGGTGCTGGTGTATCGCTAGCCGGCGCCGACGGCTGCGCCGTTCAGCGTCACGGCACCGCAGCTGCATCAGCGTGGTTTGCGGGCCACCGGTCGCGTTACCGGAGCTTTTGCGCGCTTGGTTGGTGGCGGGGCGGCGGCCTGATGCTCGATCAGGTACTCCTGCAGAACCAGCGCTCCGTTATGTTCCGTGTCGTGGGCGCTGTAGAGCAGGGTCACCGTGCGCCGCTGGCTCGCCGCCAGAATGGGCGCCCAGGTATCGGGTTTGGCATCCAGTTCCTTCCGGTAACGCTGGCGGAATTCCGGCCAGCGCTCCACCTGATGCCCGAACCACTTGCGCAGTTCCGTGCTCGGCGCAACCTCCTTCAGCCAGGCATCGGCATGCAGGTCTTCCTTCTTCATGCCGCGCGGCCAGAGGCGTTCCACCAGAAAGCGTTCTCCATCACCACGAGCCTGGGGTTCGTAGCTGCGTTTGATGCGAATCATGTTGCCATTCCCTCCATCATCAACTCCGCCCGAAGATTGACGACATCACGGAAAATGGAGGCCACCGCGAGCGGGCGGCCGCCACGCAGGAAGCGCACGAGACAATCCTTGCCGGGAATGCTGCCCTCGATCGCGAGCTCATCCCAGCTCGTGGCATGGCCTACATAGTTGATTGCCACGTCGTAGTGCTGGCTACAGAAAAAGGGGCCTGCCGTGTACTTTTCCTGCCGGCCCAGCATGTTCAGTGCGGCGCACTGACCCTGTCGCTGGGCGACCACCCAGTGTTCCACGCGGATGCGCTCGCCGCTGTTCGGGTCCGGCCACTGGGCAATATCGCCCGCCGCATAGATGCCGGGAATGCTGGTTTCCAGATGCTCGTTGACGACCACGCCGCGATCGATCGTCAGCCCGGCTTGCGAGGCAAGCTCCAGTCGCGGGCGGACGCCGATGCCGACCACGATCAGATCAGCCTCCAGCACCCCGCCCGTGGTCAAGTGAACCTGCGTGGCAGTCAGGCGGCTGGCGGTATCGCCCATGTGAAAGACGACACCGTGCTGCTCGTGCAGCGCCCGCACGAAGTCACCCAGCTCCGCACCGAACACCCGCTCCATCGGCCGTTTGCCGGGATCGACCACATGGACTTCCAGGTTGCGCGCCCGCAAGGCCGCCGCCACCTCCAGGCCGATGAAGCTGGCCCCGAGTACCACGACCCGATGTGCCGTCTTGCTCTGCTCGATGATGGCCCGGCTGTCTGCGAGCGAGCGCAGCGTGTGCACATGGGGCAGGTCGCTGCCGGGAATGTTCAGGTGGATCGGCTCCGCACCGGTTGCCAGCAGCAGCCGGTCGTACGGGACCTGGTTGCCGTTGGCGAGGATCACGTGTCGGGCTGCGGTGTCGATACGCGCCACCGCAGTCGAGAGCCGGAGATCGATGCGCTGGTCCCGATAGAAGTCTGGCGGTTGCAGTGGCACCCAGTCTTCGGGTGCGTTGCCCGCAAGATAGTCCTTGGACAGATTCGGCCGATCCACCGGCGCGGCTTCATCCTCGCTCAGCAGGGTGAGGGTGCCGGCGTAGCCTTCACGACGCAGGCGCTCGGCGGCGGCAAAGCCGGCTGCGCCACCGCCGACGATGACGATCCGTTCGGGAGTGGACGAGGGTGCCTTGCGTCGTTGGGCTGATTCTGCCGCGCTGCGCCTTTCACCCACGAAAATGCGGCTGTCGTGCTGCTCGACTGTCCAGCAGGCCAGCGGGCTGAAGGCCGGCGGACGCAGCGCTTCGCCGGTACGGAGATCGAAGCAGGCGTGATGCCAGGGACAACGCACCGTATCGTTGACCACCACACCATCGACCAGCGGGCCGTGGTAATGCGTGCACCGCGCGTCAACGGCAAAGATCTCCTTGCCGCGACGTACCAACAGCACTTCATCATCGCCCACATGACCAGCCAGCATGCCGCCATCGGCAAGCTCGGTCAGGGCGATGCCCTTGCGGAAATCGGGGCCGGCAGGTGGAGCCTGGTCTTCAGCCATTTGTTTTCACTCCAAAGTTTGTGGTGGCTGCTCGTATAATGAATTCGGGCAATGAATTCGAGAGCAGTCGGAGTTCTTTCCCATGCAATCTATCACTCCTGCAGTCTGGACGGTGGGCCATTCAAACCGTCCGCTTGCGGACTTCCTGCAGTTGCTGGCTGATCATCGGATCGAGGCAGTGGCTGATGTACGCCGGTTTCCCGGTTCACGACGCCAGCCGTGGTTTGGTCAAGCCGCACTTGCTGCGACGCTCGCGGAACATGCCATGGAGTATCACTGGATCCCGGCACTCGGTGGTCGACGACGACCACAACCTGATTCGCCCAATACCGCGTGGCGCAATGCTTCGTTCCGCGGCTATGCCGATTATCTGGCTACTGCTGAATTTGCCGCGGGCCTCGCCGAACTGCTGGCGCTGGCGGCCAGTCACCGGACGACACTGATGTGCTCCGAAGCGGTGTGGTGGCGTTGTCACCGGGCCCTGATTGCCGATGTCTTGTGCGCCCGCGGCGGCCAGGTGATGCATATCCTCGACGCCAAACATGCGGTTGCGCATCCCTACACCTCGCCGGCGCGGGTCGTGGATGGCCGGCTAAGCTATGTCTAGAACCTCGGCCACGCGCGCGCGCAATGCCGGCACCACCTGCTGCTCGAATTCCACATTGCGCTGAAACCAGGGTGTGTTGCGCGGCGAGGGATGGGGCAACGGAAAATATGCCGGTGCGTATTCCCGCCAGGCGTGGGTGGTTTCCACCAGGGTTGATTTGCGCCGGGGCCCCAGATAGTGGCGCTGGGCATATTGGCCGATGAGCAGGGTCAGGCTGATCTGCGGCAGCTTGGCGAGCAGTTGATCCAGCCACAATTGCGCGCATTCGCGCCGTGGCGGCAGATCACCGCTGGCGCCGCGACCCGGGTAACAGAAGCCCATGGGAATGATGGCGATGCGCGATGCATCGTAAAAGATTTCGCGGCTCACGCCCATCCAGCTGCGCAGCCTTTCTCCGCTGGGGTCGTCCCACGGAATGCCGGTTTGATGCACGCGCAAGCCGGGTGCCTGACCAACCACCAGTATTCTTGCCGTCGCACCAGCCTGCACGATGGGCCGCGGACCGAGTGGCAGGAATGCTTCGCAGGCGCGGCAGGCGCGCACGGCCTTCAGCAGCGCTTCAAGTGTACGATACGAGTCTGCCGGCATCGTTCCTCAATCCTTTCGATGGCGATGCCAGGATCTTCTGACCAGAAGGTTGTACATCATGAGCAACGATACACTGGACCTGACCGCAACACTGAAAACCCGGGCGGGTGCCGCCCGCTATGTGAGTCTGGAAAAACTGGCGGTACACACCGGTGCGGATGTGGCGCGCTTGCCGCACACCGTCAAGATTCTCATCGAGAATATTGCGCGACGGGTCGGTGGTGGCGATGTGTCGGCAGACGATGTGGTGGCGCTGGCCCGCTGGCCGGCCAGTACTGCAGGTGCGTTGGCCTTCATGCCGGCACGCGTCCTGATGCAGGATTTCACCGGCGTGCCTGCAGTGGTCGATCTCGCGGCACTGCGCAGCGCAGTGGCCCGGGCGGGCCGGGATCCGCAGCGGGTCAATCCGCTGATTCCGGTGGACCTGGTGATCGATCACTCCGTGCAGGTGGATCGCTTCGGTCACGGTGATTCCTATGCGGTCAATCTCGAGTGGGAATACCGGCGCAACCGCGAACGCTATGCGCTGCTCAACTGGGCCCAGCAGGCCTTTGATGGCTTTCGCGTGGTGCCGCCCGGCACGGGGATCTGCCATCAGGTGAATCTCGAACATCTGGGGCGGGTCGTGGTGGCGCGTGATGGCTGGGTGTTCCCCGACACCGTGGTCGGCACCGATTCGCACACGCCCATGATCAATGGTCTGGGTGTGCTCGGCTGGGGCGTGGGCGGCATCGAGGCCGAAGCAGCCATGCTCGGCCAGCCGATGTTTCTGCCGAAGCCGATCGTGGTTGGCGTGCGGGCCAGGGGCAAGCTCCCGCCCGGCACGACCGCCACCGATCTGGTGCTGACGCTGGCCCAGATGATGCGGGCCCACGGTGTGGTCGGAAAATTCGTTGAATTCTTCGGCCCCGGCATCAGTGCGCTCGGCATTGCTGATCGGGCGACGCTGGCCAACATGTCGCCCGAGTGTGGCGCAACCTCCACGTTGTTTCCGGTCGATGCGATCACGCTCGACTATTTGCGCCTGACGGGGCGCGGTGCGCTCGTCGATCTGGTCGAGCGCTACACGAAGGAGCAGGGCCTGTTCAGAACCGACCAGGACCCCGAGCCGGTTTTCAATGAGGTGGTGGATCTGGATCTGGGAAGTATAGAACCCAGCCTTGCGGGTCCGAAGCGGCCGCACGACCGGGTGTCGCTGGCCGGAGTACGCAAGTCCTTCAGTGCGGCCTTCGAGCACATCAAGCTGGATACCGACGGCAAAGCCATCTCGCGGCTCGTCAATGAAGGCGGCGGTGCTGGCGAGAGCGCCGGCACGGCGGCCGAGAAGCTCGGCAATCCCGCCGCTGCCGCCGCCGTGGCCGATGGCGCGGTGGTCATTGCCGCGATCACCAGTTGCACCAACACCTCGAATCCCTCCGTGATGATTGCTGCCGGCCTGCTGGCTCGCAAGGCCGTGGAAGCCGGCCTGCAGGTCAAGCCCTGGGTGAAGACTTCGTTGGCGCCGGGTTCGCGGGTGGTCACCCGCTATCTGGATAAAGCCGGTCTCACGCCCTGGCTCGACAAGCTGGGATTCAACCTCGTCGGCTACGGCTGCACCACCTGCATCGGCAATTCAGGGCCCTTGCTCGAGGAGATTGCCACGGTAGTGCGCAGCCGGAACCTGACGGTGGCAGCGGTGCTGTCCGGCAACCGGAATTACGAGGGACGGATACACGAGCAGGTGAAGGCGAGCTATCTGGCATCGCCGCCCCTGGTGGTGGCCTATGCCCTGGCTGGCACCGTGCTCTGTGATCTCAGCGTGGATCCACTCGGCGAAACTCCGGATGGCACGCCGGTGTACCTGAAGGACATCTGGCCTTCCGCTGCCGAGATCGAGGCGCTGGTTGCCTCCTCGGTGTCGTCCGGACAGTTTGATCTCGAATATGGGCGGATCTTCGAGGGCGATGACCAGTGGAAGAGCATGCCGGCGCCGACGGGCACCTTGTTCGAGTGGGATGCCGCGTCGACCTACGTGCGCGAGCCGCCCTATTTCATCGATGTCGGAGCGGAAGCGCCCCCCTTGGCGGACATCGCGAACGCACGCGTCCTCGCGCTGTTTGGCGATTCCATCACGACCGACCACATTTCGCCCGCCGGAGCGATCACCACCACGTCGGTGGCGGGCAAGTATCTCGTGGAGCAGGGTGTGAAGCCTGCCGAGTTCAACAGTTTCGGATCGAGGCGCGGCAATCACGAAGTCATGATGCGCGGGACCTTCGGGAACATCCGCCTGCACAACCTGATGGTGCCCGGCAGTGAAGGCTCGTGGACCATGCACCTGCCCACTGGCCGGAAGCTGAGCATCTACGACGCTGCGATGGCATATCAGCAGGAGGGCATTCCCCTGATCGTCATCGCCGGCAAGGAGTATGGCTCCGGCAGTTCGCGTGACTGGGCGGCCAAAGGCCCGGCCCTGCTGGGCGTGAAGGCGGTGATCGCCCGTAGCTACGAACGCATTCACCGCAGCAATCTGGTCTGCATGGGGATTCTGCCGCTGCAGTTCCTGGAGGGTGAATCAGCCGAATCCCTGGGCCTGACCGGTAGCGAGACGCTGTCGGTCTCGGGCATCGGCAGTGCGATCGCGCCGCGCCAGCAGGCCCGGGTCTCGGTCATCCGGCAGGATGGCGCCACGGTATCATTTGCCACGATCGTGAGGATCGATGCCCCGGTGGAGGTCGAGTACTTCCATCACGGCGGCATTCTGCAGATGGTGCTGCGGCAGTTTCAGTCGGCGTGACCACCGGTACTGCCCTGGTACTGCCCCGGTACCGGGTGAGGGGCAGTACGGATGGCGGCCGGGAGTCATACCGTACAAACTGACCCGAGGGGGAGCGGGGCAATAGTCATGAAATACGATCTGATCATCGTGGGTGCCGGCCCGGGCGGCTGCATGGCGGCGCGGAAGGCGGCCCGGGATGGGCTCAATGTTCTGCTCATCGAGAAGCTGAAGGAGGCCGGCAGCGTCACCCGCTTTTGCAGCCGGCTGCTGCGTCTGGGTGAAGGCGGCTTTTCCTCCGACAAGCCGGTGACCGACCTCAACATCAAGCGGGCGACCTGCACGATCGATGTGGGCGCACCCGGCAAGCACGTGATCCGCATGCACGGCCTGCCCGAAGATGCGTCATTTGCCTATGCCGGCGAACTCGATCCCTGTTTCAATGAATCCTGGGTGTCGCCCTCCGGCGCCATCTTCGATCGCGAAGCGAACAGCCGGGCCATCGACGGCTTCGTGATCGACAAGGAAGTCATGCTGCATGGCCTGCTCGACGATGCAGTCGCCGCCGGCTGCAAGGTTCAGGCCGCCACCCGCTGCCTGGAAATCGAAGATTCGGACGATGGGGTCAGGCTCAGGGTCAAGACGTCGGCCGGTGAAGAAACCCTGCTGGCGAAGCGTGCCATCCTGGCCGACGGATCCTTTTCTGCCCTGGCTGCCGGGCTGGGCTTCGACGAAGGGCGCGGCGACGGACCGGGAAAACTCCGGTTCATGAGTTTCATCCTCGACCGATGCGACGTGCCGTTTCGGGAGATGCGCCGGGCCCGCTTTACCCAACCGTCGGTGCACCGCGGTTTCCTGAACGTGGGGCCGTGGCCGCCGGGGCTCTGGGAAATCAGCTGCTCTGCGCCGGTATCCAGCCCCGTCAGGCTGCCTCAGGTGCTCGAAGCCTTCATCAAGAACTCGGCCTTTTCCGGCTTGTTCAAGCGGGCAACCATCGTTGACCGGCAGGGATGCAGCATGGATCTGCGTCCACCCGTCCGGGAAGCGGCGCGGGGCAATGTCATTTGCATCGGTGACAACCTGGCGTATGCCGAGACGGCCATCAAGGGTGCATTCGGTTGTGGTTACATGGCCGCCGAGGCCAGCACGCGGGCACTGGACGGCAAGCCGGGCAACGATGAATACAATCATTACTGGACTCACGCATTCAATTTCTTCAGCCCGCAATACAACTCGCGCAGCAGCCGGCTGCCGCCGATACCGGTCGTGCTGGATGATGCCGGGACGGACCAGCTGTTTGCCTGGTTCGCCGACAACGACATCCATGGCATGCCGGCCGATATCCTGCCCGCCAACCGGGAGAAGCTGACGGCAGACCTGCCGGACATCGCCGCGAAGATTTTTGGTGGCGGCCGGGCTGAAAAAGCCGCGAATCCGACGGGCGAGGAAGGCGCCTGAACCGGCAGACAAGCCTGGCCGGCAAGCCCGACCAGTAAGTCCGACCAGTAAGTCCGACCAGTAAGTCCGACCAGTAAGTCCGGCCAGTAAGCCCGGCCAGTAAGCCCGGCCAGTAAGCCTGGGTCGTCTAGATCGTCACATCGACCGGTGCCGGCGCGCCGCCTGCCGGTTGATTGCCGGCCAGGTGCAACTGCCAGCACCGCTCTGCAATCTGCTGCGGACTGCGCGTCGGATCATCGACGGTCACCCTGCCGTTGATGTTCAGGTAATGCACGTTGATCGCCGTTTCGCCCAGTGCCTTTGCCAGGCTGTGGCTGAAATTCCGCAAACCGGCCTTGCCGATCGACAACGAGCCAAACGATGAAACGGGGTGCTCGGCGAACGACGAACCGGTGAAGATGAGCGTGCCGTGATTCGCGGCGCGCATGGTTGGCAACACCGCCTGAACCGCAGTCAGTGCGCCGGCCACATTCACGGCAAAATCGGCGATGAGTTCCCCGGCCGTCTCTTCCAGCAGGTTCTTCCACTTGAGGTTGGCCGCGTTGTAAAGCAAGGCATCGGCCGGGCCGGCTTCCGCCTGGAACGCCTGGATTGCCGCGGAAAGTTCTGCTTCACGCGCGCAGTCCGCCACCTGGAAAAGGGCGTTGACGCCGGCATTCTGCAATTCCCGCTGCGACGCCAGCAGTGCCTCCTGCCGCCGCCCGATCAGGGCCACCGCATACCCTTCCGTGCCAAAGCGCCGGGCGGTCGCGAGGCTGATGCCGGGGCCCGCACCGGCAATGATGAGCAATTTGCCGGCCATCATCGTACTCCGGCCAGTGATCGCACCAGCTCGGCAGCGGGCTGGATATCGTGGATCTTCTCCACACTCTGTCCGGCATACAAGGCCATGGCTTCGAGATCTCCTGTCATGTCCCGGGTCGGCAGACCGAACGCGTAGCGCTCGATCGGCGTGCCCCGTCTTGAATGGGCGACGATGTCCGGTGTCGCGGCTGGTACGTCATTATGGTCACGGTCTGTTGTCATCCGTACCGTGCTGTTGCGAATCACCCGGTGAGGGGCATCGGGCCAGCCCAGCGAGAACACGGTGGTCATGACGGTGTCCGCAGCCTGTGCCCCGATGATCATCTGCTGATAGATCTCTGCGGCATTGGCTTCAACCGAGCAGACAACGCGGGTGCCGAGCCAGGCTGCATCGGCGCCCGCCTGGCGTGCTGCCGTCACATCCCGGGCATCCGCCAGACCACCGGCGGCAATCAGGGGCACCGCAGGAAATGCCGCGCGGATCTCGCCGAGCAGCTGCATCAAGGGGGTGTCGCTGCAGACATGACCGCCGGCCTCCACCCCCTGCGCCACGATGATGTCCACACCGGCGGCCACGGCAGCGGCTGCATCGTCCAGTGAACCCACGGTGTGCATCAATATCCCGTTCGCCGCATGCACCGTCCGAACGTATTCAACAGGATTGCCCCAGAAAGTGGAAATGAGCCGCACGCCTGCATCCAGTGCAGTCTGCAGCCGTTCCTGCTGGGGCCAGGCAAGCACCAGATTGACGGCGAACGGCCGTGAGGACAGCGCCTGCGTGGTCGCAATGGCCCGGTTGATCTGCGCCGACGTCGACCAGCTGATCGACAGCGTGCCGAGCCCGCCGGCATTGGACACCGCCGCCGCGAGTGCCGGGGTGGCGGCACTGCCGACCGGTGCCTGGATGATGGGCAGCGCCGTGCCGAGGAGTGATGCCAGCGTCACGGAAAACGGGCCTGTCTACAGCTCGGGCAGCTGCCGGTAGAACTCGAGCTGCAGCCGCACGGGGCCCAGCGGCTCGACGAGATGGGGTTGCTCCGGCAGCACGAGGCCCGGCCGGCCCGGTTCGAGGATCGCCACCGATTCCGGCTCGATCACCCGAAAGCGCACGCGGCCATCGAGGATGCGGATGACGGCCCACACGCCGGGCCGCGTGCGGTGTTCGCGCCGCAGGCTGGCGGGCAGGGTGTCTTCGGTGAAGATCCGCGTCCGGCGGTAGGCGCGGCTGACAGGCAGCTCGTCGCGGATCGTGCTGGCCCGGTCCATGAGGTGATTCATGTGCTTGCCGGCCCGGATCGTCAGCGCGTGTGGCGTGAAGCCGGGCCGGGGGGCAATGTAGCGGGCCATCTCGCGGCCGAGAGCATGCTGGCGATTGCTGCCGCCGGCAAACAGGGACATCACCAGGCTTTCCAGCGCGATGATGCGCATGCGCAGCCGTTCCAGTTCGGTGCGGATGAACTCCGGTGCACCGGCGTCACCGCCGGCTTCCCAATGAGTGAAGTCGGCGGATGGCAGATCGGTTGGATCCAGCGTTTCGGGTGTTTCAGACATGGGGCGTCGCCACCTTGTTGTCGTCCTGCCTGCTCTTATCCTGCAACACGCGGAAGGCGCAGATCAACCAGCTGTTGCCGCCACGCGTCGGCATGCCGGATCCAGGAATCACCTGCGGCCCAGTGATCGGGACTGCGCCGCATGACCATGACCGCCGTCCCACTTGTGACCGATATTGCTTGCCTTAGGTCAAATTCACCGCCGGCGTCGGGCTGGCAAGGCTAGTCTTCACCCGACCCTGATATTTGGTACAAGAAGAACAAGAAGAACAAACATGAACCATTTTCGTCTGATCCATGTCCTCGCTTCCGCCGCCAGCCTCGTGGCGCTCCTCACCCTGTCTCCCGCCCACGCGGTACCCTGTGGTACCTATGCAACGGTTGGCGGGATCAAGACCGGCAGCACGGATCTCGGCACTTCCGCCGCGACCTGTCGCAACAGCGTGTTGGGTGATGCCAACGACAGCGTTGGTGACCTGAACAACGGCGCCTTCTTTGGCAGCCACGCCTGGACCGAACTCGACAAGGCCGACAGCGGCGAGTTCGGCGATGCCGCCTACTGGACCTTCAGCGGCGCGTCGCGGCCCAGCGGCGCCACCAGCGGCAACTTCGTCCTGACGGCAGGGCTGTGGAACCTCTACTCCCACCTGGTCGTCGTGCTGAAAGACGGCGGCAGCACCACGAACAAACAGATCAAGTGGTCAGCCTATCTGCTGCCCGTCGATGTCTACGGGATCTACAACTGGTCCTACGACAATCGCAAGGCGCTGTCCCACATCACTCTTTATGGCATCGAGGGCCGGCGGACGAGTGTGCCGGAGCCCGGCACCCTGGCCATTCTCGGCATCGGACTGGCCGGTACCGCCGTCGTACTCCGACGGAAGCGCGCCCGCCAAGCCTGATCACTGCCTTCACCATCCAAAAAAAGACCCCGCTTGCGGGGTCTTTTTCTTTGGAATGCGGCAGCCTGTCGCTGTGTTGCCGATGTGTCGGGGATTGTCGTCAGCGACTGCTGGTCGGGGAGAGTGCCGGTTTGTTCTCGTCCCGCAACACGCGGAAGGCATGGATCAACCAGGCCACGCCCAGCCCCAGGGCGATGCCAACCAGCCAGGTGCCGAGCTGCTGCTGGTCGTCCAGGCGGTAAGCATTGCACAGGCGTTCGGGGGAGTCCTGATACAGCAGCCCGACGACTGCGGTCATCAGCAACAGGTTACCGAGAAAGAAACCCTGCACCACCAGACCCGCTGCCGGCCAGGAAAGCCGGATGGCGCCGCCGCAGAAGATCAACAAGGCAAACTTGACCGCATCGATGCGCCCATCGACCAGGGCAAGGTCGAGGACCCGCGGGATCATCAGCATGGCCAGGATCAGGCCGGCCGCACACAGGCCGCTGATGCCATGGCGGTTCCAGGGTGCCAGCGCAGTCCGCCACCGAAGCGGGATGGCGCCACCCAGCAAAAAACCAATGAGCAGCAGGCTGGAAAACTGCAGCAGCATGTGCCGGCTCATGCTGGCTTCCATGGCAAGTCGCACGGGTTCGAGTGCCAGCAGCATCAGCCCGCCCAGTGCAGCCAGGGCGAGTAACCGGGGCTGCCGGGCCAGCGTGATCACGAGCGTTGCCTGTTGGTCTGATCCTGGTCGGTCAGTCGGGCGGCGAAAGCCAGGGCGGTATCCAGTTCGGAATAGTCGAATATCCGTACCAGTCGGCCCCGGGTGTCAACGACCAGCAGGGCTGCATTGTGGGCATACCCGCCATGGCCGTCCGGAATCACGACGACATTGAAGCGGTTCAGCAACGCGTCCAGTTGCTGATGGTCGGCAATCTGCGCAAAGGTCCAGATCCCGGGATCGGCGCCGAGGCGATTGCCGTAGTCGCGCAGGACATCCAGGGTGTCGTGTGCCGGGTCGAAGCTGATTGACAGCAGGCGCACCCGGTCGCGCAGCTGCGCGTCGTTTTCGATCCGCGCCTGCAGCTGCTGGAAGCCGGTGCCGAGCACCTGGCAGATCGTCTCGCAACGGGTGTAGATGAAATCAACGATGGTCGCGGCATGCCCCGTGGTGAGGAGATCGGGCAGGCTGGCGTGGGGGATGTGTGGTCCGGCCAGCGTGACCGGCGGTGCGCTGACTGGAGTGGTGACCACCTCGAAGCGTCTGGCCCCTTCCGCAGTCCAGACGTTGAAGTCATGGGTCAGCCAGTGTGTCGTGCCGATGGCGAGGGCGATGAATGCGGCAGTGCTGACGAGCGTCCGCCACATCAGCGGCTGCGTCCGGCAGACTTGCCGGGTACAGCGGCACGCTGCTGCCCAGCGTGGAGATCCGCCGGCATGCCGGGCAACAGGTCGGCGAGGGTGTGTTGGTTCAGGTGTTCCATGAAGCAGGCCAGCGCTTCCTGGACGATGCCGGTCAGCTGGCAGCGTCCCGTCAGCTGGCAGGATGTGCCGGTGAAGCATTCCACCAGCCGGAAATCCGGCTCGATGCTGCGGACGACTGCACCGATGTTGATGAGTTCCGGTGCCGTCGCCAGCCGCATGCCACCGCCCCGCCCGCGAACGGTATCCAGCCAGCCATGCAGCGCCAGCTGATGCGTGATCTTCATCAGGTGTGCCTCGGAGAGGCCATGGGCTTCGGCAACTTCCGCAATGGTGCACAGCTGGCCTTCCCGCTGACTGACGTACATCAGGAGGCGCAATGCGTAGTCAGTCATCATGGTCAGGCGCATCGCTTGCCCTCCATCGCGGGCCCCGTGGCCGTCTCAGGGCGCCGCGGGTTGTGGCTGGTCGAGGGCGTGAAGTTCCGCTTCGCCAGCAAATGGCGTGGTCCGGGACTGGTCCTGGCGCACCTCGGCGACTTGCGCGGCCTCGATGGCTGCCGACTTGTTCGACCACGCCGACCTGATATGGCTCGCCACCGCGGCCAGTTCGGCATCACCCAGCTGGGGGAAGGCCGGCATCGCGCCGTTGTACACGGCGCCACTCACGGTCATTTCACCGGTGATGCCATGGAGCAGTATGTTGATGAGCACCCGGGCATCGCCGCTGACCCACTCGGAACCATCCAGGTTGGGGAACACGCCGGGGATGCCCTTGCCATTGGCCTGGTGACAGGCCACGCAATTGGCCGAGAAGATCTGGGCGCCATCGGCGCTCGTTGCCGAGGCGGTGGCCGTTGCCGGCTTCGCCATCAGGTCGCTCAACGTGCGCTGGTCACCGAGATCAGCCCTGCCGAAGGGCTCGGAGAAAAATATGTAGCCGGCGCCGAACAGGACCACGCCCAGCACGATGAGGGCTGCGGCCAGTGGTACCGGCTTGTAGCCTTCGGATGGCTCGGCATGTTCACGTTGCTGGGCCTTGGTCGGTTTGTTCGGTTTGTTCTGTTCATCAAACATCGGAGTGCCCCTTTTCAATCTGGCGTCGCGGGCACGGCGGGCAGGATCGGATAGGTGTGATCCATCCCCTGCAGGTAGCGGACCAGATCCAGCGCCTGCGGCGTGGCCACCACGAACTTGCCTTCCGGCGCGTAGCCGGGCGGCAGATTCACCACATGATCGCCATCAGCGACCTTGTCCTCGATGGTGAACAGGTAGGGATAGGCCGGCATCGTGGACCCGGGTGCGTAGGCTCGTGGTTGATAGAGATGGCCCAGGTGCCAGTCGGCGCTGGGCTGGCGGGCTCCGATATTGAAGAGATCCGGTCCCGTGCGCATGCTGCCGAGCAGATGCGGCCGATCGTAGTAATAGTCGCCGGGCACCGCCGGGCGACCCCCGCCCCGGCTGG
>CAYLKO010000055.1:0-7348 GCA_964384525.1 uncultured Chromatiaceae bacterium
GACGATTTCCGACTGATGGATGTCTCGCTACCAGGCCACGCCGGTGAGTTGCAGCAGGCCATCGATGCCGCCAAGGTCGACAAACGCACCATAATCGGTGAGGTTCTTGACCACACCCTTGATGATGGAACCTTCCTGCAGATTCGACAGCAGTGCTTCACGCTCGGCGCTGTACTCGGCCTCGACGACCGCACGACGGGAAACGACGACGTTGTTCCGCCGGCGATCGAGCTTGATCACCTTGAACTCGAGCTCTTTGCCTTCGAGGGAGTACGGATCACGCACCGGCCGGACATCGACCAGGGAGCCGGGCAAAAACGCCCGGACGAATTCGATATCAACGGTGAAACCGCCCTTGACGCGGCCGTTGATGATGCCTTTGACGATCTTCTGGTGCTCGAAGGCACCTTCCAGTGACTCCCAGGTACGCACGCGTTTGGCACGTTCCCTGGAGAGTTTGGTTTCACCAAACCCGTCTTCCACCGAATCGAGCGCAACCTCGACGTCGTCGCCTACGGCAACTTCGAGTTCTCCGCGATCGTTCTTGAATTGACTGGCCGGAATCACGGCCTCGGACTTGAGGCCTGCGCTGACAACCACTGCCTCGGAAGAGACTTCGACCACCCGCCCCATCAATATGGTGCCCGGCTTGATCCGTGCATTGGCAAGACTTTGTTCGAAGAGTTCGGCGAAATTTTCCGTCATGTTTGTTGATTACCACCCGTGGGTGGACCTGTAAGTTGCTAGTGCCGGCCTGAACCATCATGCGGCGGATTTCATCAACCGATTCAGATTTGTCGTGAATCGGACCCAGTCGTAGTGATCGGCACGTCAATCAGCCCCTTGGCCTGCACGAAACCCAGTACGGCGGCCACCACCCGGGAGATCTCCATCCCCGTGGTATCCAGAATCCGTGCATCGTCGCTGGGCTTGAGCGGCGCGACAGCCCGCTCCGAATCTCGCCGGTCGCGGTCTGCCATGTCCCTGGAAAGGGCGGAGAGGCTAACATCAATACCCTTGTCCTTCAACTGCTTATATCGCCTCCGCGCCCGTTCTTCAATGCTGGCGGTGAGGTATACCTTGACGTCGGCATCGGGAAAAATGACGGCCCCCATGTCGCGGCCGTCGGCCACCAGTCCCGGTGGACGGCGAAAGGCCCGTTGCCGGGCAATGAGTGCCTTTCGAACCGCAGCCAGGGATGCCACCCGGGAAGCTCCCTCGCCGATGGTTTCAGTGCGGATGGCCTCGGTGACATCCTGCCCATTCAGCAGCACACGAATCGCCTGGCCCGCGGTATCAAAGCGCACATCCAGATGCCCTGCCCGCTCTGCGACCGCTGCTTCCTGATCGAGCGACAGGCCGCTTTTGCCGGCATCCAGCGCAACGAGGCGATACAGGGCGCCACTGTCCAGCAGGTGCCAGCCGAGCTGGTCGGCCACCAGTCGGCTGATGGTGCCCTTGCCCGCACCACCCGGGCCGTCAATGGCGATGACCGGAACGTGACTCATCCGGTACCACTGGTCGAGGGGCCATTCTGCCCCGCGAGAATGTCCAGCCCGATCGCCTGCGCCAGTTCGGGAAACCCTGGAAAGGAAGTGGCCACATTGGCAGTGTCCAGGATGGTCACCGGTCCCGATGCCCGGGACGCCCCCACCGCGAAGGACATCGCGACGCGATGATCGCCATGGCTGTCGATCGTGCCGCCACGGAGCTGGCCGCCACGGATCCGCGCACCATCCGGGAACTCCTGCACATCGATTCCCAACGCCCGCAGCCCATCGGCCATCACCCGGATCCGGTCGCTTTCCTTGTGGCGCAGTTCGGCGGCACCGGATACCAGGGTTTCCCCCGAAGCCAGCGCCGCAGCCAGAAAAATCACCGGAAATTCGTCGATTGCCAGCGGTACCAGTGCCGGCGGTATTTCAATGCCGTGCAGCTGGCCGGGCTCGATGATCAGGCGACCTGCAGGCGCACCGCCCAGCTGCGGCCCCGCCGCGATGCGCAGCTTCGCGCCCATCAGCTGAAGAATGTCCAGAATTCCGGTTCTCGTCGGATTGAGGCCGACCCCATCGATCACCAGTTCACCCTGACCGGCAACACAGGCAGCCAGAACCATGAACGCGGCCGACGACAGATCACCCGGCACGACAATCGGCGCACCGTGCAAGGTGCTGCCGCCGGCCAGCGATGCCGTCATGCCGTGCTGGCTGACCGGACAGCCCAGATGACTCAGCATCCGTTCGGTGTGATCCCGCGATACCGCCGGTTCTGTCACGCTGGTTTCGCCAGCGGCGTACAGGCCGGCCAACAGCACGGCTGACTTCACCTGGGCACTGGCCACCGGCATGTCGAACCGGATCGCCGAGAGCCGGCCGCCGGCGCCGCCCGTGGTGACCGGCGGTGTGCCGTTGGTGGTGTGCACCGTGGCGCCCATGCGCCGCAGCGGCTCGGCGCCCCGCTCCATGGGGCGCCGCGACAGGGATTCATCGCCGATCAGGGTCGAAGCAAAGGGCTGCCCGGCGAGCAGGCCCATGAAGAGCCGCGTCGAGGTTCCCGAATTGCCCAGATCCAGTGCCGCCGACGCCTGGCGCAGTCCATCGAGGCCTGCACCCTGAACCAGGACGGTGCTCGAGTCCGGCTGCGTGATGTGGACACCCATGGCCCGCAGGGCGGCCAGCGTCGCCAGGCAATCTTCGCCGGACAGGAAGCCGGTGATTTCACTGGTCCCCGTCGCGATGGCGCCCAGCATCAGCGCCCGGTGGGAGATCGATTTGTCGCCGGGTACCTGAATGGTGCCGCCGATCCGGTCGGATGGTTGCACCTTGAAATACTGCTGGGCGGAATGCTGGTTGGTTGCGGAACTCATTGGGAAGCACACAGTTCAGACAAGGTCGACAATAACCGATCGACCTGCTGCGGTAGACCAACGGTGATGCGCAGATGATTGAGCAGACCATAGCCCGCCATTGGCCGCACGATGATTCCACGCCGGAGCAAGGCTTCATACCAGCGATCGGCGGGGCCGCCGGTATCGGCCAGCACGAAATTCCCGGCAGAAGGCGGCACTGACCAGCCGAGCGCCGTCAGCCCGGTGCGCAAGGTTGTCAGGCCATGTTGATTGAGGTCCCGCGAGCGGGCGACATGCTCGTCGGCACCGAGTGCGGCCAGCGCCGCTGCCTGCGCCAGGCTGTTCACGTTGAACGGCTGGCGAACCCGGTTCAGGAGCTCCGCCACCGCCGGATGGCTGACGGTGTAACCCACCCGGAGTCCTGCCAGACCGTAGATCTTCGAAAAGGTTCGACAGAGAATCAGATTGGGCACGTCCGGCAGCCAGCTCAAGGTGTCGGGACAATCGCCAGCCGGCATGTAGTCACGGTAGGCCTCGTCAACGACAATCATCACGGTCGGTGGCAGGTCCATGATGAACCGGCGTAGCGCCAGCGGCGGCAACCAGGTGCCCGTTGGATTGTTCGGATTGGCAATGAATACCAGCCGCGTCCGTCCGTTGATCTGGTCCCGCAGGGTTTCCAGTGAATGGCCCCGTGGTTGCGGACCGGAAGGCGCTGCAGCCGGCGCCAGGCGTCCGGTGGCGCCGGTTGCCTGCACCACCAGCGGGTAGACGGCAAACGCATACTCGGCATAAACCGCTTCATCGTCGGGCGTCAGAAACGTCTCGGCAATGATCGAGAGCAGCTCATTGGAGCCGTTGCCAATGGTGATCTGGTCCGGCGACACGGCAAGCCGGTCTGCCAGCCCCTGCTTCAGTTCAAAAGCACTGCCGTCCGGGTACAGCGCCAGTTCGGGAAGTGCCGCGCGGATGGCGGACAGACTTTCGGGCGGAGGCCCCAGCGGGTTCTCGTTCGAGGCCAGCTTGATGCAGTCACCGACCCCATACTCCCGCGCCAGCTCGGTCATCGGCTTGCCGGGCACATAGGGGTACAGGGACCGGACACCGGGTGCCGCCAGTCGATGAAAGTCCTGTTGTTGCTGCATGGCCTCGCCGGATGGCATGGATGCAGGCAATCAAAGCACCGCTTTGGGATAGGAGCCGAGGATGCGGAACAGCTGTGCCCGCCTTTTCAGCTTGGTCAGTGCCTGCGCCACTGCCGGGTCTTCGGCATGACCATCGAGATCGAGAAAGAAAACGTAATGCCATTTTCTCTGGCGGGAGGGGCGTGACTCGATCCGCGTCATGTTGATCTTGTGCTCTGCCAAAGGCGCCAGCAGTTTCTGCAGGGCGCCTGCATCGGTCGTGTCGCGGGTGGACAGCAGCAGGGAGGTTTTGTCATCACCACTGGCCGACAACAGCTTCCGGCCGATGACCAGAAACCGGGTCGTGTTGTCCGGGCGATCTTCAATGTCGGTCACCAGGCGGTTCAAGCCATAGACCTCGGCGGCAGCATCGCCGGCAATGGCTGCGGTGCCGGCCTCGTCCCGGGCCCGGCGGGCGCCTTCGGCGTTGCTGCTTGCGGGCAGCAATTCCGCCTGCGGGAGGTACTCGCGCAACCAGCCGCGGCACTGGCCCAGTGATTGCGGGTGGGCACTGACGCGCAGGATCTTGTCGAGTCCCGTCATGGTGCCCAGCAGATGTTGGCGGATGCGCATCTCCAGCTCGCCGCAGATCTTCAATGGCGAGGTCAGAAACATGTCCAGCGTGTGATTCACCGTGCCCTCGGTGGAATTTTCGATCGGCACCACGCCGAAATCAGCCGCTCCGGAAGCCACCTCATGAAACACCTCGTCGATCATGCCGAGCGGCAGTGCCCGCACGGAATGTCCGAAGTGTTTGTAGACGGCTGATTGACTGAAGGTCCCCTCCGGCCCCAGGTAGCCCACCTTCATGGGCTCCTCCTGAGCGAGACAGGCCGACATGATTTCGCGAAACAGGCGCACCATCTCTTCGTCGGTCAGCGGCCCCTTGTTGCGGGCCACGACATTGCGAAGGATCGCGACTTCCCTCTCGGGTCGATAGAAGTCGACCGCCGAGCCCTTGCCACCCTTGACGACGGCAACCTTCTGGGCCAGCCCGGCTCGTTCTGCAATCAGGGTCTGGATGCGCTGATCGACGGCATCGATCTTGCCCCGCAGATCCTCCAGACCAGCCGATCCGGCCTTGGCACGGGCGGCCGGCCGGCCGGAGCGCGCTTCAGCCTTCTTCTTCATGGACACCAGGGTGGCTGGCACCGAGATTGCGCACGCAAAGCACTCCCGGTATGGCGCGTATGGCGGCCAAGGTGGGCTCGGTTGCCTCGCCATCCAGATCGATGAGGGTATAGGCCAGGTCACCCCGGGACTTGTTCAGCAGGTTCGCGATATTCAAGCCGGCATCGCCGAGGCAGGTGGAGATCTGTCCAACCATGTTTGGCACGTTGGCATTGGCGACGGTGATGCGTGCGACGCCGGTGCGTGGCACGTCGGCTTCCGGGAAATTCACCGAATAGCGGATCGTGCCATGCTCCAGATAGGCACGCAGGTTGTCCGCCACCATCACGGCGCAATTCGCCTCCGCCTCGTGGGTCGAAGCACCCAGATGCGGCAGCGCCACCACTCGAGGGTTGCCGATCAACGCCCGGCTGGGGAAGTCGCAGACATAGGCGGCGAGCTTCCCATCGGCAAGCGCCGCGATGACCGCGGCTTCATCGACGATCTCGCCGCGGGCAAAATTGAGAACGATCGCATTGCGCGGCATGAGCCCGATGCGGGCCGTATTGACCAGCCCACGCGTGGAATCGAGCAGTGGCACATGCACGGCAACAAAGTCGGACCGGCTGAACAATTCGTCGAGGTTGCGCGCCTGCTCGACGGTGGATGACAACTGCCAGGCGCGCTGCACGGTGATCTGGGGATCAAAGCCGACCACGCGCATGCCCAGCGCCAGGGCGGCATTGGCCACCTGCACGCCAATCGCGCCCAGGCCCACGACGCCGAGGGTCCGGCCGGGCAGCTCGAAGCCCACATACTTTTTCTTGCCGGCTTCCACGGCCTTGTCGAGCGCCGCGCCCTCTTCGCTCAAGTGCTCGACAAAATTCCATGCCTGGCACAGATTGCGGGCGCCCAGCAACATCCCGGCGATGACCAGCTCCTTGACGGCGTTGGCATTCGCGCCAGGCGCGTTGAACACGGGGATGCCGCGCTTCGACAACGCGGCCACCGGCACGTTGTTGACCCCGGCACCGGCACGAGCCACTGCCAGCAGCGAATCCGGCAGGGGCATGTCGTGCATTTTCGCCGAACGCACCAGGATGGCATCGGGTTGTTTGATTTCCGCGCCAACCAGGTAGCGATCGGACGGGAGCCGCTGCAATCCTTCAGCTGAAATGCTGTTCAGCATCTGGATCTGGAAAGTCGTGTTGGTTGTCACTCGAAAGACTCCACTCAACCGTGTCGCTTCTGAAAGTCCGCCATGAAATCCACGAGAGCGATGACGCCTTCTTCGGTCATGGCATTGTAAATGCTCGCCCGCATGCCACCGACCGACCGATGGCCCTTCAGGCCGGCAAGCCCGGCACGCTCGGCCTCCTTGAGGAATTCGGCGTCCAGCTCGGCGCGCGGCAGCGTGAACGGCACGTTCATCCACGAGCGATGAGCCCTGGCGACGGGATTCACGTAGTAGCCGGAGCCATCGATGGCCGTGTAGAGACGCTCTGCTTTCCGCTGGTTGATTTCCGCCATCTTCTGCAGCCCGCCATGTCGCTTGAGCCAGGCAAATACCAGTCCGGCGACATACCACGAGAAGGTGGGCGGCGTATTGAGCATCGAGCCCGCCTCGGCATGGGACGAATACTTGAGAATCGGCGGCAAGGTCGCGGGGGCCCGCTCCAGCAGGGCCTTGCGCACGATCAGGATGACGAGGCCCGATGGCCCGATGTTCTTCTGGGCACCGGCATAGATCATGCCGAACTTGCTGACATCGATCGGGCGCGACAGGATCGTGGACGACATGTCGGCCACCACCGGCACCGCACCAACATCCGGCGGGGCATGGATTTCAAGGCCACTGATGGTTTCATTGGCGCAGTAATGAAAATAGGCAGCGTCGGCATCCAGCTTCCACGACTTGCGATCCGGCACATCGAGATAATTCGACGCAGCACCATCGGCGACAACACCGACCTTCCGGACGACGGCAGCTTCCTTGCTGGCCTTTTTCGACCAGCTGCCCGTCACCAGATAATCAACGCCCTGCCCGGGGGCCGACAGATTCATGGCTGCCAGGGCGAAATGCGTGGTGGCGCCACCCTGCAGGAACAGCACCGCGTAGTCGGCAGGAATGCCCATCAATTCCCGCAGGTCGGCCTCGGCCTGCTCGGCGACCATGATGAAGGGTTTGCTGCGGTGACTGACTTCC
>CAYLKO010000055.1:7358-15686 GCA_964384525.1 uncultured Chromatiaceae bacterium
CTCAAGAGGCAGCACAGCGGGACCCGCACTGAAATTTATGATTCTGGGCATGTGTTTCTCTGCAAGTAGTGGGTGGTTAGTCGGTGGTATCGGATCCGCCGTCATCATCGGTGCCGTCATCGGCGTCGGGGACGAGCCGGTCGAGCCCGACCAGACGATCCTCTTCATCGATCCGGATCAGCCGGACGCCCTGGGTATTCCGGCCCTGGCGGGAGACATCGGCCACCGGTGTTCGCACCAGCGTACCGCCGGAACTGATCAACATGATCTCGTCTTCGTCGCGGACCTGAACCGCACCAACCATGCGACCGTTGCGGTCTGAAGTCTGGATGGCGATAACTCCTTGTCCGCCCCGACCCTGAACCGGAAATTCGTCAACCGCGGTGCGTTTGCCGTAGCCCTTTTCCGTTGCCGTCAGCACCTCGCCCTCGCCGATGATCAGCAGGGCAATGACCTCATGTCCATCAGGAAGCCGGATGCCGCGCACGCCGGCGGCGGTACGACCCATCGCACGCACGTCCGACTCCTGGAACCGGATCGCCTTGCCCGAGCTCGCACAGAGCATGATGTCGCACTCGCCATCGGTGATGGCCACATCCACCAGCCGATCACCGTCGTGCAACTCCAGGGCGCGGATGCCGGCGGTACGGGGTCGCGAGAATGAATCGAGAGAAGTCTTCTTCACGGTACCGTTGCTGGTGGCCATGAAGATGTAGTTGTCAGCGGTGAACTGCCGGATCGGCAGGACAGCATTGATCCGTTCGTCGGGCTCCAGCGGCAGCAGGTTGACCATCGGGCGCCCGCGGGCGCCGTGGCCGGCACGCGGCACTTCATACACCTTGAGCCAGTAGACCTTGCCCGTGCTGGTGAAGCACAGCAGGGTGTCGTGGGTTATGGCGATGAAGAGCTTGTCGATGAAGTCTTCATCCTTGACCTTGGTGGCCGCACGTCCACGGCCACCGCGCCGCTGCACGTGGTAGTCGCTGATGCTCTGCGCCTTGGCATAACCACCATGGGAAAGCGTGACCACCACATCTTCCTGGGGGATCAGATCGGCCGTTTCCAGGCTGGAGTGCACCTGGACGATTTCCGTGCGACGCTGGTCTGCATAGTTGTCCCGGATTTCGGCCAATTCAGCCCGGATGACCGCAATCAACTTGTCGGGGTCAGCCAGGATGTCGGTGAATTCGCGGATGCGGACCAGCAGCTCCTGGTACTCGGTGATGATCTTGTCCTGCTCAAGACCCGTCAGGCGCTGCAGGCGCAGATCGAGGATGGCCTGCGCCTGGGTAACCGACAACTTGTAGCCCTGCGCGCCGGGACCAAAATCGGCCAGCGCATCTTCCGGACGCGTGGACACATTGCCGGCACGGGCCAGCATGTCGGTTACGGCGCCCGGCGACCAGTAGCGCGACGTCAGCGCCTCACGGGCCTCTGGTGGGGTTGGCGAGGCCTTGATGACCGCGATCACTTCGTCGATGTTCGCCAGGGCAACTGCCTGCCCTTCCAGGATGTGGGCACGGTCCCGGGTCTTGCGCAGGTCGAACAAGGTCCGGCGCGTGACCACTTCCCGACGGTGGCGAACGAAGCACTCCAGCAGGCCCTTCAAGCCGAACAACTGTGGCTGCCCGTCGCGCAGCGCCACCATGTTGATGCCGAACACGCTCTCGAGCGGGGTCTGCTTGTAAAGGTTGTTCAGCAGCACGTCGCTGGATTCGCCGCGGCGCAACTCGATCACCACGCGCATGCCGTCCTTGTCGGACTCATCGCGCAGTTCGGTGATGCCTTCCAGCTTCTTCTCGCGCACCAGTTCGGCAATCTTCTCGATCAGCCGGGCTTTGTTGACCTGATACGGCAGCTCGGTGACGATCAGCGCCTCGCGCCCCCGTTCGCCGATTTCCTCGACATGGATGCGGGCACGGATATATACCCGGCCCCGTCCGGTGGTGTATGCCGAGTAGATGCCCTGTGATCCATTGATGATGCCCGCGGTCGGAAAATCCGGCCCGGGCATGATGGCCATCAGCTGGGGCACGGTGATGTCCGGATTGTCGATGAGCGCCAGGGTTGCAGTGATCGTCTCACCCAGGTTGTGCGGCGGAATGTTGGTTGCCATGCCGACCGCAATGCCGGATGAACCATTGACGAGCAGGTTCGGGAAGCGGGCCGGCATCACCGACGGTTCGGTCTCCGACCCGTCGTAATTGGGGACGAAATCCACGGTATCGCGGTCGATATCCGCCAGCAGTTCGCCGGCTATCCGGGTCATGCGGACCTCGGTATAGCGCATGGCTGCCGGCGCATCACCGTCTACCGACCCGAAGTTGCCCTGCCCGTCGACCAGCAGGTAGCGCAGCGAGAACGGCTGGGCCATGCGGACGATGGCGTCATAGACGGCCGTGTCACCGTGCGGGTGGTACTTGCCGATCACGTCACCCACCACGCGGCCCGACTTCTTGTACGGCTTGGTGTGATCGTTGCCGAGTTCCCGCATGGCGTGCAGAACCCGGCGGTGCACCGGCTTCAGCCCGTCACGCACATCCGGCAGGGCACGCCCCACAATGACGCTCATTGCGTAGTCCAGATAGGACTGACGCATCTCGTCTTCGAGGTTTACCGGAACAATTTCCCTGGCGATTTCAGCCATCGATCTCGCAAAATCCGCGTAACAACGCCCCGCCAGCCGGCTGACGCGAAGCTGGTACTGACCAGTTCGGCCGGGGGCTCATGGCGGCGCTGTAGTGTTAAATACCGGGTCGTCGGAATGGTTCAGAAACTAGTCGGGTAGAGTACCACGTTTCGTCCTCGAACCGGATCGGCAGGCTGGCCCGGTTTCGGGCATCATCCCGCCGCTGGAAAATACCCATGCACCCTCCTGACTTCATCATTGCCGCCCGTTGGGTTGTGCCGATGGAACCTGCCGGCCACGTGCTCGAGGACCACGCTGTCGTGGTGAGCAACGGCCGGATTGCCGCTGTCCTGCCGCGGGATGCCGCCCGGGAAAGCCATCCGGCAGCACTGCTGATCGAGCGGCCGACGCATGTGTTGCTGCCCGGACTGGTCAATGCCCACACCCACGCCGCCATGACCCTGTTTCGGGGAATGGCCGATGACCTGCCACTGGATTCCTGGCTTCACCAGCACATCTGGCCCGCCGAATCCCGCTGGGCCACCCCGGCGTTTGTGCGCGATGGCACCAATCTGGCGCTGCTGGAAATGCTCCACGGTGGCACCACCACATTTGGCGACATGTACTTTTTTCCGGATGTGGTGGCCGCGGCGGTGGCCGACAGCGGCATGCGTGCCGTCGTCGGGATGATTGCCCTCGAGTACCCGACGCCCTGGGCCCGTGATGCCGAGGAATACCTCAGCAAGGGGCTGGCACTGCACGACCAGCTCAAAGGGCACCCGCGCGTGTCCACGATGTTTGCACCACACTCCCCTTACAGCGTGTCCAACCACACCTTCGAGCAGATCCGCATTCTGGCCGACGAGCTGGAAGTGCCCGTGCAAATGCACCTCCACGAGACTGCCGCCGAGATCACGGCGGCGCTCGAGACATTCAAAAGTCGTCCGCTGCAAAGACTGGAAAAACTGGGTATCGTCACGCCCCTGCTCGCCGCCGTGCACATGACCCAGCTCGACACGGACGAGATCCATCTGCTGGCCGAACGAGGTGCGCTGGTCATTCATTGCCCGGAATCCAACCTGAAACTGGCCAGCGGCTTTTGCCCGGTGGCGCAACTCGCCAACGCCGGAGTCCGGCTGGCACTTGGCACCGATGGCGCGGCCAGCAACAATGACCTCGACATGTTCAGTGAAATGAAAACTGCAGCCCTGCTGGCCAAGGGTATCGGAGCGGATGCCACTGCCTTGCCGGCTGCGGCCATTCTCCGCATGGCCACTTTGGGTGGTGCCGAGGCACTAGGCCTCGGTGACCGCATCGGTTCGCTCGAACCCGGCAAGGAGGCCGACCTGATCTGCGTCGATCTGGCCCGGCCGGCAACCCAGCCGATGTATTCGCCGATTTCACAACTGGTGTACGCCGCCTCCCGGGATCAGGTCACTGACAGCTGGGTTGCCGGACGGCAGCTGTTGTCGGAGGGTCGGGCCATCAACATGGACAGCGGCGCCATCATGGCCCATGCGGCCGCCTGGGCTGCCAAATTGGGTCGCAACAATGGCTGAGATACGCAACGGTGCCGCGGCCGAGATCGAGCACTTCAACCGGCTGGCCAGCCGCTGGTGGGATGCCGACGGAGAGTTGCGCACGCTGCACGACATGAATCCGGCACGTCTGCAGTGGATCGATGCCAGCGCTGGTCTGGCTGGTCAGCGCGTACTCGATGTGGGCTGTGGCGGTGGCTTGCTGGCAGAGGCCATGGCGCAGCGGGGTGCACGAGTGACCGGCATCGACATGGCCGGTGACGCCCTGGCAGTCGCCCGCCTGCATTTGCAGGGTTCACCTCATCTGGATGTCGAATACGAACAAACAACGGCCGAGGAACTGGCACTGCGCATGCCGGGCACCTTCGATATCGTGACCTGCATGGAATTGCTGGAGCATGTGCCGGATCCCGGCCAGCTGGTTGCGGCTTGCGCAACATTGACGACACCCGGAGGCAGCGTGATTTTTTCCACATTGAATCGCACCGCCCGGGCCTTCGCCGGGGCGATTGTCGGTGCCGAGTATCTCGCCCGCCTGATACCGCATGGCACCCACCACTATGAGCAGTTCATCAGACCATCCGAGCTGGACGCCTGGGCGCGGCGGTCAGGCATGACGCTGCAATCCTTGCGCGGTGGCGCCTACAACCCGGTGAGTCGGGCATTCGCCCTGGGAGACGACACCCGGGTGAACTACTTCGCCCACTTCCGGACTGCGCCGCATGCACCCATCACGGGCATGCCGGCATGAGCCATCCCGCACCACCATCAGCAGTGCTCTTCGATCTGGACGGACCGCTGCTCGCTACCGCTCCGGACATGATCCACGCGCTGCACCGGATTTGCGCCGACGACGGTGCTGCACCCGTGGCTTTCGACCTCGCCCGCGCGTATGTCTCCAACGGAGTTGCGGGCCTGCTGCGCCTGGCTTTTCCCGGCTATGACCCCGTGCGGGATGTGGCCTTGCACAACCGCTATCTTGATTACTATGCCGGGCGTCTGGCCGTGGAAACACGATTGTTTCCGGACTTCGAAGAACTGCTGCAGTCACTGGATGTCGCATCCATACCCTGGGGCATCGTGACCAACAAACCTGCCCGTTTGACCAAGCCGCTCCTGGCGGCGCTTGCACTGGACCATCGTTCCGCATGCACCGTCAGTGGCGACACCCTGCCCGAGCGCAAGCCACATCCACGCCCGATCCTGTTTGCACTGGAGAGCATTGCCGCGAATCCGGCGCAGGCCGTGTATGTCGGGGATGCCCTTCGCGACATCGAGTCGGGCCGGGCAGCAGGCACGACCACCATCGCGGCGCGCTACGGCTACGTGGAGCCTGGTCAGGATCCCGCAAACTGGGGCGCAGACCATGTCGTCGATTCACCACGGGAACTTCATGCCTTGTTGAAAAAAAATGGATGACACCCACTTGTCGATGACAGCAAGGGCGCATGTGGCGGCGCCGGATGAGCTCCACGATCGCGTGGTCCTGATTACCGGCGCCGGCGATGGTATTGGCCGGGCTGCGGCCCTGGCCTGCGCCAGCCACGGTGCAACCGTTGTCCTGCTGGGACGGACTTCAGCGAAACTGGAGGCTGTTTACGATGCGATTGTCGCCAGCGGACATCCGGAGCCGGCAATTGCCGCTTTTGATCTCGATCGCGCCCAGGGCCCTGACTATGCGCAGCTCGTGGAGCAGATCAGCAGCACCTGGGGCCGGCTGGATGGCCTGCTGCACAATGCCGGCATGCTGGGCCAGCGGGCGCCCATCGAGCACCATGACATCGGCTTGTGGCATCAAGTGATGCATCTGAACCTGAATGTGCCTTTCATCCTTACGCAGCTGCTGTTGCCGATGCTGCGAAACTCTGCCGATGCCTCCGTGGTGTTCACCAGCAGCGGCGTGGGACGCCGCGGGCGGGCCTATTGGGGCGCCTATGCGGTCTCCAAATTCGGCGTTGAGGGCTTGTCGCAGACCCTGGCTGACGAGTTGCAGGCTGACACCCGCATTCGCGTCAACTGCATCAACCCGGGTGGCACGCGCACCCGGATGCGGGCACACGCCTATCCCGGTGAGGATCCGGAGAGCCGGCCCGAGCCGGCAAGCCTGATGGCGTCGTATCTGTGGCTGCTTGGTCCGGCAAGCCGCGGGGTCACGGGGCACTCTCTCGATTGTCAGTAGCACCCACTGACTGACAGCTTCAGTCGTCGGTATCCGCCTCGCGGAGGCCTGCGGCGATGTAGAGTTCCGTCAGCTCATGCTCTTTGAGCAGACGGTGTCGGCCTGGTCGCAGCGAGCGTGACAGCGTCACGGGTCCATAGCGCACCCGCATCAATCGACTGACCCGGCACTCGACAGACTCCCAGACGCGTCGGACCAGGCGATTGCGACCCTCACTGACGATCACCCGAAACCACTGGTTGGAACCCTCGCCTCCGGCGGATTCAACGGCGTCGAATCGTGCGACGCCATCGTCCAGTTCAATCCCCTCCCGGATGCGCGTCAGGATGTCGTCGGAGACGGTGCCTTGCACACGCACGGCATACTCGCGCTCGATCTCGCGGGAAGGATGCATCAAGGCATTGGCCAGAGCGCCATCCGTCGTGAGGAGCAGAAGACCCGAAGTGGCCAGGTCAAGCCGGCCCACATTGATCCAGCGGCTGCCTTGCAGTGGCGGCAACCGGTCAAACACCGTGGGGCGCCCCTCGGGGTCGCTCCGCGTGCAGACTTCACCCGCCGGCTTGTGGTACAGCAAAACCCGTGGCGACGGTCTGGTCTTGCGGAGCGCGGGGACAACCCGGCCATCGATCAGAATCTTTTCCCGTCCGGAGACCTTCTGTCCCAGTGTGGCGACACTGCCGTTGACGGTGATGCGTCCAGCACGAATCCATTGCTCGATTTCCCGCCGTGATGCCACGCCAGCGCCAGCAAGAACCTTTTGCAGGCGGTCTGCAGTCGCAGATCTTTTCACGATGATGGGTTCAGCCGACCTTGAGGGGCACGATGTTCGAATCGAATTCGTCGTCCGGGTCATCATCGGTGTCGGCGTCAGGTACCGCCAGCGGCAGGCCGGCCCCAGCTGGCAGCGCCTCGGCATCCGCGAGCTCCAACTGGGCGGAGAAGGTTTCGAGATCCTTCAGATCGGCCAGAGGAGGCAGATCGTCGAGCTTCTTGAGGCCGAAGTAATCGAGGAATTCACGGGTAGTTCCATAGATCGCGGGCTTTCCCGGAACATCGCGGAAACCGACAACCCGGATCCAGTTCCGCTCCAGCAACGAGCGCATGATGTTCGTGGTAACACCGACGCCGCGGATATTCTCCACATCACCCCGGGTCACCGGTTGACGATAGGCGATGATCGCCAACGTCTCCATGAAGGCCCGGGAATAGCGGGGCGCCCGCTCCTTCCACAAGGGCGCCAGCCAACTGGACATGCTCGACCGAACCTGTATGCGAAAGCCACTGGCCACTTCCTGAATCTGGATGCCGCGGTTGGCGTAGTCCTCCTGGAGGCCGACAATAGCCGCACGAAAGTCATCTTTACCCGGACCATCTTCCTCGCCAAACAGGCCCTGCAACTCGTTCAGATCCAGGGGGCGTCCGGCAGCCAGCAAGGCTGCTTCAATGACAAATTTCAGTTGCTCGATATCCATGCGGTGGTACCAGTATCTTCCAGAGCGGCATTACGCCAGCAGGGTGGAGTCTTCGGTGCCGATGGCATCGAAGTCGGGGGCTTCATTCATGGCGGGATCAATGATCTGCGGACGCTGACTGACCGATGCTCGAACATGAATGGGGCCATAAGCCTCACTCTGGACCACTTCGATGAGGGATTCCTTGAGCAATTCAAGCAGTGCCAGAAACGTTACGGTAACACCCATGCGCCCCTCTTCAGGATCAAAGAGTTCCTGGAATGGATGAAACGTGCCCATCTTGACCTTCAGCAGAACCTCCGACATGCGCTGGCGCACCGAGAGCGGCTCACGTCGAATGTGGTGGGGAGTCAGCATTTCAGCCCGTGCGAGCACGTCCCTGAAAGCGAGCAACAACTCCTTGAGCGTCAGATCCGGCAGGTGGGTAACAACCACCCGCTCGGTCACGTCAGCCTGGGCCTGGTGATGGTCGCGGTGATCGCCCTGGGCTACATCGCGATCGACGGGCTG
>CAYLKO010000055.1:15696-17893 GCA_964384525.1 uncultured Chromatiaceae bacterium
CGCCTGCGTGTAGCGCTCGTACTCCTGCAGCCGGCGCACCAGTTCCGCGCGCGGATCGCCTTCCTCTTCCTCCACCGACCCAAGCCTGGGGAGCAGCATCCGTGACTTGATCTCGGCCAGCATGGCGGCCATGAGCAGATACTCACCGGCCAGTTCCAACTGCAGTTCCTTCATCAGCTCGATGTACTGGACGTACTGCGTGGTAATCTCGGCAATCGGAATATTGAGAATGTCGAGGTTCTGGCGCCGGATCAGATAAAGCAGCAGGTCCAGCGGCCCCTCGAATGCTTCCAGGAAAACTTCCAGCGCAAACGGCGGAATGTACAGATCCTGGGGAAGCTGGGTGATCGGCTCTCCGTCGACTATGGCAAACGGCATTTCAGCCTGCGCCGGGTCGCCATGCGTATCCTTCGCCGACAAGACGGCAGGACGTGCGGCATCGGCATCATGTACCACCGTCAATCGTCGGGCCGGATTGTCGTGCTCCGCTTCGGTCATGTGGACTGGAAGAACTCCATCAGAAAGAGGCGCCCGCCAGGGCATAGAACGCGCGCGACGCCTGCTGCACGAGAGGCCAGACGATGGACCCGCCGATTCCTGTTGCCAGAAGCGCGACCAGAATTATAAGACCATACGGTTCGATGGCATCGAGGCGACGCCCCAGGCTTTCAGGGACCAGACCACGAAGCACGCGTCCGCCGTCCAGAGGAGGCACAGGTATAAGATTAAATATGCAAAGCAAGATATTGAATGTTATGCCTATTTGCACCATAACAAGAACAAACTGGCGGCCTGCACCCAGCGGGACGGAGCCATGCAATACCACTGCAAACAGGCCAGTCCAGAACAGCGCCATCAACAGATTGCTGATCGGCCCGGCTGCCGCAACAAACAACATGTCGCGCTTGGGATCTCTCAGGTTCCGGGTACTGACCGGGATGGGCCGCGCCCAGCCAAAAGCGGGGAAATTCAGCCAAGTCAGCACCAGCGGTACCAGAATCGTCCCGACGGGATCAATGTGCTTGATCGGGTTGATGGTCAGCCTGCCGAGCATCTCGGCTGTGCGGTCACCGAAATAACGGGCCACCCAACCGTGAGCCACCTCGTGCAGCACGATGGCAAACAGCACGGGAATAACCGCTGCCGACAGCAGCTGGACCTTCTCGGCAACTTCCATGTCTACCACCGGCAAAGTATACGGGCTTGCGAAACCGCAAGACCCCTAAACAATGCCATGAGTCTCGCCGCGGCCCTGCCGGACGATCACCGGATGGTGGCCTGTCACATCTATGACCGTCGTGGGCTCGATCCCGCAACCACCAGCATCGATGATCAGGTCCACGCGGCCGTCGAGTGCCGCGGCAATCTCATCCGGATCGGATAACGGCACATCCTCTCCTGGCAGCATCAATGTGGAACTCATCATGGGCTCACCAAGAGCCTCCAGGAGTGCAAGTGGCACGGGATGATCAGGAATCCGGATTCCGATGGTCTGGCGCTTTGGATTCTGCAGGCGCCGTGGCACCTCCCGGGTGGCCTTCAGTATGAAGGTGTATGGGCCTGGCGTGCGGGCTCGCAACAGGCGGTAGCACCAGTTCTCGACCCGGGCGTAGGTGGCGATTTCAGACAGATCACGGCAGACCAACGTGAAGTTGCGGTCCTTCCCGGTCTGCCGGATCCACTGCAGGCGCCGCGCCGCATCGTGGGTACCGAGGCGCCACCCGAAGGCATAGCAGGAGTCGGTCGGGTAAACGCCCAGGCCATCAGCCCGCAATATCTCGCCCGCCTGCTGAATCAGCCGTCGCTGGGGATTCTGTGGATGCATCTGGAATCGCTGGGTCATTTGCCTATTCTACCGGTTCAAATTCACCTATCGGCACTGGTTGATTTTCGTATCATGGGCAACAGCTGGCACACTGATTGCGATACATGCAGATACTCGTCGATTTTCTACCGCTACTGGCTTTCGGCATCGCCTATTGGCTCGCCGACATGCAGACCGCAATTGCCGTCATCATGGTGGTGATTTCCCTGCAGGTCCTGATTACCTGGGTGATCAAGCGCAAGGTCAGCAACATGCTGCTCGCTTCAGCAGTTCTGATTGTTGTCCTCGGCGGTATCAGTCTGCTGCTGAACAACGATGTATTCTTCAAGTGGAAACAAAGTGCTTGTCGCACATAGTAAAATCAAAAAGCCA
>CAYLKO010000055.1:17903-19560 GCA_964384525.1 uncultured Chromatiaceae bacterium
TGGAAACCAACGGTACTCAAATGGGCATTTGCAGCAGTCTTTCTTGGAAGCCGTTATATAGGAAGACGCCCGCTAGCCCAGCGACTGCTTGAGTCAGTCGGCAATACCGATCTCCAGCTGCGTGCAGCTGATTGGCAACGCCTGAATATCATGTGGGTCGGCTTTTTTGTGGTGGCGGGAGCTGCCAATATTTATGTGGCGTACCGCTTCGCCGAGCCGGTCTGGGTCAATTTCAAACTGTTTGGACTGACAGGCATGACATTGGTTTTTGCGCTCGTCCAGGGTGTCTGGATCAGCAGACGATCGACGGAAGAAGCCTGATGCTCTACACAATCTTTGGATCCGACGTTGCCAACAGCCTTGCCGGGCGCATTGCCAACCGGTCGGCACATCTTGCGAGAATCATCGAATTGCAGAATCAGGGGCGGCTGGTACTGGCTGGGCCACACCCCTGCCTTGATACTGATGAACCCGGGGAGGCTGGCTACAGCGGCAGCTTGATCGTGGCTGAATTCTCGAGCCTCGTTGAAGCGGAAGCATGGGCCAGACTCGACCCCTATGTTCTCAACGGCATATGGAGCGCTGTTACAGTCAAACCATTCGTGCAGGCAAGGCCGTGACGAAAGACCAAGCAATCCGGCGGGCTGCCTCGATCCGCCACAGGCTGGAATCATCACTGTCCCCCACCCTGCTCGAAGTCACTGATGAAAGTCACCTGCACGCAGGGCATGAAGGTGCACGCGATGGCCGGGGCCACTTCCATGTGCGAATCGCGTCTGCCCGCTTTCAGGGCTTGAGCCTGATTTCCCGGCACCGCCTGGTGTACGAGGCTCTCGGTGATCTCATGACCACCGACATCCACGCCCTGAGAATTTCGGCCGAATCCTGAGCCACTGGCTACCCGCCCGGTCGGGGCATTTAACGGCAGGCTGACTGCTCTGCCCATCTGCCGGTATACTTTACAAAACACCGGTACCAGTCGATCATTTTCTTATTGAAAACCCCGTATTAAGCCCTTGACTTCGCTTGACTCAACATAACTTTACTCCTATTCTCTTTCACATAACGAAATCGAAGGACTATGGAAGCCGACCTTAAAGCAGCGCTGCTGGCGGCGTATGCACGGCTTCTGAGGCCTCTAGTTCAGATCCTGTTACGCAATGGCGTCTCGTACACCGAGTTCGCTGACACGGCAAAGCGGGTGTTTGTGGTTACAGCGGCACAAGGCTCTTCCACCTCGACGGCAAATATGCCAATCGCCCAGTTGGCGATGCGGACCGGTCTGTCGCAGCTGGAAGTCAGCGAAGTCCTTGCCAGTGCCGATCACGAGCCCATCGACTCCACGCTGGCACACATCGTGGCTCTGCTCGGCGGCTGGCATACCGATGTTGAATTTACCGGACCGTATGGATTGCCGCTGGAGCTGCCTTTCGAGCATGGCGGAAGACCGTCGTTTCAGCAGCTGGTTCAGCGGTATTGCCAGGATGGCGAACCCACGCACCTGTTGCGTCGGCTGCTTGCCGTCGGGGCAGTCAGGCAGGCCCATGACGGCTGGCTGACTGTTCTCACTCGTGCCTATCTGCCGAGCGCCGAGAACATCGATAGCGTCGAAAGAATTGGTCAGATGGTCACTCGGCTGGTTGATACGGTGGATTTC
>CAYLKO010000056.1:0-18092 GCA_964384525.1 uncultured Chromatiaceae bacterium
GCAGCGCGTCGAACTCGAGCAGCTGCCCGCCGCTCCGGTGAAGATCATGATGAATGTCGGCAATCCCGACCGGGCCTTCGATTTTGCCCATCTGCCCAGTCACGGTGTTGGTCTGGCCCGCCTCGAGTTCATCGTGAACCGGATGATCGGCGTCCACCCGAAGGCGATCCTGGAATTCGATCGCCAGCGCCCGGACCTGCGTGAACTGATCCGCACCCAGATGGCCGGTTACAGCGATCCCGTCGAGTTTTTCGTGACGCGCCTGGCTGAAGGCATCAGCATGATCGCCGCCGCCTTTGCGCCGAAGCCAGTCATCGTGCGGCTCTCCGATTTCAAGTCGAATGAATATGCCAACCTGCTCGGCGGCCAGCCCTATGAGCCCCACGAAGAGAATCCGATGCTGGGTTTCCGGGGCGCATCACGCTATGTGGCGGACAGCTTCCGGCCGTGCTTCGAGCTCGAGTGCCGGGCCTTGCGGCGTGTCCGCGAGGACATGGGCCTCGACAACGTGGAAGTCATGGTGCCCTTCGTGCGCGCGGTTGCCGAAGCGAAGGCAACGACGGAGCTTTTGGCCGAGCACGGCCTGAAACGGGGACTGCATGGCCTGCGCCTGATCATGATGTGCGAGCTGCCGACCAATGCGCTGCTCGCCGACCAGTATCTGGAATACTTCGACGGCATGTCGATCGGCTCCAACGACCTGACGCAACTCACGCTGGGCATCGATCGCGACTCGGGGCTCATTGCCGCACTCTTCGATGAGCGCGACGAGGCGGTCCTGGCCCTGATCAGGATGGCCATCGAGGCCTGCAGGAAGGCCGGCAAATACATCGGCATCTGTGGCCAGGGGCCGTCGGACCATCCGGACTTCGCGCAATGGCTGGTGGCCCAGGGCATCGATAGCCTGTCGCTGAATCCGGATACCGTCGTCGAGACCTGGCTCCGTCTGGCCGGCAAGACGGCGGAGATCGATGCCGGTCCGGCTACGGCTGACGGACCAGCGGCTGGCGGATGAACTGCTGACGATAGTGGCGCAATTCGGCGATGGAGTCGTAGATGTCGGCAAGGGCGAGATGCGTGGTGCTCTTGGTGATCCCGGCCAGAACCTCCGGCGCCCACAAACCAGCCAGGATCTTGAGCGACGACACGTCGAGATTCCGATAGTGGAACCATGCCTCAAAGGTCGGCATTTCCCGGGCAAGGAAGCGGCGATCCTGGCAAATGCTGTTGCCACACATGGGTGATTCGTTCGCCGGTACCAGCCCGGCGACGAAGGCCAGCGTCTGGCGCTCGGCTTCGGCAACGGTCACCCGGCTCTGGCGCACGCGTTCGGTCAGACCCGACTTGCCATGCTGGCGGGTATTCCATGCATCCATGCCGGCAAGGACTTCATCAGGCTGGTGGATGGCGATCACCGGCCCCTCGGCCACCACCTCCAGATCGGCATCGGTAATCACCGTGGCAATTTCCAGGATGGAGTCATGTTGGGTATCGAGCCCGGTCATCTCCAGGTCGATCCAGATCAGGCGGGTATCGGGCCGGCTCATCAACTGTCTCCCTCGATCGCTTCCGGGCTCCAGATGACGCACTCATCAGCACCCGCGGATGATTCTAGCAAAGCCGGCCTGATTGTCGCCGCACACGGTCAGCGCGGAATCCTGCAGACCACCACTGGCGAGCGCCTGCCCTATCTCGTCCGGGGGCGCAGCCTGCGCGTGTGCTGCGGAGACCACGTCACCTACAGCACGGCAGCCGTGGGCCAGCGCGCGCTGATCACAGCCATAGCGCCCCGTCACAATGAACTGCAGCGCCTTGCCTCGCACGGCACGGCGCCGGAATCGATCGCCGCCAACCTGAGTCATCTGCTCGTCGTCCTGGCGCCACAGCCGGTGCCGGATTTTTATCTGGCGGATCGCTATCTCTGCGCCGCCCGCCTGATGGGGGCGCACAGTGCCGTGGTCTGGAACAAAGCCGATCTGGCGCCGGATTCCACCGACAACCTGCAGACCTACGCCCGCCTCGGCTATCCGGTCTTTTCCACCTCGGCGGCCACCGGCGCTGGCATCGCCCCCCTGCAGGCCTGGACCGGCGACGGCACGGCGGCTCTGGGCGGCCAATCGGGCGTCGGCAAATCGTCCTTGATGAACGCCCTGGGGCCGGCGGTCGAGGTGGCCACGGCGGCGCTGTCGGTCGCCAGCCGCGAAGGTCGGCACACGACCACGGCGGCCGTGCTGCACCCCACGCCGGGTGGCGGCCGACTGCTCGACACACCCGGCGTCCGCGACTTCGTGCCGGCGATCCCGGCGCCCCGGGACATCAGCCGCGGCTTCGTGGAAATCGACGACTACGCCGCCCGTTGCCGCTTCAATGATTGCAGTCACCTGCGGGAAAGCCACTGTGCCGTGCAGGAGGCCGTGGCGCGCGGCGAGATCGACCCCCGTCGCTTCGAGAGTTACCGGCGTCTGGTGAATCTCGTCCGGCAGGCTGATCCGGGCTACTGAACTGCAGCGGCCGGCGTGTGCACCGCATCCGCCTTGATGGCGACAAAGTCCCGGTACTGGCCCAGCAACAGCAGCGGCAAAGCCCCCGCCAGGAACAGGAGGGCCGAGATCCGGAACATGGCATCGTAGCTGCCCTGCCGCTCGAAGACGGCGCCGAACACGGCCGGTGCAAAGCCGACCCCCAACGCAAAAAATGCGTAGATCGCGCCGTAAATGACGGCGTAATGGCGCAGACCAAAATACCGCGAGACCAGATAGGCCATCAGATCGTATTCAACACCCGCAGCGATGCCCAGCATGCCGATCGCCACGGCAGCGTGGACGAAGCCGAACTCTGCCTGCGACAGCATCAGCATCGAAATGGCGGGCATGCTCAACAGCAGGGCGGCAACCGCCGGGGCCCAGAAACGATCGAGGAGATAGCCACCGAGCGGGCGGCCAATGACGACGGCGATCCCCAGCACGCTGGCCAGCGTGACGGCATCCTGCGGATCGAAGCCCTTGTTGCCGAGCATGGTCTCGAGGTTCGGCACCGGCCCCCCGATGGCAAATGATATGGGCACGAAACAGCAGGCCAGCAGCCAGAACCGCCAGTCCGTCAACGCCTGCCTGAAGTTCATGCCGCCGTACTGAACGATCGCCGTCGCGGGCCGCCCGCGTTTTTGGTCGCGTTCGACCGTCTTGTGATCGGTCGGCTCGCGAAACAGCAGAAAGGCAATCTTCCAGGCTATCAGCAGCGGCAATGCGCCCACGCCGACGTAAGCCCAGCGCCAGCCAAGCAGTTCGATCAGGAAAAAGGCATATTGCTTGGCCAGCACGCCGAACAGTCCCGTCCCGATCAACGCGATGCCCAACGCCAGCCCGCGCTTCTCCATGAACCAGGCATTGACCGCCCGTGTCCAGGTGATCGGCAAGGTGCCCGCTCCGGTGACGGCGAGGAGCGCCCAGGTCAGCAGGTATCGCTCGATCGAGCCATCCATCAGCGCAAACGACATCATCGACAGCGCGAACAAAACACGCGCCGTGAGCACGACGCGCCTCGAGCCGATACGATCGGTGATGAAGCCTATGACGGGACTCATGATGATGGCCCCGATCGCGAAGACCACCAGGCCGGACATGATCTGCTCGATGCCCCAGCCGAACTCGGCTGCCAGCGGTTTTGCGAACACGCCGATCGTGTAAAACGGCAACGGCGACATGCCAAGGCCAATGCCGATGGCGGAGGCGAAGACCACCCGCCATCCTTCCCTGAATTCAGCGAAGCCTGTGCTCATGGGCATTCCTTTTGATTGGCAGCGGCAGCCCATTGTGCCGGTGGTACGTCCGGGATCAACTGCGCTCGCGGAGTGGCACATTCTGGCCGAGCCAGCGACCAAACGTAAGTGCCGGTGTCACCATCATGCCACCACAGAATGCCTTGCCGGAGAGAGTTCCATTGCCGAGCAACTCACCTGCTGCGTAGAGCCCGCGGATCGGAGACCCGTCACGCCTGATCACACGCAGTTGCGCATCGACAGCAAGTCCAGCCATCGAAATCAGTGTTCCACCCTGGTGCCGGATGGCATAAAACGGCGCACGCAGGATCGGGCACGGCAGGAATTTGCGCCCAAACGGATCCTTGCCCGAAAGCTGACCTGCATTGTAGTCGCGGACTGTTTCAACCAGACCGTCCGCATCCATGCCAGTACGGGCGGCCAGACCCTCCAGAGTCGGTGCGGCCGTAAAGGCTGTGGCCGTGCCAAAGGCATTCCTGAGTTCTTCAGTCGTCCATTCACGAACCTCACCCGGTGGCGCACCATGCACCAGCGGAGGGGAACGACTCAGGATCTCGTCGTCGAATACAAGCCAGTATCGATGGTTCGGCTGCCCGAGAACCGATCGCTCGCGTGCATCAACACTCGGGGTATCTTCCGCCATGAAGCGCTTGCCGGCAACGTTGACGGCGATTTCCCACGGCTGGCGGCGTTCGGGATGATGTTCCGAACGTGCATACTCCGGACTGGGGATATTGATGTCGGCGGGGATGCTGCCAACATCACACAGGTAATTTTCACGGCCACGCACCCAACCACCGGCTGCACGACCAATATCTATGCCGCCACCCATGTTGGATGGCCAGCCGGCAGCCCGATACTTTGGCACGCCGTTCAAGTCCTGAAACAGTGCAGAATTTGCCATGTAGCCGCCGCTTGCCAGCACGACGTGCGGTGCGCGATAGTCGTGCCGCACGCCGCTCTTGTCCATGGCGACCACCCCACCGGGCAATCCACGGCCATCCAGAATTGGCTCCATCACATCGAGGCCCGTGAGGATCTGCAGAGACGATGGCGCGCCTGCCAGCTCCCTCTCGAGCACACGCAGAATGGCAAGGCCACGATCCTTGGCAGCCCATACTCTTGCCTGACTGTATGGTTCATGGCCGGTTGCCTTGACCGGGTACTTCGGCATGATTTCGAGGCCAGCGGACACCAGCCAGTCGAGCATGCTGCCGGCATGTTCGACGGCGAGCCTCACGACATCGATGTTGGCGGTACCTCGACTGATCCGCATGATGTCGGCCAGGTGCTCGGCCGGTGTATCGACGATGCCCTTTTCCTTCTGCAGGCGCGTCCCCGCCGCGCTCATCTGGCCTCCGGAGAACCACAGCGTACCGCCGATTTGAGCTGCCTTCTCGATCAGCAGCACGCGCGCACCACGCCGTGCAGCGAACAGGGCTGCGGGAATGCCGGTTGTGCCCGCCCCAACCACAATAAGATCCCAGGGTCCTTGTGACGCGCCTCCCGGCAGTGCTGCCCGGGCTCTAGTTGCCGTTACAGCGGCAAACGCACCCAGAATCCAGCGCCTGCTGACCTTGGTGCTCATCACTTGTTCATCAACCTGGCGTTGATCTTCTCCTGCAGCAACGCTATCGCGGTTTCCCGGTAGAAATCGCTCGTCTGCTCGTCAGCTGCCTTGAGAAACCGGAGCATCTCCTCTGGATCCTGTTTGACGCTACAGCCGTCGAACTTGCCCTGCAATGACCAGAATGGAAAGCCGATCTGGCCCGCGATGCGACCATACAGCGCCGACTTGCGTATGAGCTCGCCCGCCAGGCACAAGTCCTGTGTCGCCTTGTTCATGCCTGAAAGGTGCAGATAGCCGTAGACAAAAAGTGCCTGCGGATAATCAGCTGCGAGTGCGACATCGCGATAAGGGGCCGCCTTCTCTCCCAGCCCGCTGTAACCGTAGGCTCGGCCAAGCTCGTAATTCAGGCGTGGATTCTTCGGATCCCGAGCAACCGCCGCCTGACACGCACCGATCGCCGCCGGCAGATCCATTTCCGGTCGCTCGAGACCGGGGGCAACGTGGTTTGGATCATCAGGATGGGACGCCAGCAGGTCGCACCCGGTAACCTCCTGCGAATACCTGCTTGCATCGTACTTGAGCACTTCTTCGCCGTGAGCGGCGCTCAGCACCATTCCCAATGCCAGTCCGGCAACAATTCCTGCTTTCATTCCTCTCTCCACCAAACCTCAGAAACTTACACTGACGCGAACTCCAACCTTGCGCGGGTCGGCCGGCACCACGTTCGTCACGAAGTTGTTCAGATTGAAATTGCCCAGGGTGAAGTCCGTGAAGCGTGCAGCAGAAAGATAGGTGTCGTCATCAAAGAGATTGGTAACGAAGGCCTCGATGCGCACCCTGTCCATCACCACACCACCACGGAGGTTGGTGCGCCAGGATTCAGGGTTCTTTGCGAGATTGAACGCCTCATCCCATGAGCTGCCCGTGTATATCAGGTCGGCCCTTGCAAACCAGTCACTGGAATCGCCAAGTGGAGCAATGTAGTCCGCACTCACCGTCCCGGAAAACTCCGGAAACCGTGGTGTCTCGTTGCCTGACATATCACCATCGCCAGTGACTCGGGCGCAGAACCCACAGTCGAATTCCTGATACTCGGACCCCGCCCAGTTGAAGGTCGTACCCAGCGTGAGTGCGGTCGTCGCCCGCCAGTGCGCTTCGAGCTCGATACCGTTCAGGTATGTTTGACCAGCCGTAATCGTCACGGGGACCGTACGTTTCCCGGCAGGATTGGTTGGATCAGTAATGACTGCCGTGGTACGGGTTTGCTGATTGAGCCAGTCCATGAAGTACATGGCCACATTGATTTGCACCCGGTGATCAAACAGGCTTTGCTTGAGGCCTATTTCGTAGTTCTTGAGCTCTTCCTCTCCGACGAAAAGCGACGCACCGGTCTGCGCCTGGGCCTCTGCAAACTGCGACGGCGTAAGTGGAATCAGGTTGCTGTTGAAGTCGCCAGGCTTGTTGCCCTTCGCGTAGGTGAGATAGACGTTCGTCTCATCGGTGGGTTGCCATTGCAGGATCACCCGTGGAAGGAAGTTGTCATACGACTTTTCGAGATTGGCGCTCCCGACCGTGCCCTGATCCGTCTTGTCCTTCTGGTAGCGGGCCTCCAGGCTCAGGTTCCAGTGATCCGTGATGTCATAACCTACCGACCCGAAGATGGCCTGGGTGTCTATATTGGTGGTGGATACGACCTGGTCAAGGAAGAATCCGGCCGGAAACGTGGCATTGGGATAAAGATAGCCAATCGAGGCGCCGTTGGGTGTCGAGAAGTCCATCGTGAAATACGACAGGCCCACCAGCCACTTGAAGCGATCCTCCTGCCGCGAAAGACGCAGTTCGACATTGCGGTCTTGCGTATCCTGGAAATGCGCCTCCAGCCAGATCTTCTCCGGCGTGTAGTCGAGATCCATCAGCCGCCGTTGTTCAATCGAGCCATATGAGCCGACAAACGACAGGGTCATGTCGTTGGGCAGCAACCAGTCACCGGCAAGACTGACTTGCTCGGTATCGCGCCTCAGGCCCAGATGATCGAGGCTTGGACCGCGGTCGAGGGCGGCGCTGTTCCGGCTGTTATTGACGTAGATATCGTACGGTACCGGATCAAGCACCGTGTTCGTCCCCAGATAGTCGACGATCGGCAGATCGCCACAGATATAGGTAACGCCTCCAGGAAAGAACGGCCCACAGTTGTGATAGTCGCTCGTCAGTGCAAATGTCGTGGCCGGCCCGTCCTCGTCCCTGGCCACATGCGCCCGCAGGCGCAGGCTCAGATTATCGGTGGGCCGCCACTCAACCGTCCCATCAGCCGACTTGGTTTCCTCACCACCGACCCGACCTCCGTCGGCCGGGCTCGTGTAACGCCCGTCTTTCGTGTAGTAGCGTGCCGTGAGGCGGGCTGCGACGCTGTCGGCAATGACCGGGCCTTCGATGCTCCCTGTAACGTCATACTCGCCATCCTCGGCCACCGTCAACGATGCCCGACCGGAAAACACATCGCTCACCGGACGAGTAATGAAATTTACCGCGCCACCGAAGGTGGTGCGTCCGAAATAGGCGCTCTGTGGCCCCTTGATGACCTCCACACGCTCGACTTCCTCGAGACTGATGCTGGACAGGCCGCCGGAGACATAGACTCCGTCTACAAACGCCGATGCCAATGCACGGGCTGGCGTAATGTCGTTGGTATCCATACCCCGAAAGCGGATAACGGATTCAGAGCGGCCACCACGCTGACTGCCCTGTTCACTGTAGTAAAGCCCTGGACTGAAGGCCGATATATCCGTCAGCGACCGCAGGCCAGCCCGTTCGATATCCTCCTCCGAGAACGCGGTAACGGTGAGCGGCACATCCTGCAGCTTTTCCGACTGCTTGCGGGCTGTAACCGTGATCTCCTCCAGGCCCTGGGATTCGGCCTGAGCCAGCACCGGTGGAATCTGGGTCACCGCAATGGCGGCGAAGGCAACATAATGAACGACAATCCTGATCACTTTCGATTTCCCCCTTGTTTTGTCTCGGGCCTACTAAGTGCCACCCGTACTCACTGCGGTGCGCTGCTGATTCAACCGTGCGCGCAATTTCTCGATACGTCCGGCGGATGCAGTCACGGTCACATGCTCTTCCGCGAGCCGCATCGCCTGTTCGAGGTCGATGTCACCGAGCTTGAACGAACAGTTCTTGAACCGGCCAGCGATGGCCTTCTCTACGAGATGCGCCCCGGACCAAGGGTGTTCAAGTGAGACACCGCGCAGGAACAACTCTCCTGCACGACAGTCATCCCGCTTCACCTTGCCGTCAGAGTGGATATAACCAAGGACAAAAATCGCCTGCCGATAGCCGGCATCGGAGGCAATCGTCAGCTCCTTCATCCCTTCTTCGATCTTGTCGCTGTAATAGAGCACGCGTGCGAGATGGTAATGTTCACGTGCGCGACGGGGCTCCGCTTCAACTGCCGCGCGACAGGCAGCCTCTGCAGCGCCGAGATCAATTTCCTCGCGCTCAAGACCTGCAGTGTTGCGATCCGGATCGTCCGGATGCGTCGCCAAACGATCACAATGGGTCACACCGGAAAATGCCACAGGCGATACCAGAAAGCCGATGAGCAAAGCTCCATGGCACAGCCACTGCTGCATTTTTACGGCCATCACCCCCTCCTTCCAGAACCTGCATGCCACCGAGGCACAACGCATGGCGCTTACGATGTACGATGTCCTGTTATAGAGTTGACGCAGGGACGTTGGTACTACCTAATTCAGTAGTAATGCCGCAGGAGAGCGCATGGATTTGGCCATGACGGACTTCATTAACGAACTGGCAGCATCGACGACAGCACAGGAATGCCTTGATATCCTTGCCAGGACGCCCAAGGGGCGCGGGGTCGAGGCCGGCGGCTTCCGGGAAGAGATCGAACGTCCTATTGCATTGCGACTGCCGGAAAGTGATGCATGGGAAGCGCGTTTGGGCTGGCCCACAGGATTCGTCGCTGGCTGGATCAAGGGAGGCCACGGGGCGCACTTTCCGATCAAACAGATCATGCGCAATCCGAGTGTGCCCCGCCACTGGATCTTGACCAGGAAAACCAGCGGGCATGGGCCGGGCAATTACACTGCCCGCCAACGTCGCGCGCTGCAGTACATGCTCGGCTTCGGCATCTGCCGGGGTCTCACCATACCGGTCAGGCTGCCGTTTGGCCGCACCGGCTGCGTCACGTGGTTTGCATCGGACGACGATCGGCACCTGGCAGTTGATGACCCATCGACGCAGCTCCTCCAGGCTGCTGCGGAATACTTCTTCGAGGGAATTGATCGCAGCCGCCTGTGGATTGCAGCCTCGCCGCTGTCAGAGCGCGAGACTGAATGCCTGCACTGGGCGGCACGCGGCATGAGTGACAAGGAAATTGCGCGCCTCATCCAGCGTTCCGTGGATACTTCCAGCTTTCACATCAAGTCGGCGATACGAAAGCTTGACGCAGTCAATCGCACACACGCCGTAGCCCTCGCTGTGCGTGCAGCTTTTATCGAGCCCACCGACCCCCGGCAATCATTTGCATCATCCGCCCCGAGAGATTGGTGACTTGGTACGCCTCGGGTTTCGCAACCCGAATGGCATATGGCGCAGGCCAGACTGCCGAAGGAATCAAAGTTGCGACACTCGGCGGTTTGCTGCTGTTCTACTACAACCAGGTACTCGGGCTCTCACCCGCCACGACCGGACTCGCGCTGTTCTTCGGCCTTCTGGGTGATACGGCGAGTGGCGTCGTTGCGGGAAGCATCTCCGATCGCCTGAGACATCGCCATGGTCGGCGCCACCCCTTGATGCTTGCAGGATTGCTGCCTACGTGCGTGGCACTTGTGGCTCTTTTCTGGCCGCCGGATTTCGTCCAGGGCATGGCACTGTTCTTTTGGCTGGTGTTCTGGCTGCTCATCTGCCGCGTGGCGATGACATTTTTCACGGTACCCCATTTCGCACTCGGCGCCGATATGGCGGCGTCCTCATACGCCAAGACTGCAAACGTCGCATTTCGACAATTCTTTTACATTCTGGGCGGGACTTTCGTGTACTGGACAGCTCGCGAACTGATGCTGCCAACGCCGGATTTCCCACTCGCACAGCTCAACCCCCGCCACTATCCGGAGCTGGCGGTCTACTGCACCGCTGTTGCACTCGTTGCAATGCTCGTCACGACGCTCGGCACCTGGCATGTTGCCGTACCGACGATGGATGCGGAAATATTGCCGGACACCAAAGACAATCCTTTTGTCCGTATCTACAAGGATTTCAGGAGTACATTGTGCGCCGGGCATTTTCGCCGCTTGATGATGTGCGTCGGCGCCTTCGCCATTGCAATCGGCACCACACGCGCCACCGAAATCTATGTGGCGACTTATTTCTGGAGACTGCCTACACCCAGCGCAATGTGGCTTCCAGCGGCAACGCTCCTCGGCTCACTCGCTGGAGTCGTATTCTGGACCCTGCTTAGCCGAATAGTTGACAAACGCAACTGCTATGTCGCTGGCGTTGTAACCTATGGCATCCTCGCGTTGGCGATGCCGATCGCGTTTGTGCTCGGCCTGCTGCCACCGGTCTGGTCCGGCAAACTGGCGATGATCGTGCTGAGTGGCGCCGCCATGGGCGGCCTCCTGTCTGCCTCGTCATCCGTATTCATTGGCTCAATGATCGCGGACATCATCGATGATGACGAAGCGGCGGGCGGTCAGCGGCGCGCAGGCAGTTTTTTTGGTGCGGCTGCGGTCGTTGCCAAGCCCGCACTCGCCGTGTCTGCGTTGGTCTCTGGCGCCCTGCTGGCGGCGGTGGGACTGGAGAGCGACCCACACGGCGCGCAACCTGCGTCAATGTCTCTAGGCTTGCTGATCGGTGGTGTCGTCGCCCTGTGCTCCATCACTGCTGGACTGCTGATGGGACGGTACCGACCCACAACGTAAGTACAAAAGGAGGCCAGTGCCGGCATTTATAGCCTGTGCGGGTGATCTCTGCGCCATATCAGAACTTCGTGCCGACCGTGACACGCCAGGTACGCGGATCGTACGGGTAGGCGGCCGCGAAGCCTGCCCCGCCACCAAGTGAGGGGAAATTGAGCATCGAGTGGAACGACTCGTTGTCCGCGCAGTTGCGGCACCCACCCTGCACGTACCAACGCCCCTGGGCATCGTCGAAGCGAATGTAGGCGTTGACGATGCCAACGTCGCCTGTCGCCGTGATCGGACTCGGCGTGGAGCTCGTGTAGTACGACGCGGTCCACGAGTAGTCCATGCCGAACCGGACATCCCCGCGCTCCCCGGCCGGGACGGTATAGTCCGCACCCGCCTTGACCGTCGTATCGGGCAGTCGCGGCAGCGGACGGCCGCGGAAGCCCTGTGGGTCGGTGCCCAAGTTGCGGTAATCGCCCTCCATCCAGCCGATCGAAGCGAACACGTCGAGGCCGCTGGCCACCGCACCCGCGATCTCAAGCTCGATGCCATGAATCTGCGCATCAGAGTTAATCGTCTGGAACGCGCCGCCCGGGCTCGAACCAACCGCACCGATCACGAGATCGTCGACATCCGTCAGGAACGCGGCACCATTGAGACGCAGGCGGCGATCGAGCCATTCCGTCTTCGCGCCGACCTCCCAGGCCTTCACGTACTCGGGCTTGATGGCATAGAACTGCACAGGATTCGTCACGCGTGAGTTCCAGCCGCCCGACTTGAAGCCCTCGGTGTAGGACGCGTAAAGCAGGATATCGTCGTTGAGGCGAAAGTCCACACCGACCTTGGGCGTGATCTCCTTGTAGGTCTGATCGACCGGAATGCCGAGCGCAACGAGATTGGCCGTCGTATAGCTGATCGCGCCGGCGGCATTTCGCTGCTCGACGGCTACATCTTTCCGGTCACGTGTCCAGCGCAGGCCGGCAGTCAGTGCAAGCCGGTCGGTGAGCCTGTACTTGACCTGTCCAAATGTGGCCCACGACTCAACGTCATTCTCGACGATCTTCGCTTGCCGGCCGAGCGGCACGCGCGTGCCGTCCACAAGCTGGAAGTTGAACTCGTCACCCATGATGGTCTTGTTCCACTCCTGCATGTAGAAAACGCCAGCGATCCATTCGAGATCGCGGCCGCCGAGCTGCGTCGTGCCCTTGAGCTGCAGTTCCTGGGTGAGCTGGTCGTGATCGCCGACGTTGTCGATGACGTATATCGGAACGGGCTGATCCGACAGATCGAGCAGGTAGTCCTGGTCAAGTTCACGATAGGATGTAATCGAGGCGAACTGCACTCGATCGGAACCTGACCAGTCGACGCGGGCCATCCCGCCCTTGCTGATCGTGCTGGCGTAGTTATCGATACCACTCTCGACGATGAACAGGCTACCCGTGGCCGGCCGTGCTCGGCCGGAGATGTCCGCGGGCACGATGCCGTCCGCGTCGTCGCGAACCCAGTCGAAGGCGAGATTTATGTCCCAAGCTTCGCCGGGCTGGTAGCGCACAGCGACGCGGGCGCCCTCGATCGAGCGCCCGTTGACGTCTTTATCAAGCGTCACGTTGCGCGCAAAGCCCTCGTCCTGCTGCTGGCTCACGCCGTTGAGCCGCACGGCTACGCGCTCGCTGAGTGGCATATTCACGGAGGCGCGTACCTCGGTGAAGTCGTAGTCACCGACAGTAAACTGTCCGCTGGCCTCGAATTCCTGCGTCGGCCGCTTCGTGACGACCTTGATGGCACCGCCGGAGGTATTGCGGCCATACAGCGTGCCCTGCGGCCCGCGCAGCACCTCGACGCGCTCTACGTCGAACAGCATGAAGTTGTTGCCATTCTGGCGTGCCATGTAGACGTCGTCGACATAGAAGCCGACAGTCGTGTCAACTGTCGCGAACGACTGGGTCGAGCCGATTCCGCGCAGATAGACGACTGTCGCGCTGTTCAGTCCGACATTGTTGTGCCCGACGAGGTTCGGAACATCCTTGGCGATATCGACCAGAGAAACGACCTGGCGACGCGACAGATCCTCTTCAGTGAAGGCCGTTACCGCGACCGGCACGTCCTGAACGTTCGCACTGCGGCGCTCGGCGGTAACAAGAATTTCCGCGAGCTCCGGCTCGCCGGCTGCAAGCAGCGGCGCCGCCAGCAGGATGAGCACAAGGGAATACGACAAAGTGAAGGCTACATGCATGGCTTGGCTCTCCGGCTGACAGACTGTGGCGCGAACCGGACAGCCGGCTCCGGCTCACATGGACAGATAGATGGGGTGGTATTCACCGCTCCCCGCGAACCGGTGTGGGGATGCCGCGCAACTGACGCTCGAGATCATCGATCAGCAGGCTGGTGTAGAAGTCTGGTTTGTCTCCACGTGCCGCTCCGAGAAAGGCGAGCATCTCGTCGCGATCCTGGCGAACCTCGCAGGTGTCGAATCGCCCCGCGAGATGCCAGGCGACGAAGCCGACCTGCCCGGCCCGGCGCCCATATAGTGCTGATTCACGGATCAACTCACCGGCGCGGCAGGCATTCGTCGGCGCATCGTACTCGCCAGTCAGGTAAAGATACCCGGTGACGAACAGAGCCTGCGGGTAATGGAGCGCGGCGGCCCTCTCGATGAGTGGCAGCCCCTCCTCCCACAGAGAGGAAAAAGTGAGAGCCCGGGCGAGAAGGTACTGCAGGCGCGGATTGCCGGGATCCTTCGCAAGATCCGCCTTGCATGCCTTGATGGCCTTCGGAAGGTTGACCTCCGAACTCGAAAGACCTGGCACGACTTTGAATGGATCGGCTGAATGGGCAGCAAGCTGATCGCATTCGGTAACAGCCTGCGAGTACAGGGACGGGTCAAAGGTCCGCGTCTCGAAGCTGAGCACGGCCCCGCTCAGCAACACACCCACAGTGCCGATCATCAGACACTGGTATGGCAACACTGCGCACCCCCAAAGCTTGTGGTCCGCCGTGAGCCTATGCCGGCCTTGCGACTGCAGGCAACTACTGGAATCAGTAGTTGCATTGACGCACCTAGCCGCCGGTGGCCACCATGCCGGCCAGGAAGCCGTGGCGCACGGCGCTTCGACAGCTACCGCTCGTTCACCACCTGCGTGCGGGCGGCAATCGCATGCGACAACGTGCCGGCATCCACGTACTCCAGTTCGCCGCCCATCGGCACGCCGTGCGCGATGCGCGTGGCGCGGATCCCGCGGGCGCGCGCCAGGCTCGCAAGGTAACCGGCGGTGGCTTCGCCTTCAACGGTTGCGCTGGTGGCGAGGATCAATTCCTGTGCGGTGCCGTCGGCCAGCTCCGTTTCGAGGAGCGGTATGCCGAGCTCGTCGGGCCCGATGCCATCGAGTGGTGACAGGCGCCCCATGAGCACGAAGTACCGGCCGCGCCACGCGCCTGATTCCTCGATCGCCACCACGTCGGCCGGCGTCTCGACCACGCAGATGAGGCCGGCGTCCCGACGGGTGTCCGTGCAGATTGCACAGAGCTCCGTCTCGGCGAACATCCGGCAGCGGGCGCACTGGCCAATCCGCTCAAGGGCCACGGTCAACGCCGAGATGATGCGCTGCGCGCCCTCACGGTCCCGCTCGAGCAGATGAAAAGCCATGCGCTGGGATGACTTGGGACCGACGCCCGGCAGACAGCGGAGCGCTGTCAGCAGGTCCTGGAGCAGCGGGCTGAAGGCCATCGCTAGAAGGGCAGCTTGAGCCCCGGCGGCAGGCCCATTCCGGCCGTCATGCCGGATGTCACGCCGCCCATCTTGTCCTGCACCGTGCGCTCGACCTTGCGCAGGGCATCGTTGAAGGCGGCAATCAGCACGTCCTCGAGCATGTCGCGATCATCACCGAGCAGCACGGGATCGATGGTGAGCGCACGCACTTCGTGCTTGCAGCTCATGCGGATCTTCACCATGCCGGCACCCGCCTCGCCGGAGACTTCCAGGTGAGCCAGCTCCTCCTGGGCTTTCTGCATTTCGGCTTGCATTTTCTGAGCCTGCTTCATCAGGCTACCGAGGTCGGCTTTCATGGCTGTCTCACTTCCGGGATTTGGACTGCGGATGCTTGCGGATGGAATCGGGGATCACTTCGGCGTCGAACAGCGCCGTCAGCTGCTGCACGTTCTGGTCGGCGGCAATCTGCGCCCGCGCCTGCTCGAGCTCGGCATCTTCAGTGCGGGCCTGACGGGCCGCAGGCGTGGCTTTGGCCACCGTACCCGTCGACACCAGCACCTTGATATCACGGCCGAGGCGCGCCGAGATCGCCGTGGTGAGCCGCTGCCGCAGATTATCGGTCAGGAGGTGGCTGTTGCGCTCGTCGAGCATCAGCCGCACTTCGGTGGCGGTGTGCCCTGCCAGCGCACAGTGGGTTGCAAGCTGCGTGGCCGCGCCATCGAGATTCAGCGTACCGACAAAGGCGGCCCAGTCGCCCAGAGCGGCGTTCAGATCGACCGGCTCGGGGTTTGCCGGGCGGGAGGCTCCGCCGGGTGTGGGTGCGGACACCGCAGCCGGTTGTCTCGCTGCGCCTGGGGCGGCACCTGGGGCGGCACTTGGAGCCGGGCCTTTTACCGTGCTCCTGACTGTGGTCGGGGGCGTCCCGCGAGCAACTCCCGGGGCGGCGCCTTGGGTTACCCCGGCGGGGTGGAACGCGATCATGCGCAACAGGGTCATTTCCGCGCCGGTGCGCGGATCCGGCGCCAGGGCCAGATCCCGGCGGCCATGAATCGCGATCTGATACATGAGCTGCACGGTTTCAGCATCCATGCGTGCGGCCAGTGCCTCGATCAGGGCGGGATCGTCCTCCCCGCCCCGGTCCTCCGGGCCGCCATCGTCTCCGGTCTCCGGCCCGGCCAGTTGCAGCACAGCAATGCGCTGCAGGCGTGTGGCGAGCCCCGCCAGCACATCGGCATAGTCCGGCGCCAGCTCGTCCAGCTGCCGGACCTGGGCCAGCAGCGCCGGCGCATCGGCTGAGGCCAATGCCTCCAGCACCCCGTTCAGCCGCGTGCTGTCGAGACTGCCGAGCATCTCCGCCACCTCGGCATCCTTCAGGCTGCCGGCGCCGAAGGCCAGCGCCTGATCGAGCAGGCTCAAGGCATCCCGCATGCTCCCGGCCGCCGCCCGGGCCATCCGCTGGATTGCCGACGCGTCAGCCTCGATGGCCTCCCGATCGCAGATCAGCTTCAGGCGCTCGACGATCGTCGCGTGCGGCAACCGTTTCAGATTGAACTGCAGGCAGCGTGACAGCACGGTGACCGGAATCTTCTGCGGGTCAGTCGTGGCCAGCAGGAATTTCACATGGGGCGGCGGTTCTTCCAGCGTCTTCAACAGGGCATTGAAGGCCGGCTTCGACAGCATGTGCACCTCGTCGATCAGGTACACCTTGTAGCGACCGGCGGCCGGCGTGTACTGGGCGTTTTCCAGCAGCTCGCGGGCATTGTCCACACCGGTGTGGGACGCCGCGTCCACCTCCAGAAAGTCCACGAAGCGGCCCTGGTCGATGGCGAGGCAGCTGGCGCATTCCCCGCAAGGCTGCGCGCTCACCGCCCGCTCGCAGTTCAATGCCTTGACGAAAATCCGCGCGATGGTCGTCTTGCCCACCCCACGCGTCCCGGTAAACAGAAAGGCGTGGTGCAGCTTCCCCGAGTTCAGCGCGTTTTCCAGCGCCCGAACCACATGGGCCTGACCGGCCACATCGGCAAAGGTCTTGGGACGCCACTTTCGGGCGAGTGCCAGGTACGTCATCGGCTCGGGGGGCAGTTCCTGCAAGTGAAAAGTGAGCCCGCGCCAGCCGCACCCCGGCGCCCGGCATCACCGTTACCGCTGCTTCCTTCCGGACCTGACGGGGTTCACGGCCAGCCACCGCGGGGGGACCAGCGCGGACCCGTGAACAGGGTATGCGGTGAGGCGGAAATGGGCAAGCAGGACAACCAGGTGCGCCTTGCGGGCAGTCAGGCGCGGGGCAGGATCTTTAGCGCGATGAGCACGGCGTCTGCTTCGAGCGGCGCGGCTGTCCAGGCCACCGACTCGCCCGCCCAGCAAATGCCGGTATCTGCTGCGAGTGTCGTGTCGCGGTCAGCCCGCAGCGACCAGGTACCGGCAGCTGCGAAGATCAGCCCATGCTCACTCGATGCCGCTGCCGCGCCCGTGAAGACCTGCACGTTGGCAGTCACCACGGCACGCCGCGTCATCACATTGAAATCGCGGGAGTCGCCACCCAGCAACTCGCAGTGGCAGGGGTGATCGCCGGAGAAATGTAGCGGCCGATGGCGCTGGTCGAGGCGATGATCGATGTGCTGATCGGGCGACCGCAGCCGCACGCCGTGACCCTCGAGCAGCAGGATGATGCGGTCGATGCCCGGGAACACCGAAAACGGACCGCCGGAACGAATGCTGGCCACGCTGACACGCCACTGGAAGTCGTTCATGCCCGCGTCCGACGGCCAGCAAACGATTTCCTGCGTCAGGCCGCCACCGTTTTTCCAGGGCGTTGGTTTGATATCACTCAGGTTGAAGGATCGATACATCGGAAGAAGCGATTCGTGGCAATTGGACACTGTACTCCGTGGCCCGCGGCATCCCGGCTGGGTATGCCTTCACCTGCGGTACGGTTGCCCGCTTATCGGTGAAGGCATACCCAGCCATGCTGCCGCTGTAATCAATAGAGGGCAGCGCTTCGTCGTCGCGACATCCTGGCTGGAATCCCTTTCGCTGCGGTACGGTTGCCCGCAGATCGCGAAAGGGAATCCAGCCCTGCAGCCGCAGTATAGGGGAGCTGCATCATCCACC
>CAYLKO010000057.1:0-16148 GCA_964384525.1 uncultured Chromatiaceae bacterium
TGCGGCTCGCTGGCGGCCCGGTGCGGATAATCCTCGCTGGCGGCCCGGCGCGGATAATCGAAGAGCAGGAGTTCGGCCCGTTCCTGCACGATGTCTGCCCAGGCATGCACCTTGAATTCGATGATCACGACGCCGGTCGTGGGGATGTTGTCGATGCCGCTGCCCGTCTGCCGGGTGGCGAGTTCGGTCTGGCCGGGATTTTGGCCGCACTCGACCACGTTCTTGAAGGTGCTGTCCTTACGCGCCAGCACGTCCAGGATCTGTTCCGGTGTGGCCAGGTAAAGCTCCGGTTCGTGTTGCAGGAACTCCTGCGGAAAGCCGATTTCCCGGGCGACGATGCGTGCCGTTTGCCGGGCGCGCCTGGCAGGACTCGTGAGAAAGAGCGTCGGGCGGGCTTTGCGCGCCTGCAGTCGCCGCCCCATCAGCGGCGCGTCATGCTCGCCGCGCTCACTGAGGGGCCGGTTCAGATCCGACTCATCCTCATTGGCATCCGCTCCGCTCCAGGACAACGGGATCGAGGCCGCCTTCGCGTGGCGGAGCAGGGTGAGTTGACGCTGCATGGGAGCAGCAGATTACCCTCAGAGCAGCCCGGCTTCCAGTTGCGCCGCCTCTGACATCATCTCCCGGCTCCAGGGTGGATCAAACACCAGTTCCACATCCACGTTGCCTGCCGTTGGAATGATGGACACCTTGTCCCGCGCCTCCTCGACGAGGATCTCTCCCATGCCGCAGCCTGGCGCCGTGACCGTCATGGTCAGGCTGACATCGCGCTTGCCGGAAGGCTGGTGAATGACGGTGCATTCGTAGACGAGGCCCAGATCGACCACGTTGATCGGAATCTCGGGATCGTAGATGGTTTTCAGCTGTTCCCAGACGAGCGCCTCGAACTGCTCGTCGCTGGCGCCCTCGGGCAGGGATGGCGCCAGTACCGGATCCTTGCCCAGCGCATCGGCGTCGGTGCCCGGGATGCGGATCAGGTTGCCTTCGAAGTAGACCGTGAAGCTGCCGCCCATGGCCTGCGTGATGTAGACCAGCGCATCGGTGGGCAGGGTCACCGGGATGCCCGAGGGCACCATCAGGCCCTCCACATCCCGCTGGACGACGACGGGTTCGTTGTTCATGTTCATTCCGCGATACTCACTCTGTCGTTACGGTGGCTGTCGATGGGGAATTGTCCGGGGCGGTGAGTGCGGCCTTGAGGGTTTTCCACGGCAAGGTCGCACAGCGTATGCGTGATGGATACTGGCTGACACCGCCCAGTGCCGCGAGATCGCCCGTCAGCAATGTGCCGTCGGTGGTGAGCGCCTGCTCGAACTGCCGGATCATCGCCTCGGCCTGCTCCCGGGTTTGCTCGCGGGCGGCTTCGCTCATCAGGGACGCCGAGGCGAGGCAGATGGCGCAGCCGGAGGCCTCGAAGGAAATGTCGGTCAGTTGTTCGCCGGCAAGATTCACGTAAACCCGGAGCTTGTCGCCGCAGAGCGGATTGTGGCCTTCGGCTTCGAGGTCGTAGTGCGCCGGTCGGTGGCGATGACGCGGGTGCCGGCTGTGCTCCAGCACCACCTGCCGGTACAGATCCATCCCGCGTGTCACTGCTGCCGTCATCGGGCAAACAGGTCCTGCGCCACCTTGATGGCCGCTGCCAGCTGGTCGATTTCGGCACAGGTGTTGTAAAAGGCAAAGGAGGCACGGGCCGTGCCCGGAAGATTGAAAAATTCCATCACCGGCATGGCGCAGTGGTGCCCGGCGCGGATGGCGACGCCCTGCTGGTCGAGCACGGTGCCGAGATCATGGGGATGAATGCCCGCCACGTTGAAGGACACGACACTGGCCTTCTCCCGGGCGGTACCCAGAATGGAGAGCCCCGGAATGTCGAGCAGCGCCTGCGTGGCGTAGCCCAGCAGGTGGGCTTCCCAGGCGGCGATCTCCGCCATGCCGAGCTCGTCCAGATAGCGGATGGCGGCCGCCAGTCCGATGGCGCCGGCAATGTTGGGCGTGCCGGCTTCGAAACGGTACGGCAGCTCGTTCCAGGTCGTGCCCTTGAAGCTCACCGTCAGGATCATGTCGCCGCCGCCCTGGAACGGCGGCAGTTCGCGGAGCAGCGCCTCGCGGGCGTAGAGCACGCCGATGCCGGTGGGGCCGCACATCTTGTGGGCCGAGAAGGCATAGAAATCACAGTCCAGATCCCGCACGTCGATGGCCTGGTGCGGTATGGCCTGGGCGCCGTCCAGCAGCACCGGGATGCCCCGGGCGCGCGCCGCACTGATGATCGCCTTCACGGGATTGATCGTGCCGAGCGCATTGGAAACGTGGGCGACCGCCACCAGGCGGGTGCGGGGCGACAGGAGCGCGAGGAACTCGTCGAGCAGCAGTTCGCCCGCCGCATTGATCGGCGCCACCCGCAGAATGGCCCCGCTGCGTTCACACAGCATCTGCCAGGGCACGATGTTCGAATGGTGCTCCATCGTGGTGATCAGGATTTCGTCACCCGGCTTGAGTCGCTGGCCGAAGCTGTGAGCCACGAGGTTGATCGCTTCGGTCGTTCCGCGCGTGAAGATGATTTCCCGGACGGAGGCCGCATTGACGAAGGCGCGGATGGTTTCCCTGGCTGCTTCGTAGAGGTCTGTCGCGCGGTGACTCAAGGTATGCACGCCACGATGCACGTTGGCGTGGTCATGCAGGTAGTAGTGATCCATAGCCTCGATCACCTGGCGGGGTCGCTGGGAGGAGGCGGCGTTGTCCAGATAGGCGAGTGGCCGGCCATTGACCATCTGATCGAGTATCGGGAAGTCGCGACGGATCGCCGCCACATTCAGGCCTGGCTGGACGGTGGCCGGGTTGGCGGTCATGACGGCGGACCCGGCGGCGGTTGCACGGCGGCGCGCTTGTTGAGGCGGGCCTGGAGCTGGCCATCAAGGCGGGCGCGCAGTGCCGGATCCGGAATGCCGGCCAGCCCCTTGCGCAGAAAGGCGATGGTCAGCATTTGCCGGGCCTCGGCCAGATTCACACCGCGCGACTGCAGGTAGAAGAGGGCGTTGGCATCGAGTTGGCCAATCGTGGCCCCGTGGCTGCAACGGACGTCGTCGACGTAGATCTCCAGTTCCGGTTTGGTGTCGATCTCGGCCGTTGGCGTCAGCAGGAGATTGCGGTTGGTCAGCGCGGCATTGCTGCCGGCGGCACCGGGCAGCACCAGTATCCTGCCGCCGAACACGCCGTGGCCGTGGTCATCGGCGATTCCCAGATAGGTTTCCCGACTCACCGTTGCCGGCGCACCGTGCACCAGCGATGTCTGGTTATCGATGTGCCGCCGGCCATCGGCGAGGAACATCCCCTGTACCTCGGCCGTGGCGTCGGCACCAGCCAGCAGCACGGTGAGTGTCTGCCGGCTCAATTGCGCGCCCATGTCCACGCTTGTCACGCCGAGCTTGGCGGACCCGGCCAGTTCGATGAGGCTGGTCTCGGTGGCCAGGCCATCACCGGGGAAGGCCTGCACCCGCACGAGGTTCAACTGGCTGTCCCGGCCCAGCCGGATCTGCAGCACGGTGTTCGACAGACAGTGCGGCGCACCGTCGTGTTCCACGATCAACGTCAGGCGACTGCCCGGCCGGACATCGACCAGCAGGCGGGTCTGCACCAGCGACGTGACTGAAGACACGTGATTCCGCAGATGCACGGTGGGTGAGGCCTGCTGCCCGGCTTCAGTGGCAATCAGCAGGCCGTCGTCGAGCAGGGCGGTATTGAGGTCCACCAGGGGATCGGCTGCGGCGCCGCCGGCATGCAACTGGAGGAGGGTGGCGGCTGTCTCCCGCGAGGTGGCCGGCAGCTGGCGCAGGGACTGGATCTCGAGGCCCCGGGGCGCCTGGTCCGGCAGTCGCGCCAGCTGGCCGTTGACCAGATCGAGCGTGACGTCATCCGCGCCGTCACGGATGGCTTGCCGCTGTGAATCCCTGGTGGCGGTGGAGGTGGCTTTGGCTCCTTGCTCCAGAAATTCGGACCAGCGCCGGGTGTAGGCATCGAGACTGGTGTGACGCCACGCCTCGTGGTTCGTGTCCGGCAGTCCGGTGGCGACGATCCGCGCAAGGGCAGCAGCCTGCCGGTCAGCCAGCCACGCAAGGTCTGCATGGCCGGAAAATCCGTGGGCGGCAACCCGCTGCCACGGCGGTGCAGCCGCGGCGGTCACGGCAGTTGTGCCGGCCACCTTGATGGCATCCGTGACGATATCTGGCGCCGGACTGGCCAGCTTGGAACCGGTTCTGGGCATGTTCATGATCCCGGTCATTGGTTCGCCGCGGCGAGGATATGGTCGTAGCCCTCGGCCTCGAGTTCCAGGGCCAGCGTGCGATCGCCCGTGCGGGCGATCCGGCCGGCCGCCAGGACGTGCACGTAGTCCGGCTGGATGTAATCCAGCAGACGTTGATAGTGGGTTATCAGCAGGAAACCCCGATCCGGGTGCCGCAGGCTGTTGACGCCGTTGGCCACCACCTTCAGGGCGTCGATGTCGAGGCCTGAATCCGTTTCGTCGAGAATCGCCAGGATGGGTTCCAGCACCGCCATCTGGAACACTTCATTGCGCTTCTTTTCACCGCCCGAAAATCCCTCGTTCACCCCTCGCTGCAGGAAGCTTTCGTTCATCTGCATCAGCTTGGCCTTTTCCTTGACCAGCCGCAGAAAGCCGACAGCGTCGACAGCGCCTTCTCCGCGGGCTGCCCGCCGGGCATTCAGCGCGAAGCGCAGCAGATTGACATTGCTGACCCCGGGTATCTCGACCGGATATTGAAAGCCCAGGAAGACGCCGGCCCGCGCCCGCTCCTCTGGTTCCATCGCCAGCAGATCCTGGCCCAGCAGGGTGGCTGATCCACCGGTCACGGTGTAGCCGCTGCGCCCGGAAAGCACATGAGCCAGCGTGCTTTTGCCGGCCCCGTTCGGCCCCATGATGGCGTGAACTTCCCCGGCGCCCACACTGAGCGTCAGGCCTTTGAGGATCTCCTTGCCGCTGACCGACACGCGCAGGTCGCGGACCTCAAGGAGGGTGGGGGATGATTTCGATGACGATTCCACTATGCATGCGCAGCGGGCTCAACCCACCGCACCCTCCAGGCTGACATTGAGAAGATTCTGCGCTTCCACGGCAAACTCCATGGGTAATTCCCGAAAAACCTGCTTGCAGAAACCGTTGACGATGAGATTGACCGCATCTTCCGTCGACAGGCCGCGCTGCCGGCAATAGAAGAGCTGGTCGTCGCCGATCTTGGAAGTCGTCGCCTCGTGTTCGACGATGGCCGACGGATTGCGCACTTCCATGTACGGGAAGGTGTGCGCACCGCACTCCGGGCCCATCAGCAGGGAATCGCACTGGGTGTAATTGCGGGCGTTTTCCGCCGTCGGAAAAATCTTGACCAGCCCCCGATAGGAATTCTGGGCGCGTCCGGCGGAAATGCCCTTCGACACGATGGTGCTGCGGGTGTTCCGGCCGATGTGGATCATCTTGGTGCCGGTGTCCGCCTGTTGCAGGTGGTTGGTCACCGCCACCGAGTAGAACTCGCCCACGGAGTTGTCGCCGCGCAGGATGCAGCTGGGGTACTTCCAGGTGATCGCCGAACCCGCTTCGACCTGCGTCCAGGAGATGCGCGAATTGGCGCCGCGGCAGTCACCGCGCTTGGTGACGAAGTTGTAGATGCCGCCGAGGCCGTTTTCATCCCCGGGATACCAGTTCTGGACCGTCGAGTACTTGATCGTGGCGTCCTTGAGCGCCACCAATTCGACGACCGCCGCGTGCAGCTGGTTCTCGTCGCGCTGTGGCGCCGTGCAACCTTCCAGATAACTCACATGGCTGCCATCCTCGGCGATGATCAGGGTGCGCTCGAACTGGCCGGTGTTCGCCTGGTTGATACGGAAGTAGGTCGAGAGCTCCATGGGGCAGCGCACCCCCTTCGGAATGTAGACAAAAGACCCATCGGTGAAGACGGCGGAGTTCAGCGCCGCGAAGTAGTTGTCACGGTAGGGCACGACCGTTCCCAGATACTTCCGGACCAGCTCCGGGTGATCGCGGGCGGCATCGGAAAACGAGCTGAAGATGATGCCGACGGCCGAGAGCTTGTCCTTGAAGGTGGTCGCCACGGAGACGCTGTCGAACACTGCATCAACCGCCACGCCGGCCAGCCGGGCCCGCTCATGCAGCGGAATGCCGAGCTTTTCGTAGGTTTCGAGCAGCTTCGGGTCAACCTCGTCCATCGACTTCAGCCCGGGTGGCTTCTTGGGGGCCGAGTAGTAGGAGATCGCCTGATAGTCGATGGGCGGATGGTGCAGCTTGGCCCAGTCCGGTTCCTTCAAGGTCAACCAGTGGCGATAGGCCTTGAGGCGCCACTCCAGCAGGAATTCCGGTTCCTGCTTTTTCCTGGAAATGAACCGGATGACATCCTCGTCAAGACCGGGTGGCACGGTATCCGATTCGATATCGGTGACAAAGCCGTGCGCATAGCCGCGCCCGATCAGTTCCTGCAGGCTCTGGTTCTGTGTGGTTGCTGTCATGTGCGGTTTGATCCGTTTCAGGTCGACGGCAGGCGGTGGCGCAGCCGTCCCGTTCGTTCATACAGGCCGGTGAGGGAAAATTCATGCGGGGGGTAGGCCAGCTCCGCCAGCGTGATCTCATCGAGCGCCCGGCGAATGCCCCGGTTGATGCGCTGCCAGGCGCCACCGACGGGGCAGCCAGCTTCGAGTTCACAGCGACTTTCGGCGGTGCTGCACTCCGTGATGCTCAGCGGCCCTTCCAGCGCATCCAGGATCTCGGCCGCCGAAATGCTCGCCGGCGCCCGTGACAGGCGATAACCACCGCCGGCGCCACGCACCGACTGCACCAGTCCGCTGCGGGCGAGCAGCTTGAGCAGCTTCTGCACCGTGGGCAATGCCAGGCGGGTTCCCGCCGACACATCGCTCGCTGAATTCAACCCGGCCTTCTGCAGGGCGAGGTGGACGAGGATCATCGTGCCGTAGTCGGTCAGCTTGCTGATCCGGAGCATGCTCCAGCACCTTGCCTGTGGGCGTAAACCATATGGGACTATCTTAGTCCAATATGACTGTGCGTCCAAGTCCGGATTGGTACCTATCTCCCGGTGGCTGTAGGTAATTTGCTATCCTGCGGGGCCGTTTCAGTGTGCCGGATTCGAATCAGAGGTTTATGCCATGACTGCCCACACTCTTGCCGCCATCGCCCGGGCCATGGTTGCCCCCGGGAAGGGAATTCTCGCAGCTGATGAAAGCTCGGGGACCATCAAGAAGCGCTTCGACGCCATCCAGCTTGAATCAACGACTGAACACCGTCGTGCTTATCGCGAGCTGTTGTTCACCACGCCCGGGGTTGCCGAGTTCATCAGCGGCGTGATTTTGTTCGACGAAACCATCCGCCAGTCGACCAGTGACGGCACGCCATTTCCGGCCTATCTCGCGGCGCACGGCATGCTTCCCGGCATCAAGGTGGACGCTGGCGCGAAGGCCCTGGCCGGCTTCCCCGGCGAAACCATCACGGAAGGTCTGGACGGGCTGCGCGAGCGGCTCAAGGAATACGCTGGCCTGGGCGCCAAATTTGCCAAGTGGCGGGCCGTCATCACGATCGGTCGTGATCTGCCAACCGATTTCTGTCTCGCTGCCAATGCCCACGCGCTGGCCCGCTATGCGGCCCTGTGTCAGGAAGCGGGCATCGTGCCGATCGTGGAGCCGGAAGTCCTGATGAACGGCAGCCATGATCTGGCCCGTTGCGCCGAGGTCACGGCCGCCGCCCTCGACCAGACCTTTGCACAGCTGAAGGCTCATCGGGTGGATCTCGCCGGCATGATCCTCAAGCCCAACATGGTGGTTCCCGGCGAGGACTGCGCGCAGCAGGCTTCGGTGGCGGCAGTGGCGAAGGCCACCCTCGAGTGCCTGAAGGCGCACGTGCCCACCACCGTTCCGGGGATCGCTTTTCTGTCCGGCGGCCAGAGTCCCGAAGACTCCACCGAACATCTCTCGGCCATGAACGCCTCCGGTCCGCTGCCGTGGCAGCTCACGTTCTCCTATGGACGCGCGCTGCAGGCGCCGGTCATACAGGCCTGGGGTGGCAAGGCAGCCCAGGTTCCGGCGGGGCAGGCGGCCTTCCTGAAGCGGGCGCGGTTGAACGGGCGGGCGCAAGCCGGGCAGTATCGTCGCGACATGGAAGCCGCCTGAGTTCGTGCCCACAGATAATCTGATCGAAGTGGCCGGCCTGCATTTCAGCCGGTCAACCCGGCCGATTTTCTCCGGACTGGACATGAACGTCCGCCGGGGCAGCATCACCGCCATCATGGGGCCCAGCGGTACCGGCAAGACCACGCTGCTGCGCATGTTCACCGGCCAGCTCCGGCCCCAGTCGGGTACCGTCAAGGTGGCCGGCCAGAACGTGCCGGCCTTGCCGCGCCGCGAACTGTACCGTCTGCGGCGCCGCATGGGCATGCTGTTCCAGAACAGTGCGCTGCTGACCGATCTCGATGTGTACGAGAACGTGGCGTTCCCGCTTCGCGAGAACACCGATCTTCCCGATGAACTCATCCGGAACGTGGTGCTGACCAAACTGAATTCCGTGGGTCTGCGCGGCGCGGCGCGCCTGATGCCGTCGGAACTGTCCGGTGGCATGGGCCGGCGCGTGGCCATGGCCCGCGCCATCGTGATGGATCCCGAATTGCTCCTGTACGACGAACCCTTCTCCGGTCTTGATACGATTTCGGTAGGTGTGGTGTTGCGCCTCATTCGCAAGAACAACGATGCACTCGGCATCAACAGCATCGTGGTGTCGCACGATGTCGCGGAGATCAGCCGGATCGCCGATCATTGCTTCGTGATTTCGGAAGGCAGGGTCATTGCCTCCGGACCGCCGGCGGAACTCGCCGACAGTTCCTCGGATCTGGTGCGGCAGTTCATGACCGGCGCTGCGGATGGCCCGGTGCCATTTCATTATCCGGCGCCGTCCTATGCCGACCAGCTCCTGGGAGCGCCGCAGTGACAGCCGTGATGCAGCTGTGGTCGGGGCTGCGTGCCTCGATCCGCAAGATGGGGGCCACAACCCTGTTTCTGGTGGCCATCCTCCAGCAGTGTCCCGGTGCACTGGCGCGGCCGCGGTTGATCTCGCAGCAGGTTCACAATGCCGGCGTGCTGTCGCTGGTCATCATCATGACCTCCGGCTTCTTTGTTGGCATGGTGATTGGCTTGCAGGGTTACGACTCGCTTTCCCGGCTGCGCCAGGAAGACATCCTCGGCGCCGCCGTTGCCCTGACGCTCTTCAAGGAGCTGGGTCCGGTGGTCACCGCGCTGTTGTTCGCGGGCCGGGCGGGTACGGCGCTGGCATCCGAAATCGGCCTGATGCGGGCCACGGACCAGTTGTCGGCGATGGAAGTCATGGCGATCGATCCGATCCAGCGCATCGTCGCACCGCGGTTTCTTGGCGCCGCCATTGCCGTGCCGCTGCTGACCGCAGTCTTCAATGCGGTCGGTATCCTGGGCGCCTGGTTCGTGGGTGTCTCGGTGATGGGTGTCGACAACGGCGCCTTCTGGTCGCAGATGCAGGAATACGTCGATCAGTCGGACATCTTCGAGGGTGTGGCCAAGAGCCTGGTGTTTGGCATCACGGCCGGGCTGATCGCGGTTTTTGAAGGTTACAATTCACCCCCGACGGCGCAGGGTGTCGGCATGGCGACCACGAAGACGGTCGTCACCACATCCATACTCGTGCTGATACTGGATTACCTCATCACAGCCTTTCTGCTGCAGGGCCATTAACCCATGGAAAATACCCGAACTCAGGAATTTGGCACCGGCATGTTCATCTTTCTCGGATTTGCCGCGCTGCTTTTTCTGGCGACCCAAACGACCGACCTTGAAGAATATGCCGGCGACAGCGGTTATCGCGTGACCGCCCGTTTCGACGATGTGGCCGGCTTGAAGGTCCGGGCGCCGGTGACCATGGCGGGCGTGAACATCGGCCGGGTCGAAAGCATTGTGTTTGACAATGAGCGTCTCGATGCGATCGTCACGCTGCGCATTAATCCCAAGTTCAATCACATCCCCGATGATTCGGACGCCAGCATCCTGACGGCAGGTCTGCTGGGCAGCAAGTACATCGGCATGGGACCGGGTGGCTCTGATACCTGGCTTGCCAACAACAGCGAGATCCACATGACCCAGTCGGCGATCGTGCTCGAACAGCTGGTCAGCAAGTTCCTGTTCAGCCAGGCGGAGAAGGAGCCTGCCCAGGATGGCAGCGCCTCCGGAGATCATTGAAAATGCAAACAAGGGCAATGCACCCGCTGGCAGCAATCGTCCTGAGCCTGAGCCTCGGGTTTCTGGCCACGACATCGGTGGCCGACAGTCGCACTCCCGAGCAGGTGGTGCGCGAAACCGCCGACACGCTGGCAACCCGCATCGACGGTCGCCAGCAGGAGCTGGCTGCGAATCCACCCGCGCTGTACCAGCTGGTTGGTGACGTCTTTCTGCCGGTGTTCGACACCGAATATGCAGGACGCCTCGTGCTGGGCAAGCACTGGCGCACGGCCACAGCTGCCCAGCGTCAGGCGTTCATCGATACCTTCTATGAGTTCATGCTGCACAACTATGCGCGCTACGTCCTGCAGTTCCAGAAAGACAAGGTCAGCTTTCTTCCCGGCCAGCCGGGCGAGCTGGATCCACGACTGACGGTCGTCAAGACGGAAATGATGGTGGACGGCAACAAGCTGCCCGTCTACTACTCGATGCACAAGACCAAGGATGGCTGGCGTGCCTTTGATGTGCGCATCGAGGGCATCTCCTATGTGCAGAACTACCGCAATCAGTTCAATGCGGAGATCGGTGCAAAGGGTATCGATGCGGTGATTGCCCGCCTGAAGGCCGATGCCGCCAAATTGACCACCAGCCTGCCGGACAAGAAGGGCGGCTGAGGAGCAGCGCATGGAGGCCACGATTTCCGCCGACGGGACGGGCCGGATCCAGGTTGCCGGGCCGGTCACGTTTTCAACTGCAGCCGCGCTGCTGGCCGCCAGTCGTCCGTTGCTCGCCAACCGGCCGGAGGTCACCATCGACTTCGGCGGAACCACGACCGTCGACAGCGCCGGCCTGGCCTTGCTGATTGAATGGCTGCGTCAGGCGCGAACCGGGCAGCAGCAGCTGCACTTCGTGGCCTTGCCGGACAAGCTGCTGGCGATTGCCCGGCTCAGCGGTGTCGAAGAGCTCCTGACGGCCTGAGCCTTGCGGCGCTATTTGGCTGTATCGGCGTCATCCATCTCGTCCAGATCGTAGAGATCGTTCAGATACGAATCATCGTCCGGCATCCTGCCATCGAGTACCTTGTAGCGCCGGTTCTGCAGGTACGCATCGCGGACGAACAGATAGGGATCGAAGGCTTCGAAGATCTGCTGATCCAGGTCAAGCAGGCGTGAGCGCTTGTCGATGGAATAGATCACCCACAGGCCCAGCGTCAGATCCAGCTTGCCATTGCTGATGCCGACGAACGGAGTCAGCGGTGAATCCACCACAGTGCCAACCGCATGGCGCGTGGTTAGTGGTCCGAGCAGGGGCCCGACGAGATACGGCCCTTCTGGCACACCCCAGACCCCGAGTGTCTGACCAAAATCTTCATCGTTCTCGGTCAGGCCGATCCGCGTGGCCGGATCAAAGATGCCTGCCAGACCCACGGTCGAATTGACCAGGAAGCGTGCGCCATCGTGCCCGGCCTGGCCGAATTTGCCCTGCAGGAAGGCGTTGACGATGGTCACGGGGTAGGTGAAGTTGCTGAAGACATTCTTGATGCCACCGCGGATCTGGGCCGGCAGCCCGCGCTGGTAACCCGCCGCCACCGGCCGGAGCACGTAGGTGTCGCCGATGTCATTGGCCCTGTAGAAAGCCCGGTTCATCGGCTCGAAGGGATCATTTGCGCCGGACTGCTCGACGGCATGGCGGCTCGTGCAGGCCGACAACAGCAGGAGGGTGACGGTCATCCACAAGGTGCGGGTGAGAATGTCGGTGCCGGTTTTTTTTGTCACGGTTGTCTTTCATCGTTGGTCTGTTGGCGCCGCTCGGCCTGATCACGGGTCACCCATTCCTGGATCTGATCGAGACGGGCGGCAAAACGCGCCTTCTGCACGGCATCGAGACCGGGGCTCGCCAGCGCGAGACGGAGCTGATCGGCGGCCATCAGCGCATCGCCCTTGATCAGATGCAGCTCGGCCATGTAGTAGTAGGCGTCGGCCGTATCCCCGGCAGCGCTCGCCGCGAGCGCAATCAGGCGAATCTGCTCGGTGGTGGGCGGCACATTATTGAGCAGATCCAGCAGGATCTTGTGCGCCCTGGCCGGTTTGCCGTCGGCCATCAGGGCCTGGGCATAGCGGACGGTCAGCGGCGTATTGCGCGGGAAGAGCGCCATGGCCCGCTCATAACCGTTGAACGCCGCGTCGCGCTCGCCCAGCGCCAGTTCGGCGCCGGCGAGTCCGGTGTGGAACGGGATGATGCCAGGGTGGGCTGCCAGCAGATTCCTGAACAGGTCGCGCGCCTTGGTGTACTGGCCCAGCTCCATGCGCGAGAGCGCCACGCCGTAGTCGGTGCCCAGATTGTGCGCCTGCCCGGACTCCTGCTCTTCACCGAGAAACCAGGCCAGCGCCTTCTCCGGCGTCCGACTGGTGAGGACCCGGACCCGGGCCCGCATCAGGGTATAGCCCGGGGAATCCACCACCACCGGCTTCGGTAGATCCGCCACGCGTTCGCGCGTCTCGGCGATGCGATTGACGGTAACCGGGTGGGTCAGCAGAAATTCAGGGGCCTGACTGGCGAGCGGCCCGGTCTGCTGGGCGAGCTTCTCGAAAAAGCTCGGCATGCCCATGGGATCGAAGCCTGAGGCGGCGAGCACCGCAACGCCCACCCGGTCGGCCTCGGACTCATTGGCCCGGGTGAAGTTGATCTGCTGCTGGGCTGCGATGCCCTGTGCCGCGGCAATCGCACCGGTGATCGTGTCGCCGCTGCCACCGACGGCGCCCAGCAGGATGGCACCGAGCATGGCTGCCATGGTCAGGATGCTGCTGCGCTGGTTGGCGAACACGGCGCGCGAGATGTGCCGCTGCGTGACATGGGAGATTTCGTGGGCGAGGACGCCGGCCAGCTCGCTTTCCGATGCCGTGGCCAGCAACAGCCCCGAATGGATGCCGATGTAGCCGCCGGGCAGGGCGAAGGCGTTGATGGCCGGGTCATTGACCACGAAGAAGCGGAACTGGAATTCGCCATCCTGCGCGTGGGCCGCGAGCTTCAGGCCGATGTCCTGCACGTATTCCTGGACTTCCGGATCGGTCATCACCCGATCGGTGTCCACGAGACTGCGGTAGATCGATCGGCCGATCTGCATCTCCCGATCGCGCGACAGCACGGAGTTGGCCGGACTGCCGATATCCGGCAGGTTGTCACCCGTTGCAGCCGGGAGGGCCGGTGGCAACATCAGAGACAGCGCGACAGCGGTCGCAATCAGTTTTCTGATGAACACGGAAAAACCCCGGCGTGACCTCTACAGGGCCTCGGCCGCCGCCAGCACCTCGGCCGCGTGGCCGGCAACGCTGACTTTCCGCCACTCCGCCCGCAGCACGCCTGCGGCATCGATCAGGAAAGTGCTGCGGACCACGCCCATCACCTTCTTGCCGTACATGTTCTTTTCGCGGATCACGTCGAAGAGATTGCAGAGCGTCTCATCGCCGTCGGAGAGCAGGTCGAACGGAAATTCGAATTTGGCCTTGAATTTTTCGTGGGCGGTGAGGCTATCCCGGGAAACCCCGAGGATCACGGTATTCAGCTTGCGAAAGCGCTGGTGCAGGGCCGAAAAATCACAGCCTTCCGTCGTGCAGCCGGGGGTGTTGTCCTTCGGGTAGAAGTACAGCACCACGTTGCTGCCGCGCAGGCTCTTGAGCTCGATCGTCTGGTCGCCGGTTGCCGGCAGTTTGAAATTCGGAACCTTCTTGCCGATTGCGATGCTGCTCACCCGTTCACTCCTGGAGAATTGACGGCCGCAGCGCTGCTAAGCGATGGGACGGCTCGAAAAAACCGTCGAGGTTAAGTTAGTAGCAGTATTCCAGCAGGTCTTCCCGCAACGACGCCACATGCACGGAGCCGGGCACATTGACCGTCATCTGCACGCTGAACATGAGTGCTCCGGTGTGTGCGGCATTGTAGCGACGCGTGCTGACCTCGGCGATTTCGAGTCCGCGGGCCGCGAAAAAGTTCGACAGGCCAAACACGATTCCCTCCTGGTCGAGGGTCACCACGTCGACCAGATACGGCGCCGAGGCCTCTGCCGGCCGTGCCTGCGTCTCGCGCAGGGCAAGGCTCAGGTCCGACTGTTCCGCCAGTGCGTCGAACTGCGCCTGCAGCTTGGTCATGGTGTGCCAGTTGCCGGCCACCAGCATCATCACGGCGAACTCGGAGCCCAGCGCGATCATGCGGCTTTCGCGGATGCTGCCACCGGCCGCCGTGACCGCCTGGCTCAAGTCGCGAACCACGCCAGCGCGATCCGGACCGATCGCGGTGACCGCCAACAGTTTTTCCATGGAGATGCCGTACGGGAATGGCGAAACGATGGGCAGTGTACCGGGAATTCAGGGGTCGGCAAGCAAGCCTGAAGGCGGCCCGGCCTTGCGACGACCCGGCGGCGGGCAGTACCATCCATGCTGCATTCTCCCTCGGTTCGAACCCATGTTTTCAGGCAGCAGCGTTGCCATCGTGACGCCGATGACGGCGACCGGCGAAGTCGATTTCGCCACTCTGGAGCGCCTGATCGACTGGCATGTGGCGGAGGGCACCGATTGCCTCGTGATCACCGGCACGACCGGTGAATCGGCAACCCTGACCCGCGCCGAGCACATCGAGGTGATCCGCGTGGCGGCCGAGCGGGCCGCCGGGCGCATCCCGGTGGTGGCAGGCACCGGCTCGAACTCCACCGCCCAGACAATCGACCTGTCGATGGCCGTGGCGCCTTTCCCCATCGACGGTTTTCTCATCGTCACGCCCTATTACAACAAGCCCACGCAGAACGGGCTCCGCCAGCATTTCCTGGCGGTTGCCAATGCGGTGGATCGCCCGGTGATCCTCTACAACGTCCCCGGCCGAACCGGCGTCGACATGCTGCCGGCCACGGTCGCGCAGGTGGCATCTCATCCGGGCATCGTCGGCATCAAGGAAGCAACCGGAGATCTGTCCCGCGTGGCGGCCCTGCAGACCGGCTGCGGGGAAGAGTTCCTGCTCCTGAGCGGCGACGACGCCACCGCCCGCGAGTTCATCCTGCGCGGCGGCCAGGGCGTGGTCTCGGTTACGGCCAACGTGGCACCTCATCTGATGGCTGCGATGTGCGAGGCGGCCCTCGAAGGCAACGCCGTGCTGGCAGCCGAGCTGGATGCCCGCCTGAGCGCATTGCATCGCGATCTTTTCATCGAATCCAATCCGATCCCCGTCAAGTGGGCGCTGGAGCGGCTCGGCCGGATCACCGGTGGCCTGCGTCTGCCGCTCACCCGCCTGAGCGACGCCGCGCAACCGGCCGTCGAGGCCGCACTGGCCCAGGCCGGCCTGCTGGCCGAAGCGGGCAGGGCGCAGCGCCTCGCCGGTGGGCAGGGGTAGCCCGGTGGATACGGCAGCGTTCAGGCTGGGTGCCGTTGTGCTGTTGTCCGCACTGGCCGCTGGCTGCTTTTCAGCCAAGAACCCGGATGCCAACTGCAATGACGTGTCCGAGTACCAGTCCAGCACCGAAGTGCCGGCAATCGTCATCCCGAAAAGCCTGTCGGCGCCGACGGAATCCGGCAGCTTCGCTGTCCCGCCAGCCAGACAGGTGGCCCAGTCCCAGTCAGGGCAATCCAAGTCGGAGCAGCCCAAGTCGGAGCAGCCCAAGTCGGAGCAGCAGAGGGTGCCGGGCGCCGCCTGCCTGGCGCGGCCGCCGGATTTCTTCCGCAAGGATGTGCCGCCAGCCGCCAAGTGAGCGTCGGCAGGCAAGTGCAGCCTGCAAGTGCAGGAGGCGATTGAAGCCCATCACCGGCTGGGCTACCCTGCAGCCCGCTTTCGATCGTGACCAAATACGGAGAGATGGCCGAGTGGCTGAAGGCGCACGCTTGGAAAGCGTGTTTACGGTAACCCCGTAA
>CAYLKO010000058.1:0-15939 GCA_964384525.1 uncultured Chromatiaceae bacterium
AGCATCGCCGATCGAACTGCCGCCACCATTTTCAGCGCGTTCGAGGATTACAACCGCACGTTTGGCAGCATCACCAGACGCGCAGAGCGGCGTTTTCTCGAGCAGGAATGGCAGCTGGGGCAGCGCGATGCCGTGGAACGCATCGAGCTCTACGATCATCGCGTGGAGAAGTGCCTGGCGGAGCTGATCGGCCAGTTGGGCGCCCAGATCGCTGCGCACGAGATGTGGCGGCAGATCAAGCTGGAATTTGCCAGCCGCATCGTCGCTTGTCCGGACCGGAAATTCTTTGCAACATTTTTCAATTCGCTCACCCGCAAGGTGTTCAACACCATCGGGGTGAATCATGAGGTGGAATTCACCAGTGCCGCCGACGAAGAGCGCGGCAGCACGCTGGCAGTGCCTGCCGGCAAACTCCTGATCCGCGCTGCCAACCCCGGCGACGGCCTTGCGCGGGAGATTGACAGCCTGCTGTCCGGCACGCCATGGAAGGAGCGCTACGCCGATCCTGCCGCAGCCGGTCGTTTCGTACTTGGGGAAATCCAGGCTGTGCTGGCTGCCAGGGGGCTGGGCCAGGATGGCCGGGATGGCACGGGCCTGCGGCTCGAGGTGCTGGAGGCGGTGTTCTATCGCGCGACTCGTGCATTTCTGGTCGGGCGGATCTCTGGTTCCGACTGGATGTCGCCGCTCATCATTGCCTTTGCCCATGCCGACAAAGGCATTGTCGTGGATGCCGTGATGATGTCGGAGTACGAGGTCCGGCCGCTGTTTGGCTTTTCCCGTTCCTATTTCCATGCGGATTTGCCGGATGTGGAGCCGGCGGTGGGTTATCTGGGTGAAATCATGCCCGGCAAGTCGGTGGATGAGATCTACACGGTGCTGGGTCGGGCGAAGCAGGGCAAGACCGAGCGGTTCAGGGGCCTGTTCCGGCATCTGGCCGCGTCCACTGATTCCTTCGTCCATGCCGAAGGGGTCCGCGGCATGGTGATGGTGGTTTTCACGCTGTACTCGTCCGACCTGGTATTCAAGGTCATCCGTGACCGCTTCGCCGAACCGAAAACCGTGTCCCGCCACGAAGTGATGCAGAAGTACCAGCTCGTGTTCCAGCATGATCGGGCCGGACGGCTGGTCGATGCCCAGGAGTTCCGCCAGTTGCGTTTTCCGAAGGCCCGGTTTTCTGCAGCCCTGCTCGAGGAGCTGCTGACCTCGGCGGCGGGCAGCTGCCGAATCGAGGGTGCTGATCTGATCGTCGGACACTGCTACATGGAGCGGCGGATGAAACCGCTCGATGTTTTCCTGCGGGATGCACCGCCGGATGCCGCACGACGCGCCATCCGGGACTATGGGCAGGCGATCCGTGACCTCGCCCTGAGCAATGTTTTTCCGGGTGATCTGCTGTTGAAGAACTTCGGCGTGTCACGGCACGGGCGGGTCATCTTCTATGACTATGATGAACTCTGTCTGGTAACCGAGTGTGCCTTCCGCAATCTGCCGGTTCCGCGCGACGACGAGGACGAAATGCGTGCCGAGCCCTGGTTCTTCGTGGGGGCAAACGATGTCTTTCCGGAGCAGTTTCTGGAGTTTCTCGGCCTGCGTGGCGAGCTGCACGACGAATTCACCCGCGAGCACGCTGACCTGTTGACGGCCGACTACTGGCGGAATGTAAAGGCCGGTCACGCTGCCGAGAAACACATGGAAGTGGTGCCGTACACCAGGCGACGCGTCCTCGACGCCTGCGCCTGAGGCCATCGATCCCGGTGACTGCCTGCCGGACGATCCCCGCAGGCCAAATCACTTACTCTTGCCCGCCCGCGACATGTCGCGGTGCCTTGCCGTGGGCTTTTATCTGGAGCTGTTGATGGCCAATGCCATGCCGCGCGACCGGTTGATTCTGCTCGTTGGTCTCATCACCTACGGGATGGGCCAGTCCCTGCTCTTCGTCATCTTCACGCCGCTGGCGCGCGAACTCGGCCTTGAGGAATGGCAGCTTGGTTTCATCATTGCCGCCTCCAACGTGATGCTGGCTTTTTCGGCGCCACAGTGGGGGCGGGCCAGCCAGCATCTGGGCCGCCGTCGGGTCTATCTGATCGGCCTCGGCGGCTTTGCGATCGGCTATGGCCTGCTGGCCGTTGGTGTGCAGATCGGCCTGATGGGCATCATGACATCCGGCGCGCTGTTTGCCCTGCTGCTCCTGTTGCGCCTGGCCTATGGCATCGTCGTGGGCGGCATCAATCCGGCAGCCACTGCCTACATCGCCGACACCACGGATGAAGGTTCGCGGTCACAGGGCATGGCGCTGGTGGCCATGGCGGGCGGTCTGGGAACCATCCTGGGGCCGGCATTCGGCGGCGCACTGGGCCTGATCGATCCTGTCCTGCCGATGTACGTGGCAGCGGTTCTGGCCGGTCTCGCCGGCCTGTGGGCCTATCGGGAACTGCCTGAGCCACCTCGACCGGCCAGCGCCGGGCAGGTCTTGCGGTTGCGCGTGATGGATCCCCGCGTGCTGCCGTACCTGATCGCGTGGGTGGTGGTCTTCGGCGTGTTTACCGGCGTGCAGACGATCACGGCCGGCTGGATTGCGGATCGCTTCGGCATCACCGAGCCCGGCCGCGCCCAGCGCACCATGATGGTGGCCATGTTGTCGATGGCCTTCGTGACCGTGTTTGTGCAGGCCGTGGTGCTGCAACGCTGGAAGGCGGCCCCGGCCACGATGCTGAAGACCGGCTTCGCGGTGATGACATTCGGACTGCTCGTGGTGGCCTTCAGTCCCAATCTGCTGTCGCTGTATGCGGGCTACGGCCTGTTCGGCTTCAGCTTTGGCTTCACGGCCCCCGGCCTGAACGCAGCCGGGAGCCTCAGTGTGCGACCGGAGGAGCAGGGCGCGGTGGCCGGTTTGCTGGCAGCAGCGCCCACGGTCGGGATGATTTTTGGTCCCGTCCTCTGCGGCCTCGTCTACTCGATCGCCCCCGCGCTGCCGATGCTGGGTGGTGCGGCATTGACCGCGGCCCTCGGCATCTGGTTCCTGTTCATCACTGTCCCGGATCCCCGCTAGCGGGCGCGGAGCATGCGCATGCCATTCAGCGTCACGATCAGGGTGGCGCCCACGTCGGCCATGACGGCCAGCCACAGGGTGGCGATGCCGGGCAGGGCCAGCGCGAGAACCACGAGCTTCAGGCCCAGGCTCAGCACGATGTTCTGCTTGACGATCCGGCGCGTCAGGCGGCTGATGCGCAGGGCCTGCGGCAGGGCGTGGAGATTGTCCTGCATGAGCACGATGTCGGCGGTTTCCATGGCCTGCGCAGTGCCCGCTCCGCCCATGGCAATGCCCACATCCGCCTGGGCCAGGGCCGGCGCGTCGTTGATGCCATCGCCGATCATGGCCACCTTGCCCTTGGCCTGCAGTTCCCGGACGACACTCTGCTTGTTTTCCGGAAGGAGGCCGGCGCGCACCTCGTTGATGCCACCGATCTGCCGGGCAATCGATTCGGCCACGCTGCGATTGTCGCCAGTCAGCATGACTGTCTTCAGCTCGGGATTGTAGTCATGCAAGGCCTCGAGGACGGCCATGCTGTCTGCCCGTGGCTCATCTTCAACGCCGATGTAGCCCAGCATGCTGGAGCCACGACCCACCAGCATCACGGTCTTGCCTGAAGCCTGCAGCCGGGCAGCGTCTGCACAGATGTCATCGGCGCAGTCGGCGCCATGCGCAAAGAGCTCGTGGGTGCCGACTGCAATGCGTTCACCGGCCAGTTCCCCGGACACCCCGCGGCCGAGGTGCGCCGTGATGTTGGCTGCCTGCGGCAGTCGGTTGGCAACACCGAGATGCCGTGCCGAGGCGACAACCGCCTGTGCCAACGGGTGTTCGGAGGCGGCTTCGACCGTGTTGGCCACCGCCATGACGTCCTCGCAGGTGGCGCAGTCATCGTTGGCGGCATCCAGATGAGCGCAGTCCCGGCCGCGGATCGCGGTGACGGCCGGCCGCCCGACGGTCAGCGTGCCGGTCTTGTCGAAGGCAATGATGTTGATGCTGGCCAGCCGGTCGAGCTGGGCGCCACCCTTGACGAGCACCCCAAGCTGGGCGAGCCGGGTGAGGGCGCTGACCACCGTCACCGGAATGCTGATGATCAGCGCGCAGGGGCAGGCGATGATCAGCATGGCGAGGCCGCGATACAGCCAGCCGCGGGTGCCGTCGGCCAGATCCAGGAATGGCTGGCCAAAGACCAGCACGGGAATCACCATCAGCAGCGCGGCAAGGCCAACGACCAGGGGCGTGTACCAGCGGGCAAAGCGGTCGATGAAGCGCTCGGCCGGCGTGCGCTCGGCAAGGGCGCGCTCCACCATCTGTGCGATGCGCGTGATGGTGGAAGAGCCGGCCGGCTGCATCACCTCGATCGTGAGAGCTCCCGGGCCATTGATCGTGCCGGCGAGCACATCATCCCCGGCACCGCGATCCACCGGCATGCTTTCGCCGGTGACCGCGGCCTGATTGACAGTGGACAGGCCGGAGAGCACCCGGCCATCGAGCGGAATGCGCTCACCCGGTTTGACCAGCACATGGGCGCCGACCTGCACGGCAGCCGTTGGCACCCGACGCTGGTGAAAGTGCACATTGCCGGCAGCGGGCGCCGGGGTGGAAGCCGGCTCAGGATCATGCCGGTGCCCGGCGGCGTGGTCATGGCCGTGACCGTGCTCGTGCTCATGTTCGTGTTCGTGTTCGTGTTCATGGGCGTGATCATCATGAGCGTGCCCGTGCTGAGCGTGTTCATGCTTATGCTCGCGGTGCTCGTGTCCATGGTCATGCTCGTGATGATCATGGCCAGCCTCGCTGCAGGCGGCACCATGCTGGTGGCCGGCATGCTGGTGCCCTTCATGCTCGTGTCCGCCGGCACCATGACTGTCGGTCTCATGACTTTCCGCGTGTGCCTCCAGCACCGTGGCTTCATCGGGCTGCAGCGACAACAAACTGCGCAACGCATCCCGCGAGCGCTCCGCACTGTAGGCCTCGAGCGCTTCACCCAGGGTAAACAGCAGGACGACAGCCGCCGCTTCGCCAGTCTCGCCGATGGCAAAGGCTCCGACCGCGGCGACGCCCATCAACAGATCGATGGTTACATGGCGGGCCACCAGCAGTGAGCGCAGGCCCTTGACGAGAATGGGCGCGCCGACCACCACCACCGTCGCCAGCAGCGCGGCCTCGAGCAGGGGCCAGGTGACTGCCATGCCAAGCACGCCGGCGATGATCAGCAATACTGAGGTTGCCAGGGCGATCTGCGAGCGTCGTTCGCTGGCCAGGAACTTCAGGAAACCGCCGAAGCCCCGCAACTCGGGCCGCGGCGCTTTCTTTGCCTCGGTGCCATCGCCAATGCGATAGCCGAGATCCCGAACCCGCGCCTCGATCTGGTCGCGAGTCGCCGAGCCGGTGGCTTCCAGGGTTTCGGTGGTGAAGTCCACGCGTACGGAGTTGATCCCGGGCACGGACTTCACGGCCTGCTCGATGGTGAGTGCGCAGCTGCCGCAGTCCATGCCCTGGATCTTCAGGCGAATGTCAGGCGATACGGTAGCGTTCATCGATGTCTGCTCCTTGGGAGTCCGGCAATTCCGGCTCTACGGGTGTGATCCTGCACCTTGAAGAGGGCTTGAAGGTCAAGAAAAGCGCTGGGAATGCTGCACTCTGCCGTTGCGGGCTGGCCGCGAACGCAGGTCCGAAAACGGCTGGCCCGCAGTGATGGGCCGCGCATAATGCGGGTCATGCCAACGGCAGAAACCACGGTTGCATCCGCCACCGACCACTATTACCGGGCCTTCATGGCGCACGATGCGCGCTTCGATGGCCGGGTTTACATCGGGGTGACGTCCACCGGCATCTATTGCCGTCCGGTATGCCGGGTGCGCACGCCGAGGCGCAGCAACTGCCGGTTCTTTCTGCAGCCTGCCGCCGCCGAACGAGCCGGCTTCCGGCCCTGCCTGCGATGCCGGCCGGAACTGGCTCCCGGGATTTCCCTGCAGGATTCCTCCACGACCCTGGCGGGCCAGGCAGCCCTGCTACTTGAGCGTGTTGCCGTTGCCGGCGGGGATCCCTGCATGCCGGCCATCGCGCGGCAGCTGGGTGTCACGGACCGTCACCTCCGGCGGATCTTCCATGCGGTGCATGGCGTGTCGCCCATCGACTTTCTGACCACGCGACGGCTCCTGCTGGCCAAGCAACTGCTGACCGACACCGACATGCCGGTGACGCAGGTGGCGCTTGCCAGTGGCTTTGCGAGCCTGCGCCGGTTCAATGCAGTGTTTGCCGCCCGGTATCGATTGAGCCCCTCCGCATTGCGCCGCCGCAGCCGGCAGCCTCGCGAGGCTGCTCATGAACTGGTGGTCGTGCGTCTGGCTTACCGCCCACCCTATGACATTGCCGGCATGCTGGATTTCTTCGCGGCCAGAGCCCTGCCTGGTGTGGAAGCGGTGACCGGGAGCGTTCTGCGCCGCACCCTTGCCCTGAGCCATCAGGGGCAGTTGCGGAGGGGCTGGGTCAGCCTGCGCTTTGTGCCGGACCGGCCGGAGGTTGAACTGGCACTGGCGCCGGCTCTGGCTCCCGCCATAGGTCCACTGCTGGCACGAGCCCGCCATGCGCTGGATCTGGATGCGGATCCCGCCCTGATCGACCCGGTGATCGCCACTGTTCCGGTGGCGGCCACCCTCGGTGCCGTCGCCGGCATCCGCGTGGCCGGCAGCATGGACGGTTTCGAGAGCGCCGTGCGCATCATTCTCGGGCAGCAGGTCAGTGTGGCCGCCGCCCGCACGCTGACGCGGCGGCTCGTGGCGCGCTTTGGCACCGACATCGACACGCCCTACGCGGATCTGCACCGCCTGTTTCCGGATGCAGCGACGCTGGCTGCAGCTGATCCGGCCGGGATCGGCGCGCTGGGCATAGTCCGGCAGCGGGTGCGGGCGTTGCAGGCTTTGGCTGTTGAAGTGGCGGCGGGCCGCCTCGAGCTGCATCGTGGCGCACCGATGGCGGCCAGCATGGCGGCATTGCGGGCATTGCCGGGCATCGGCGAGTGGACCGCCGAATTGATCGCGATGCGGGCGCTGGCCTGGCCCGATGCGTTTCCGGCCACCGACATCGGCGTGCTGAATGCCCTGCACACCCGCGATGTCCGCCAGGTCAGGGCGACTGCCGAAGCCTGGCGACCATGGCGGGCTTATGCCGTCGTCCGGCTGTGGCAGTCGCTGGTTGCCCCTGTAGTTTGAGGAGAGCATTGCATGCCGACAAGAATCGCCGTGAAGCCAGGGCGCACCGCGCAAGCGCACCTGCACTCGCCCCTGGGCCCGATTCTGGTCTGCGCCACGGACCGGGGGCTGGCCGGCCTGTGGTTCGATGGCCAGACGCATCATCCGGGCCCGCTGGAGGTGCCGGTTGATCCACATCATCCGGTGCTGGCGCAGCTGGCGGAGGAGCTGGATGCCTACTGGCGTGACGGCAAGTTCCGGTTCTCGGTGCCCCTGGATCTCATGGGCACACCGTTCCAGAAGGCGGTGTGGGCGGCGCTCCGCCGGATCCAGCCGGGGCACACCAGCAGCTATGCGGCCATTGCCGCGCAGGCCGGGTCACCGGGTGCATCGCGGGCAGCCGGCGCCGCCATTGGCCGGAATCCGGTGAGCATCGTCGTGCCCTGTCACCGGGTGCTGGGCAGCAACGGAGCCCTCACGGGGTATGCCGGCGGTCTCGCCCGCAAACAGGCGTTATTGCAGCGGGAAGGTGCGCTCGCCGGTTTGCCGCAGCGCTGACTGACGGATCAGCCGGCTGTCTCGTCTGCCGAATTGCTTTCCATGGCCAGGAAGAACTGGGCAAACAGAAAGGCATTCTCGCCGTGGGCGGTGAACACATGGCCTTCGGTGGTTTTCTCCACATGGGGTTCCGTATGCGCCTCGCAGCCGGCTTCCGATGCTGCGATTTCCTGCAGAGCCCGCTCGATGCGGGGATCATCGCCAGGCACCAGCACGCTGTAGCCATCGGCTTCGCGCCACACATGGATGTGCCGACCGCGAAGCACGTCCAGCGACTTGCTCTGCCGCATCATCGCCAGATTGCAGCCCATGCGTTTCATCAGTGCAGCCAGCGATGCGGCCTCATCCTGGGGCGTGCTGCTGTGACCACACACCTGATCGATGAGGCGCCGATACAGGCGTCTGGCGCCATCGGCTGCCGGCAGCTGCTCGGACATTTCCCGCAGAAAGACCTCGAGCTCATGGCGCAGCACCAGAAGCTCGGTGAGGCGCCGTTCGATCTCGAGGAAGCGATCTTCGGCGATGCGCGCCACATCCTGCGGCTTGCCGCTGTTGCGACGCTTGGCCGCCGTGCCGGACCGGGCCCGCCCAGGTTCAGCCTTGCCTGCTTCACTCCGCCCGGCTGCCAGGAACTGGCGGATGTCATCCAGTGAAAAGCCCAGGCGTTTGGCGCGATTGATGAAAAGGAGCGTCCGCTCGGCATCCGTGTCGTACACCCGATAGCCTGAGTCGGTGCGCCGGCGGGGAACCAGCAAACCCTCCTTCTCGTAATAGCGCAGCACGGAGGTGGCCACGCGCGCCCGTTTGGCCAATGCGCCAATGGTGTATTCGCGACGACTTGCAGTGTCCATGATCAGTTCCTCATGACCCTCTCGGCAAAAGCCAGCATAGCGGCTGCTGTCTCCTGCGGCGCCTCTTCATGCACGTAGTGCCCCGCTCCGGGGACCAGCACCGCGGTGTTGAAGGGCAGCTTTGCCTGCAATGCCTCGAACTCGCCGGCGGGCTTGCCGCGATCTTCCGCGCCCCACACGATCAGCGATGGCAGCTTGAGCTTCGACATCAAGGCGAGCTCTTCCGGCTCGTGGTACTGGCCCATCAGCGCCGTCATGCCCCGCAGGTAACCCGCGCTTCTGGAAGCCAGCGTGAGATCCCGGATGACATCGTCGGTGACCACCGACGGATCCACGAATGAGCGGCGCAGCAGCTTGCCGCGAAACTCCGGATTGCCGAACAGTCTGGCCTGCAGGCGCGGGATGGGAAAGACAAAATACTTTGCCAGCGCCGGTACACCGGTCGTGATGATGCCCGGATTCATGACCACGAGGCCGATCACCGCCGGCGACTGCAGCGCGACGCGCAGCGCGATGGCGCCACCGAGTGAATGGCCGGCAACCACCACGTGTTTCAGGTCGAGTGCCGTGATCAGGCCGGCCATGACTTCAGCCTGATGCTGGTTGCCATAATCAAAAGGGGCCGGTTTGTCGGACAGGCCATAGCCGGGCATGTCGCAGGCGACGACGTAATAACGGTCGGTGAGCAGCGGGGCCAGCAGGCGAAAACTCTGCAGGGAGTTGGCAAAGCCGTGCAGCAGGAGCAGCGTGGGTTTGCCGGCATCAGGTTGTCCCCAGGTCCGGTAGCGCAGGTTCAAGCCATCGACCTGCACGAACCGGTCGGCCGGACCGGCCAGATCCACGGCGGGAATCTCCGGCTGATCAGCAGGCCAGTAGGCATACGCTGCCAGGGCCAGCCAGATCACGGCAATGCCACCGAGGAGTACAAACAGCATCCGCTTCCGCCACTTCATCGTGGGTAAAGTTCCGGTGTATCGTGCGGCAACCAACCGTTGTCTGCACACTGGCGCCACGCCCGGCTTCAGGGTGTCCGAACCAACTTCAGGAGCCGCGCATCATGAAGACCGTCGTCATGGATTCCGTACGTGACTATATCAATGCGCTGGACCAGCGTGGTCGCGTCCTGCGCATTGCGGAGATGGATCAGGACCAGTACGAGGTCACGGCCTTTGCCTACCGGCTCATCGAGAAGTTCGGCATTGAACAGGCGCCCACCTTCATCGTCGATCGCGTGCGGATCGATGGCCGGTGGCGGGACGGCCCGCTGGTGGCCAATGCCTACGGTCGCTGGCCCGATGAAGCGGTGCTGTTCGGCGTACCGGAGGTCACGGACGATTATCGCGGGATGTACCACGCCGTGCTTCAGCAGCTGGAACAACGGCTCGATCGCGGTGGCAACTGGCAGCGAATTGCACCGGTGGAGATCAGCGATCCCGGCAAGGCGCCGTGCAAGCAGGTCATCCTGCGGGGCGATGCCATCGATATCGAGCAATTTGCCTGGCTCAAGAACAATCCGGCCGATGGCGGCCGCTACATCAACATCACGTCGGTCGTCATGGACGATCCGGAGTTCGGCAAGAACACCGGCACCTATCGCTGCCAGGTGCGGGGGCCACGACGCATCAGCATCAATCCGGAACCCAGCCAGCATGGCTTTCGCATTCTCAGCGCCATGCGCCAGCGTGGTGACAAGGTGGCGAAAGTTGCCGTGGCAGTCGGCGCTGATCCGTTCACCTTCTGCGCCAGCAGCACCAAGATGGCCGGCTTCCAGGAAGACGAACTGGAATTTGCCGGCGGCATGCGCGGCAAGGCGCTGGAAGTCGTGAAATGCGAGACCAGCGACATCCGCGTGCCGGCCCATGCCGAAATGATCATCGAGGGGCTGGTGCCGCTCGACAAAGGCCTGGATGAGGGCCCTTACGGCGAGATGTATGGTTATCTCGGGCCGATGAAGCCCAACAACTTCTACATGGACATCGAGTGCATCACCCATCGCGAAAAGCCGTGGATCCTGAACTCGTTCACCGGGCTCACGTGCGACATGCCGCGGGCTCCGCAGACGGCCGCCAACTTTTTCAAGTATCGGCAACTGATACCGGGCCTCAAGGGCCTGATCTCGCCGCGTGGAGCGAATGGGCTGGTGGTGATCAGCATCGACAAGCGCTTGCCGGGTGAGGGCATGTCGGCTGGTCAGTGCCTGGCGGCCAATGCGGGCCTCAACAAGGTGGTGATCGTGGTCGACAAGGACATCGACATCCTCGATCCCAGCCAGATTCTCCATGCCTTGAGCGCCCGCTGGCAGCCCTCGGCCAGCCTGCTCATTCCACAGACGCAGATGATGATGCCGGACCCCAGTCGCGCGAAGTGGGCGTTGTCGAGCAAGATCGTGATCGACGCCACGCGCCAGCTGGAGTCGGAGGGCGGGCCGAAGCAATGGCCGCCGTTGAATCTCGATCTGCTCGTCAAGGGCGCGCCGGAGAGCTTCGCACTGGTGGACCGCCGGTGGAACGAATACCTGAAGGACTTCGGCCGGGCGTCCGATTGATGCGGATGCCGACCATAGCCGGCTGGCGGTGGCTGCTGCCGTTGCTCGGTGCAGTGCTGTTGTTGATCGCCGGCTCGGGACTCGCGTTCTGGTGGTGGGGCTGGTACACGCCGGCATTCCCCCAGCCGGAACTGACCGGCTCGGTGGTGGAAAGGCGGCTGGAGTTTGCCGGCCTGTCACGATCCTTTCTGGTGTATGTGCCACGCAAGGTGGCCCGACCCGCGCCGGTGTTGCTCGTGCTCCACGGGACCGGCGGCAGCGCACAACGAATGCGCAGCGACACGGCATGGGCCTTCGAACTCATCGCCGATCGCGAGGGCATGCTGGTGGTCTATCCCCAGGGTTTTGAGCGGCAATGGCATGACTGCCGCCGGGTCAGCACCGGGTCTGCCCCGCAACGGCCTGTCGACGACGTGGGTTTTCTGCGCGCGGTGGTTTCCCGTCTGGCCGGTGATCCGGCCCTCGGGGGGCGGCAAATTGACGCAGACGAGGTGTTCGCCGCGGGGTTTTCCAATGGCGGACACATGGCGTTTCGCCTGGCGCTGGAAGCACCGGATTTCGTCGCCGGGATTGCTGCCATCGCGGCGAGTCTGCCCGCCGACGCCAATTTCGCCTGTCAGCCGAGCGGCACGGCGGTGCCGGTCATGGTGATCGACGGCACCGAAGATCCGGTCAGCCCCTATGACGGCGGTGAGATCTGGTCGCTTGGATCTTTCAATCGCCGCGGCGCGGTGCGTTCTGCGGAAGCCACGGCCGGCTACTTCAGTGATCTGGCCGGATATGCGGAACCGCCCTTCGAACATCGCTATCCGGATGCCGATCCGCGTGACGGGACTGTGGCAAGTCGTCGCGTCTGGTCGCTCGAGAATCGGCCTGAAGTGGACCTCATCACGATCCATGGTGGTGGACACACGATTCCGCACCCGGTAAAACGCATGCCGCGCATTTTCGGGCGCACCAGCCACGACATTCCGGCCGCTGAAGAGGTGTGGAGATTCTTCGGTCGCCAGTTGCTTAGTGGCGGACAACCTGACTAGTATCTCCACACATGTTTGGGATTTCCCTTATTTTCTTTTTACTGTTTCCGTGGCCTGGAGAATGACCATGATGAGATGTTCAACTATGGTGACGCCGAAGCCTTTTGCCACCACCCTGCTGACTGCCGGCGCCGTCGCTTTTCTGTTGGCGACCGGTCCGTCGGTGAGCCAGGCTGCCGAGTCCTCAATGGAGGGCATGGACCATTTGAAGATGGACATGGGCAAGATGGACCATTCGAAGATGGACCATTCCATGGACGGCATGAGCATGGAGCCCGATGCCGAAGGTCGCATCATGTACGGCATGAAGCACAAGATGGACCCGGCCCTGACCAAGGAGCTGAAGGAAAAGATCGCTCTTTACAAGAACTACAGCGATGCGGAAATCGCCCTGTCGATGGACATGATGGGCCCGGAATACGCTTGGGACATCAGCCCGAAGGATCTGAAGGGCAAGCAGGGCGTGCTGATCCTGACGCACGGCTTCGGCGAGATCGGTGACAAGATGTTCAAGCAGCAGGTGGAGTCGATCGGCCAGATCTTCCCGACCACCCTCGCCGTCGGCATGGCGATGATGATGTCCTCGCACATCCAGATCGCACTGGACGAGCTGACCAAGGCCGGCGCCAAGCAAATCGCCATCGTGCCGATCACCTCGACGGCCAACAACGAGCTGTATCGCCAGTGGATGTACATCTTCGGCCAGCAGGCCAAGCCGGAGTTCGCCACCGTGCCCCAGGTGCACACCGACGCGAAGCTGCTGTTCGTCAAGCCGCCTGGTGATGATCCGCTGATTGCCGAGATCCTGATCGACAATGCCACCGAGTTGAGCAAGAACCCGTCGAAGGAACTCGTGATCATCGCGGGCCATGGGCCGTCCGGCGCCAAGGACAATGCCGACGAGCTGCGGCAGCTCGCCAACCTGGCCAAGATCGTCAAGCAGGACGGCGGCTTTGCCGACGTGGTTGGCGTGACGCTTCAGGACGACGCGCCGCCGAAGATCCGCGAGGCCAACGTGCAGAAACTGCGCGGCATCATCGAGGCCGGAGCCAAGAAGGGTCAGCACGTGATCGTCGTGACCAACCTGATCTCGGCCCGGTCGATCCAGGCCAAGCTGCGCAAGGATCTGGCGGGTCTGCAGTATGAATTCAGCTCGAAGGGCTTCATCAACCATCCCAACTTCATGAAGTGGATGGGTGAGGCAGTCCGGCACGAGTTCGAGGCTAACCCGGTGGCCAGCACCAAGTAATCGCAACCACTCCTGTTGGGCCAATGAAAAAGGGCCGGCGCCTTGTGGCGCCGGCCCTGATTTTTTTCAGCTGACTTCAGGTCAGCCGACGTTTGGTCAACGACTCATCAACGACTCAGCCGGTCTTCCACTCGCCACCCTGGAAGCCGCAGCCGATCTCCAGACCACCCGGATCACCTTCGTAATAAGTCCGCGTGCCGGCATCGCCCATGTCGCAGACGCCAACCCGGCCTTCAGTGGGGCAGGCGCCGTCACCGTGGGTGCCACCGCTGTTGTCATCCGTCTTGCCGAGTTCGGTGCACTTGGCGGCATCGGCAGGCGCATCACACACCTTGAACGGACCAGCAAACATGTTCTGCTGGACATAGTTGCAGTGTCCGGGGCCATCGGCGGCGGTGGCCGCCAACGGACTCAAGGCCAGCACTGCAATGGCTGCGATCAGAGTCGACTTCATAAGCGGAATTCTCCTGTCGTCAGTTCGACTTGTGGAAGATTGACGTGGTCGATCATGGCACGCAGGTAGTCCGGAATCCAGAGTTGCTCCAGCCCGGACGACGGTGATGCAGCCGTGCTCACTTGCCGGATTCCAGATATTTTTGCGGCAGGACATAGGCCATGAGATAGCTGTCGGCCGGCGTGTCGCCACCGACAACGACCACGTACTGGCGGTTGGCAAGCTGGTAGGTCACGGGCGTGCCATGCGCCGGCGCCGGCAGCGCCGTGGACCAGAGCTCGTGGCCGGACTCGATGTCGAAAGCACGCAGGCGCGGCTTGTGGTCCGTGCCGATGAAGACCAGCCCGCCATCCGCCAGGCCCGGGCCGCTGCCGCGATTCGGGCGCCACGGTGGTGCCCCGGGCAGTGCCGCCTGCAGCGCACTGTCGAGAGTTCCGAGCGGTACCTTCCAGCGAATCCCGCCAGTCGCCAGATCGACGCCCACCAGCATCGACCAGGGCGGTGCCGTGCAGGGCAGGCCGGTGGGCCCGAGAAAGAGTTGTCCTTCGACACCGGCCGAACCGCGTTTGAAATAGGCGGCCACCCGCGACAGCTTCGTTACCAGCAGGTTCTGCCCGGGGTCGAAGGCGACCCCGGGTTGCAGTGCGCCATCCGAGGATCCTGGAAAGTCGAGCCAGGGGCCGGTATTGCCTGCAGCGGCGGAATGATTGCCCAGCGCTTCTTCAAGCCGGTCGCGGCAGCGGTGTTGATCCCAGAAGGTCAGTCCCCAGGCATCGTCCGGCGTCAGCTCGGGCCCGGTGAGTTTTTCCTCGATGACCGGCAGCAGGGGCGTGCCGGTGGTCCGCTCCAGACTCACCACCGTTCCCTGGCTGGTCACCAGCACCACGGCGGGAATGCGCCGATGGCTGCGGGTGATTTCCACCAGCAGTGGTTGGGGTGCGCTGTCGTGAATCCAGGGATTGGCAGTGGCCAGCGCGTGATGCCAGACGCGCTGGCCGGTGTCGGCGCGCAGTGCGGACACCGAGTCCGGTGTTGCAAGCACGAGCAGATTCCGCGGCTCATCCACGGCAATGCCCGGGCCCTGCAGGGAAACCTGGCCCTCCACGGCCACCATCCAGCGCTGCGCGCCGGTGCGGGCATCGAGCGCCAGCAGACCCTGTTGAGCGGGATGATCCGCTCCACCCGGGGTGTCTGCGTGGAACGCGACCACCAGCATGTCGTGGATGATCACCGGCGCGGCCCTGCCCGGCACGAAATGTCGGTTGCCCGATGGTTCCTGGCCGGTCGTCGGCAGTGCGTCGAGGTGAGTCTTGCCGTTGCTGCCAAAATCCGCACAGGCCTTGCCGGTGATGGCGTCCACCGCGACGACGCGTCCATCGCCGGCAACCGTCAGGATGCGATGGGCGCAGGAGCGGGTTTTGGGGCTTGCCGAGGGATCGTGCCAGTACGCGACACCACCGCACGATTGCGGCACATGCCAGCGTTCGCGGCCGGTTACCGGATCCAGGGCGAGGAGCTGACCGGTTCCCGTGCAGAACAGCAACGCACCACCAGCGGCATCGGGCAGCAGGCCCGGCGTTGAGGGCTGGTTGAACATCCCGGCCGGGTGGGACGCGGGAGCCCACTGCCAGGCGGGTTCCAGTCGCCACACGTTGTGCCGGTCGATCCGGGTCAGGGTCGAGTAGTGGCTGGCGGTGGTGTCGGTTCCGGCATCTGCTGCTGCAGCCACGCCGGGCAGGATGAACAGTGCAAGCACCATCAGGCCGGTTGCCACACAACCACTGCAGTGCCTGTCAGTCATGCGCGTGTTCATCCCGTTCCCATCGTGGTTGCCACATTAGCCCAACAAGAGCGCCGGGATGTGGGATCATGCGGACAAACACCATATCGGGAGCCCTGATGGCCAGCGACACACCCAGAAACAGCGAATCGGCGATCGCCGTCTACGTCGACTTCGAGAACCTCGCCCTGGGCGTGCAGGACCCGAAGGCCGGGCGTATCGAGCTCGAGCTGGTCCTGAAGCGCGT
>CAYLKO010000059.1:0-6249 GCA_964384525.1 uncultured Chromatiaceae bacterium
CGCCGGCACCGAGCGCCACCACGAAACCCACCAGACTCATGAATGCCGCCATGCCGAGCAGCCCGACGATCAACCAGGTACTGCCACCGGCCACCACGCCGGTCGCCACCGCCCCCGACACCTGCCCCAAGGCCCGGCGCAGGATGCTGCCAAGAACCACCGACAGGAAAAAGATCAGGGGCAGCACGTTGCCGATGCGCACGTCGCTATCCGGTTCAGCCACCGGGTCCGGCAGCGGCTCTCCCTCGACGAGACCGATCAGGCGATCCACCGCCACATCGATGCCGCCGGCGTAGTCGCCCTTGCGGAAATGCGGAACCAGAATCTCATCGATGACCCGATTGGCCGTGGCATCGGGAATCGCCCCTTCAAGGCCGTAACCCACCTCGATCCGGGCCGTGCGGTCTTCGATGGCGACGAGCAGCAACAAGCCATCATCGACCTTCCCGCGCCCGAGCTGCCAGCCCTCGGCCACCCGGAGTCCGTACTGCTCGATGGTCTCCGGCGCCGTGGTGGGCACCAGCAGGACCGCGATCTGGCTGCCCTTGCGGGCTTCGAGCGCCTCGAGTTTGCCGGAGAGTGCCGCCTGTTCAGCGGCCGACAACGTGCCTGTCTGGTCGAGCACGCGCGCTGGTGGCGGTACCGGCACCAGCTGCTGGGCCAACGCTGCAGCGCTGCCCAGCAGGCAGAGCAGCGGTACGACAGCCCATCTCATGCGCCTTGATCAGCCGGTGGTGCCGAAACTGACTTCCGGTGGCTTGCTGATTTCAGCCTCGTTCTCGACGGTGAACGTGGGCTTCACCCTGTAACCGAACAGCATGGCCGTGAGGTTGTTCGGGAACGAGCGCACCAGGGTGTTGTAGTCCCGGGTGGCGTCGATGAAGCGTTTCCGGGCCACCGTGATCCGGTTTTCCGTGCCTTCCAGCTGCGCCTGCAGATCACGGAAGTTCTGGTCGGATTTCAATTCCGGATACCTTTCGACCACGACCAGCAACCGCGACAGGGCTCCGGACAACTGGCCCTGGGCCTCCTGGAACTGCTGGAAGGCCGCCGGATCATTCAGGGTCTCGGGTGTGGCCTGGACCGAGCCGACCCGTGAGCGCGCCTCGGTCACCTGGATCAGCACGTTGCGCTCCTGCTGCGCAAAGCCCTCCACCGTTTTCACGAGGTTTGGAATGAGGTCGGCACGACGCTTGTACTGGTTCAGCACATCGGCCCAGGCGGCCTTCACGCCCTCGTCACCACCCTGGATGGCGTTGTAGCCACAGCCGGACAGCAGAAGGCTCGATATCAGGAGCAGTGGCACGAGTTTCGGGATCTTCTGGAACATGTCGTTGCACCCCTCAAGGACAGAAACACCAGGGACTCGTCCAGTATAGTGCCGCCGGTTTCGCTAGTCGTCGGCAGCCGGCAGGTTGTCGTCGGTCGGCAACCTTTCGATGCAGACATAGCCCACCCGCCGGCGCTCGACGGACAAAACCGTCAATCGATACCCGGACACTTCCAGAGTGTCACCCTTTACCGGCAATCTCACCAGCGTGTTCATGAACAGGCCGGACAGGGTGTGGGTATCGGCGTCATGCTCCAGCGGCGCCTCGATCACCCGTTCGATATCCGGGATCGGCGCCAGGCCATCCACTTCCCAATGGCCCTCCTCGATCTTCCGGATGCCGTGGGCGCCCTCGGTGGTGTCGGTCTCGTCGCGGATCTCGCCGGTGATCTCCTCCAGCAGATCTTCCAGGCTCACGACACCGGCCATCTGGCCATATTCATCGACGACGATCGCGAGATGCATGCGGCGCTGGCGCATCTGCTCCATGACGCGCGACACGCCGACATTGACCGGCACAACCAGCGGTTCCCGGGCAAACTGCAGGAGGTTCGCCCACGGCGCCACGGCGCCATTGAGCATCGCGCCGAAAATATCCTTGGTCAGCAACACGCCATGAATGCTGTCATCGCTGCGGCGGACCAGCGGGTACCGGGAATGTTCGGACTCCCGCACTATCGCCATGTTGATGGCGGCATCATCGGTGATATCCAGCGTCACGACATCGGGGCGCGCGATCATGATGGCGGAGACGGGTTGCCGGCCGAAACTGAGGAGGTTCTGCAACATCTCGCCCTTGGTGCTGCTGATCCGGCCGGCGGCACGCGACGTGGCCACGAGCCCCTTGATTTCACCTGCCGTCAGCACATCTTCGTGGGTGGGTTCGCTGACCCCGAGCAACCGGAGCAGGCCGCGCGAGGCGCGATCCAGCAGCCAGTTCAGGGGATAGACCAGCAGATAGCAGGCATGCAGGGGATAGGCAATCCACAACGACACCGAATCAGCCTGCCGGATCGCGAACGACTTCGGCACCTGCTCGCCCACCACGATGTGCAACGAGGAGAAAAGCAGAAAGCCGGTCAGGAAGGAGACCTGGTGAATCGTCGCCTCCGGCAGATCCATCGAGGTCAGCAAAGGCCCGATCAGGCCGGCGACAAAGGGCTCGCCGATCCAGCCCAGGCCCAGCGAGGCCATCGTGATGCCGAGCTGACAGGCCGCCAGATAGGCCTCGAGGTGCCCCATGATGACCAGGGTCAGCCGGGCCCGGCGACTGCCATCATCCGCCTGTGCCCGGACACGAAACAGCCGCGCCTTGACCAGCGCGAATTCCGCCGCCACGAAGAAGGCATTGGCCGCCAGCAGCAGAACCACCAGCGACAGGGTATAGGCTGTACTCATGTATTCGGTTCTCCAGAGCCCCCGGATCCGGTGCGGGGCATCCCGCGCACCGGACGGCTAGAATACGTTTTCCTGGCACAGGCAGGTGGCCGATCCCTGCAGAAATGCATCCAGAGAAATACATCCATGAGGAACAAATCCATGCATGCAACATCATTGCGGACCACTCTGCCAGCCACCCTGCTGGTGTTGGCGGGCGCCCTCCCCCTGGCCGCCACCGCCCAGTTCCAGCCGGCGGCGCTGACGCCCATCGGCCAGAAAATCGAGGCCGCGTTGCAGGGCGACATCCGCACGCCCGAGGAGAAGGCGCGTGATGCGGAACGCCGCCCGCGCCAGACCCTCGAGTTCTTCGGCCTCAGGGACAACATGCGGGTGGTGGAACTCATGCCCGGCGGCGGCTGGTACTCGAAGATCCTCGGGCCGGTTCTGGCCGACAAGGGCGAGCTTTACGTCGCGATCGGCGCCGATCGGGCCGTGGCCCCGATGGTGAAAAACATGGCGTCGATGGCCAAGGTGAAGATTGCCGACTCGAGCGAGAAGCTCACGCCGTCGGCCAATCATCCCGGGCTGTTTGACCTGGATGCATTTTCACTGGGGGTCACCAATGCGGACATGGTGCTGACCTTCCGCAATCTCCACAACTTCACGTCGGCCGGACGCGCCAATCTCAATCGCGCCGTGTTCAATGCCCTGAAGCCGGGTGGCCTGTACGGGGTTGCCGATCACACGCGCCGGCACAACGCGCCGGACAACCCGGAAAACGGGCGGCGGCTGGATCCCGTCAAGGCCATCAAGGAGATCCAGGCCGCCGGCTTCGTGCTGGTTGACTACTCGAACGTGAATTACCGGCCCGACGATGAGTTGCGTTACGAAGTCGGGCGCAAAACCGTCACCGGCAACACCGATCGCTTCACGCTGCTGTTCCGGAAGCTGTGACGCAAGGCCGCGTTCATCGCCCGGTGCTACCATGCCGGCCTTCCATCGACGGGATCTGATGCGTGGCACGCAAGCGCCGCCGCGGTTTACGGCAATACCTGACCAAACGCGTGTGGGCGGGCCTCGCCCTTGTCGGCATCGTGTTGCTGGCCGGCCTCGCCCTCTACATCGGCATCCTCGATCGCCAGATCGTGCACCAGTTCGAGGGGCGGCGCTGGAACCTGCCGGCGCAGGTCTATGCCCGGCCACTGGAGATCTACGTCGGGCTCCGCCTGACGCCGGCTGACCTGGAGGAGGAGCTCACCGCGCTCGGCTACAGCAACGACCCGAAGGGTCGGGGCCAGGGCACCTTCAGCCGCAGCGGTGGCCGCATGGCGCTGGCCAGCCGGCCATTCCAGTTCTGGGATGGCACTGAGCCCGGCCACCGGGCCGTGGTGCACTTCGGCGAAGGCGGGGTGGTTGGCCTGACCACTGCCAGTGGCCAGGACCTGCCGCTGCTGCGGCTCGACCCACTCCTCATCGGCAACATCTTCACCACCCATACCGAAGACCGGATCGTGCTCGGCCCCGATGCCGTGCCGCCCCTGCTGCTGCAGGGCCTGAAGATCGTCGAGGATCGCGATTTCGACCACCATGGCGGGGTCTCCCTCAAGGCCATCACCCGCGCCATGTGGGCCAATCTGCGGGCGGGTGGCATCGAGCAGGGCGGCAGCACCCTCACCCAGCAGCTGGTGCGCAGTTATTTTCTCGACAATCGCCGCACCCTGACCCGCAAGGTGCATGAAGCCCTGATGTCGGTCCTGCTCGAACTGCACTTCGAGAAAGCCGACATCCTCAACGCCTACGTGAACGAGATCTATCTGGGGCAGGCCGGCAATCGCGCCATCCACGGTTTTGGCCTGGCCAGCCAGTTCTACTTCGGCAAGCCACTCGCTGAACTCAACCCCGACCAGATCGCCCTGCTGATCGCCGTGGTTCGCGGCCCGTCCTATTACGATCCGCGACGGCACCCGGAACGCGCCCGCCAGCGCCGCGACATGGTGCTCGACCTGATGGCGGAATTCGGCGCGCTGGATGCGCGCGAGGTAACCCGGGCCAAGGCCCGGGAACTGGGCGTGCGCGGCGGGGCCGCCAGCTTTGCCAGCTACAACCCGACCTTCATGGACCTGGTTCGCCGTGAACTGCAGGCCGACTACCAGGAAGATGACCTGCAGAACGCCGGCATGCGCATCATGACCACGCTGGATCCACGCATCCAGGCCCAGGCCGAGCGCCGCCTGGCCGACGGTCTTGCGGAACTGGAGCGCAGCCGGAAAAAGCCGGCTGGAACGCTGGATGGCGCGATCGTGGTGGCCGGCGCACAAACCCCCGACATCGTCGCCATCGTGGGCGGACGGAATGCGCGGCTCCAGGGTTTCAACCGGGCGCTGGATGCGAAACGACCCATGGGTTCCCTCGTGAAGCCACTGGTGTATCTGGCCGGGTTCGAGTCCGGGCAGTACACGCCGGCATCGATACTCATGGATGCCCCCATCACGATCAAGCTCGACACGGGCGCAACATGGCAACCGCAGAACTACGATCGTCAGTATCGCGGACCGGTGAGCGCCGTGCGCGCGCTGGCCGAATCACTGAACGTGCCCACGGTTGAGCTCGGCATGGCCGTCGGCCCGAAGCGCGTGTCGGCCGTCATGCACAGCATGGGGCTCGCCGAAGCGCCGCGCCCCCTGCCCTCGATGCTGCTGGGTTCCGTGGCGCTGGCGCCCATCGAAGTGGCGCAGCTCTACAACAGCCTGGCCAATGGCGGCTTCCGCACGCCGTTGAAAGCTGTCCGCGCCGTGCTCGATTCAACCGGCAAGCCGCTCGAACGCTATCAGCTGAAGATCAGCCGGGCCGCCGATCCGGCCGCGGTGCAGGAGGTCAATGCCAGCCTCAAGCAGGTATTCGAGCGCGGCACGGCGCGCGGCGCCCGCGCCTGGCTGCCGCCGAATCTGGGTCTGGCCGGCAAGACCGGCACATCGGATGATCTGCGGGACAGCTGGTTTGCCGGCTTCAGCAACGAGCATGTGGCCGTGGTCTGGGTTGGCGCCGATGACAACTCGCCCACCGGACTCACGGGCGCCTCGGGCGCCCTGTCGATCTGGGCCCGCATGGTGGCGGACTTCGGCGACAGCAGTTACACCCCGATGCCGGCTGACGGATTGCAGTATGTATCATTCGATTTCCTGACCGGCATGACCGCCGGGCCGGGCGCTGGTGATCCGGTGATCCTGCCGCTGCCGGTTGTCACCGTGGTGCCGCCGAATCCGCTGTGCGGCGGCGGCATCGACTTCAACAACATGGGCGAGAACATCGGCGGTGTCGCCAGGCAGGGCGTTGAATGGCTCCGGAAATTGCTCAATTGAATGTCTCCCGGCGAGCGTTGCTGTCGCTGATGTCGCTGCTGCTGATCGCCGGCTGCGTGCCACTCGACTTCGGCACCCCGCCACCCAGCCGCACCCCGGTCCCGACCACCCGGCCAGCCACGCCGCTACCGGCGCCGGCGCCGGTCATCCTGAGTCCGGTGCCGGAAGCGCCGCCGGCGG
>CAYLKO010000059.1:6259-15832 GCA_964384525.1 uncultured Chromatiaceae bacterium
CGGCGGCACCGGGCACGGTTGAACCACAACCCTCCATGCGGGTGGCTCCGCCGATCAGCGCGGCCAGTCAGGCGCTGTTGAGCCAGAGCCGCAGTCATCAGGCGGCCGGCAACTACGACCTGGCGGCCGCATCCATCGAGCGCGCGGTGCGCATCGATCCGCGGGAGCCGCTGCTCTGGCTGGAACTCGGCAGCATCCGCCTCAAGGAAGGCGACTTCGCCCAGGCCGAGGCCGTGGGTCGCAAGGCATTGAGCCTGTCCGCCGGTGATGCCGCCCTGACGGCTCGCGCCGAGGATCTCATCGCGACCGCAAAGCGGCGCTAGTCGCGCCCGGCGCCGGAAGCAGCCGCGAGTTCCGGCCGGTTGCGAAAAAATTCCAGCGATTCGGGATTGGCCAGCGCCGATGCATTGCCCGGCGCTTCCCCATTGACGATCGCCCGCACGGCCAGCTCCGCCAACTTGCCGCTGCGCGTGCGCGGCAGGTCCGGCACGCCGAGAATCACTGCCGGAACATGCCGGGGCGACAACTCACGACGCACCGCCTGCCGGATCCGGTCGACCAAGGTCGCATCCAGCGCCTCACCGGCGGCGAGCACGACGAAGAGCACGATGCGCTCGTCGCCGGCCACGCGCTGGCCGATGGCGAGGCTGTCGGCCACCTCCGGCACCAGCGCCACCGCCCTATAGAGTTCAGCCGTGCCGATGCGCACGCCACCCGGATTCAGCACGGCGTCCGACCGCCCATGAATGATGTAGCCACCCGATGCGGTCTTTTCAGCGTAATCGCCCTGCGCCCAGATGCCGGGAAAGTGCGTGAAATAGGCCTGTCTATATCTTTCCCCATCCGGGTCATTCCAGAAGGCGACGGGTTGCGACGGAAACGGCCGGGTGCACACCAGTTCACCGCGGCCCTCCGGCAAGGCACAGCCATTGCCGTCATAAATATCCACGGCCATGCCCAGCGCCGCGCACTGGATTTCTCCACGGCGCACCGGCAGCAGCGGATTCCCCAGCACGAAACAGCCGCAGATATCCGTGCCGCCGGAGATCGATGCCAGCTGGACTGCCGGCTTGATGCGACCGTAGACCGCATCGAAGGACTCCGGTGCGAGCGGCGAACCGGTGGAGAGGATGCTGCGGATGCCGCCGAGGTCGTGCGTCTCGCGCGGCCCGTGCGGGCGCCTGGCGAGGCTCGCCAGGAACCGGGCGCTGGTGCCGAACACCGTGATCCCCTCCTCCTCTGCCAGCCGCCAGAGGGCATCGGCGTCCGGCCAGGTGGGTGAGCCGTCGTACAGGATGAGCGTGGCGCCACTGGCGAGCCCGCTCACCAGCCAGTTCCACATCATCCAGCCGCAGGTCGTGAAATAGAACAGCCGATCATCACGATGCAGGTCGACATGCAGCAGGTGTTCCTTCAGATGCTGCAGAAGCAGACCTCCGGCGCCGTGCACGATCCCCTTCGGCAGGCCGGTGGTGCCGGACGAGTACAGGATGCAGACCGGGTGATCGAAGGGCAGCGCCACGAATTCGAGTGCCTGCCAATCGGCGAGCAGCGTCTGCCAGTCAAGGCAGTTTGCATCGTGTGGCAAAGCGAAACCCGGCGGGCTGGCATCCACCACGGCCACCAGGCCGGAGAGCTGCCGGGCCAGCGCCTGCACGGTGTCTGCCGTGCGGATGACTTTGCCTGCGTAGTGATAGCCACCCGTGGCAATCAGCACCTTCGGCGCAATCTGGCCGAAGCGATCCACCACGCTCGCCACCCCGAAATCCGGCGAGCAGGAAGACCAGACAGCACCGAGACTCGTGGTTGCCAGCATGCCGATCCCGGCCTCGGGCCCGTTCGGCAGAAAGGCGGCCACCCGGTCGCCGATGCCCACACCCAGACGACGGAGCCCCGCGGCGGCGCGCGCCGTGTGCTCATGCAGTTCGGCATGGCTCAGTTGTCCGCGCCGCCCGGTTTCATCGCGCCACACGAGCGCCGGCCGGGCATCGCGGAAACGCAGCAGGTTTTCGGCAAAGTTCAGCGTACCGCCTGGAAACCAGCGGGCGCCAGGCATGCGTCCGGCGTGTTCCAGCACGGCATGCGGCCGGTGCCGCCAGCGCAGATCACAAAAGGTGGCCAGCGTGCCCCAGAAATCGGTGGGGGCTGCCAGCGACCACTGGTGCAGGGACGGGTAGTCGCTGAGGTCGGCAGCGAAGCGGCATGCCGCCAGCTGCATGAAGCGCGTCAGATGCGCGCGCTGCAGATCTGCAGGGTCCGGCTCCCACAGGATGGCGCCGGTGGTGGCGACAGTCGGCGAAGCGGCAGATGGCTCAGCCACCGATGTAGTACATCTCCACTTTCTCGCCCGGTGGCTGCTTGGCCCGGAGTTCGCTGTAGCGGTCATCGCGCCCGGACCAGACGCCGGTGATCAGCTGGATGAGCTGCCCATCGTCGAGCCCGGCCCGCAACGGCCCCTTGAGGTCCGTGCCCCGGGCGGCAAACAGGCAGGTGTACAGCTTGCCGTCCGACGACAGGCGGGCGCGCGTGCAATTGCCGCAGAAGGGCTCGGATACCGAAGATATGAAGCCGACTTCGCTGCTGCCATCATCGAAGCGGTAACGCGCAGCCACTTCACCGCGGTAGTTGGGTTCGACGGCCGTCATCGGCCAGCGCTCCCTCAGCATGGCGAGCAGCTCACGGGACGGCACCGTATCGCCGGCCTGCCAGTGATTGATCGTGCCGACATCCATGTACTCGATGAACCGGACGATGACGCCGGTGCCGCGAAAATGCTCCACCAGATCGACGACGGTGTGCTCGTTCACGCCGCGCTTGACCACGGCATTCACCTTGATCGGCATCAAGCCGGCCGTGACGGCCTCCTGGATGCCTTCCAGCACCTGCGACTTGCTGCCGCGACCACCGCTCATCTGCAGGAAGACCGCATCATCGAGCGAGTCGAGGCTCACGGTCACGCGCGACAGGCCGGCGGCCTTCAGTGCCGCCGCATGCTGGGCCAGCAGGATGCCGTTGGTGGTGAGTGCAATGTCATCGATGCCGGGCACCCGCGACAGATCACCCACCAGCTCGGCGATGTTCGGCCGCAGCAGCGGCTCGCCACCGGTGATGCGCAACTTGTGCACGCCCAGCCCGGCGAAGAGGTGGGACAGGCGCACGATCTCGTCGAAGGACAGCCGCTCGCTGCTCTTCAGGAACTCGAAATTCGAATGGTATTTGTCCTCGGGCATGCAGTAGGGACAGCGGAAATTGCAGCGGTCCATCACCGAGATGCGCAGATCCCGCAGGGGTCGGTGCCGACGGTCCAGAACGGTGGGCAAGCCTTTGGCTGGCGAAGATGTCGCCGGATGCAGCTGCACGATGCGCTCGGTCATGGCCGGATGGTAGCAGACCGAACCGATATACTGACTGCATGTCTGCAGCTCTCAAGCCCCCGATCGCGACCGGCACGATGCAGGTAGTCGAGATCACCACACCGGGTCCGCCCGAGGTCCTGCAACTCGCGCGGCGTCCCATTCCGGCACCCGGCGACGGCGAGGTGTTGATTCGCGTCGCAGCAGCCGGCGTGAATCGGCCGGATTGCGTGCAGCGTGCGGGCCACTATCCGCCGCCACCCGGCGCATCGGATCTGCCCGGCCTCGAAGTGGCGGGCACGGTGGTGGCCGTGGGTGCCGGCGTGGCATCGACGCTGGCGGTCGGCAGCCAGGTCTGCGCCCTGCTGGCCGGCGGCGGCTATGCCGAGTATTGCGTGGCACCCGCGGCACAGTGCCTGCCGGTGCCAGCGGCACGCAGCCTGATCGAAGCAGCCGCACTGCCCGAGACCTTCTTCACCGTCTGGACCAATGTCTTCGAACGCGGCCGCTTGCAGCCGGAGGAAAGCCTGCTGGTGCATGGCGGCGCCAGCGGCATCGGCACCACGGCCATCCAGCTTGCCCGCGCGCTCGGGTCCCGGGTTTACACCACCGCCGGCAGCGATGAAAAATGCGCCCTCTGCCTGCAGCTCGGCGCCGAACGCGCGGTGAATTACCGCACGGAAAAATTCCCCGAAGCAATTCTTGCGGCAACCGGCGGCCGCGGCGTCGATGTCATCCTGGACATGGTGGGTGGCCCCTACCTCGCCGACAATCTGCGCCTGCTGCAGCCAGATGGTCGTCTGGTGTACATCGCCGCGCTGGCAGGCAACAAAGGCGAACTGAATGTGAGCCAGGTCTTTTTGAAGCGGCTCACGCTCACGGGTTCCACGCTGCGCAATCGCCCGGTGGCTGAAAAGGGCCGGATCGCCGGCGAACTGCTGGCGCACGTCTGGCCCTTGCTCGAAGCCCGCACGATCGTGCCGGTGATTCAGCAGGTGCTCCCGCTGACCGCGGCTGCCGACGCCCACCGGATCCTCGAGGCCAATCAGACACTCGGCAAGATCGTCCTCCGCACCGGCAGCGGCGCATGAGCTCTGCTCCGCGGCAGCGGGTGACGGTCGATGAAGCGGTAGAGCTGGTGCTCGGGCACCTGGGAAACTGGGGAATGCAGCGGGTGGCGCTCGCGGCAGCGGCTGGCGAAATCCTCCGCGAGACGCTGTACACCGAGCGTGAGCAGCCGCCCTTCGATCGCGTGACGATGGATGGCATGGCGATCTCCCACCGTGCCTGCTCCGAGGTCCGGCTCATTTTCAACCTGGCGGGCACGCAGTGCGCAGGCGATGCTCCGTAGCTGCGGACCGACGAACAAGGTTGCGTCGCCATCATGACCGGGGCGGCCCTGCCGGCCGGAGCGGACACCGTGATCCCCGTGGAACGCATCACCCGCGACGCGGAGCAGATCACGATCAACAGCGACTACCAGCCGCAAGCCGGCCAGTTTGTCCATCGCCGGGGCTCGGATCACGGCCAGGGCGTTGCCGTGCTCTCGCCCGGCAGGCGCATCGGCCCGCCGGAGATGGCCGTGCTCACCACGACGGGTCGCGTGGAAGTCGAGATCGCCTGCCGGCCACGGATCACCGTGATCTCCACCGGCAATGAACTGGTGGAGGTCGGTCAGCCGATGACGGCCACCCAGATCCGGAGCTCGAACGACCGGGCCATTGCCGCGGCACTGGTGGCCCGCGGCTTCCATGCCACCAGCCGCCGTCATCTGCCTGATGACAGGGCCGTACTGGAACGCGAGCTTGAAAAAATGCTGGCCACCGAGGATGTGCTGATCCTGTCCGGTGGCGTGTCGATGGGCGAGTTCGACCATGTGCCGCAGGTGCTGGACAAACTCGGCATGCGCCTCATCTTCCACAAGGTGCAGCAGAAGCCCGGCCTGCCCATGTGGTTTGGCGTGTCACCGGCGGGCAAACCGGTGTTTGCCCTGCCCGGCAATCCCGTCTCGAGCCTCGTGTGCTTCGTGCGTTACGTGGCGCCGGCCCTGCTCGCGGCGCTCGGCGAAACGCCCCGCCCGCAGGAGCGCGTGTGCCTGGCCACCGGCCTGCACTTTGCCCCGCCCCTCACCTGGTTCGTGCCGGCCGTGCTGCACCATGGGGACGATGGACGATGTCAGGCACTGGTGCACCAGACCAACACTTCCGGTGATTTCATTGCGCTGGCCGGCACCGACGGCTTCGTCGAGCTGCCGGCGGACCGGGCCGATTTTCCCGCCGGATTTCCGGCGAAGTTCTTCCGCTGGTAGCAGAGGCGTCTACCCGCCCAGTACCTCGCGTGCCGGGGTGTAGTCGTGTTCCAGCGCCGTGGCCACCGCCTCATAAGTGACCTTGCCCCGATGAATGTTCAGGCCGGCGAGCAGGCCCGGATCATCGAGCATGGCCTGGCGGTAGCCCTTGTTCGCCAGCGCCAGCACATAGGGCAGCGTGGCGTTGTTCAGGGCAAAGGTCGATGTGCGGGCGACGGCACCCGGCATGTTGGTCACGCAGTAATGCACCACGCCTTCCTCGATATAGGTGGGGTGCGAGTGGGTGGTCGGCCGGGCCGTTTCGATGCACCCCCCCTGATCGATGGCCACGTCCACCACGACGGATCGGTCGCGCATCTCGCGGATCATCCGGCGACTCACCAGTCGCGGGGCTTCCGCACCCGGGATCAGCACCGCGCCGATCACCAGATCGGCATCGGCGACGTATTGCTCGATGCCCTCCACCGTGGAGTAGATGGTGTTGACCCGGCCGCCGAAGTGGACGTCCAACTCCTGCAGGCGCTTCAGGGAGCGATCCAGCACGGTCACCTGGGCCTCCATGCCGATCGCGACGCGAATGGCATTGGTGCCCACCACCCCGCCACCCAGCACCACCACATTGGCTGCCTTCACGCCGGATACGCCACCGATCAGGATGCCCGGCCCACCCGCTTCATGCTCCAGACAATGGGCGCCGGCATGCACCGCCATGCGACCCGCCACTTCGCTCATCGGCGACAACAGCGGCAGGCTGTGATCGGGGGCGGTGACCGTTTCATAACCGATCGCCACCACCCCGGAGTTCAACAGCATGTCGGTCTGCACCGGATCCGGGGCCAGGTGCAGATAGGTGAAGAGCACCTGGCCATCCCGCAGCAAACCAGACTCGCTGGCCTGCAGCTCCTTCACCTTCACGATCATGTCGGCCCGCGCATAAATCTCGCTGGCCGTGCCGACGATCGTGGCGCCCGCACGTTCATAGTCGGCGTCACGCACACCGATGGCCATGCCGGCCTTGCTTTGAATCAGCACCCGATGGTCATGCTCCACCAGCTCACGGACGCTGGTTGGCGTCAGGCCGACGCGGTATTCATCCTCCTTGATCTCGGTGGGCACACCAATCAGCATCGCAGTCTCCTGTTTTTCTCCACCCTAACGTCTTTCCCCGGAGCACACAATTCGCTGCGGGCGGTCTATGATCGGGGCATGAAGCGGATGCCGACAATCAAGGCCGTGATGACGCCCTTCCCGTACTCGGTCGATGTGGCCGCGTCGCTGGCCGACGCCCGGGAATTCATGCGGCAACACCAGATCCGCCATCTGCCGGTAACCAGTGCCGGCGAGCTCGTCGGCAGCATATCGGACCGCGACATCAAGCTGGTGCTCGGTCCGGATTTTGCCTATCCCGATGCCCGGAAGACCTGCGTGCGGGATGCCATGGCTGCCGATGCCTACATCGTCGACATGGATACGGGGCTGGATGGCGTGCTCGCCCACATGGCAGAGCATCATCTGGGGGCGGCCATTGTCACGCGTCGCGGCAAACTGGCCGGCATATTCACGGTGACGGATGCGTGTCACCATTTTTCGGACTTTCTCCGGGAACAGGTCCGGCGTTCCGGCGGCGACACGGCCGCCTGAACCAAAACCCCTGATCCGGATGGCTGGAACAGTATTTTTCCCATGGGCACAACATGAGCAGCAGCGACGATTTCCAGGCACTTTCCATTGCCGTCCTCACGGTGTCGGACACCCGCACGCTCGATACCGACAAATCGGGCGCGCTCCTCATCGAACGCCTGGAAGATGCCGGCCACACCCTCGCCGATCGCGCGCTGGAGCCGGACGACATCTACCGGATCCGCGCCACGGTCTCGGCGTGGATCGCCGATCCGGACATCCAGGTGGTGCTCATGACCGGCGGCACCGGCGTGACCGGCCGCGATGGCACACCCGAGGCCATCGCCCCCCTGCTGGACAAGACCATCGAAGGTTTCGGTGAAATCTTCCGTCACCTCTCGTGGGACGACATCGGCACCTCCACCCTGCAATCCCGGGCACTGGCCGGCGTGGCCAACGGCACCTACCTGTTCTGCCTGCCGGGCTCCAGCAATGCCTGCGCCACCGCGTGGGACCGGCTGATCGTGGCCCAGCTCGACCGCCTCACCAAACCCTGCAATCTCGTCGAACTGATGCCGCGCCTCAAAGAAACCTGAGCATGCCGCCATGCCCGTATTGCAGATCCATCAATTTCCCTGCCTTGGCGACAACTACGGCTATCTGATCCACGACCCGCTGGCCGGCGTGACCGCCGCGATCGACACGCCGGATGCCGCCGCCATCGAGCGCGCACTCGCCGAACGCGGCTGGCAGCTCACCTTCATCCTGAACACCCACCACCATGCAGACCATGTCGGGGGCAATCTCGCGCTGAAGGCAAGCACCGGTTGCGTGATCGTCGGTTGCCGTGCCGATGCCGCCCGCATTCCCGGCATCGACATCAAGCTGAGCGACGGCGATACCTTCTACTTCGGCAATCACGGCGCGCACATCCTGGAGACGCCCGGCCACACGATCGGCCACATCTGCTATGTATTCGATGCAGACCACGTGGCCTTTGTCGGCGACACCCTGTTCTCCATGGGCTGCGGCCGGCTGTTCGAAGGCACGCCGGCCCAGATGTGGCATTCGCTGCAGAAGCTGATGGCACTGCCCGATGAAACGCGCCTTTTCTGTGCCCACGAATACACCGAGAAAAACGGCCGGTTCGCGCAGACCCTGGAGCCGGACAACACCGTACTCGCCGCCCGCATGACGCAGGTGGCTGCACTGCGGGCCGACGGCCGCCCCACCGTGCCCAGCACGATCGGCCTGGAAAAATCGACCAATCCATTCCTGCGTCCGGCCAGCCGGGAACTGCGGGCCACGCTCGGCATGCCGGATGCTGCAGATGTTGAGGTATTGGCGGAAACCCGCCGTCGCCGGGACAAATTCTGATGCTGGAAGATGCAGTCACCGTCACCTGCCCGCATTGCTGGGCCAGCATCACGCTGGTCCTCGATCTGTCCGTCGAAGACCAGCGTTATGTGGAGGACTGCTCGGTGTGCTGTGCCCCGATGGTGGTCAGCTTCACCGTGGAAGACGGGCTACCGGTAAACGTGATGGTGGAGGCCGAGTAGAGAACCGCAACCTGGCTCAGCTGAAGGCCGCCTGGTGCTCGCGAACGAACTGCTCAAGTGAGGTCGGTGCCTTGCCGGTCAGGGCCTTCACTGTATCCGTAATCCGCAGATCATGGCCATCGGCGATTTCCTGGAACAGGGAGCACACAGCATTCAGATGCCACTCGTTCGTCAGGAACTTCGCCAGGGTCTGACGATAGCCTTCCATCGGCACGAAGACATATTCGATCTTGCGGCCCAGCACCCGGGTAAAGCGCTCCGCAGCGTCGGCAAAGCTTAAAATTTCCGGACCGGTGAGCTCGTAGGCCCGGCCTTCATGTCCTGATCCGGTCAACACCGCCGCCACACACGCACCGATGTCGCGGGTGTCGTTCATCACTGTTTTTCCCTGGCCCATCGGCAGGAAGAACTTGTTCTGCGCCTTGATCGTGGCCGCACTGCCCAGGAAATTCTGCATGAAGTAGTTCGGCTGCATCAGCGTCCAGCCCAGCCCCGACTTCTTCAGGTACTACCCCGACTGGTAGTGGATCTTCGCGATCGGGCTTTTGGCGTCCGGCACCGCCTCCATCGAGGACATCTTCACCAGGTGCTTCACGCCCCTGGCCTTCGCGAGATCGATGAACTGCTTTTCCATCTCGAGCTGGTGCTCGCCATTCGGCAGGGTCATGAAGACCGTGGCGACACCCGACAGGGCTTTTTCCACCACCGCCTTGTCGCCCACGTCACCGACCAC
>CAYLKO010000060.1:0-9693 GCA_964384525.1 uncultured Chromatiaceae bacterium
AAGGATCGATAGACCAGATCCGATCGCAGGCCGCGCCAGTAATCGTGGAAGGCGGCGTCGCGATTGACCACCGTGACCGCACCGGCCGGCAGCCCGGCGAAGAGCTCGCCCTTGGCAGCGGCAACGTGCGCCACGGTGCCGCCAAAGCCCGCAAGATGGGCCGGCCCGGCATTGGTGATGACCCCGACGGATGGTTGGGCCAGTCGCGTCAGCACCGCGATTTCACCGCTGGCGCTGGCGCCCATTTCGATGACGGCGGCCCGATGCGTTGCACGGAGCCACAGCAGCGTGATGGGTACACCGATGTGGTTGTTGAGATTGCCCCAGGTCGCGAGCACCCCGCCGTCATCCACCTCGGCCAGATCTGCCGGATCCACCTGCCCGCGCCACGCCGTGCCCGGACCGTCGGCGCGCAGGATGGCCGCCATCATTTCCTTGAGCGTGGTCTTGCCGTTGCTGCCGGTGACGCCGATGACCGGAATGTGGAAGCGCTGGCGCCAGGCCGCCGCCACCGTGCGCAGGGCCTTGCCGGCGTCCGGCACCACGATCTGCGGCAGCGGCGAGTCCTGCAGATGTTCGACCAGGGCCGCAACAGCGCCCCGCTCGGCGGCCTCGCCGATGAAGGCGGCGGCATCGTGCCGGGCGCCGCGCAGCGCGACGAAGAGCTGGCCGGGGCCGATGCTGCGCGTGTCGGTGCTGACCGAAGCAAAGCCCGTGTCGCGACCGGTGAGGGTTCCGCCGGCGGTGTCTGCCACCCAGGAAAGCATTGCCATGGTCATCAGCCCCTGCCCGCCTGGCCACTGCCGGCTGCGGTCAACGCGGCCTTGGCCACGGCAACATCGGAAAACGGCCGGCGTTCATCCCCGGTGATCTGCTCCTGCTCATGTCCTTTGCCGGCGATCAGCACCGCATCGCCCGGTCGCGCCATGCGGATGGCCTGCTCGATGGCCGCCGCCCGTTCCGGCACGACCTGCACGCGCACAGGCTGCGGGATGCCCGCCAGAATGTCCGCGATGATCTGCTGCGGATCTTCGTGGCGCGGGTTGTCGTTCGTGATGATGACGTGCGTGGCGCCGTCAACGGCAGCCGCGCCCATCGCGGCACGCTTGCCACGATCGCGATCACCCCCGCAGCCGAACACGCACCAGAGCTCGCCTGCGCAGTGTTCACGCACGGCGCCGAGCGCCTTGGCGAGGGCGTCGGGCGTGTGGGCAAAATCAACGAGCACGACGGGTTGATCAGCGGCGGCAGCCACGTGCTGCAACCGGCCCGGCGGTGCGGTGCATTCGCTGAGCGCACCGGCAGCCGCGGACAGGGACCAGCCCTCTGCCAGCAGGATGCCCGCGGCAAGCAGCAGGTTCTCGGCATTGAAGCGGCCCCAGAGCGGGCTCTGCACCAGGGCAGATTGCCCGGCATGGCGCAGTTCCAGCACGAGCCCTTCGGGAGACAGCGTCTGCAGATGGCCGCGCAGCGTCGCGCCGGCCGCGTTCTGCATCGAGACGCCCATGAGCTGCTGGCCGGCGGGGCCCCCGGCAGCCAACCTGGCAGCCAACCTGGCCGCCAACCGACGACCGAACTCGTCATCCAGATTGATCACGGCATGCCCCGCGCCCAGCTGGAACAGCCGGGCCTTGGCCTCGCCGTAGGCGTGCAGGTCGGCGTGGTAGTCCAGGTGGTCGCGGCTTAAGTTGCTGAACGCCACCGTGGTGAAACGGGCGCCCGCCACGCGATCCTGGCTCAAGGCATGCGAGGACACCTCGGCAATCGCATGGCTCGCCCCGGCATCGGCGAGGGCGCGCAACTGCCGGTGAAAGCTGATGCAGTCGGGCGTCGTCAGAGCTGCCGACTTCAGTTCATTCCGGAAACCATGGCCGAGCGTGCCGAGATACCCGGCCCGGCCCGCCAGCTGGTCGATGGCGGCGGCAACCAGCCATGCCGTCGTCGTCTTGCCGTTCGTCCCGGTGATCCCCACGAGCGACAGCGCCGCGGAGGGGTGCTCGAAAAACCGGTTGGCGAGTTCGCCCAGCTGATGGTGCAGGTCCGGGACCGCAATCCCCGTCACGCTGGCCGGCAGGGCCGGCGCCAGCAGGCCGCTGCCGGGCTCCCAGGCAATCGCGCCGACGCCTGCCCGCAGGGCATCCGGCACGAAACTCAAGCCATGCTGGCGCGTACCCTGACAGGCCAGAAACAACCCATCGCGCACCGCCTCGCGGCTGTCCAGCGTCAGGTCCACGACCTCGCGCACCGGAACATCGCCGTTCATGCCATCGGCAACCGCCAGGTCAGCGGTGAGTCCCCGAAAGAGCGTGTGCAGATCCATGTCGCTGGGTTCGACTCCATACCTCATGGCGTGCTGGACGCGAGCCGGGTCGGCGGTGGCTCAACGGGCGCTTCGATGCCGTCCGGCGGAATCGCCAGCAGGCGCAGCGCCCCGGCCGCGACCGCGGAAAACACCGGCGCAGCCAGCTCGCCGCCGTAGTAATGGTTGCGGCTCGGCTCATCGACGACGCCCACGATCGCCAGACGCGGCGCCGTGGCCGGCGCCACGCCGGCAAATACCGCCGTGTGGCGATCCTGCGTGTAGCCGCCGGCACCCACCTTGCGCGCCGTGCCGGTTTTGCCGGCAATGCGATAGCCGGTCACGGCGGCGCGGATGCCGGTGCCCTCCTGGCTCACGACATGCTCGAGCATCGCGACCACGTTGCGCGCGGTGTCCGGGCTGACGACCCGTCGCGCGATCGGCGGCCGGTCCACCCGCAGCAGCGACACCGGCCGGTGCAGGCCCTCGCCACCCAGCACCGCATACGCCTCGGCAATCTGCAGCGGCGTCATCGACACGCCATCGCCATAGGCCATGGTCGCCTGGCGGATCGGCCGCCAGCTCTGGTAGGGAGGCAGCATGCCGGCCGACTCACCCGGGAAACCACTGGAGGTCAGGCGCCCGGTTCCAAAGCGGTTGAGGGTGTCCCAGAGCAGCTTCTTGTCCAGCTGCATCGACACCTGCACGGCGCCGACGTTGCTCGACTTGGCGAGAATCGTGGCGAGATCGATCACCCCGTAGTTGTGCTCGTCCTCGATCCGCTTCGATCCCACCTGCATGAATCCCGGCCGGGTGTCGACCTGGCTCTGCGGATTGAAACGCCCGCTTTCCAGCGCCGCGGCAATGATCAACGGCTTGAAGGTGGAACCCGGCTCCAGAATGTCGGTGATGGCCCGATTGCGATACATCGCCGGCTTGATCTGGTCGCGGTCGTTGGGATTGAAGGTCGGCTGATTGACATCCGCCAGCACCTCGCCCGAGGCGATGTCCAGCACGATGACCGATCCCGATGCCGCTCCCTGCTTCTGCACCATCGCCTTCAGCTCGCGATAGGCCAGATACTGGATGCGCAGATCGATCGAGGCGGCGAGATTGCGGCCGGGACGTGGCGATTCGATGTTTTCCACATCCTCGATCACGCGCCCGAGGCGATCCCGCAGAACCTTCTTCCGGCCGGGCTCCCCATGCAGCCAGTTGTCGAAGGCCAGCTCCAGGCCTTCCTGGCCTTTGTCATCGACGTTGGTGAAGCCGAGCAGATGCCCGGTCACCTCGCCCGCCGGGTAGTAGCGGCGATACTCGCGCAGCAGGTGCACACCGGGAATCTTCAGCGCATCGATCGCCGCTGCATCAGCGGGATTCATGTGCCGCCTGACGTAGTAGAACTCCCGGTTCACCTTGCGGGACAGGCTCGCCGTCAGCTCACCGCCATTGATCTTCAGTGCCTTGGCGAGCTGGCGGATGCGGTCCTGGTCTTCGAGCAGTTGCGGCGGGTTCACCCAGACGCTGTCCACCGGCGTGCTGACGGCCAGTGGCTCGCCGTTGCGGTCGGTGATGACACCGCGCGTCGCGGACAATGTCTCCACGCGGAAATGGCGGGCAGCCGCCTGCTGGTTCAGGAATTCGGTGTTGAAAACCTGCAGATGAACCGCACGCGCCACCAGGGCCCCGCCCGCCAGCAACAGGATGATGCCCACCGTCCAGAGGCGCCAGGTGAAGCTCTGGCTCATGGCGCCACCAGCTCCATGTCCTGCCGGGTTGGCGTGTGCATCGACAATTGCTCGCGGGCCAGCCGCTCCACCCGGGCGTGATTGCCCTGGGTGCTCTGCTCGATCTGCAGGCGGCCCCAGTCCATCTCCAGCCGGTCGCGCTCGGTGACCAGGCTTTGCAGCTCCACGAACTGTTTCCGCGCCTTGAATTTGGCGTAGACGCTGCCCATGGCGGAGACCATCACGGCGGCGGTCAGGCCGGCAAACACCAGTCGTGTGCGCTGCACGGGCGTCATCGCGGGGCGGCCTGCGTGGCGGCGGCACGTTTTTCGGCAGCACGGAGCACGGCGCTGCGTGAGCGTGGATTGCGGGCGATCTCGTCGGCGCTGGCCCGTACTGCCCGGCTGGTCACGAGGCTGAGGTCAGGCAGATAACCTGCCGGCACCACCGGCAGATCGCGCAACGCCGGATCGATGCGGGAGTGATCGCGGAGAAAGCGCTTCACGAGGCGATCTTCCAGCGAGTGAAAACTGATGACGCACAGCCGGCCACCGGGAGCGAGCGCCGCACGGGCCGCGCCGAGGCCGGCTTCGAGCTCCTCGAGTTCGCGATTGATGTGGATCCGGATCGCCTGGAAGCTGCGGGTGGCCGGATGTCGGCCCGGCTCGCCGCGAACCACGCCTTCGATGACCCGGGCGAGCTGTGTCGTGGTGACAAACGGCGTCTCGGCGCGCCCGGCCACGATGGCCCGGGCGATCCGTCGCGACGACCGTTCCTCGCCATGGCGCCACAGCACACCGGCAATTTCGGCTTCATCGGCTGCGTTGAGCCACTCGGCGGCTGACACGCCGCTGTCGGGGTCCATGCGCATGTCGAGCGGGCCGGGATTCCGGAAGCTGAAGCCGCGAGCCGGATCTTCGAGCTGCGGCGATGACACGCCGACATCGAGGAGAATGCCCTGCACCCCGCCAGCACCAATCCCGGCGTCGATGAGCCGGCCAAGTTCCGAGAAGGCGCCATGGATGATGCGAAAACGCGGGTCCTCGAGCTCGAGCTCACGACCGGCCGCCACGGCTTGCGGATCACGGTCCAGCGCCCGCACGCGCCCATCGGCGCCCAATTGCTACAGAATGGCCCGCGAATGCCCGCCTCGTCCGAAAGTCCCATCGACATAGACGCCGTCGGGCCGCACGGCCAGAAGCTTGAGCACCTCGTCCTTGAGGACAGGCACATGTGGAACCACCCCAACACCCCGCGCCTTTCATCGAGGACGCGTTTATTTAAACTTCCGGCGCCGCCCGTCCGAATCCCGGACCTACAAAGTCAGGGATTCGAGCTCGGCCGGCAGCCCCGCACCATTGCCGCCACTCTCGCCGTTCAACCAGCGATCACGCCGCTCGTTCCAGCGCTGCTCCGCCCACAGCTCGAACTTGTTGCCCTGCCCGAGCAGCATCGCGTCCCGCTCCAGACCGGCGAAGTCCCGCAGCTCGCGCGGCAGCAGCACGCGGCCGCTGCCATCCAGCTCCAGCTCGCTGGCATAACCCACCATCAAACGCTGCAAAAGACGGTTGGTCGGATTGAAGCTGGACAGGCGCATCAACTTGCGCTCGATCTCTTCCCAGTCGGGGAGCGGATACAGGAGCAGGCAGTGATCCTGGTCGACCGTGCAGATCAACTGGCCATTGCAGCGGGTCGCCAGCCGTTCCCGATAACGCACCGGTATGGCCAGCCGCCCCTTGGCGTCCAGGGTGATCTGGGTTGCTCCCCGAAACATGGTTTTCAGGGCCTTTCAGCCCACGATCTCCCACTACACTCCACTTCGCGACACTATAGGTTTAGCCCTGTTGACCGTCAACATAAAGTGGCGGAAAAAGTTGCAGGCACAAATGCTTAGCGCTGCCGTGCAGAGGTGATTCAATCACTTCATCGGCTTAGCGTGGCTTTCTCGATATTTCATCCGGTCTGGTCCGGACGGATGCGTGCATGACGGCAGTTGAAAATACCGATGCCTCGCCCGACTACGCCGGGCGGCGGATCATTCACGTGGATATGGACGCGTTCTATGCGTCGGTCGCGCAGCGCGACGATCCGGCGCTGCGCGGGCGGCCGGTGGCAGTTGGCGGGCCGCCGGCATCCCGGGGCGTGGTCGTGGCCGCCAGCTACGAGGCCCGGGTGTTCGGCATCCACTCGGCGATGCCCATGGTGCGGGCTCTGCGGCTGTGCCCCGAACTGGTGGTCGTGCCCCCGGATTTTGCCCGCTAGCGCGATGCCGCGCGGCGGGTCATGGCCATCTTGCGCGGGGCGACGCCGCTGGTCGAGCCGCTCTCCCTGGATGAAGCCTATCTGGATGTCACGCAGAACCGGTGGGCCGAGCCGCTGGCCACCGTCGTCGCGAAGATCCTGAAGGGGCAGATCCGGGCAGAGCTGGCGTTGACGGCCTCTGCCGGCGTCGCGCCCAACAAGTTCCTGGCGAAGATCGCCTCCGGATGGCGGAAACCGGACGGCCTGACCGTCGTGTCACCCGCCCGGGTCGAGTGGTTTCTGCAGCAATTGCCGGTCGACGCCCTGTGGGGTGTAGGGCCCGTGACCGCGGCGAAGCTCCACTCGATCGGTGTCCGGCGCCTGGTCGAGATCCGCAGCATCGACCCCGCCCTGCTCACCGCCACCGTCGGCAATCTGGCCGGCTGGCTCAGGCGCCTGGCAGACGGCGACGATCCCCGCGCCGTGATGCCCAACCGGCCCTGGAAGTCGATTTCGGCTGAAACCACCTATCCGGAAGACCTGCGCGATACCACGACCATGGCCGCCGAACTCGGCCGGCTGGCGGAGCGCGTGGCGCTTTCCCTCAAGGGCAAGAGCCGGGCCGCCCGCACGGTTACCATCAAGGTCCGGTTCAATGATTTTTCGACGATCACCCGCAGCCACACCGGGTCCATGCCCACCGCCGATGCCGGGGAAATCACCTGGCGGGCGGTGACCTTGCTTGGGCAGACGCCGGCCGCATCGCGGCCGGTACGGCTGCTGGGTGTAGGCGCGCACGGGTTGGTGCCGGCAGCACGCTGAGGCTGCCTAGAAGCGATTGATGTCCTTGCGCTTATTGTCTTTGTGCAGCCGCAGATCGGCAATCTTCCGGGCGGCGGCCCGGCTGTCGAGGCGCCTGGACTTGTCCTTGTCGGCGCCGCTGGCCACCGCCTGCTTGACCGCCTCAAGACGCTCACGGCTGTGCTGGACGGTCAGCGTGCGGCAGGAAATGGCGCGGTCGACCAGCTGCAGCGCCGACTCAACCGAGGGATCCCCCGCATCCAGCCTGGCCTGGAGCTCTTCCCGACGCCGGTGCAATTGCTTCAGGGTAGCCATGGTTCATTGAACGCCCATGACGTTGCCAACGTCAAACCTGCGAGTCGGCAGAAGTGCGAGTCGGCCGATAAGCCGGGTTCTGTCGTGGGCAATCATTCCTCTGGGACCGCTGTCACCAGCGGCCTCAAGCGACCTACCCGGAAGCTCGCGGGGCGACGATGCGCTCCTTGCGGAGCACTGCTTCCCTATTTGGTCTTGCTCCGGGTGGGGTTTACCCTGCCGCGTAGTGTTGCCACCCGCGCGGTGCGCTCTTACCGCACCTTTTCACCCTTGCCGGGACTGCCGGGCGTGAACCCTGCGAATCCTTTGGCGGTATGTTTTCTGTGGCACTTTCCGTAGGCTCGCGCCTCCCAGGCGTTACCTGGCACCCTGCCCGCCGGAGCCCGGACTTTCCTCCCGCGTGCATGCACGCGAGCGATTGCCTGGCCGACTCGCGCGCCGACCTTAGTCGTTCACCTGCCTGGCTGCAAGTTGGGCGCGGGGTAAGATGCCCCCGATGTCTGCACAGGCTGAATATCCCGTCATCATCGTCGGTGCGGGCCCGGTGGGCCTGTGCGCGGCGCTGCGGCTGGCGCGCGCCGGCGTGCGCTGCCTCGTGCTGGAGCGTGGCGCCGGCGTTGCTGCCGATCTGCGCGCCTCCACCTTTCATCCGCCCACCCTGGAGATGCTCACCGCGCTCGACCTGACGCCGCACATCCTGAAACACGGCCTGATCGTGCCGACCTGGCAGATCCGGCAGCATGAGACCCATGAGCGGGCCGTGTTCGATCTCGGCGTGCTGGCGTCGGACACGCCGCATCCCTACCGCGTGCAGTTCGAACAGGCGAAGTTCGTGGCGCTGGCCTTGGCCGCCGCAAAGGCCGAGCCGCGCATCGACTTCGAATTCAATGCGACCGTGACCACGGTCGGGCAGGCCGACGCCAGGGTCCAGGTGGGCTGGTCAGCGCCGTCCCGCGATGCGGCGACGGGTCCGACGACGCAGCAGGCAACGGCCGCCTGGCTGATCGGTGCCGACGGCGCCGGCAGCACGATTCGCGAGCTGTCGGGCCTGGATTTCGAGGGCACGAGCTATCCGGAAACGACGGTGCTCGCCACCACGACCTTTCCATTCGAAGCCCATTTGCCGGGTCTGTCGCCGGTCAACTATGTCTGGACGGCCGACGGCAACTATTCCCTGCTCAAGCTCCCGGATCGCTGGCGGGTCAGCCTGTATCCCGATCCCGGCGAGTTGCCGGAACACATGGACACGCCTGAGTCCATCGAACGGAAGCTGCAACGGATCGTGCCGCGCAGGCATGCGTATGAGGTGCTGGAGCACAGGCCCTATCGCGTCCACAAGCGGATCGTCGGCAGCTATCGCGTGGGGCGCGTGCTGCTGGCCGGTGATGCGGCCCACATCAACAGCCCGGCCGGGGGCATGGGCATGAACGGCGGCATCCATGACGCCTTCAACCTGGCCGACAAACTCGCGCGCGTGCTGGCCGGTGAATCAGCGGCCCTGCTCGACCTGTACGATCGCCAGCGACGACCGGTGGCGCGGGACGAAATCCTGATGCAGGCGGAGCGCAACCGCAATCGCATGCAGAACCGGGATCCGGCCTGGCGACGCACGGAACTCGCCCGGCTCCAGGCGATCGCGGCGGATGCGCAGACCGCGCGGGAGCATCTGCTGGCATCATCCATGATCACCGGCCTGCGCCACGCAGCGCTGCTGACCTGAAGGCTTGAAGGAGACCGCACTGATGCATGGCGAGTATGGCGCCGGTGGCCGGATCGGGGTGGGCACGCCCCAGGCCAACCCCACGGTGGAGGCCGAATTCCGCCGGCTGCTGCCGCTGGATGTGGCCTTCGTCACCACCCGGCTGCGCAGCGCCAACGCAACACCGCGCGAGCGCCTGGTGGAGTATCTGCACAAGCTGCCGGACCATCTGGACGCGCTGGGCGGCATGCCGCTCGATCTGTTCTGCTTTGCCTGCACCGGTTCCAGCTATCTGGTCGGCGCCGACGTCGAACGCACGCTGGTCACGACAACCGAACAGCGTTACGGCTACCCGATACTCACCGCCACCGCGGCACTCGGCCGACAGCTGGCCCGACTCGAGGCGCGCCGCGTGGTCTTGGTGGCGCCCTACCCGCCCTGGCTGCTGACGGCGGCGATCGCCTACTGGCAGGCGCAGGGCATCCGGCTCGTGCACACCGAAGAGGTGCGCACGCGAAGCGCCGACGATCTCTACAGCATTTACGAGCTGGGCAGCGCCGCCGCGCTCGAGGCGGTGCGCCGGGTCGGCGCCGTGGAGGCGGCTGCCGTGC
>CAYLKO010000060.1:9703-14994 GCA_964384525.1 uncultured Chromatiaceae bacterium
CCGACGTCACGATCGCGGCGAGGCCCTCGACATGCTCCGGGCTGAAGAGCCCCGTATAGGGCCCGTCCGTCAGGTGGAGGGTGAAGCCCGCCGGATAGGTCGCGGCGAAGCGCGCCGCCGGGTCGGCGCCGTGGAGGCGGATGCCGTGCTGTTGTCCGGTACCGGCATGCCGACCTTGGCCATCCTCGAAGCAGCCCGGGCCCTGACCGGTGTGCCGGTGCTGAGCTCCAGCGCGGCGCTCATTGAAGAAGCCCTGCTGATGCTGGCGTGAACCATGCCTGACCGGAGAACTGAAGAAATGCCTGAAACACTTTGCACGGGATGGCGGGATGGCGCCTGGGTGTCACCCGACAGCGAGGCGCCACGTCTCCACCTGATCGATCCGGCGACTGAAGCACCGTTGTGCGAGCTGCAGTGCGATTCCGCGGCGGCCGTCGATCAGGCGGTGCGCACTGCACGGGACAGCTTCGAATCCGGCGTCTGGTCGCGGCGCAGTGTCGCCGAGCGCAAGGCCGTCCTGCTGCGCATCCGCGAGCTCGTCCTGGCCCGCGGCGACGAGCTGGCGGCCATCGAGAGCCGGAATGTCGGCATCCCGCTGGCGCAGGCCCGTCAGCGGCATGTGGCCCGCACCGCGCTCAACTTCGAGTTCTTTGCCGAATACTCGGCCCAGGTGCCGGACGCCGTGTATCACCAGGACCCGAATTTCATGACGGTCGTGCGCCACGACCCGGCCGGCGTGGCCGCCCTGATCGCGCCGTGGAATGCCCCGCTCGCACTCGCCACGATGAAGCTTGCCGGTGCGCTGGCCTTTGGCAACAGCTGCGTGTTGAAGCCCTCGGAGCTGACCCCGCTGCCCTTCGTGCCGCTGATGGAAATCCTCAAGGCGGCCGGCGTGCCGGATGGGGTGGTCAATCTGGTCAATGGCAGCGGCGCCGAAACCGGCGCCGCGCTGGTAACCCACCCGGGCGTCGACGTGGTGGCATTCACCGGCGGTACGGTGACGGGCCGGGCCGTTGGCGAGGCCGCGGGTCGGGGCCTGAAGCGGCTGGTCACCGAGCTTGGTGGCAAATCCGCGAACATCGTGTTTGCCGATGCCGACCTGGAGCGGGCGCTGCAGGGGGCATTGATCGCCGGCTACTCCGCCAATGGCCAGCAATGCCTGGCTGGCACGCGCCTCCTGCTGCAGCGTTCGATCGCCGCTGAATTCATCGACCGGTTCGTGGCCCGCGTGCGCGCCCTGCGCGTGGGGCTGCCCGCGGCGGCCGACACGGACATCGGCCCGCTCATTTCGCAAGGCCAGCTCGATCGGGTGGCGCGCTATGCCGACCTCGCGCGCCGTGACGGCGCGGAGATCCTGCTCGGCGGCCGGCGCCACCCTGGCTTCGAGCGGGGCTACTACTTCGAACCGACCGTGGCACTGGCGCCCCACAACGACGTGGCGATCTGTCAGGAGGAGATCTTCGGCCCCTTCGTTTCCATCCTGGTGTTCGATGAGCCCGAAGAAGCCTTCAAGCTGGCGAACGCCACCGAGTTCGGCCTGGTTGCCTATGTCTGGACGGGCAGCCTGGCCACCGCCATGACGGCTGCCGATGCCTTGCGCACCGGCATCGTCTGGATCAACACCACCCTGCACCGCGAGCTGCGCGCCCCCTTCGGCGGCATCAAGTCATCCGGCGTGGGCCGGGCGGGCGGGGAATGGAGCCGGGCAACCTTCAGCGAAGAAAAGACCATCGCGATCCCGTTGAAGGATGTGGCGCTGCCGGCCTTCGGCCCGCAGGGCTAAGGCTCCCTGCCGCACCGGGGACTGTAGGGCCCGTAAGGCAGCCCGCGCCCCGATGCCTGAATCATCCCCGGCAGGCCATGCAGCTATTGGGCTACGCTCCCGGGTCGCGGGCGGCATGGCTGGCCAGGCGATACGCCTCCTTGCGCGATGCGCCCGTCAACTTCACGGCGAGCGCTGCGGCCTGCGCGGCCGGCAGTTCGGCGGCCAGAATGCCGACCACGCGGGCCAGTTCGGCCTCATCGACCGTCACCACGCAGTCATTGCCGGCCACCACCCACGTGCATTCACCGCGGTCACCCCCCGGATCGGCCAGCACGGCCGCCCTGACTTCTGCAAGCGTGCCGCGGTAGATGGTCTCGTGCAGCTTGGTGAGCTCGCGGCCCACGGTGGCCGCACGGTCCGGTCCGAAAACGCTGATGGCATCCTGCAGGGCGTCGGCGAGGCGGTTCGCTGCTTCATAGAACACGAGGGTTTCCTGGCGATCGGCCAGGCCCTTGAGACATGCGACGCGGGCGCTGCTGCGCGCTGGCAGAAACCCCTCGAAGTAAAAGCGATCCGTCGGCAAGCCGGCCACGGACAAGGTGGCAATCGCGGCGCAGGGACCGGGTATCGGGCTCACCGGCAGCCCGGCGGCCCGAACCGCCGCCAGCAAGCGGTAACCCGGATCGCTGATCAGGGGCGTCCCGGCGTCACTGACCAGGGCCACGTCGGCCCCATCCCGCAACCGCGCAACGACCTCGGCAAGACGTCCCGCCTCATTGTGTTCATGGAGTGAGAGGAGCGGCGTGGCGATGCCGAGCTTCATTAGCAATTGACCGGTGTGCCGGGTATCCTCGGCCGCAATCAAGGCGCTGCCGGCCAGAACCTCGCTGGCCCGCGAACCCAGGTCACCCATGTTGCCAATCGGCGTTGCCACCACATACAGCGTGCCCGGCCTGGCGCCAGCGCGACCCTCGGGTGCATGGTGTCCGGCATCGGTACGGGCCGTGGTTCTGGCGTTGTCACTCATGGCGGTCATTGTCGGAGCAGCGTGCCAGCCGCTGCAACCCGGGGATATCGTCGCCAGCTCCCCGAGCGGATCGGTGCTCGGTCAAACCCGCACCATCCAGCCACCCGGTGAAGCACGTGACGGCGGCCCCGCGGTGACTGCGCCCGCACTGACGACTGCCTCCGGGGCCGCACCGCTGGTTGCCCTGCTGGTCCCGCTCTCGGGTCGCCAGCAGGCGCTCGGCGAAGCCGTCCGCGATGGGTTCATGGCGGCACAGCTGGAAGCCCCGTCGGGCGGTCAGGTGCAGATCATGATGATCGACGAGGCGGCCATGAGTGCGGCCGAGGCCTGGCGACAGGCCGCCGATGCCGGTGCGCAGGTTCTCGTCGGCCCCCTGCTGAAGGAGTCGGTGCAGGCGATCGCCGCGTTGTCGGCAACGATGGCCGTCAATCCGGCCGCCGATCCGGCCAGCGATCCGGTCAGCGACTGGGCGAGCCGGATGCCGATCCTGGCGTTGAACAATCTGTCCGACACGGATGCCGGCATTGGCAGGATCTGGCAGTTTGGTCTTGCACCGGAGGATGAGGCCCGCGCCGTGGCTCGTCGCGCCGGCGCCCTTGGCCAGCGTCGCGCCGTCGTCCTCGTGCCGGCCAGTGAATGGGGCCAGCGATTGCTGGCGGCCTTCAGCGACGAGTTCAGGATCCATGGCGGCAGCGTCATCGACGTGCGCACCTATCTGCCCGGTTCGCCGGATTACTCGGCACCCATCCGCAGCCTGCTCCGCACGACCGAACCACTCTCCGGCGTCGTGGCCTCCGGCGCAAATCCGGGTGAAATGGCCCGTTTGGGCCCGGGACACCGCTCGGACATCGACCTTATATTTCTAGGCACCAGCAGCAGCAACGGCAGGCAATTGGTACCCCAGTTGAAATTCTTTGGCGGCGGCGACCTGCCAACTTACGCCACGTCGTCGATCTGGGACGACGACACCGGCGATGCCCGCGACCTGAACGGCGTGATCTTTCCGGATGGCCCCTGGGTGATTGCGCCCAGCAGCCGCATGACGCTCGTCAAGAACGGCATAGCGCTGCACTGGGGTCGGGCAGCCTTCGGTTTGTCGAGGTTCCATGCCCTGGGCTACGACGCCCGCCGCCTGCTGCCGATCATGCAGGGCCAGACCTTCCCGGGTCCCTTCGCAAGCGGCGAGATGGCTGGCGGCACCGGCACGCTGTATGCCGACGCCACCGGTCGCATCCATCGCCGGCTCGAGTTCGCCGAGATCCGCGATGGCCGGCTGGCGCCCCAGCCGGCCGCCGGCCCCGCCGATGCACCCCGCACTGATTGAAGCCGGCAGCGCCTCATCTTGAAGCTGGCAGCGCCTCATCTGCTGCATGGCCAGGCCGCAGAAGCGCTGGTCGCCCGGCATCTGACCGATCAGGGCCTGCAACTGTTGACCACCAACTTCCGGGCCCGCAGCGGCGAGCTGGATCTGGTGTTGCGCGACGGACGCACGCTGGTGGTGGTTGAAGTCCGCTCGCGGCGTGACCCGTTGCGGATCCAACCGGCAGCCACCGTCGATCGCCACAAGCAGCGCCGCCTGATCGGCGCCACGCGCTATTACCTCCTGCGCCACCGGCAGTATGCAAACTGGCCCGTGCGCTTCGATGTCGTCGAAGTGCTGGGTGAGCTCACGGCACCGGAAATCCGCTGGCACCGGGCAGCCTTCTCGCTGGATGACGTGGCCGGGCACTGATTGCAGACCGTATCATGGGCCCTGAGTCGGCCTGTTTCAGGGCCGAAACGGAGAAACCGATGTCCGTGACGGACGCGATACGCGCACACTTCGACGAAAGCATGGCGACGAAGAAGGCGGCCCAGGCCGTGCTCGTCGCGCCGGTGGCCCGGGCGATCGCCGTGCTGGTGCAGGCACTGCGGAATGGCCACAAGATTCTCAGCTGCGGCAACGGCGGCTCGGCCGGCGACGCGCAGCACTTCTCGGCCGAGCTTCTGAACCGTTTCGAGCGCGAGCGCCCGGGGCTGGCCGCGATGGCCCTCTCCACCGACACCTCCACCCTCACCTCGATCGCCAATGACTATGCCTACGACCAGGTCTTCTCGAAGCAGGTCACGGCGCTGGGTCGTGCGGGCGATGTGCTGCTCGCCATCTCCACCTCCGGCAACTCGCCCAATGTCGTGGCCGCGATCCGGGCAGCCCATGAACGAGAGATGCCGGTGATCGCGCTCACCGGCCGAAACGGCGGCGAGATCGCAGGCGTGCTGCGGGCGGGAGATGTCGAGATCCGGGTGCCGGCGGAGCGCACGGCGCGGATCCAGGAGGTGCATCTGGTGGTGATTCACTGCCTGTGTGACGGGATCGATTCGGCGCTGTTCGATTGAGGTACTCCGTGGCCCGCGGCATCGCGGCTGGATGCATGCGACATCACTTCGTCGCGGCGGAGTCCCGGGGGGGGGGGGGGAGGGGGGGGGGAGGGGGGGGGGGAGAAGGGGGGGGGGGAGGGG
>CAYLKO010000061.1:0-14939 GCA_964384525.1 uncultured Chromatiaceae bacterium
TACCTGGGGCGGCGGCGGCTGGGGCGACCCGTAGAAGCGTCCGACCGACAAGGTGGCTTTCGACGTGGAGGCGGGCCTGGTTAGCCGCGAGGGCGCCCGGCGCTACGGCGTGGTCATCAAGCCGAATGGCAGCGTGGATGAAAAGGCCACGACCACCTTGCGCGCCCGGATGGCGAAGAAGCGCGGCAAGACCAAGCTCTTTGATTTCGGCGGAACGATTGCCGAACTCAAGAAGTCCTGCAAGAAGGAAACTGGTCTTGAGCCGCCCATCGCGCCGGTGTTTCAGACATGGGTCAAACAGGCTGCGGTCAAATCACCCGCAAAGGCAAAAGCCAAGGGCGCCAACGGCAAGTCCGGACGTCGGACGACAGCCTGAGGCGGTCGGCGGGGCGTGGTCAATCCCCAACCAGCGGTGGCTGGTTGGGGAGATCCGGCGATAAGTGCACCGTGCCCTGCGACAGAAATGCCTGACTGATCCGTTCGGCAACCGCCTTGAGCCGCGGCACGAAGCGCTGGATGGCTTCCGCTTCGGGCACGGCGGAAATCGAGCACCGGATGCTCAGCGCAGCCAGCAGCCGTTCTCCGGCAAAGATCGGCACGGCCAGGCTCAGTTCGTCGGAGATACGGCGCGAACGACGCCACGTCGCATAGCCACGCTGACGGGTTTCCAGCAGCAGTTCATCCAGCTTTTTGCGGTTGTACACCGGCTGATCCTGGCCACCCCTGGATCTCGCCAGCAGATCGGTCAGCACTTCCCGCTGCTCGACCGAACACCAGGCCAAATAGGCTGCCCCGGTCGCCGAGCCCAATATGGGTACCCGGAAACCAGGACCACATTTTTCGACGGCCAGCGGACTGTGGTGATCCGTGGTCTGGCGGATCAACATGCTCGCCCCCGATACGGTGGCAATGGCAACTGGCCAGATCAGCTCCGCGCACAGTTCGTTTATGTACGGGCGGGCAATCTGCGTCACCCAGGCTTCATCATCGAAGCCGTCGGACAGGCCGCGCACCATGATGGTCAACCGATACCGCTCGTCGCTGGCCACACGATAGGCGTAGCCGGCATGACAGAAGGTTTCAAGGATGCGATAGGTTGTCGTGCGCGGCAGGGCAATGGCCATCGCGACCTCTGAAACGGTCGCGCCGTTCTGCTGATTGAGTACATGCAATACTTCCAGGCCGCGCAGCAGGGCCCGGATCGGACGGGTCGAGGTCATATATGCTCAAGTATATGGCTGGGATACTGGAGACAAGATGATGACTGCCCCCGATAAAAGCAAGAGAACAGCGCTGGTGACCGGCGCCAACCGCGGGCTGGGACTGGAATATTGCCGACAGCTGGCTGCCGCCGGCTGGCACGTTGTGGCCGGCACCCGCCACCCCGGCAATTCAGCCGGGCTGCAACAACTGGCCCGGGTCGCACCGACGACCGTGAGCATCGTTTCCCTCGATGTCGTCAAGGCGGCGGAAGTGGAGGCGCTGGCAAAGGAACTCGCCGGCCAGCCTCTGGATCTGCTGATCAACAATGCCGGCACCTTCGGTCCCGAAGGCGCCACGACCGGGATGCGGTATCAGAGCCTCGCCAGCATGGACTACGCCATCTGGCGCGAGATCCTCGAGGTCAATGTGCTTGCCCAGTTCCGGATGACGGTGGCCATGGCGCCCATGCTGCGCCTGGCAACCCGACCGCTGGTCGTCATGCTGTCCAGTGACCTGGGCTCCATTGCCAACAATACCTGGGGACAGTCACATGCCTATCGCACCAGCAAGGCCGCGCTGAACATGCTGACCAAGGGCATTGCCAATGAATGGCGTGATCTGACCATCGTTTCCATCGCCCCCGGCTGGTGCAAGACCGATCTTGGTGGTGATCAGGCCGAGATCGATCCGGCCGACAGCGTCCGCGACCAGTTGCAGACTTTCACCACGCTGACGATTGCACACAGCGGCCAGTTCATCGATCGCTTTGGCGCGCCGGTGGCCTGGTAGCGACGCCTGGCGCCGGGGCTTCTGTCAGTAGATGACGGTGGTCGCCTTGGTTTTCAGGTAGGGTTCCAGGCCCTCGCGGCCGAATTCCCGTCCCCACCCGGACTGCTTGTTGCCACCAAAGGGGATGGCCGGATCCACCGCCGCATGGCAGTTGATGCTGACCTGTCCTGCATCGATGAGTGCCGCCATGCGATGGGCCACCGAGATGTCGCGCGTCCAGACGCTGGCCGAGAGGCCATACACGCCCTTGTTGGCTTCCGCCGCCACTGCCTTGAGTTCGCCATCACCGAAGGACTGGGCGCACAGCACCGGCCCGAAGATTTCCTCGCGCGCGATCTTCATGTCCATGTTGGTTTTGCTGAACAGCGGCGGTTTGACAAAATAACCGCGGCCCGGCAGGGCTTCACCGCCACACACCAGCTCCGCGCCGGACTTCCGGCCGGAATCGATGAAGCCCATGACGCGTTCACGCTGTGCGGCGGAGATCAGTGGCCCGAGGTCGCTGTCCGGACTCATGCCAGGCCCGAGCCGGAAGCGGTTGGCGGCGGCACCCACCTGTTCCACGACCTTGTCGAAAATATCCTGATGCACGAACAGGCGCGTGCCGGCCATGCAGTTCTGTCCCTGCAGGAAGAAGGCGCCGCGGGTCACGCCGGGAATCACGCGCTCGAGATCGGCATCGGGAAAAACCACCATGGGTGATTTGCCACCAAGTTCCAGCGTCACCCGCTTCAGGTTGCCGGCAGCCGCGGCGATGATCTTCTTGCCCACCTCGGTGGATCCGGTGAAGGCAATCTTGTCCACGTCGGGATGATTGGCGAGCGCCGCGCCGGCGGACTCACCGAAGCCCGGGACGATATTCACCACGCCGGGCGGAAAGCCGACTTTCCTGATCAGATCGGCCAGCAGCAGTGCAGTCAACGGGGTCTGCTCGGCTGGCTTGAGTACGACCGTGCAGCCGGCCGCTAGGGCGTGGCCCTGTTTCAGCACGGCCATGTTCTGTGGCGCATTCCACGGAATGATGGCGCCGACCACACCAATCGGTTCGCGCCGGGTGTAGGTCAGGGACTCTCCATTGCGAATCCCCTGCGGAGAAACCGGAATCGTGTCGCCGGTAATCTTGGTGGCCCAGCCGGCGTAGTAGCGCAGGAATTCCGCACCGAAGGCCGCGATGGAGTACCGGGCAATCATCAACGGCAGACCGTTGTCGAGCACCTCGAGCTCACTGGCCAGCGCCAGATTTGCATCGAGTTCGTCGGCCAGCTTCCAGATGAGTCGGGTGCGCTCGTATGAAGTCAGCGTGGACCATTCGCCCTTGAAGGCCTTGCGGGCGGCGATCACGGCCCGGTCGATGTCGTCCTTGCCGCCGCCGGCCACTGTGGTCAGATGTGCCTCGCTTGCCGGATCGATGACCTCTATGGTGTCCCGTCCGCTGGCCGCCACCCATTCGCCGCCAATGAAAAGCCGGTGTTCGCGGCCGAGGAATTCCCGGGCCTCCTGGCTTGGTGTAAGGTTCGGAACCGCGGCGCTCATGAATCGTCTCCCGTTGCGAGGCCGGTCAGCATAAGTGCGGGGCCGGGCCACAGGCAAGACAATTGGCAGCATGACGGACAGGGATCCACCGGGCGAATGAGCAGACTGCCGACCAGATGAAGCCAACGGAATTCCGGACCGCGACGGATCGCCGCTGGCAGATCGCCGGTTTGCTGTGCGCGATCACGACCATCAATTATCTGGACCGGCAGGCCTTTGCCGTGGCCAGCCCGGCGATCGTCGAACAATTCGGCATCAGCAATACCGGTTTCGGCCTGCTCACGTCGGCGTTCCTGTTCTTTTACGGCATCGGTCACCTGATCGTTGGTCCGTTGATCGACCGCTTCGGTACGCGGCGGGCCTTCAGCCTGGCGGTGGTGGCCTGGAGCGTGGTCGGCATCCTGCACGCTGCCGGACGGGGATTCTGGAGCTTCCTCGGCTATCGGTCGTTGCTGGGATTGTTCGAGGCCGCAAACTTTCCGGCAGCCGTCAAAGCCATTGCAGAAAAATTTCCTGCCAGCGAAAGGACACTGGCCGTTGGCATACTGACAGTGGGTCCCGGTCTCGGGGCGGTTCTCGCCCCGCCGCTGCTGGGTGCCATCATCGTCTGGGTCGGATGGCGCTGGGCCTTCATCGTTCCCGGTCTGGCGGGCTTCATCTGGCTCCTGTTCTGGTGGCGGCTCTATCCAGCAGAACCTCGGCCAGCAGAACCCCGGCCGGTAGAACCCGAACCCGCGACTCAGGTGGCGCCGTCGTCAGCGGCTCCGGAACAGAAGCTGAGCCGTCATCTGCGGCGCATCGAAGTCTGGGGACTGCTGCTGAGCCGGGTGCTCAACGATGGCGCCTTCTATTTTTTTGTTGGCTGGTTGCCCCTGTATCTGGCGCAGGCGCGCGGCTTCAGTCTGGGCGAGATCGCGGCCTTTGCGTGGATTCCATTTCTGGCAGCCGACGCCGGCTCACTGGCGGGAGGGTATCTGGGCCGCTGGCTGATGGGGCAGGGCCACAGCCTGAACAGCTCCCGCAAAAGCCTGATCTGGATCGGCGCCATCCTCGTCGTCCTGAGCTTGCCGGCGGGCACGGCCACGTCACCGGTCAGTGCCCTGGCGCTGATTGCGCTCGCCATGTTCGCCATCCAGCTCAAGGCATCCAGCCTGTTTGCCCTGCCCGCCGATCTGTTCCCGTCGACACGGGTCGGCACGATCTGGGGCTGGTTCGGTGCAGCTGGCGCCTTTGGTGCTGCAGCCTTCAGCTGGGGTGCGGGCTGGGTATCGGAGCACTACGCCTATGAACCCGTCTTCTGGGCAGTGGCGGTTACGCAGTTGTTGTCGGCCATCGTCATCTCGTGGTTGATTCCCGAAATCCGCAATCTGGAAGAAACGTCGCCCGCCGGGTCGTCCACTGGCGCGGGCTGAACGCACGCCGGCCTTGGCCGCTTCGGCAGCAGACGCGCTAGAATCCCGCCAACCATCCATTTCTTCCCTGAACGAAAGCAGAGGACAAAGCCATGGCAATCAAGGCAGGCGATCGAATTCCGAACGGCAAATTCAGCCTCATGACCAAGGACGGGCCGGGCTCCCTGAGCACGCAGGAACTCTTCAGCGGCAAGAAAGTCGTGCTGTTTTCCGTGCCTGGAGCCTTCACGCCCACCTGCTCCAACAGCCATCTGCCGGGCTACATCAAGCATACCGCCGACATCAAGGCCAAGGGTGTCGACACCATCGCCTGCATGGCGGTGAATGATGCCTTCGTCATGGATGCCTGGGGCAAGGATCGCGGCGTGGGCGACAAGATCCTGATGCTGGCCGACGGCAATGGCGAGTTCACCCGGGCGCTGGGCCTCGAGCTCGACGCCAGCGGATTCGGCATGGGCAAACGCAGCCAGCGCTTCTCGATGGTGGTCAACGACGGCATCGTCGAGGAACTGAATGTCGAGGCCCCGCGCGAGTTCAAGGTCAGCACCGCCGAATGCGTGCTTGGCCAGCTCTGAGCAGTCAGAGCCGAGCACCAACTTTCTTGAAGCAAAACCCGGGATCCAGGAAAAAAATCAATGCCTGAAACGCAAGTGGTCGAGACATTGCCGTTTGTCTACGCCCTGTTCAAGTACGTCCATATCCTGCTGTTCGTGTACTGGCTCGGAGGCGACGCCGGGGTGTTTTACTCCAGCACCTTTGTCGTCAACGAGAAACTGACGCGGGAAGCACGCCTGACGGCATTCAAGATCTTCATCAATCTCGACATGCTGCCGCGCTATTGCCTGGCATTGATGCTCACCATTGGCGGCATACTCTCCGAGTATGTCGGCTACGAGCATCCGCTGTGGCAAATGGTCGGCATCGTGGCGCTGGGGCCGATCTGGGTCTTCGTCATCTACCTCGTGCATGCGCGGGAAGGCACGCCATTCGGCAAGGTGCTGGCGCAGGGCGACTACTGGTTTCGCTTCGTCCTGATCTTTGCGTTGCCGATTTCGGTGGTCTATCACTGGGTCACCGGCCCCTTGAAACCCTTCCCGTGGATCGCAGCCAAGCTGCTGATCTTTTCCTTCCTGATCTTCTGCGGCTTCATGATCCGCAAGAAGCTTCCGCCATTCATCGATGGATTCCGGATGATGGCAGGGCAGGGCGTCACGCCGGAAAGCAACGACAAGCTCCGCAACGGCCTGATGGCTGTGCGGCCCTATGTGTGGGCCATCTGGGTCGGGGTGGCCTTGTCGGCTTTTCTGGGCGTGTGGAAGCCGGGCATGGCGTAGCCGTCTGATTCCGGCTCCGGCATCACTGCGATGCCGGAGCCGGCTCACGGGTCATCCAGCAGGTGATGATCGCCATGGAGGAGAGCGTGGCAATCAGACCCGCCACTGGCAGAAAATCACCGGCATACAGATAGCCGGCAACAATGCTGAAGCTGCCGCTCAGACCAAGCGCCAGGGAACTGGAGAGTCCGGCGGCGGTGCCGGCGATATCCGGCCGGCAGTTCACCGACCCGGTCACCGCCAGGGGCGTCTGCACCCCGGAGCCGAACATCAACACCCCCAGCGGCACGAGCAGACCGGCCAGGGTGACACCCAGCAGCAGCGTGGCCAGCAGCAGCGTCAGGCCGGCGGCGGCGATCATCACGGTCGACAGCACGAGGGCGCGACGCATGCCGAGCCGGGCGGTCAGACGCGCACCGCTGGCTGCCCCGGCCACATAAACCAGCCCCATCGCACCCCAAACAACACCAAACACCGCTTCGTTCATGCCGAGGTGATCGGCAAACACCACGGCGGCCACGGCCAGAAAGGCGAAGAAGCTGCCCTGCATGCAGGCGTACATCAGGGTGTAGCCGACAAAGACCCTGGAACGCAGCAACTGGCCATAGCTGATAACCCAGTGCGGCGCATCGGCAGCCACGGGTGACCGCACCCGGGTTTCGGTCAATCGGGCATTCATGGCCAGCAGCACGACGAACCCGAGCATGGCACTGGCCACGAACACGAGCCGCGGACCACCCCAGCTCGTCAGCGGCCCGCCGATCACGGGCCCGATCACCGGCGCAATGCCCATGGCCGCGCCGATCCAGGCCAGCGCCTGGGCGGCGGCCAGGGCGTCGTGGGTGTCGCGGACGATGGCCCGCGAACACACCGTGCCCACGCTGACACCCAGTGCCTGCACGAAACGAAAGCCGAGCAGGACGGAGAACGACTCGACAAACACGCAGGCGATGCTGGCGGCCGTGAACAGCAGAAAGCCGAACAGCATGACCGGGCGGCGACCGAAGCGATCGCTCAGGGAACCGGCGAGTGGTTGCCCCAGACCCAGGCCAAACAGGTACGACGCGATCAGGAACTGGGCTTCCCCGGGGCTCACGGCATAGCGTTCGGCGAACGCCGCCAGCGCCGGCACCACCACGATCATCCCGAAAGGCGAGAGCGAGCTTGCCAGACTGAGCAGCCACAGCGATGGCACGCGGCCACGCGGCAGCGCGCCCTCCGGCAGGGCTAGCGTTGCCATGCCGGGATTGGCCGCTGGCTGGCGATCAACGCAGCAGCTTTTCGATGTCGGGAATTACCGTGAACAGGTCGCCGACGAGGCCGATATCCGCAACCTCGAAGAGGGGTGCGTCAGCATCCTTGTTGATGGCCACGATGGTGCCGGCGTCCTTGATGCCGGTCAGATGCTGGATGGCGCCGGAAATGCCGAAGGCCATGTACAGCTCCGGCGCGATGATCTTGCCGGTCTGGCCCACTTGCATGTCGTTGGGGACGTAGCCTGCATCGACCGCGGCCCGTGAGGCGCCCACCGCTGCGCCAAGCCGGTCGGCCAATTGATAGAGGATGGCAAAGTTTTCGGCGCTGCCAACTCCACGGCCTCCGGATACGACCAGCTTGGCCGTCTGCAGATCGGGGCGCTCCCCCGAGCCGGACTGCAGCTCCACGAAGCGGGTGTGGGTGGGCAGCTCGACGGCCACCTCCGCCGCCTGCACATCGGCCTGGCCACCGGTGCCGACGGGCTTGAACGAGGCGCCCCGCACGGTCGCCACGACTTTCATCCCGGCCGGGACGGCAACCGTCACCACGGCATTGCCCGCGTAGATCGGCCGCTGGAAGGTACGCGGACCGACAACCGCCATGACGTCGCTCACCTGTGGGGCGCCCAGCAAGGCAGCCACCCGCGGGAGCACGTCCTTGCCGAAGGTCGTCGACGGCGCCAGCACGCAGGCATACGGTGCGGCCAGTGCGGCAATCTGTGGCGCGAGCACGGCGGCCAGCGGCGCCTGGTTGGCTGCGCTGCTGACCGTCAACACGGTGCTCACGCCGGAAAGCGCGGCCGCCTCGGCGGCCACTGCCGCGATATCATTGCCGAGGACGAGTATATCGATGCCGCCGATGGCGGGATCTGCCGCCACGATCCCGGCGGCGCAGGCCACGCAGCGCGCCGTGCTCTGGTTGAGACGCCGGCCGTCATGTTCTCCGATGATCAGTACGCCGCGCTTGCCACGAGCCCCCGGCCCCGCAGCGCGGCCACCAGTTCATCGGCGGTTTTCACCATGACGCCTTTGGAGCGCACCGCTGGTGCGGCGTAACCCTTCACCTCGAGCAGCGGCGCCAGCGGCACGCCCAGGCTGTCGGCGGCGATGACTTCGATCGGTTTCTTCTTGGCTTTCATGATGTCCGGCAGCTTCACATAACGGGGTTCATTCAGGCGCAGGTCGGTCGTCACCACGGCCGGCAGGTCCACCTGCAACACCTCGAGCCCGGCATCGACTTCGCGGGTGACCGTGGCCACCGCGTCCCTGATCTCGAGTTTGGAGGCAAAGGTGGCCTGCGGGCGCTGCCAGAGCGCGGCGAGCATCTGCCCGGTCTGGTTGCAGTCATCATCGATGGCCTGCTTGCCGAGCAACACCAGCTCCGGCTGTTCCCGCTCGACGATCTTCTGCAGGAGACGTGCTGCCGCGAGTGGTTCCGGTTGCAGGGAGGTCTGCAGCAGGATGGCGCGATCGGCGCCCATGGCGAGGCCAGTCCGCAATTGCTGTTGCGCATCTTCCGGCCCTATCGACACGATGATGATCTCCTGGACCTCACCGCGGTCGCGAATCCGCAAGGCTTCTTCCAGGGCAATTTCATCGAAGGGGTTGATGCTCATTTTCAAGCCTTCGGTCACCACCCCGGAGCCATCCGGTTGCACGCGGATGCGGACGTTGAAGTCCACCACGCGCTTCAGACATACAATGATCTTCTGCATGGAACAGTCCTTGGAGCCGACAGGGGCAGCCTGCTATTTTCAACGACTGCACTCCGAGGGACAAGCCGTGCACAACCGGACGACACCACCCGACGCCGAAGATCAGCGCCGCAGCCTGCTGATCACGGCCGCGGAGCTGGCGGCCAAACCGGCGGCAAGGCTGGCGACAAGGCTGCAGGCCGGCGGCGCGCAGACGCCCGTGATCGTCGACTGCCGCTTCAACCTCGGTGATCCCGGAGCCGGCCACCAGGCCTATCTGCAGGCCCATCTGCCTGGCGCCTTTTACGCCGACCTCGATCGCGATCTCGCCGGACCCCGCGGCCCCGACACGGGTCGTCATCCGCTGCCGGACCCCGCAGCCCTGCGTGGGCTTTTTGACCGCTTCGGCATCACCAATCACTCGCTGGTCGTGGCCTATGACGACGGCGGCGGCATGCTGGCCGCCCGACTCTGGTGGCTGCTGCGCTGGATGGGTCATCGTGAGGTGGTGGTGCTGGATGGCGGGCTCGATGCATGGCTGAAGGCCGGCCTGCCGGTGACCGGCGTGCTGCCGCCGGAACATCGTCCACAACAACCTTTTGCGGGCACGCCAGGCCACATGCCGGTGATGCCGACGGCAGAGCTCGAGGCTGCGCTCAAAAACAATGCCATCCGGTTGCTGGATGTGCGGGCTGCGGAGCGGTATGCCGGCCACCACGAGCCAATCGACCCGGTGGCCGGCCATGTTCCGGGCGCCGTCAATGCACCCTGTGCAGACAACCTGGACGCCAGCCGGCACTTCCGGCCCCGGGCGGAACTGGCGGCGCACTTCGCGCCGCTGGTCGCCGGTCGCCCTGGTGCGGAAATCGTCTGCATGTGCGGATCCGGCGTCACTGCCTGCCATGGCCTGCTGGCGCTCGAGCTGGCCGGCGTGCGCGGCGCTGCGCTCTATCCGGGCTCGTGGAGCGAATGGATCCGGTCGCCGGATCGGCCCATATCGCGATCGAGCGATATATAGTGCGCATCTCCCCAACCTGACGCCTGGATGATTTGAAGCATGAATACCAGCACCCTGCAGCGTGACCATCGCACCATTCGCGGCACGATCGCCTACCTGAGCAACAAACCCGATCGGGTCGGCCAGACGCGCGGGCGGGAACAGTTCCACATCTCCGTGCACAGCGATGGCCGCCGCACCTGCAGCGCCCATTCGGAAATCGATGATCGGCCCAGCGTCATGCGCGACATCGTCTACAGCCTCGATGAACACTGGCTGCCCACCGACTGCTTCGTGCGCCTGACAGTGAATGATCGCTTCATGGGCACGGGCTGGTTTCGTTTCGGCCCGGATTTTGCCGAATGCGAGACGCACACGGCGCTGGATGGCCGCGTGACCCAGCGCATGGAAACCCGGGGCCGCCTGCAGGCCTTCCAGAACCACGCCATCGTGTGCGATGCCTGGCACATGCAGTTGTTCGATCGTCACAAGGGACCGGGCGTGCAGAGCATCGATGAAATGCTGCTCTCGTCGCCCGATCACCGCGGCGCCACCGGACCCATGCTGTTCCGGATCGGCTTTGGCGTGGAGTATGTCGGCGAGGAAAGCATCACGGTGAAGGCCGGCACCTTCGACGCGCTGCATTTCCGCTTTGTCTCCTCACCCGGTCTGCCGCAGGCCCATCCGCCATACGACATCTGGTGCACCGCCGATGGTGACTACATCTTTTTGAAGGGCGTGATCGGCGGCTACATGCTCACGGAATACGAGCTGGTAGAGCTCGAATACACCAAAGCCTGAGCGATGACCGGCAGGAACGGCAGCGGCTTGTATTACGGCTGGATCATCGCCCTGTCGGCGGGGGTCATCCTGATGATCACCAACGGCATGACGCTGAGCGGCCTGAATGTTTTCGACAGGCCGCTGCTCGATGCGCTGAAGGATGCCACCGGCGGGCCGGTCAGCCTGGCCGATTACAAGTTGCGGGACGCAATCACCCTGGCAGTGGGCGGACTCATGGCGCCGCTCGCCGGCGCCGCTGCCGATCGTTTCGGCGTGCGTCCGCGGATGATCATCGGCGCGCTGCTGTTGGCGGCGGGATATTTTCTCTATTCAACCGTCGACAGCCTGAGCGACATCTACGCGATCCACGTGCTGTTTGCCTCGGCCCTGGCCACCTGCGGCCTGGTGGTCAGCGTCATCCTGGTGTCGCGCTGGTTCGTCAAGGACCGGGGATTGGCGCTGGGGATCGCGCTGGCCGGAACCAGTCTCGGCAACGGCACCCTGCCGCCACTGAATGCCTTGTTGATGGATGCGGTCGGCTGGCAATCCGCCTTTACCTGGCTCAGCCTGCTGCCGCTGTGCCTGATCCCGGTGATCCTGTTCGTCGTCCGCGAGCGTCCCGCGGATCTCGAGCGGCAGATGCCGGCCGTGATGGCCAATGGCGAGGCACCAACCGGCATCACCAGCCTGGCGCTCGGCACGGCGCTGCGCACCCCGAATTTCTGGATCCTCGCCCTGATCGCGATGTGCACGTTTTTTGCGATCATCGGGACGTCAGCCCATCTCAATCTCTACATGCTCTCCCGCGGCTTCGATCAGACCGAAGCAGGGCTGAGCTACAGCGTGCTGTTCTATCTCGGACTGGTGGGCAAGGTCGCCAGCGGTTTCCTGGCAGACCGGCTGGGTCGTCAGCGCATTTTCGTGAGCACGCTCGCCATCATGGCGAGCGGGGCCGGCATCCTCATGCTGCCGGCGCCTGATGCGATCTGGGTTGGTCTGGTCTGTTTCGGTCTCGGTTGGGGCGGGCTGTATACCTTGCTGCAGCTCCTCGCGGCCGACTACTTCGGTCCCCGGCACCTCGGCAAGATCCTGGGGGCCATCACCGTTCTGGACACCCTGGGCGGCGGCCTGGGCCCGGCGATGATCGGCGCCATCTTCGACCGCACGGGATCCTACGATCAGGCCTTCATGCTGGTGACCGTATTGATCGTGGCCGCCTTGCTGCTGGCCACGCAGTTCCGGCTGACACGGCCGGCGCCGGCACCCCGGCTCGCAGCCTCCTGAGCAATCTGGCGGCTGAACAACTTCACAAGGACATTCCCACAAGGATCGGCGATGCAGACCACCTTCAAGCCCAGTGACGCACTCCGCGGTGTGCGTTACGAAATCCGGGGCCGACTCGCGAATCAGGCCCACGAGATGGAAAAGCGTGGCTACGAAATCATCTCGCTGAACATCGGCAACCCGGGCCGCTTCGGCTTCCGGGCGCCGGAAACCATGCGGCTGGCGATGATCGAAAACCTCTCCAGCGCCGAGGGCTATTGCCACCAGAAAGGCATCTTTCCGGCCCGCGAGGCCGTGGTCATGCAGCAGCAGTCGCGCGGCGTCAGCGGCGTCACGGCCGAGGATGTGTTCATCGGCAATGGTGTCAGCGAGCTGATCGACCTGTCACTGCGCGCACTGCTGGATCCCGGTGACGAAATCCTGATACCCAGCCCGGACTATCCGCTGTGGACGGCCAGCGTCACGCTGAATCACGGCAAGCCGGTGCACTATCCATGCCAGCCGGATGCCGGTTTCCAGCCGGATGTCGAGGCCATCGCCAGGCTGGTGACCCCGCGCACCCGTGGCATCGTCGTCATCAATCCCAACAACCCGACGGGAGCGGTGTACTCGGCGGAGACGCTGCGCGCCATCGTCGCCATTGCCGAAAAGCATCAACTCATCATTTTCAGCGACGAGATCTATGACCGCATGACGTACGACGGCGCCACGTTCGTACCCCTGGCAACTCTCGTCCACAACACCCTGTGCGCCACCTTCAGCGGGCTGTCCAAGGTCTACCGTGCCTGTGGCTATCGCGTGGGCTGGCTCTCCTTCAGCGGCACGCGGGCGAACGCCACGGCCTACATGGAGGCGATGGACCTGCTGGCCTCACTCCGGTTGTGCAGCAATGTGCCGGGGCAGTGGGCGGTGCAGACGGCCCTGGGTGGCTACCAGAGCATTCTCGATCTGATCCGGCCGGGCGGTCGGCTCTACGAATCACGCCGCGTCATCATCGATTCCGTGGCGGCCAGCCCCTACCTCCACGTCGTCGAGCCGGCCGGCGCCCTGTATGCATTCGTCGGCGTCGACAAAGCCCGTTTCCCGAAATTCGACGACCAGGCATTTGCCCTGGATCTGCTGGAAAAAAAGCGGGTGCTGGTTGCTCCGGGCACCAGCTTCAATACCAGCGACACCAATTACTTCCGCATCACCAATCTGCCGGATGCCGAAACCCTGCGGGAAGTTTTCAGCCGGATTCACGAGTTGCTGGAAAGCCATGCCGCCGAACAGGCGGCCTGAAGCCTCCTTCACAACCGTACCCGCCGGCGACTTGCTGGCGCGGGGTGGCACGCTGCTCACGGCGACCCATCGTCTGGCCCGGCAGATTCGCCGGGCTCACGATCAGGCCATGGCTGCGAGTGGCGCAGAGGCCTGGCCGTCACCCGACATCCTGCCGCTGGATGCCTGGCTGCGGCGCACGTGGGAGAGTCTGGCTGTACGCGACGCACCGGTTGGCCAGCATCGCCTGCTGACGGACGACGAGTGCCGCGTGGTGTGGGGCCGGATTCTGGCTGCCGAGGCTGCAGGTGCCGACATGGCGCTGATTGCGCCGCTGGCCGCTTCAGGCTGGCGCCTTTGCCAGCTGTGGGGCATCACTCCCGCAGAATTGCATCAGGCGGCCGACACCGATGATGCCCGCGCCTTTGCACGCTGGGTGGATGCCTACCGCCAGCGGCTGGCCGAGCGCGGGTGGATCGACAGCGCGGCACTGCTGACGAGCCTGCCCGCCGTGCTGGCCGGGTCGTCAATCACCGGGTCGTCAATCGCCGGGTCGCCAATCGCCGGATCGATCATCAGCGGCGCAGCCGTCGGCTTCGCCGGCTTTGCATCCTGGACGCCGGCAGTCACGGCCCTGGCCACGGCACTGGAGCTGCAGCAGGTGGCTGTCTGCCACATCGAGACAACGCCACGTCACGACCGCACACGGATCATTGCGGCTCGCGATGAAGTCGATGAACTGGCGCAGGCCTTTCACTGGGCAGCTGGCCTCATCAGCCGGAACCCGGGAGCTGCAGTTGCGATCCTCGTGGGCAGTCTGGAACAGCAGGCGGCCGCGGCACGCCGCATCGGGCTCGATGTGCTGGCTCCCGGCTGGCAATTGCACGAACCAGCCGTGCGCCCGGTGGCGCTGGCGGCGGGCAGACAGCTGACGGACTTTCCGGTGGTCAACACCGCACTGGCGGTGCTCAGGCTGCTGGTGGGAAGCAGCACCTTCGAGGAAGTCAGCCAGGTGCTGCGCTCGCCCTACATCACGGGTGCGGTGGACGAGCGGACCGGCCGCGCACTGACCGAGTTGCGCCTGCGTGAGTATCCGCTGGAGTCGATCCGCGCGAGCGACCTGCCGCGTCTGCTGCACGGGAAGGCGCCGGTGAGCGCCGGGCGCTGGGCCGCCGCCGTGGCGTTGACCGAGGCAGTCCGCGGGCAGCGGTTGTTGCCCAGCCACTGGGCGGGCCACTTCAGCGCCTGGCTCACCGCCGCGGGATGGCCCGGTGATCGGGGTCTTGCCAGCGAGGAGCACCAGGCTGCGGAGGCATGGCAGGTGCTGCTGTCCGCCTTTGCCGCCACCGATGACGTGGCCGGGCGCCTGACGCTGCCGGCCGCCCTCGGCCATC
>CAYLKO010000062.1:0-14754 GCA_964384525.1 uncultured Chromatiaceae bacterium
CCGAGCGGAGCGAGAGCCTGCTTGAGCGCCTGCAGCAATTCGAGGGCGGTGCCGCCGCGCCAGCGGGCCAGCGCCTCCACCTTGAACAGGCCAATGCCGTGCTCGGCGCTGAAGCTGCCGCCGAGTGCCATGGCGATCTCGTGCAGGCGATGGCTGACGGCATCCCGATCGGCGAGAAAGGCGGCGGCATCGGCGCCCACGGGTTGGGACAGGTTGAAGTGCACATTGCCATCGCCCAGATGGCCGAAGGAGACAAAGCGAACGCCCGGCAGCAGGCTGGTTGCCGCCGCCATGGCCTCGTCGAGGAAGCGCGCCATGCTGGTCACCGGCACCGACACATCGTGCTTGATGCTGGCGCCGGCCTTTTTCTGGGCTTCCGGCATGCTGTGCCGCAGGCGCCACAGCGCCTCGCGCTGCGCACCACTCGTGGCGACCACGCCATCGCTGACCTGCCCCGCGGCCTGCAGGCCGGCCAGAAAGCTCTCGACCTGGGCGGCAAGTCCAGCATCGTGGCGTGCGGTGCCGACTTCGATCAACAGGTGCCAGGGGCTGGCGGTGGACAGCGGCGGACTGCTGCCGGGAATGTTCCGCAGCACGAGATCCAGCGTCAGGCCATTGGCAAACTCGAAGGCCGTGAGGTCATCACCGAGTTCGCGGCGTGCGGATGCATAAATGCGGATGGCGGTGTCGACGTCCGGCACGCCGAGCCAGGCAGTCACCAGCGTGCGCGGCTGCGGGAAGAGCTTGCAGGTGGCCGCCGTCACGAAACCGAGCGTGCCTTCGGCGCCGATGAACAGCTGCTTCAGGTCGTAACCGGTATTGTCCTTGCGGAGGCTCCGCAGACCATCCAGCACCCGGCCATCGGGCAACACCACTTCAAGACCCAGCACCAGGTCACGCATCGTGCCGTAACGGAGCACGGCCGTGCCGCCTGCGTTGGTGGAAATATTGCCGCCCAGCTGACAGCTGCCTTCCGCACCCAGGCTGAGCGGAAACAACCGATCAGCCTCTGCTGCCACCCTCTGCAGGTGTTGCAGCACACAGCCTGCTTCCGCCGTGACCGTGAAGTTTTCAGCATCGAGAGTCCGGACTGCATTCAGTCGTCGGGCCGAGATCACGACCTCGGTATGGCTTGCCGTTGATCGCGCAACGCTGCCACCGACCAGACCGGTATTCCCGCCCTGCGGCACCACGCCGATCCGGTGGGCGGAGCACAGGCGCAGCAGCGCCGCCACTTCAGCGGTGTTCCCGGGCAGCAGGATCAGCGGTGTCGCGCCATGGCAGCGACCACGGGCTTCCGTCAGATAGGACGCCATCGCTGCCGATCCCGTCACCATGCCGCGGGCACCGACGATGGCTTCGAACTCCGCAAGTACTTCCGGCGACAGGGGCATGAGCTTCCCGAAAACTGGCCCGGCCTTCTGCCGGGCATTGCAATGGGGTGGACGGGTATGCATCCTAAGTGACTACCGCCGCTGGAGGCAAAGATCCACCGCGCCAATGCCTGATCGGATCATCAACTCTCGAACATCATCCCGCTCATCGCCCCGAGTTGCTGATCTGGATGTGCTTCCCGATCTGCGCCAGCGGAGCAATCTGCTGGATCTGGACCGGCAACTCCATGCGTGCTGGGACCTGGGCCGGAACCTCATCCTGGCCTGGCTGTCGACGTCGAGCGGCATTCAGCTGCTCGTGGTGCCCCATTACACGGTGGCCGCCTATGGGTCCGGCGAGCGGCAGCATGCCGGCGATGGCGGGGCTCTCCCCGCCCATGAATTCATCATGCATCTGCTGTCCGGCTCCCGGCAGTTCACCGAACGCCAGATGCAGAACGCCACGCGCCTGCTGGGCGTTGAACCGGTCACCGTGACGTTGCGCCAACGGCTGATCGGGACAGCGGTGGAAACCGAAGCCATCGAACAACTCGTCAAGCGCTACAGCATCAGCTATGTCAGAAACCGGGCCGTTGCGCTCTTCGACATCGTGGGTTTCGGCCTGCTCAGTCCTTTCGAGCAGATGACCCAGCTGAACAGCCTGTCCTGTTCGCTCAATGCGGCGCACAGTCGCCTGCGCGGTCGGCGAATGATGGTCGACTTCGCCCGCTCCAGCACCGGCGACTTCTTTTACATCTCTATCCGTGACGTTGGCCTGCATGCCAACACCAACCTGTATCACTTCATGCATCTGGCGCTGGCCGACAATGCCATTGCCCATCAGAAGGCGGCAGGACATGGCGTGCCGCTCCTGCGCACGAGCTTCCACGTGGGCAGCTGCTACGAATTCAACCATGCCGAGGGCCTGAACCCGACCATCTATTGCGACGTGGTCGGCGATGTCACGATCGAACTCGCACGGATGATCGAACATGCCCAGCCCGGCCAGATCCTGGTCGGTGAATTCCGGGTGCCCATGCTGCATGCGGACGCCGCAGACACCGGTGACTTCGATGCCATCCGCTTCATGGATCAGGCCCAGGGCAGCCTTGTGCAACTCAACGGCCTGGAACTCTCCGGCGAAGCCGTGGAATCCATCAAGTGATATCTCACAGGCGAAGCCTGTGCCGACGGCACCTTCACGGTGCGACGCCTTGCCATCGAAGACAAGCATGGCCGGCGGCGGAATGCCTTCAATGCCAAGGTCAACATTCACCGGCGGGGGGCCTCGCCGATCCTGCTGGGGATTGAAGACCGGCTGCTGAAGACCATCGGGCAGCAGGCGACGGGCGTCGGCCTGCATGCCTGAGCATCCAGCCCCGCTCCCCGGATCGGGCCCGAACCAGCTGGTGATCCAGCCCGGGCGCGTTGCCTTCTCGCTGGGGCTGGTGGCAATCGCGCTCGGCCTTGCACATCTTGTCATGGTTTATCTGCGGCGCGTGCAGGACATGGATGTCGTGATGGGGCTGGCCCAGCTCTTCGACTTCTACCACGAGAACAATTTTCCCTCGTACTTCGCGGCCCTGCTGCTGCTGGCTGCGGCAGCCCTGCTGGCACTGGTTGGCAGCAGCTCCGTGGAGGCATTTCGCCGACACCGTTACCACTGGTTTTTGTTGGCATTCGTGTTCGTCTTCCTGTCCTGCGATGAACTGCTGGCCCTCCACGAGCGGCTCATGCTTCCGACCCGGCAGAGCCTGCACACCACCGGCCTCCTCTATGCGGCATGGATCATCCCCTACGGCGCCGTACTGCTGGCACTCGCCGTGTTCTACTGGCGCTGGTTCATCGCGCTGCCGAAAGCCACCCGCTGGCGGTTTCTGCTCGCAGCGGGTCTGTTCCTGATGGGTGCGATCGTGCTCGAGGCCGTGAGCGGCGCCGAGTGGGAGATGTACAAGACGCGGACACTGCTGCTCGACACCTGCATCTTCTTCGAGGACCTGTTCGAGATGGCGGGTGTCATCGTGTTCATCCGGGCCCTGCTGCTCGAGCTGCAGCGGACCCGACTGGTGCTTGCCTTCTCGCCGGCTGGTTCCCCACGCTGAGCAGGCGCCTCCAGCGTCGACCAGTTTCAGCTGCAAAGCTGTCTGGATTTCTCCACCACGAACAGCCAGTCCTGTGCATCGGGCGACCGGAAGGTAGTCGCCTCGGCAGCGATCGGAATCTTCGCGCCCGTGCGGGGATCGATCCAGCAGCGAATCGTCCGATTGCCCAGGAACTGGAAGCTGGTGGCGTACGGCAGGTAGGCGATGGTCGTGGCTCCGGCACTGGCTACGGAAATGGCGTCTGCATGCCCGGCGACACTGGTCCAGGCCAGTGCCACTGACGAACGCGAGAAGCCGAGGCGGGCCCAGGCAGATGCCCAATCATTGATCTCCAGCGGCGAGTCCGTCGCTGCGTGCGGCTGGAGCGGGACATCGTTGCGCAGGCGTGCGAGCAGCTGGCTCGCCACGCTCATGGCCTGGGTACCCGGCGTGTCCAGCGCATCGCGCCAGTCCGGATCGAACTGCCAGATGCGCTTGTTGCCGAACACGTGGCCGACCGAACCACCGAGGTAGGTCCACCAGATCTGCGAGCGGATGCACAGCGGGGTGGATTTTTCCTCCTCGTATCCCCCTTCGATGTAGAACGACGGCATGGTCTTCACCCGGGAGTGGTCCAGCCTCGTCCGCGATGCAGTCTGCCCGCATCCCGAGTACGTCGTGTTGAGGTCGAGCCAGGGAAGGTTGTAGCAGTCGACCGCGGACCGTTGCCGTGAGCAATGCGCCGTGTGCAACGCATCCGGCAGCACCGCGTTGATACCGCGGTATACCGCCTCCACCTTGCCGAGCACCTGGTGGGCCGCCGCATCCACATCGCCTCCGTGGACCCAGACCAGGTTCGGGTAGCCCGCCAGTTGCGTGGCCACAAATTTTCCGTACGCCTCCAGGGTCGCATCCGGGGTCGCCAACATCTGGTTGCACCAGCCGTTCCTGCCACAGCCGTAACCCAGGTAGGCCGGCGCCAGCAGCACCAGGAAATCATGCTTCAGTGCCAAGTCCAGCACGGCCTGTGCATGACGGAAATAGGCGGCAGACGGTACGGTAAAGGGCCGGCCCTCGGGAAACGGCCGGTCGCCGTTCCGGTTTGATGGCCCGGCGCGCTGCTGCTCGATCAGCTCCACGAGGATCGTGTTGAAGCCCGCGGCCTGGCGTGCCGCCAGATAGCGGTCCGCCTCGTTAACCGTCAACGACACCAGCAGCATCCACGCCGCATCGCCGACCATCCGGAACTCGCGGCCCTGCGCATCCAGGAGTTGCGTGCCGGTCACCTGCAAGGGGAAGCGGGATGCGGTATCGACAACAGCACCCACGGCTGCCTGCACTCCGCCCGGGCCGGCCACCATTCCTGCCAGGGCGAGCAGCCACCCTGCAACCCTCATGACCTTGGCACGACCACTGTCATGTGATCCAAAGTCATGCGAGCCACGCCACTGCGAACAAGCCGAGCATCGCAAAGGCCAGGGTCAGCTTCAGTACCACGCCAAAGACAATGCCCAGCCACGTGCCGAACCCCACCCTCGCCGCCTGGCCCAGCTCCCGGCCATGCAGCAGTTCGCCCACCATCGCGCCCACGAAGGGTCAGAAACAACCCGAACGGTGGAAACACGAATAGACCGACGACGGTACCCGCGAACGCACCGATCACGGCCTTGCGGCTGGCGCCGACACGCTGGGCGCCCACCGTCGTCGAGAAGAAGTCGATGACCAGGGACAAGAGAGCCAGCACGCCCAGCACGATGAGCATCAGGACACCGATCTGCTGGAAGTCCCCGGCCCAGGCCGCGAGCAGCATGCCGGCAAAGACCAGTGGCAGCCCCGGCAGTGCCGGCAGGATCGTGCCGGCGAGGCCGATCAGGATCAGCAGCGCGGCCAGGAGGTAATAGAGGGTGTGCGGATCCATCGGGTTTGGTCCGTATCTAACCGATCAACTCAATTGGTCGGGGCGACAGGATTTGAACCTGCGACCCCCTGCACCCCATGCAGGTGCGCTACCAGGCTGCGCCACGCCCCGTCCGTTTGCTCGTTGATCAGTGTGTGCCTGAGGGTGTCAGGCAGCGGCAGGAATGATAACCGAATTTCGTCGTGGAGACGGCTGCAGATCAGCGCCGCAACAGCCGCAGGACTTCCTCGAGCTCCACACGCAGCTGCCGGATGATCTGCTGGCTTTGCGTGAGGTCGGTGCGGGCTTCTTCGCCGGTGAGCTTCTGGCGAGCGCCGCCGATCGTGAAGCCGTCGTCGTAGAGCAGGCTCCGGATCTGACGGATGATGAGGACGTCCTGCCGTTGATAGTAACGGCGGTTGCCACGACGCTTGACGGGCTTCAACTGGGGGAATTCCTGCTCCCAGTAACGAAGAACGTGCGGCTTGACCGCACAGAGATCGCTTACTTCGCCAATCGTGAAATAGCGTTTGCCCGGAATCGGGGGCAGGTCGTCGTTATTCCCCGGCTCCAGCATATGCTTCTACTCGGGCTTTCAGTTTTTGTCCGGGACGAAACGTGACCACACGTCTCGCGCTGATCGGGATTTCCTTGCCCGTTTTTGGATTCCGGCCCGGCCGCTGGTTTTTGTCCCGCAGGTCGAAGTTGCCGAATCCGGAGAGCTTCACCTGCTCCCCGCTCGAAAGCGCGGCTCGAAGATCCTCGAAGAAGAGTTCGACGAGTTCCCGCGCTTCACGCTTGTTGAGCCCCAGTTCATTGAACAGGGACTCCGCCATGTCCGCCTTGGTAAGAGCCATGCTCATCTTCATTCTCTTATTCTGGCGTTGAAATCCCTGGCCAAACGCTGGACAACGCCACCGACGATCTCATCTGCGTCGGCATCAGTAAGGGTGCGGGAAGTTTCCTGCAAAATCAAGCCCAAAGCGACGCTCTTTTGACCAGCCTCGACGTGCTTTCCGGAGAAAATGTCAAATACGACGACATCGATCAGACGTGAGCCGCCGGCGTCCTGAACCACATTCACCAGGCGACCAACCGGCGTGTCGGCGCCCACCACGATGGCAATATCGCGGCGCACGGTCGGATAACGCGAGCGGCCCGTGTAGCGGCCCGGCCGGCTCTTCAGCAACAAGACTGAATCCAGCTCGAACAACAGTGGCGCGTGGTCCAGATCGAATTTCCGGACCAGGGTGGGATGCAAGGCGCCCAGCCACCCCAGGTGCTGCCCATCGCGCCGGAGTTGCACGCATTGGCCCGGATGCAGTGCCGGATGCCGGCCTGCCTCCCAGCTGCACGGCATGGAGGGCGCAACCGTGGCCAGGACTGCTTCGATATCGGCGCGCACATCAAAGAAATCCGCCGGTCGGGACTCCTCGCCCCACTGCTCGGGATTGACCGGGCCGGCAACCAGGCCGGCCACCATGCTTTCCTCTTCGAGACCGGCAGCGGTCGGCTTGAAGCGGATGCCGGATTCGAACAAGCGGACACGGCGCTGCTGTCGCGCCAGGTTGTGCAGCAAGGATTGCACGAGGCCAGGCCAGAGACTCTGGCGCAGGACGCCCAACTCGGTCGACAAGGGATTCAGCAGCGTCATGCCGGCGCTGCCACCGGCAAACAGCTGGTCGGTTTCGCTGGCGACGAAGCTGTAGGTCATCGCTTCCTGATAACCGCGCTGGACGAGCGCACTGCGGACCTGATCGAGATGCGCGGTGCCGCCAGGTGCTTCGCCGAGGCGCGTGGGTTGCTGGCCGACGCTCGCGGGAATCCGGTCGTAGCCGTACACCCGGGCGACCTCTTCGATGAGATCGATTTCCGAGTCGATGTCAAAGCGGAAGGCTGGTGGTGTGACGCTCCACCCATCGCTCGTAGCGATGTGGGCCAGTTGCAGTCGGCCGAGTATGCCGCTGACTTCGGCATCCGGCACGTGATGTCCCAATACCTGTTCGAGCCGGGTGCGCCGTAGTTCAACCGGTGCATGCGCGGCCACGCCAGGACCCGTGACACTGCAGGTTCCGGCAACACCACCGGCAATCGCCTGCAGCAGTGCCGTGGCGCGTTCCAGTGCGCGCACCTGCGCCGACGGGTCCACGCCCCGTTCGAAACGGGTGGCGGCATCGGTTTGCAATCCCAGACGCCGGGCACGACCGGCGATGACGGCCGGACTGAAATGGGCCGACTCCAGAAGAACATTGGTCGTGTTTGCCGAGACTGCGGTGCGCTTGCCGCCCATGATCCCGGCAATGCCGACAGCGCCCTCGGCATCCGCAATCACCAGAAAGTTTTCATCCAGGGTCATGACCGGTCCGGTCAGCAGTTGCAACTCCTCGCCAGCCGCAGCCCGACGCACCGTCAGTGGTGCCGCCAGGCAATCGAGATCGTAGGCATGCAGGGGCTGACCGGTTTCCAGCATCACCAGATTGGTGACATCCACCACCGGATGGATCGGCCGGATGCCACTTCGACGCAACCGGTCGCGAAGCCACAGCGGCGAGCGCAGCCCGGTACGCAGGCCGCGCATGCTGCGCACCGCAAGCGTCGGACAGCCGGCTGGATCATCGATCCGTACCGGGAAAAGCGCCGCATCGGCTGGCGGCACACCAGGCACTTCAAGCCCCGCAAACGCGAGATGCGCCGTTGCCGCCAGATAGCGGGCCACGCCGAGCATCGAGAAGCAGTCCGCCCGGTTCGGCGTGATCTTGAGATCGAGGATCTGGTCATCCAGGGCCAGCGCTGCAACGATCGGGGTGCCGGGAACAGCCGCCGCATCCAGTTCCAGCAGACCTGGGGCAGCTTCGTCGGCATCGATATCGGTGAGGCCCAGCTCTGCAGCAGCACACAGCATCCCGGAAGACTCGACGCCGCGCAGTCTGGCCTTTTTGATGGTCATGCCACCCGGCAGCGTGGCGCCCGGCAATGCAACGGGATAGTGACCGCCGGCGCACACGTTGGCGGCGCCACACACGATCTGCACGCTCGCCGTGCCCACATCGACCTGACAGACGCGCAGGCGATCCGCATCCGGATGCGCCGCGACTGCCGTGACGCGCCCGACGACCACATGAGCCAGGGCCGGAGCCGGAGCCGCGGGCTCGACGCCCTCCACTTCCAGGCCCTGCATCGTGAGTTGATGAACCAGCTCCGCCGTGCCGCCGGGCGGATTGGCCAGCTCCCTCAACCAGCGTTCACTGACTTTCATCGGAACTGCCGCAGGAAGCGCAGATCGTTCTCGAACAGCATGCGGATGTCGTCGATGCCGTACCAGAGCATGGCCAGCCGCTCGACACCGAGGCCGAAGGCGTAGCCGGTATAGCGCTCGCTGTCGATGCCGACATTCTCCAGCACGCGCGGATGCACCATGCCGCAACCCAGAACCTCGAGCCAGCGGCCTGACTCGGCCAGTACATCCACTTCGGCTGAGGGTTCGGTAAACGGAAAGTACGACGGCCGGAAGCGTACCGCTGCCGGTCGTTCGAAAAACTTTTCCACGAACTCGGCCAGCATTGCCTTCAGGTGCGCAAAGCTGACGCCCTCATCGACCACCAGCCCCTCAACCTGATGAAACATCGGTGTGTGTGTCGTATCGGAGTCACAGCGGTAGACACGCCCTGGTGCAATCAGGCGGATCGGTGCGCCTTGCTTGACCATGGCCCGGATCTGCACGGGCGAGGTGTGCGTGCGCAGGAGCCGGCCATCCGGCAGATAGAAGGTGTCGTGCATGGCACGTGCCGGGTGATCCGGCGGGATATTGAGCGCCGTGAAGTTGTGGAAGTCGTCTTCGACTTCCGGTCCTTCGTGCACGGCGAAACCGGCGGCAGCGAAGATGCGCTCGATCCGCTGGCGGGTTTGGGTCACCGGGTGCAGGCCACCGGTTTGCTGGCCACGTCCGGGCAGGCTGACATCGATCCGGCCGGCCAGCAGCTTCTGGTTCAGATCGTCGGCCTCGATCCGTTGCCGCCGGTGGTCGATGGCCGTGGTCAGCGCCTGCTTGACGGCGTTGATCACCTGGCCCTGCTCCCGCCGCTCGGCATCCGGCAGCTGGCCAAGCTGCTTCAGCAGCGCAGTGAGTTCGCCCTTCTTGCCCAGATAGTGAACACGGATGGCGTCCAATGCAGCAAGGTCGGCGGCGGCATCCACCGCTTCACTGGCCTTGATCAGCAAGGAATCAGCATTTTCCATCAGTGGAACCGGGCGGTGGCATCCAGCCGGCTGCAAGCCGGCCGATGCCACCCACCGACCATTCAGGCAGCAGCCAGGGTCGACTTGGCCTTTTCAGCCAATGCGCCAAAGGCAGCAGCATCGTGTACCGCGAGGTCTGCCAGCATCTTGCGATCGACTTCCACTCCGGCCTTGATCAGCCCGCTCATGAAGCGGCTGTAGGACAGGCCGTGCAGGCGGGCCGCGGCGTTGATGCGGGTGATCCACAGTGCGCGGAACTCGCGTTTGCGCACCCGGCGGTCACGGAAGGCATATTGACCTGCCTTGATGACGGCCTGCTTGGCGGTTTTGTAGAGCTTGCTCCGGGCCTGGGACATCCCCTTGGCCTTTTTGAGCATCTTCTTGTGACGGGCTTTGACCGTCACACCACGTTTGACTCGTGCCATGTGTCAGTCCTCCCTTAAGCGTACGGCAACATGCGCTTGACGCCGGGTACGTCGCAATCCGCCACCTGGTTCATCGCACCCAGTTGGCGTTTTCGCTTCGAACTCTTCTTCGTCAGGATGTGGTTCAAGTGCGACTGCGCGGCTTTGAAGCCGTTCGCCGTCTTCCGGAAGCGCTTGGCAGCACCCCGGTTCGTTTTCATCTTGGGCATCGAACTCTCCTTTGGCCTGGTCCGAACCCGCTGAACCTTGAAGGGACAGATCGGGCCGTGGCAGGCGGGTTCCGGCAACCAACCATGGCGGGATTGCCAAGGCCAGCGACCATCACACTCTTGCTGGTATTACTCGTCAGGCTTCAGGCACGTAAAAATCCGGGTACTCACTTCTTCTTCGGGGCGATCACCATGACCATCTGCCGGCCTTCCAGCCGCGGAAACTGTTCCACCGTGCCGACCACCTCGAGATCCTGCCGCACCCGCTGCAACAATCGCGCACCGATTTCCTGGTGGGCCATCTCCCGGCCCCGGAAGCGCAAGGTCACTTTTGCCTTGTCGCCCGATTCCAGGAACTTCACGAGATTGCGCATCTTGATCTGGTAATCGCCTTCATCAGTGCCCGGCCGGAATTTGATTTCCTTGATCTGGCTCTGCTTCTGCTTGCGCTTTGCTGCGTGTGCCTTCTTGTTGGTCTCGAACAGAAACTTGCCAAAGTCCATGATCCGGCAAACCGGCGGCACGGCAGTGGGGGAAATCTCGACGAGATCCATGCCGGATTCCTTGGCCAGCTCCAGCGCAGCGTGACGACTCAAAATCCCCACCTGCTCGCCTTTGGCGCCGATGACACGTATTTCCCGTGCATCGATTTCTTCATTCCGGCGGACTCGTTTGTTGGCAGCGATGCGTCAATCCTCCATAACAGTACGGCCGCGGCTCGCGATTTCGGTGACCAGGCTCTGAACCAGCTGCGCAACCGGCATGCTGCCCAGATCCTTGCCACTTCGCGTGCGCACGGCCACGGTCTGATTTTGTGCTTCGCGGTCCCCGACGACGACCAGATAGGGAACCCGTTGCAGAGTGTGCTCGCGAATCTTAAAGCCTATTTTCTCGTTCCGCAAATCCAGTTCAGCCCGAACGCCCTGATTTATCAGGGTTTCCTGAACCTCGCTGGCGTAGGCAGCCTGGCGGTCGGTAATGTTCAGCACCGCCACCTGCACCGGCGCCAGCCAGGTGGGCAGGCGGCCGGCGTGGTGCTCGATCAGGATGCCGCAAAACCGCTCCAGGGAGCCGAACATGGCCCGATGGAGCATGACCGGCGTCCGCCGCTGGCTGTCGTCGCCGACAAATGACGCGCCGAGGCGCCCCGGCAGGTTGAAATCCACCTGCAAAGTGCCGCACTGCCAGTCCCGGCCGATGGCATCCCGCAGGACGAACTCGAGCTTCGGGCCGTAGAACGCACCCTCCCCCGGGCTGTATTCCAGCTCGAGGCCCCCGGCGTTGGCTGCGGCCCGCAAGGCGGCCTCGGACTTGTCCCAGATCTCGTCGTTGCCCACGCGCTGTTCGGGCCGGTCCGAGAACTTCACGCGGACGTCATCAAAGCCGAAATCGCGATAGATGCCGAGAATGAGATCGGTAACCGCCACGGATTCGGCCGTGATCTGGTCTTCCGTGCAAAAAATGTGGGCGTCATCTTGGGTGAAGGCCCGCACGCGCATCAGGCCGTGCAGGGCCCCGGACGGCTCGTAGCGGTGCACCTTGCCAAACTCGCACATCCGCAACGGCAGGTCGCGATAACTTTTCAGGCCCTGGTTGAAGACCTGGATATGTCCGGGGCAGTTCATCGGCTTGATCGCAAACACCCGCTCGTCCGGCGTCTGCGTCAGGAACATGCTCTCGCCGAACTTGGCCATGTGGCCGGACTGGATCCACAGCTCCCGATCCATGATCTCGGGCGTGTTGACCTCTTCGTAGCCGGCGGCCTGCTGCTTGTCCCGCATGTAGTCGATGAGCTGGCGGAACAGGGTCCAGCCCTTCGGATGCCAGAATACGGCGCCGGGCGCCTCCTCCTGGAAATGAAACAGGTCCAGCTCGCGGCCCCGCTTCCGGTGGTCGCGCTTCTCGGCCTCTTCCAGCCGGGTCAGATAGGCCTTGAGCGAGGCTTCGTCAGGCCAGGCGGTGCCGTAAATCCGCTGCAGCATTTCGTTGCGGGAATCCCCGCGCCAATAGGCGCCGGCGAGTTTGGTCAGCTTGAAGACCTTCAGTTTGCCGGTGGACGGCACGTGCGGCCCCCGGCACAGATCCACCCAGCCACCCTGCCCATACAGGCTGATTTCCTGATCAGCCGGGATGGCGCCGATGATTTCGGCCTTGTAGTGCTCGCCGATGCCCTCGAAGTAGGCAACGGCATCGTTGCGGGACATCACGCGACGCTCGACCGGCAGATCAGCCTTCGCCAGTTCGTGCATGCGGGCCTCGATGGCCTCGAGGTCCTCCGGCGTGAATGGCCGGTGGAAGGCAAAGTCGTAGTAGAAGCCGTCCTCGATCACCGGACCGATCGTGACCTGGGCCTCGGGGAACAGTGACTGGACAGCCTGCGCCAGCAGATGCGCGGTGGAGTGCCGGATGATCTCCAGCCCGGCCGGGTCCTTGGCGGTGATGATGGCCAGGGCAGCGTCAGCTGCGATCTTGAAGCTCGTATCGACCACCTGGTCGTTGACACGGCCGGCGAGGGCTGCCCGAGCCAGTCCGGGGCCGATGGCAGCCGCCACTTCGCCAACCGTGACGGGGCGATCAAACGCTCTTTGACTGCCATCGGGCAGGGTAATGACGGGCATGGGTGCTTTACGATAATGGTAGGCGCGAGTGGAGTCGAACCACCGACCCCTTCCATGTCAAGGAAGTGCTCTAACCACTGAGCTACGCGCCTGCTTCAAGGTCGGGCAGCACGATACCGAAAGGCAGGCGTCAAAGGCAAGGCAATCTGCAGGTTGACCCCAAATCCTCTCAGGGCTGCACCGACGCCGGCAGGCCCAGTTCGAGGCGTCGGAGGATCGCCAGCTCGTCCCGCAGCTTCGCGGCCTCTTCAAATTCGAGATTCCGGGCAGCCGTGTACATGCTGCGCTCCAGTTTGGCGATCTGGCGGGCAATCTGTGCCGGTGTCAGGCTGCGATAGTCCGCACGGGGCTCGGCAGCCCGCCGGCCACGGCGGCCCGCCGGCTCCCGGGCGCCTTCCATGATATCCCGCACTTCCTTGACGATGCTTTTCGGCTGGATGTTGTGCTGCACGTTGAACTCCAGCTGCTTGCGCCGGCGCCGGTCGGTTTCCGCGATCGCCCGCTCCATCGAACCGGTCACCCGATCGGCATACATGATGGCGGTGCCGTGCAGGTTGCGCGCAGCCCGGCCGACCGTCTGCACCAGGGAGCGCTCGGAGCGCAGGAAGCCTACCTTGTCCGCATCCATGATGGCGACCAGCGAGACCTCGGGCAGATCCAGGCCTTCGCGCAACAGATTGATGCCGACCAGCACGTCAAAGGTTCCCAGCCGCAGGTCGCGGATGATCTCCATGCGCTCCACCGTTTCGATATCCGAATGCAGATAGCGAACCCGCACCCCATGCTCCTGCAGATACTCGGTCAGATCCTCGGCCATCCGCTTGGTCAGCGTGGTGACGAGCACCCGCTCCTGCCGGTTGACGCGAATGTTGACCTCGAAGAGCAGATCATCCACCTGGGTGGATGCCGGCCGGACTTCGATGCGCGGGTCCACCAGGCCAGTTGGCCTGACAACCTGCTCGACGACTGCATCCGATCGCTCTGTTTCGTAAGGCCCGGGCGTGGCCGATACATAGATGGTCTGCGGCGATATGGCCTCGAATTCATCAAAGCGCAAGGGCCGGTTGTCGAGGGCGGATGGCAGGCGAAACCCGTATTCCACCAGGGTTTCCTTGCGCGAACGATCACCCCGGTACATGCCGCCGAGCTGGGGTATGGTCACGTGGCTTTCATCCACGATCAGCACGGCGTCATCGGGCAGATAATCAAACAGGCAGGGTGGCGGTTCACCCGGTTGCCGACCGGAAAGATAGCGGCTGTAGTTCTCGATGCCGTTGCAGTAGCCGAGCTCGGCCATCATCTCCAGATCATATTGCGTGCGCTGCTCGAGGCGCTGCGCCTCAACCAGTTTGCCGGCCTCATGCAACTCGATGAGCCGGATGGCGAGGTCGGCCTTGATCCGGTCGACGGCCTTCAGCACCGACTCGCGCGGCGTCACGTAGTGGCTCTTGGGAAAAATGGTCAGGCGCGGCGCCTGGCGCAGCACCTCGCCGGTCAGGGGATCAAACCAGGCCAGGCTTTCGATCTCGTCATCAAAGAGCGTCACCCGGACCGCTTCACGCTCCGACTCCGCCGGGAAGATGTCCACCGTCTCGCCTCTGGCGCGATAGGTGCCATTGGCCAGCTGCACATCGTTGCGGGTGTATTGCAGCTCGGCGAGTCGCCGCAGCAGATCGCGCTCGTTGAGGCGATGACCGCGCGACAGGTGCAGGACCATGCTGAAGTAGGTCTGTGGATCGCCCAGGCCGTAAATCGCGGACACCGTGGCCACGATGATGCAATCCCGGCGCTCCAGCAATGCCTTGGTGGCTGACAGGCGCATCTGCTCGATGTGCGCATTGATGGCTGCGTCTTTCTCGATGTAGGTGGCGGACGACGGCACATAGGCTTCGGGCTGGTAGTAGTCGTAGTAGGA
>CAYLKO010000063.1:0-6413 GCA_964384525.1 uncultured Chromatiaceae bacterium
GCGGCGCCACTGGTCCCCAGGTTGTAAACCCAGTCACGACGCAGTGCCGGCAGGCCAGCACGGAACCGCGCGGGATCCGCGACCAGTTCCCGGATGCGATCGGGCGCCTCGGCAATGGCATCGAGCGGCAGCAGCGCACCAATGCGGGTGCGCACGAAGGACTCGAACGGTTCCATGCCCAGCTCCGGCCAGCTGTCGTTCCGGGCCTTGGGCGGCACATCGATATAGAGCACCGGCTTCTCCAGTCCCAGGCCGTAGTCCTGACCGGCGCCCGACCAGTCGGTGACCATCACATGCGAGTCGAAGAGCGAATCACTCTCCCCCATCGCTTCGATCAGCTGGAAGCGGGGATTGTCGCGATGCTGGTTCACGATGTTGTCGATGATCGCCGGGGTCATCCAGCGCGTCTGGTAGTGCGGCCTGAGCGTCACCCGGAAACCGGCCGCCAGCAGGGTGGCCACCAGCGGTCCGCCACACAGGGGCAGGATGGTCTGCTCGCCCCAGGATGGCGCCACGAGCACATGGATATCGGCATCGCCCTGCATGGCCGGCGGTTCGCGCCGGTGGGCCAGCAGGTCTTCCAGCCGGCCATAACCGTGGGGCAGCAGCTGCTTCGGTTTCAGGCCGTGCAGTTCCTCCCGCCGGCGGATCTCGCGCATCTGATGCGGGCCCGCGCACAGGATGGTGTCGTAGTTGTCGAAGGAGTTGGCGTGATCCGCCATGTGGGTGCTGATCAGGGAATGAAACAGGTAGACCACATGCACCGGATGCACGGAGCGCTTCAGTTCGAGGTTGCCGAAATCCAGGATCTGCGTCACGAGGACATCGGCGGCCAGGTTCTGGCAGAAATAGATCCGCCAGAAGCCCTTGCCGAGGCAGAACCCCCGTACGAGAGGTGACTCATGATGGAGGCCGGGGTCCAGCGGGTCGGAAGCCACATACAACACGGGCTCATGCAGCACACCGGCCAGGTGGTCGATCACCGGCGCGAAATGATGCCAGTCCTGGGCACTTTCGGAGAGGAAGACGATCCGGCGTTCCGTCCGGGGCACCCGTTGGAAGCGCCGGTATTCACGCCACTCATGCCACCAGGACATCAGCCGGGATCGGAGCCGGACCTCTGCTGCCGGTCTGCCGGTGGCTGCCTGGATCCGGGGCTGGCCTCCCGAGCAGCTTCCGGATCGGCTCCCCGATCAGTGGCGGGTGAGCGCTTCAGCAGGTTTTTCAGCTTGTACCAGTAGGTTTTGACCGCCAGTCCGAGCGTGGCGAAGATGCCGATGATGGCCGACAGGATCATGCTGCCGGTGCTGGGATCCAGATAGGCCGACGCCGCCGGCGCCAGGCTCAGCAGGGCAATGAACAAGGTGAGCCGTACAGCCACATGTTGATCAGCAGACATGCCCGGCATCATAACGCAGCCCCGGCCCTTGCGGCTTGACTGCGTCGCTGCACTTCCGGGTACACCGTGGCGCGCACGCGGTCCAGATGGGCGGGGTCGTCGATCTCGCCCCAGACCAGATCCGGAATCAGCGGGCAGGCAATGGCCTGCTCACGACCGGCGGCCACCAGACAATCGGTTTCATAGTCGTAGTGCAGGGACGCGGCAAAGGCCCGTTCCGCGATGGCGCACATCCGGGCGTACAGCGCCGGCGAAATCCGGCTGATGCCCACCAGCTCGCCGGCCACACTGGCCAGTTGCGTCCGGTCTTTCGACATGCCCCGCAATGCGCCTGCCTGCACTTCAACGTAAACCTCATCACCGGCCTGCGTCGGTCCGGAAATCAGGATGGCATCCGCAGCGGAACCCGCCAGCAGGCAGGTCAATGCGCGCGGCTCGTACACGAGGTCGGACTCCAGCAGGAGAAAGGCCCGGTCGATGGCCGGCTTCGCGCAATACAGGGAATACATGCTCCCCGATTCCGCAAACCGGGGATTGTGGACCGTGCGGATCAGGCCGGGTTGTCGCGCTGCCAGCGCTTCATAGTGAGTGGCGACATGGCCGGTGACGATCAGGATGTCGTCGATGCCCGCCTGGGTCAGCCGGTCGATCGATTCTTCGATGATCGAGCGGACACCCAGCTTGAGGAAGCCCTTCGGGAGATCGCCGGTGTGACCCGCCAGCCGGGTGCCGCGACCGGCGGCGAGAATCACCGCGGAACGCACCGGACCGGCAGCAGTTGCGGGTCCGGTTGCCGTCATGACGACCCACCCAGAATCCGGGTCAGCGCCGCACACAGGCGTTGCTGATCATCCGCCCGGATATCGCCCATGTGGGCAATCCGGAAAATCTGCGCGCCCAGATCGCCCTGCCCTGCATAGATGATGAAGCCCTCGTCCTTCAAGGCCGCATGCAACCGGGCATAGCCCTGGCCGGCCGGCAAACGCCACGACCACAGCACCGATGAATAGTCCGCCTCCGGCAGCAAGGGCTGCACGCCGCAGGCACGCAAGGTTGCGCCGATGGTGGCGGCACGGTTTTCGTACCGCTGGCGCCGGGCTTCGACTCCGCCGTCTTCGGCATGTTCCTCGAGCGCCTCGCGCAACGCGAAGGCGATCTGCACCGGCAGGGTGAAGGGCGAAAAACCGTCCCGATGCTGGCCCGCATGGTACGAACGCAGGTCCAGATACACGCCCGCCGTGTCGCCAGCCGGAGCAGCCCAGAGGGTGTTCCGGGCCAATACAAAGGACAGACCGGCGACTCCGTGCAGGCACTTGTTGGCAGTCCCCGCCAGCGCACCCAGTTGCCAGGCATCCGCCCGGATCCGTTCGGCGCCAAAACTGCTGACGGCATCCAGCAGCAGCGTCTTTCCGGACTGGCGGCAGAGATCGCCGAGCAGGTCCAGATCATTCAGCCGGCCAGTGGTTGTTTCATGATGCACCACCGCGACATGGGTGATTGCGGGATCTGCCTCGAGTTGCCGGCGTACCCGGGTTGTGTCGATGGCATCGGTCCAGCCGTGCGACAGCACCGCGTGGGGTTTGCCGTGCGCCTTGAGCATGCGCGCCATGCGCTCGCCATACACCCCATTGCTGATCACCAGTGTGGTGCTGTCGTCCGGTGCAAAGCTCGCCAGCATCGCCTCGACCGCACTGGTGCCGGACCCGGCCAGCGTGACCGCCTGAAAACTGCCGGTCAGCTCGGGATACACGGCGGCCAGCCGCTGGTTGATCTCCTGGATGAGCTCGGCGAATTCAGGTTCCCGATGGCACCAGTCACCCTGGGTCAAGGCCGCGCGCACGCGATCGGTCAGCGTGACCGGGCCAGGGTTCAACAGGACGAGTCGGCGCCGGCTTTTCATGCCGCCGACGAGTCGAGCCAGTGCTTGAAGCGGGTGGCGACATCTGCCGGAGACATCGCCGGCCGTGGCAGATCAACCATCACGCCCGGCAGCACGGGCACATGAACGAAGCGCAGGCCTGGCGTGCGGGCGGCAAGACCGGCCTTGAGCGCCACCGGATCGCCGGTGGCCGAGACCTGCGGATAGCCGGCGCTGGCGGCAATCCCGCAAAAATCGATGCCGGCCGACACGGTCGCCTGGCCGCCGGTGGATTCATGCAGGCCATTGTCGAGCAGGACATGGACCAGATTGCGCGGCCGCTCCGCACCCAGCGTCGCCAGCCCACCGAGATGCATGAGGGCGGCGCCATCGCCATCGATCACGATCACGCGGCGCGTCGGCTGGGCTATGGCCAGGCCCAGGCCCAGCGTGGCCGCGCAGCCCATCGATCCGACCATGTACAACTGGTTCGGCAGGTCATGCAGCGCATAGAGTTCGCGGCCGGTGAAGCCGGTGGTTGCCACGACGATATCCTGCCCACCGGTCGCGGCCTGGATGGCGGCCAGCATCTTGTGCCGCTGTACCTTGGCGTGCGGCTTCGGGATCGGGGCGGCCTCGGGGCAATGGTGCGGCTCTGTCGCGGTGGCCGTGAGCTTGGTCGGCACCACGCTGCCCTTGCGCATGATCAGGGCGAAAGGCCGCCGGGCGGTCTTGAGGTGCGCCATGGCCTTGTCTAGCACGGGCTCGATGGCAGCTTCCTCGACCGGAAAGAATGCCCACGGAATCCCCATCAGTTCCAACAGCTTGGGTGTGATTTCTCCCATCAGTTCGTGCTGAGGTTCGTCGGCCGCGCCGCCCGGCTCGCCACGCCATGTGACGATGACCAGAATCGGAATCCTGAAGGTATGCGCCAGTGAGGTCAGTGGATTCACGGCATTGCCGAGGCCGGAGTTCTGGAACATCACGATCGATGGCAGGCCGCCGAGCGTGGCCCCGGCGGCAATGCTGACCGCCTCGCCTTCCTGCGCGGCACCCACATAACGCAAGCCCGACGCCTGCAGGGTGTAGTTGATGAACGGCGTGAGATAGGAACAGGGCACGCCCGTGTACAGGCCGAAGCCACGGCGACCTGCCGCATGGATGAACTTGCCGGCCTCGATCACCGGAAATCTGCCGCGGCCACGACATCCTCCAGGCTGTCCACATCCAGCCAGTGACCGGTGGTGTAGAGAACCCGCACCTGATCCCCCTGCTCCACCAGCCGCGACAACAGATGGTGCAGCTTCGCCGCCCGGTGCTCCGGCATCGCGGCCAACGCCGCCACGGTGGCCCTGAATGCAGGCAGCGCCGCTGCGGTGACCCGCAGGAAGCCCATCCACTCGCCATGGATCTCGTCTTCACCCAGATCTTCCGCGGCCCGCTCGAGGTAGACCGTCTGGTAGAAATTGCGTCGGGAATAGGGCTGCGTGCAACGCACGTAATCCGTCGCCCGGCCGCGGTTCACCGACTCGCGCCATTCGGTGTCGACCATGATCGTCAGGCCGTCGTCGCTCTCGCGCAGGCTGTCGAGGATATGGCGATTGAAAATCACGTCACCAAAGGAGATGTACAGATCCATGCTGTCGTCCGGATCGCCATCCAGGGCCTTGTGCAGCGACACGAGCTCGCTGGTGTCCGCATACTCATCGTTGTCGGTGTAGCTCAGGGCCGGCAGATCCACGGCGGCCGCCTGGTACCCGCGCACCACGCGGATGCGCTTGATGCCAACCGCGTTGTAAGCCGCCACGATGTGCGACAGCAGCGGCTGCCCGCGCAGCTTCACCATGGTCTTCGGTCGCTGCTCGGTGAGTTCACCCAGCGCCGAGCCGCGCGATGCCGCCAGGATCACGGCCCGCGAGCGTACCTGCTGTCGTGGCAGGTAACGATCTTCCGCCTCCTGCAACTCCGAGGCGCCCTGCAGGCGAAAAAGCTCCTTGACCGGCGCGATCCGCTCCTCCACGGAGCGCAGGTTCTGCACGCGGCCGATCGTGGCGGCGGTTTCCTGCATGGCGACCACGGCGGAACGCAGCAGCTGGTTGGCCCAGATGGCAATGGAAAAGCCCGCATCCCGGAACACCTCGGTGGGCGTGGCGTAATACTTGGTTGGCACGATCACCACCGGTGACCGGCCGGCCCATTCCTTCTGGAAGGCCAGCACCTCAGTGGGCCGGGTCAAGGCGCTGTGGATCAGGATGCCGTCGGAACCCGCCGCGTGATAAGCCTCGGCGCGGCGCAAAGCCTCACCGAGTCCCCAGCCGGCGATGAAGGCTTCGACGCGGGTGATGATCGTGAACTGGTCGTCGGCCTGGGCATCCTTGCCGGCCTTGATGCGGCTGCAGAACTCGTCCACGTCGGCGAGTTGCTGCTTGTCGCCGTCGATGAAGCTGTTGGTCTTGGGATAGAGCTTGTCTTCGATGCAGACTGCCGCGATGCCCCGCTGCTCGAGTTTCCGCACGAGGCGACGCACATTGTTGAAATTGCCATAGCCCGTGTCGCCATCCAGCAGGATCGGGATGGTGGTGGCATCGGCCATGAACTCGAGCATTTCCAGGATCTGCGTCCAGCTCGCTTCGTTGGAGTCGCGCACGCCGAACTGTGCCGACATGCACAGGCCGCCGGCCCAGATGCCGCGAAAGCCGGCTTCCTCGACGATCTTCGCCGTGATGCCGTTGTGCGCCTCGAGCAGGAACTCAAGCTCGTTGCTGTTCAGGAGTTGCCGGAACTGCGTGGTCTTGCTCGTGATGGGGCGCGTGCCCGGGGATCTGGCGGGGCTGATGGCTGGTGCTTTCATACGCGGTAGCGGTATTCCTTGCCCGCTTCCCTTTCAATATCCGGTGGATAGCTCTGGCGCTTGTCGGCGTAGTACTGCCGCAGATGATCGCCGACCGAGCTTTGGTTATAGGTGTAATAAAGCACGCGACGCTGGGTGTCGGTGCGGTTGGGGCCGGAACGGTGCGGCACGTAGGAATCGAAGAACACCGCATCGCCCGGCGCCGCTTCGATCGCCCGCCACTCGATGCCGGCCAGTTGTTCCGCATCGCGCGGCTCCCACTCGGCGCCGATCAGGTGCTGCCCACGCAAATTCGCTGCCACATC
>CAYLKO010000063.1:6423-14528 GCA_964384525.1 uncultured Chromatiaceae bacterium
GCGTGACCAGCCGGCCTGCACATCCTGGCGGGGGGCGAAACCACCGCCGCCCGCCTGCTTGAAGTTGATCTTGTCCTTGAAGAGCACGGCCGGCTCGTCGAACAGCTGGCCGCAACTGCCGGCGAGCAAGGCCGACCCGGCCACCTCGCGGAAACCCGTGTGGAAGGGCAGCACATCCTCGATGCGATTCAGGATGCGCCGGCCGGCAGCATCCGTTTCGAAGTATTTCATCCATTTGCCGGCGGTTTCCGGCCAGGCCTGCACTTCATCGGTCCATTGCCGGATCGAGGCCATCGCGCCGGCAGCCATCAGGCCGGGGACGACGACATAGCCGTCCCGCCTGAATGATTCAATCTGTGCGTCGTCGAGTGGACCCTGCACCGCCGGTACGCTCCTGCCGGAAGAAAGGGTGAATTGTACCGGAGCGCGCCAACTAATTTCGCACCGCTGCCGGAGTCGTGGCCCCGGCCGCGACCAGCACGAGCCGTGGCGGCTGGCCGCCGACCTCGATCTCGCGGAGCACCCTGCCCGCGATAATGTCCACCTCGACGATCACGCCCTCCGGCGGGATCGTGATGTAGGCGATGTTGCCGAGCGTGACGATCCCCGGGAGCAAAGCCTTGTCCACGTGCTCGTGGTATTCGCTGTCGAACTGCCTGGAGACCTTCACCGCGCGCAGGGACTCACCCGTGGCGCCGTCCCGGATGTCGAGCATCCCGTCCCTCGAATACAGCAGGATGAAGTTGCCATCTTCAGTGACACCGCGCTGGATCGCGGCGTTGACCGGAATCGACTCGAACGCATAGGGCTGCTTGCGCGTGTCCAGCCGCAGGATTGCCGGGTTCACTCCCTCATCCGAACCCCACAGAACGCCGTCCTTACCATGAATGAAGGTGCCCGCACGTTGCTTCGAGGGATAGGGAATCCGCGCCACTTCCTGGTTGGCCTCTGTCCCGCGCGTGCCAACGACCAGGACGGTACCCATGCACGCGAACAGCAGGCGCCCCGTCGTCGGCTCGTCGATCATCCCGTGCAGCAGGGGGCAACCCGGCACCCGGCCCACTTCCTTGCCGGATTGACGGTCGAGGATCTGCACCATGCCCTTGGCCAGGTGACCTACGTAGAGCTTGTCGCCGGCCTCAAGGTATTGGTAATGATCTGGCGCGGCGAGCTTGATGCGGCGCACCGACACGGCATCGAGCGATGCGAAATTGCTGCTCTCGTAGATCTCGACCTCGCCAGCACTCTCGTTGAATACCGCATCCTGCCCACCGACCGTGGCGAGATGGCCTTCATGCGCCCCCCCGGGTGAACTGCCCAGCCAGCTGCGCACGATCGCGGGATACCGGAACTTGCCGCCGGGCGCACCGGTGCCGGTGTCGATCACCGAGACGGTGTCGCGGGTAGTAGCCCGCCCGCGCATCGCGAAGAGATACCGGTTGTCGTGCGTGAGTGCCAGAGTCAACACGTAAGGCGGCGTGCCAAGGCGTGCAACCACGTTGCCCGATGGCAGATCGATCGCGACCACCTCCCCAGTGGCCGAATCCGACGTGAAAAGCCGGGCCTCTGCCGCCTGAGCTTCTGCGGTCCGGGCAACCGGACCATGAGCCTCGGCCGCAACGGTTACCAACAAGCACAGCCAGCCGGCCGCAATCCAGTTTTGTCCTGCGTGTCGCATCCGCTATTTCTCCTCGATCATGTCATCGTGAACACCGAGCCAGGCCTGGTAAATATCGGCAGGCCACAGGCTCTGGATCCAGGCGATCACCGCCCGTTTGTCACCGTCGGAGAGCACGTCCATAAATGACGGCATCCAGCCGCCCATGGAGCCACCGCCAGTATCCAGAGTACGCAACACTTGACCGATTGGATGATGGGCGGAATGCCCCGTGCCATCCAAAGGCGGCGCCGGGTAGTAGCCGGATTCGTTGCGCTTCTCCCAACCGGGCTGCCCCTCTGCGCGAGTACCGTGACAACCGGCGCAGTGGGCTGCATAAAGTGCCCGGCCCTGCTCCTGCTCGGCAACGGTGTACCACCGTCCGGTCACCGGGTCCGGCGGTACAGTGCCCGTAGCCGAAAACACGGGAATGGCCGGGCAGCAGAGGACGATCAGAGCCATGACCTTAAGCATGCTAGCGGGCTGCTGCTGCGACTGCGGCGAAGGCAGCGACCGCCGGATCCGAACTTGTGCATTTCACCGGCGTCTTGCTGCCGGTCTGCCAGGACAACCCGTTGCCGTTGCCGCGCAACTCATGGATGGAGCCGCCATACCGGAAGCCCTCTCGTGCCGGTCGCGCAACAAGCTTCACGGCGGGCTTGTCGCCCATTGCAACCCGAACTGCAGATCCATTCTCGCGAAACTCGACCCTGAGATCCTGGCCGGTCTCGCACTGATAGGTGACTTCGCGCCAATCGTTGGCGGCCGCACCGTGAACGAGCAGTGGGGTGGCAGTCAGCAAGACGGTGACAAACAATCCTGTGGCGCGCATTGTGGAGACTCCTGCAAGCTTTCATGTCTGATGTGCAGGGATATACGGCAGGCGCCACCGTTTGGATCTTCCTTCTATCAGGCGTTCACCCGCCCAACGAGAGCCACATGAAAAAGAAAGTCAAAATTCGTCCATTCTGGTACTCGGATATCTGGCTGTTCCCAAAGCTGATCACCGTGATTACGACGCTGGACAGCCAAGGGCGCATAAACGCGGCGCCTTATTCGCACATCATGCAGTACGACGTCATGGCGAAGAACCCACGCATGATTGTGGGCTTCCGCCAGGAATCCCATACCTTCCAGAATATCTGTGATCAAAAGGAATTCGTGGTCAATTGTCCGTCCGCGGAGCATCTGGACGACATGATGGAAACAGCACGTTTCTATCCAGAGGGTGTCAATGAGCTGACCCATACCCGATTCACGATGATTCCCTCGCTGCACGTAAAGCCCCCCACGATTGCCGAGTGCCCGCAAGTTGCCGAATGCGTTGCCGACGAGATCGTGAGGCTGGACAAGAGCAGCGGTATCGTCATCGCGAGCATCAAGGCGCTGGTCTTCGATGAGGAACTGATCGAAATGAGCCGTGAAGAGCGTATCCGGAAGATGAATCTGCCAATCGGACTGGGTGATGAAGATCGGCAAGACTACTTCCACACGACGCCAGACAACATCACCGTGCATCGATTGGGCGAAGCCCCCGATGCCTTCAAGGGTGGCGAAGTGCAGCTGGGCATGGACTGGGATGCCGATGCCCTGCAGGCCTTGATGACCATCCCGCCAATGATCCGCAAAATGGTCTGCCAACAAACCGAAGCGTATTGTCGTTCAATCGGACAGAACAAAGTCTGCAATAACGACTTCAATGCCTATGCGGAAACGCAAGGCATGACACCGGACCTGATTGAACGATTCCGGAGCAAAGGCAAGCTGACCAGGAATCGCTGAAGCCCGGCTCCTATATGCGCGGCTTCCCGGAATCGGCATGGCGCGCATAGCGTTCACCGTGGCGCAACAACTCATCGGTGCCGATCACGTCGTTCAGGCTGGAAAAATCCAGCATCCGGTCGAGCATGGTGCGGGTGGTGCCCTCGGCGCGCAGCGTGGCCAGGTAGCTCGAGGCGGCCAGTCCGATCACCCGTACCATGGCGCCCGGGAAGATCGCCAGCCGGAAGCCGAGCGCCGCGAGCTCGTCGATCGACAAAAGGGGTGTTTTGCCACCCTCCACCATGTTGGCGAGCAGAGGGATCCGGCCACCCAGCTCGCGGCCCACGCGAGCCAGTTGCTCCCGACTGTCCAGCGCCTCGACGAACAGCACATCGGCGCCTGCCTCCGCGTAGAGGTGGGCACGGGCCAGACCGGCCTCGAAGCCTTCCACCGTGATCGCATCGGTCCGGGCCACGATCACCGTATCGGTATTGCGCCGCGCATCCTGGGCGGCTTTCAGCTTGCCGACCATTTCGTCGACCGTGACCAGCGTCTTGCCATCCAGATGCCCGCAGCGCTTCGGGATCGTCTGATCCTCGAGCTGGATGGCCGAGGCGCCCGCCTTCTCCAGCAACCGGATCGTCCGCTGCACGTTCAGCGCATTGCCAAAGCCATTGTCCCCATCGACGATCAGCGGCAGGCTGACCCGGTCGCGGATGTTGCTGACCGTCTCGGCCACCTCGGTCACCGTGGTGAGGCCGATGTCCGGTCGGCCGAGACGGGTGAAGGACATGCTCGCCCCGCTGACATAGGCACAGGAAAATCCCGCCTGCTCGATCAACAGCGCCGTGAAGGCGTCGTAGCAGCCAGGAGCGATGAAGGCTTGGCCGGCGAGCAGCTCCCGCAGGCGATGTGCGTGGGACATCAGGGGTATTCCTCGTGGAGATGGTAATGGCGGGCGATGCGGCTAATGACGCTCGACTGCCCGGCGGGCGATGTGATCCACCAGCGCCGGGGAGATCAGTTTCACCCATTGCGTCAGGCGGCCGATCCGCGGCATGACAAGTTCGCGGGACCGCCGCTGCATGGCCACGACGATCTGCCGCACGCAGTCTTCAACGGCCATGGCCCGCTCCGGCATGACTGGGTCGATCTTCACCGGTTTGCCGTCCGGCCCTGCCGCATTTTCCCGGATGCCGGTGGCGACAAAGCCGGGATAGACCATCGTCACGGTCACGCCGGTGCCTTGAAGCTCGATCCGCAGGCTGTCGAAAAAGCCGCGCATCGCGTGCTTCGACGCCGCATACCCGGTGCGGGTCGGCACACCGGTGAGCGAGGTCAGGCTGCCGATGCCGACAATGCGGCCGCGCGAGGCCTTGAGGTGCGGCAAGGCATGGGCGGTGCAGTACACGGCGCCCATGAAATTGACCTGCATGATCCTTTCCAGCATCTGCAGGTTCGTGATCTCGTCGAAGCGCGCCCACATCGTCGCTCCGGCATTGTTGACAAGGGTGTCGATGCGGCCGTGGCGGGCCATGGTCTGCCCGATCAGTTGCCGGCACTCGGCGTCCACGGTCACGTCGGTCGGGATGACATCAACCGTCGCACCGCGCTCGCGGCAGATGGCGGCGACCTTCCCGAGCAGGCCGACATCGCGTGCGGCCAGCACCAGCACGGTTCCCGACGCCGCCAGCTGGATGGCCAATTCGGCGCCAATGCCTTTGGAGGCCCCGGTGATGATCACGACGGCGGGTGGCTTGGGAACTGCGGGATCCGTGGTCATGCCAGGGTGCCCATTGCGAGCTGGTTGACGCCGTGCTGCTGAAAACGCCGGCACATTGCCAGCGCCCGGGGCAGCTCATCGCTGCCGGCCAGCGCCACGGCATGTTCGGCCAGCAAAGCCAGTGCGAGCGAACGCCCCAGCGTGAGCAGGCAGCGTCGAGCGCCGCGTTGCCGCTCGACCGGATCCGTGACTGCAGCCAGCCAGTCGATGGCCGCGTCGATGCCCGCCACGCTGGCAGCAAGCGCTGCCGCGACGACGGCCGCCGCGGCCGGCATGTTCCTCGTCCCTTCCACATCCACCTTCAGACAGCGTTCGCGCAAGGCGGCCACACCCTCGGTAAATCCGCGTTGCCGAATCAGATCCAGCGACAGGACATTGGTCGTGCCCTCCCAGATCGGCAGCACCTGACCGTCGCGCAGCAGGACCGGAATGCCGGTGTCTTCGATGTAGCCCGCGCCCCCGAAGGCCTCGATCAATTCGCAGACGCCCGCCGCGACCTGCTTGCCGGTGGTCGCCTTGACCATCGGCGTCAGCAGCGAGAGCAGATGCGCTTCACTCCCGGCAAGCTCGCCACCCTCATCACGACCGAGCAACAGCACCAGTTCGAAGCTCAGCAGAAAGGCTGCTGCCGATTCGGCATCGACATCGTCGAGCGTTTCCCGATGCAGCGGCTGGTCGGCCAGTGAGGCGCCAAAGGCCACTCGCCGGCCGGCAAAGTCCTCCGCCAGCCCCAGGCCGAAGCGCAGGAACGAGGCAGCACACACGCTGTTCCACGTGCGGGTGATGCGGAGCATCGGCGCCATCGCCTGCGTGCCGCCGGAATCTGCACCCACCAGATGCGCCACCGTACCGTCCAGCGTGAGTTCCGCCGTCGGCACCTTGCGGGTACCCAGCTTGTCCTTGAGACGCTCGATCCGGATGCCGTTCAGCTCGCCGGCCGCATCGCGCGTCTCCACATAAAAGAGCGCCAGCCCGCGTCCACCCGGCCCGTTGCCGGCTGGTCGTGCCAAGGTCAGCGCCATGCCGGAGGTGGCGGCCGAGGTAAACCACTTCCTGCCATACAGCCGCCAGACGCCGTCCACGCACTCGGCACGGGTGCGTGACAAACCCACATCGGAACCGCCGGTGGCTTCGGTCATCCACTGGCCGCTGGTCCAGAACTCAAGCAGATCGCGGCTGGTCAGATACGGTACGGCGCGTTCGATGAGCTTCTGGTTGCCGGAGGCCAGCAGGGTCCGCACCGCGCCGTCGGTCATGGCCAGCGGGCAACTGTAGACATCGGTCACCGGGTGAAACAAATGCACCAGCAGAAACTGGTGCACGCGTGACCACGACCCGTGCTGGCGTTCGAGCGGCAGTGCCGTGAGCCCCAGCTTGACGGCCAGCGCTTCCGCCTCGCGCCACAGCGGCGTCAGTTCGATTGCATCGATGCGTTTGCCCCAGGGATCGAAGGGCGTCAGCACCGGGACGTTCAGCCGGTCGCGACACTGGAGATCCCACAGGAAGCCAGCAGCAAGACTCCCCAGCTCATCGAGTTGCAGTGCAATCGCGTCCCGCACGACCGACGGCAGCCGGTGCTGGACGTAGCTGCGCAGCAACCAGTCCTCGCGAATCCCGTGCCGCGGCTGCGGCGCCGCCTGAATGAAGTCCTGCCCGGCGTGCATTGCGTGACCTCGTCACCGTCCTGGCGGCGCGGCGCTGTCAGCACCGCATTGCCGATGGCATTCAGTATGAACCTTCGCGGCCGTGTCGTTCTAGACTAGGCGATGCCCCTGACGCTCCCGCCGGAAGACCTGCTGCGCGACCCCACCTATAGGCGGTTGTGGATCTCGATCCTCATCAGCTCCTTCGGCAGCCAGATCACCCTGCTCGCCATTCCCCTGACGGCAGCCGTGCTGCTGCATGCCTCGCCCACGCAGATGGCCTGGCTCACGGTCACCGAGATCGCGGCCTTTGTGCTGTTGTCCCTGCCGGCTGGAGTGTGGCTGGATCGCCGGGCAAAACTGCCGGTCTACATCGTCGGCGAATCCCTGCTCGCCGCCGCCGTGGCCACGGTGCCGTTGGCGTGGTGGCTCGGCTGGCTGTCGATGAGCTGGTTGTATGTGGTCGGCTTTGCCATTGGTGCGGTCCACACGCTGGCCGGCAGCGCGGCCCAGCTCGTGCTCACCCAGATCGAGCCACGCGAGCGGCTGGTGGAAGCCCACGCACGGAATGCGCTCGCCAACTCCTCGGCCGAAGTCGCCGGCCCGGGCGCCGCCGGCGTGCTGATCAGCCTGAGCACGGCGCCGATCGCGCTGGTGGCCAATGCCCTGCTGCTGACGATTTCGGCAGTGATCCTCCGCGGCTTGCGCATCGCCGAGGGGATCGACACGGTGCATCAACACTTCGGTACAGCGCTGCGCGCCGGCCTGAGCTTCGTCCGGCACAATCGCCTGCTGGTCACCATGGCCTGCGTGGTCGGTGGCTGGCAGTTCTGCTACAACATCGCCCTGGTCGTGCAGATCCTGTTCGCCACCCGCGACCTGGGGCTCACCGCCGGCGGTGTCGGCCTGTGTTACATCGGCCTCGGTGGCGGCACCATCATCTCCAGCATGTTCGGCAGCCGCGTGGCCGTGCGGCTCGGCCCGGGCCCGACCATGGTCATCGGCATGACCATCTGCGGGATTGGCTGGCTGGTGGGCGCGGCTGCACCTGCAGACAGCTGGGGACTGGCCACTGCGCTGGGGCCCGCCCTCTTCACCCTCATGCTGATTGCCTTCGGCATCGGCGCCACGCTGGTGTTCATCACCTTCCTCGCACTCCGCCAGGCCACCACGCCGGCGCCGATGCTCGGCCGCATGACCAGCACGATGCGCTGGCTGATCCTGCTGCCCGCCGGCCCCGGCGCCCTGCTCGGCGGCTGGA
>CAYLKO010000064.1:0-11441 GCA_964384525.1 uncultured Chromatiaceae bacterium
AATGGGGTATCGTCGCGCTCGAGCATGACACTGGCCGACCCTAGCTGCGGGGCCGCGGCGTTGCCGACGCCGAGAAAGCGCAGGGTCCAGGTGGTCACCATCGTGCGATTATGCCGTTGTTTTCCAATGAAGCGCTGGCAGAATGGGTGTCAGGTGCCCGGGGGGGCAGGGATCAGATGGAACATCACCTGACATTGACTGGCCTGCAGAGTTCGGTGGGTGCGCGCACCATCGGCGGCCTGGATATCGTCTACACGAAGCTTGCCGTCGACCTGCAGAACCTGGCGGCCGATCCGCTGGACCTCGTGCTCCGGGAGACGTTGGCGGCGCTGCGTGAAGCAACCGCCTGCGACGCCGTGGCCACCGCGCTGCTCGATGAGTCCGGACGCCGCATCCACCGGGTCATCGCCAGCCGCAGCGAATTCACGATCTGCAATCCCGAGGTTCTGGCCGGGTTGCCGCTCGAAGACCTGCCGTGGCTCCACACGCACCTCGACCATCTGCGGGTCCACGGCATCATCAACACCGATTCACCTTCGGCTGCCCAGGCCATCGATGCCGCCCGCTTGAAGACCATGGGTTGCGGCGCCCTGCTGCTGATCGCCTTTCACATACATGGGCGGCCGGCGGGCTTTCTGGCACTGTTTTTCGGTCATCCGCAGCCGGTCTGGAGCGTGGAGCACACGCTGCTCCTGAAGTTGCTGGGCTCCAGCCTGGCCTCCGGCCTCGAGCATGTGCGCACGGCCATCCGCCTGGCCGACATCAATGAACGCGAGCATCTGCTGGAGAACACCGTCAATGACGGCACCTGGGATTTCGACCCGCAGAGCAACCGGGTCGAATATTCCGAGCGCTGGAAACAGATGATGGGGTACTCCGACGAAGACCTGTCGCGGACTGCGCCCGACTGGCGCCGGATCGTGCACATCGACGACTATGCACGGCTGCAGGCCCGGCTCCGCGAGCATCTGGCCGGGCACACCAGGATTTTCGAGAATACCCACCGCATGCGCCGCAAGGATGGCGAGTGGCGCTGGGTGATGTGCCGGGCCAAGGCCATGATGGACGATCAGGGCCGTTTGCGGCGGCTGGTCGGTGTGGAAACCGACATCACCGATCAGAAGACCTACGAAGAGGCACTGTTCCGCGAAAAGGAAAGCGCCCAGATCACCCTGCAGTCCATCGGCGACGGCGTGGTGACTACCGACCATGCCGGCATCGTCGAATACATCAATCCCGTGGCCGAGGAGCTGACGGGCTGGAATCTGGACGACGCCGGCGGGCGCCATGTGGACGAGATTTTCCGGGGCTTCCATGAGGAAACCTGCGAGCCGCTGGAAAACCCGGTGATGAGCTCCATCAAGCGCAACCGCTCGGTGAAGTCCGTGCGGCCGTCGCTCCTGATCCAGCGCGATGGCAACGAACTCTACATCGAAAGCACGGCATCCCCGATCCGCAACGACCGTGGCGATGTCACCGGTGCGGTTCTCGTGTTTCACGATGTCAGCGAGTCCCGTGAACTCAACCGGCGCCTGTCCTATCACGCCAGCCATGACCTGCTGACGGGACTGGTCAATCGCCGGGAATTCGAAAGCCGCCTCGAACGTTCGTTGAAAAGTGCAAAAGCGCGGGAGACTTCCTACGCGCTGCTCTATCTCGATCTCGATCAGTTCAAGATCATCAACGACTCCTGCGGGCATGGCGCCGGCGACACGCTACTGACCCAGCTCGGGGCGCTGTTGAAAGCCAAGATCCGCTGGCGGGATACACTTGCCCGCCTCGGTGGCGATGAGTTCGGCCTGCTGCTGGAGGCCTGCAGCACCGACGAAGCATTGCGTACGGCCGAGATGCTGCGCGAGGCCATCCGCGAGCATCGCTTTGTCTGGGACGACCGCACCTTCCGGCTCGGCGTCAGCATCGGCGTGGTCCCCATCACCGGTGACGACGAGAATGTGGCCACGCTGATCACGGCCGGCGACAGCGCCTGCCAGGCCGCCAAGGAGGCCGGCCGCAACCGGATCCACACCTACAAGCAGAATGACATCGACCTGATGCGCCGCCGCCGCGAGATGCAATGGGCGGCACGCATCAACAATGCGCTGGAAGACGATCGTTTCGAACTGTACCGGATGGCGATCGCGCCGCTGCAGGCCGACGAACCCGGTTCCCATTACGAACTGCTGCTGCGCATGCGCGACGAACAGGGCGGCCTCGTCTCGCCGGATCTGTTCATCGCTGCCGCCGAGCGCTATGGCCTGATTTCGAACATCGACCGCTGGGTCGTCGAGCATGCCTTTCGCTGGCTGGTTTCCGAAGCCGATGAACGGGAACGGCTGGCTCTGTGCGCGATCAATCTGTCCGGCGCGAGCCTTGCCGACAACGAGTTCCTGCCCTTTGTCATCCGGCAGTTCCAGCGCAGCGGGCTGGATGCCACCAAGATCTGTTTCGAGATCACGGAAACAGCAGCCATCGCGAGCTTTGCCCAGGCCAGCCGCTTCATCAATGCGCTGAAGGAACTCGGTTGCAAGTTTGCGCTGGACGACTTCGGCACCGGCTTGTCCTCATTCGGTTACCTGAAGCACTTCCCCGTCGATTACCTGAAGATCGACGGCAGCTTCGTCAAGGAAATCCTGCACGACCCCATCGACCGCGAGATGGTGCGCTCCATCAATGAAATCGGCCATCTCACCGGCAAGAAAGTCGTGGCTGAATGGGCGGAGAACCAGGAGATCATCACTATGTTGCGCGGCATGGGCGTGGATTACGCCCAGGGCTACGGCATTTCGGAGCCGAAGCGCATCGTGATGGCAGCGGCTGCTGGCAGCCTGGCGGATCAACCATGAACGCGGCGGTTCGCCAGTACGCGTCCTTTGCGGATTTCTATCCCGACTACCTGCGGGCCCATCAAAATCGCAGCTGTCGCCGGCTGCATTTTCTGGGGACGACGCTCGTCATCCTGGTGCTGGCAGGCGTGCTGCTGACCGGGGCATGGCGGTGGTTGTGGATAGTGCCGGTGGCGGGCTATGTCCCGGCCTGGCTTGGCCACTTTTATTTCGAACACAACCGGCCGGCGACCTTCATCCACCCGCTCTACAGCCTGCTCGGTGATTTCCGCATGTATGCGGACATGTGGACGGGCAGGATCGCGCTGTAAGTCGTTACGACGACGCGGGCTGGGCATCCCGGGCGCGCTGGAGGAGGGTGCGCAGCAGTCGTCGCAGGTTCGTGCGCACCTCGGCAGGCTCGCCCAATGCCGGCAGGACCTCCGCGATCGCCTCCAGCGTGGAGACCCATTCCTTGCGCGGCGATTTGCGCAGCCGCCCGTACATCGAAGCTTCGGCCGGCGTGAGCACGAGGCGTGGCAGCTTCAGGAACCAGGCATTGCGCCACCACAGGGTTTTCGCCTGACTCCAGGTGCCATCGAGCACCAGGATGCCGTCGAGGCCGTGTCGCCGGAGATCACGCAATTTGCCATGGCGATCCATGAGCAGCACCGGATCGGCGCGCGCGGCTTCGGGAACCGGCCCGGGAAGTTTGGCGGTGGCCAGTATTGCCCATCGATCGCGATCCAGCCGCTGGCCACCCACCACCTGTTCCAGTGATGCCCAGGACAGGCCGACCTGGATCTCGGCTTTCGGCAGCGTGGCCGTCACGAGCCTGGCCGTACCGAGGAGCGCATCGTCCTCCTGCGGATGCTGGAGGATGACCGTTCGCAGTCGGGTGGCCACCGGCTCCACGCGATCGCAGATGCACACCCCGGGTGGCTTGCCGCAGCGGCTGCAGTCGGGCGTGACTACCGTCATGTGAACTGAAAGCGCATCGACAGGTCGACGGCGCGGATGGTCTTGGGCAGCGCACCCACGGAGATGAAGGCGACGCCGGTTTCGGCCACCGGGCGCAGGGTGTCGAAGTTGATGCCGCCGGAAGCCTCCAGCGTGGTGCGGGGTGACAGCCGGTCGCGCAGGGCGACCGCATCCCGGATGGTGCCGACAGCAAAATTGTCGAGGAGCAGGCGGTCGGCTCCCGCGGCCATCGCTTCCTCCGCCTGAACCAGGTTCTCGACTTCGACTTCCAGCAAGACCGTCACGCTTTGCTCGCGGGCCCGCTGCACCGCTTGTGCAATGCCGCCGGCCGCCACGATATGGTTTTCCTTGACGAGAATGCCGTCGTACAGACCCATGCGATGGTTGGTGCCGCCACCCACCCGCACGGCATATTTCTGGGCGAGACGCAGGCCGGGGATGGTCTTGCGGGTGTCCAGCACCTGGGCACGCGTGCCGGTGATGGCATCCACGCACACGCGGGTGGCCGAGGCCACGGCCGACAGCAGCTGCAGGAAGTTGAGTGCCGTGCGTTCGCCGGTGAGCAGCGGTTGTGCCGGACCGTGCAGTTCACACAGCACCTGCTCGGCCGCGACGCTGTCGCCTTCCTTCACCTGCCACTCCACCGTGACGGCCGGATCGATCTGGCGGAACACCTCCTTGACCCACGGCTGGCCACAGATGACCGCTGGTTCACGGGTGATGATCCGGGCCTGCGCCCGCTGTGTTTCCGGCACCAGGGCTGCCGTGAGATCGCCGCTGCCGATGTCTTCGGTCAACGCGGTCTGCACCGAGGCGGTGATATGGGCAATGAGTTCGGCAGACATGCTGGTGGACATGATGGGGGAAGAAACAGGCCTCACTGGGGGTTGTCGAGAATAGCGGAATCGTAGATGGGTTTGAATCGATTGACGATTTCGCAGAAGAGATCGGCGGTGCGCTCCGCATCATAGATGGCCGAATGCGCGCTGGCCGAATCCCAGTCATGGCCGGCTGCCGCGGCTGCCTGCGCCAGCACCGTCTGCCCGAAGGCCACGCCACAGAGCGTGGCCGTGTCCAGCACGCTGAAGGGATGGAATGGGCTCCGCTTGACGCCGGTGCGGGCAATGGCCTCGTTCAGGAAGCCGAGATCAAAGTGGGCGTTGTGCGCCACGAGGATGGTGCGCTTGCAGTCCGCGGCCTTCATCGCCTCGCGCACCGGCTTGAAGATGTACTGCAATGCTTCGCGCTCGGGTTTTGCCAGGCGCAGGGGATGGAACGGATCGATGCCGGTTACCTGCAGGGCGGCCGGCTCGAGGTTGGCGCCCGGAAAAGGCTGCACATGACAGGCCACGGTTTCCTGGCGATGCAGTCGACCGTCTTCGTCCATGCGCAGGATCACCGCGGCGATCTCCAGCAGGGCATCCGTCCGGCAATTGAAGCCACCGGTTTCGAGATCGACCACCACGGGCAGAAAACCCCGGAAGCGGCGGCTGAGGAGCGCTGCATGTGCGGGAGCACTGCCGGGTGCTGCTGCTTCGGCAGGCGGAAGACCGGATGACGGTGTGGTCATCCGGCAAGCTTTTTCAATGTAGGCAGATGATCGAGCAGCAAGGCCAGGGTGTAGCGCAAGCCAAAGCCGGTGGCGCCGCCGGGCACCTGCCCCAGGCCATCCTTGCGCCAGGCGGCCGACAGATCCATGTGGATCCACGGCGTGGTGTCGGCCACGAAGCGCTGCAGAAAGCGAAAGGCGAGGATCTGGTCGGCTTCGCCGGCGGAAGCACATTGCGCGACATCCGCCGCCTTCGATTTCAGGTCGTCATCGAAATCCGGATCGTTGGGAAAGGGCCAGACTCTTTCACCACACAGGCGCCCGGTCTGGACCAGCAGTTCATTCAGCACTTCGTGATTGGTGAATATCCCGCTGTAACGCTCGGACAAGGCCTGGACACAGGTGCCGGTGAGTGTCGCGTAGTTGAGCATGAGCTGCGGCTTTTCGCGGTCGGCCAGCGCCAGCGTGTCCGCCAGCACCATGCGGCCTTCGGCGTCGGTGTGCATGACCTCGATGGTCACCCCGTTGCTGGCCGTGACCACATCGCGCTGCTTGTAGGCAGCCGGGCCGGTGCGGTTTTCGCTGATCGCGAGCCAGCAATCGACGGTGAGTGGCGACTGCAGGCGGGTGAGCGCCAGCAACGTGGCGAGCGCCACCGCGCTGCCGGACATGTCGGTGTGCATGTCCAGCATGTGCTGCGCGGTCTTCAGGTTGGTGCCGCCCGTATCAAAGATGATGCCCTTGCCGACCAGCGCCACGTCCGGACTGCTGGTGGCTCGCGGGCGGTAACGCAGCCGGGCGATGCCGGCATCGCGGCTGCCATTCCCCTGGGCGACGGCCAGGAAGGCGCCGGCCTGCAACTGTTCGAGCTCCGTATCGCCGAACCAGTCGAATGTCCAGTCGTGGCTTTCCGCAAGAGCGGCCAGGATAGTCCGGTAGGCGCCCGCCGACAGCTTGTTGGCCGGCAGCGTCGTCAGCCAGCGGACGAGATTGGCCGCGGCGATTTCCGCCAGCGTGCGCTCGAGATCGAGCGGTTTCTTTCGACCGGGTATCTGGATCGTCCGGAGCGATGAACCTCGATGCTTGCTGCGGAAGCTGGGAGCACGCCAGACTTGCGCACCCAGTGCGAGCAGCACGGCATGGATCACCCGTTCAGCATCTTCGGCAGCCAGGCCGTGGACCACGATGCCGATGGATCGGGGTTCGTCCGTCAGGCTGTCGGCAGCGATTTTCCCGGCAAAACGCAGCAGCGGATAGGCTGCAGGCAGCGGATTCTTCGTGCGTTTTTCCGGTGGCGCGAGGGTTGCCAGAGTCACGCCCGTGCCGGTGGCCAGGGTGCCGTGCAGCGGCTGCTTCTGCCCGTCGACCTGACGACGTTTGAAAGCTGGTTGCAATTGCTTGAAGCCGGGAATCGCCGTCCACACGCTGGCTGGCACACGATGGGGCACGACCACGATCAGATGGTCGAGCTTGCTGACGACCGCACGATTGATGCGTGTGCCGGACTGTACGACTTTGAATATGCGCTCCGGCGGCAAAAGCGCCTCCGCGGTGGTGTGCTTGACCCTTCTGCGTGAAACCCCGATCATTTGTGATTGACGCGCTTGCCTCGTGGTTCTGTGTTCAGGGCCGCAGTATAGGGCAAGTTGTTCAGCATCAGCGGAGCCGCCGTGGCCGAATCCAGTACGTCAACCGGACTATTCGATGATCCAGATCCCGACGAGACCCGGGATTGGGTTGAGTCAATTGATTCGGTGCTGCGCACGGCAGGCCCGGAGCGCGCCCAGTTTCTCCTCAATCACATGGTGGATCACGCCCGTCGCTCCGGTGCGTATCTGCCATTTCGTCCCAACACCGCCTACCTCAACACCATTCCCTTGTGGCTGCAGCCGCAGTATCCCGGCGACCGGGCCATCGAGCGGCGGCTGGAGGCCTACATCCGCTGGAATGCCATGGCGATGGTGGTGCAGGCGAATCGCCAGAGTTCCGAGTTCGGTGGCCACATTGCCACCTATGCCTCTGCGTGCGTGTTGTACGAAGTCGGCTTCAACCATTTCTGGAGAGCGGCAAACGAAGAGTCCGCCGGGGACCTGATCTACATCCAGGGTCATTCGTCGCCGGGCATTTACGCCCGGGCCTTCCTGGAGGGGCGGCTCTCGGTGGAGCAGCTCGCCCACTTCCGCCAGGAAGTCACCGGCAAGGGCAAGGGCCTTTCCTCCTATCCGCACCCGTGGCTGATGCCGGATTTCTGGCAGTTCCCGACGGTGTCCATGGGTCTCGGCCCGATGATGGGCATCTACCAGGCGCGCTTCATGCGTTACCTGGAAAGCCGCGGACTGGCGCAAACCAAAGGTCGCAAGGTCTGGTGCTTCCTCGGCGACGGCGAGATGGACGAGCCCGAGTCGATGGGCGCCATCACCATGCCGGTGCGCGAGAAGCTCGACAACCTGATCTTCGTCATCAACTGCAATCTGCAGCGGCTCGATGGCCCGGTGCGCGGCAACGGCAAGATCATCCAGGAACTGGAGTCGGCGTTTCGTGGCGCCGGCTGGGCCGTGATCAAGGTCGTGTGGGGCTCGCGTTGGGATCCGCTGCTGGCAAAGGACACCACCGGTGCGCTCCGTCGGCGCATGGAAGAAGCCGTGGATGGCGAGTACCAGAGCTTCAAGGCCGGCGGTGGCGCCTACGTACGTGAGCACTTCTTCGGCAAATACCCGGAGCTGAAGGAGATGGTCGCCCATTTTTCGGACGACGAAATCTATCGCCTCAATCGCGGCGGCCTCGATGCCATCAAGGTCTATGCAGCCTATGACCGGGCGATGAAGCAGGATGGCCGGCCCGTGGTGATCCTCGCGAAGACCGTCAAGGGTTACGGCATGGGTGAGGCGGGCGAGGGCCGGATGACGGCCCACCAGGCCAAGAAGCTCGACACCGACGACTTGAAGGCCATGCGTGACCGTTTCAACCTGCCGATTTCCGATGTCGACATCGAGAAGATTCCATTTTATGTGCCGGCGCCGGACAGCGAGGAGATCCGCTATCTCAAGGAGCGGCGCGAGCAGCTGGGTGGTTACCTGCCGGCCCGCAAGGGTCGCATTGCCCCGCTGGCGGTGCCGGGCCTCGATGTGTTCAGCAAGGAGCTGGAAGGCTCCGGCGATCGGGCCGTGTCCACCACGATGGTCTTCGTGCGGATCCTGACGACGCTGATCCGCGACAAGAGCATCGGCAACATCGTCGTGCCGATCGTACCGGACGAGGCGCGCACCTTCGGCATGGAAGGCATGTTCCGCCAGGTCGGCATCTACTCGTCCGTCGGCCAGCTCTACACGCCGCAGGACGCCGAGCAGCTGGTGTACTACCGCGAAACCCAGAAGGGCCAGATCCTGCAGGAAGGCATCAACGAAGCCGGCGCCTTCTGTTCCTGGATGGCGGCCGCCACGGCCTATGCCAACCATGGCGTGTACACCGTGCCGTTCTACACCTTCTATTCGATGTTCGGCTTCCAGCGGATCGGGGATTTCATCTGGGCTGCGGGCGACATGCAGGCCAAGGGCTTCCTGATGGCGGGCACGGCCGGCCGGACCACGCTGGCGGGCGAGGGCCTGCAGCACCAGGATGGCCACAGCCACCTGGCTGCTTCGACGATTCCGAACTGCATAGCCTACGACCCCGCCTTCGGCTATGAACTTGCCGTGATCATCCAGGACGGCCTGCGCCGGATGTACACCGAGCAGGAGCGGATCTTCTACTACATCACGATGATGAACGAGAACTACCCGCAGCCGGCGATGCCCGAAGGCGTGAACGAAGGCATCCTGCGCGGCATGTACAGTCTGTCCACCGGCGGCAAGCACAAGCATCGCGTGCAGCTGCTGGGCGCCGGCACGATCCTGCGCGAGGTGATCGCTGCAGCGGAGATGCTCGAGAAGGACTGGCAGGTTTCCGCCGATGTCTGGAGCGTGACCAGCTTCAGCGAGCTTCGCCGCGACGGCATCGACTGCGATCGTTGGAACCTCCTGAATCCGGACCAGGCTCCGCGGCAGTCCCATGTGGCCCGCACGCTTGCCGGCGCCAAGGGTCCGTTCGTGGCGGCAACCGACTACATGCGCATCGTCTCCGACCAGATCCGTTCGTGGATCCCCGGTCGCTACACCGTGCTGGGCACCGATGGCTTTGGCCGCAGTGATTCGCGGGCCGCCCTGCGGGATTTCTTCGAGGTGGACGCCAAACACATCGTCATGGCTGCGCTGAAGTCGCTGGCGGACGAAGGCGCCATCGAGACGAAGGTCGTGGTCAAGGCGATCAAGCAGCTCGGCATCGATACGTCCCGGCCCAATCCGGTCACGGTCTGAAGGCTCAAGTTCATGGCACGGCGTGAAGTAACCATTCCCGATCTTGGCGATTTCAAGGACGTGGAGATCGTCGAATTGCTCGTCAAGGTCGGTGATACCGTCAGCGTCGAGCAGCCGCTGATGACCCTGGAAACCGACAAGGCGGCGATGGAAGTGCCGTCACCCAGCGCGGGCACCGTGCTGGAAGTGAAAGTGGCGCAGGGCGGGCGCGTGTCGCAGGGTGATCTGATCGTGGTCATCGACGCCGAGGAGGAGGCGACCCCTGCCAGGGCGGAGGTCACCAAGCCCGAGGCCACCAAGCCCGAGGCCACCAGACCTGAGGCCACGGCAGCAAAGCCATCCCCGACACCGCCAGCTGCCGAAGCACAAGCGGCTGCACCTCCGGCGCCGAGGATGCCCGCAGCACCGGTTCCGGAATCACCATGGAGTTCCTCCGGCGGTCTGCCACCGATCGACGAGAGTGGTTTTGCCAAGGCTCATGCCAGTCCGTCGGTGCGCAAGTTTGCCCGCGAACTCGGTGTCGATCTGGGCCGGGTCAAGGGATCCGGCCAGAAGGGTCGCATTGTCGTCGAGGACGTCAAGGGCTTCGTCAAGTCGGTGATGACCGGCGCGCCGGGTGCGGCCACCTCGTTGCCCGCAGTGCCCGTGGTCGACTTTGCAAAATTCGGACCGGTGGAAGTCAGGCCGCTGTCGCGCGTTCAGAAGATTTCCGGGCCCCGCCTGCAGGCCGCCTGGCTCAACATTCCGCATGTCACCCAGCACGATGAAGCGGATATCACCGAGCTCGAGAAGCAGCGGAATATATTGAAGGCCGGTGCCGAGTTGGCCGGCGCCCGGCTGACACCCCTGGCTTTCTTCATGCGGGCTTGCGCCCTCGCCCTGAAGGAGTTTCCGGACTTCAACAGTTCACTGACGGCAGACGGTTTCAGCCTCGTGACCAAGCACTACTGGCACATCGGCTTTGCTGCCGACACGCCGCAGGGGCTGGTCGTGCCGGTGATCCGCGATGTCGACCAGAAGAACATCTTCAACATTGCCGAGGAACTCGGCACGCTGTCCGCGAAGGCACGCGCCGGCCGGATCACGGCCGCCGAAATGCAGGGTGGCACCTTCACGATATCCAGCCTGGGCGGCATCGGCGGCACGCACTTCACGCCGATCATCAATGCACCGGAAGTCGCCATCCTCGGCGTTGGCCGGGCCACGACCCGGCCGGTATGGGGCAAGAAGAAATTCATGCCGCGGCTGATGGTGCCGCTGTCGCTGTCCTATGACCACCGGGTCATTGATGGGGCAACGGGCGCACGCTTCATCACGCGCCTCGCTGCATTGCTGGCCGACGTCGAAGCGTTGCTGAAGACCTGATCGATGGCGCTGATCGATGTAAAGGTGCCCAACCTCGGTGACTTCAAGGATGTTGAAATCATCGAGGTCCACGTCAAGCCGGGTGACACGGTCGAGGCCGAATCGCCACTGATCACGCTGGAGACCGACAAGGCGGCAATGGAAGTGCCGGCGCCGGCCGCCGGCGTGATTCGGGAGATGCTGGTGAAGACCGGTGACCGGATCAGCGAGGGTTCGTTGATCGTGCGGCTGGAGGCGGCTGCGGGCGAAGGCCAGGCTGCGGCTTCACCGGCATCGCCACCCGCAACTCCGTCTGCGTCTCCTGCCGCGTCAACTGCTGCTTCCGCCACGCCCGCTGCAGCTTCCGGCGCCACGGCCAAGCCCATGCCGGCT
>CAYLKO010000064.1:11451-14371 GCA_964384525.1 uncultured Chromatiaceae bacterium
GTCACCAGCCGCCAAAGCCGCCCCCGCGCCGGGCAAGACCTACACCGGCAAGGTCGATCGCGAGGCCGACTTCCTGGTGCTGGGCGCCGGTCCCGGCGGCTATCCGGCCGCGTTTCGTGCCGCTGACCTGGGTTTGAATGTCACGCTGGTCGAGCGCTGGGCCACCTTGGGGGGTGTCTGCCTCAACGTTGGTTGTATACCGTCGAAGGCGCTGTTGCATGCGGCCAAGGTGATCGACGAAGCCGGGTCGATGGCGAGCTGTGGCGTGAGCTTCGGGAAGCCGAAGATCGACCTCGATGCACTGCGCGGCTGGAAAGACCAGGTCGTCGGCAAGCTGACCGGCGGCCTTGCGACACTGGCGAAACAACGCAAGGTCACCGTGGTGCCGGGCACGGGTCGCTTCCTGTCGGCACATCACCTCGAAGTCAGCGACGGCAAGTCCAAACAGGTGATTGCATTCAAGACCTGCGTGATCGCCGCCGGTTCGGAACCGGTCAAGCTGCCGGGCTTTCCTGACGACCCGCGGATCATCGATTCAACCGGTGCGCTGGAGCTCAAGGCCATCCCGAAGAAGATGCTGGTGATTGGCGGCGGCATCATCGGGCTGGAGATGGCCACCGTCTATGAAGCCCTGGGCACGAAGATCTCGGTGGTCGAGCTGACCGATGCGCTGATGCCGGGCACCGACGCCGATCTGGTCCGGCCTCTGCAGAAGCGCATCGCCAAGCGCTATGAACAGATCCTGCTCGGCACCAAGGTGGTAAACATCAAGCCGGCGAAGGATGGCCTGTACGTTACGTTTGAAGGCAAGACCGCCGGCACCCAGGTGTTCGACCAGGTGCTGATGTCGGTTGGCCGCTCGCCCAATGGCAAGCGCATCGATGCGGGGAATGCCGGCGTCACGGTTGCCGACAACGGCTTCATCCCGGTGGACAAGCAGATGCGCACCAATGTGCCGCACATCTTTGCCGTCGGTGACATCGTGGGCCAACCCATGCTGGCCCACAAGGCGAACCACGAGGGTCGGGTGGCGGCCGAAGTTGCCGCTGGCATGAAGGTGGCCTTCGATGCCCGCGTGATCCCGTCGGTGGCCTACACCGATCCCGAGGTTGCCTGGGTCGGCGTGACGGAAACCGAAGCCAAGGCCCAGGGCATCGCCTATGGCAAGGGCAGCTTCCCGTGGGCCGCCAGCGGCCGCTCACTCGGGTTGAACCGGGACGAGGGCATGACCAAGGTCCTGTTCGACAAGGAATCCCACCGCGTCATCGGCGCCGGCATCGTCGGCCCCAATGCCGGTGACCTGATCAGCGAGGTTGCCCTCGCCATCGAAATGGGTTGCGACGCTGCCGATATCGCACTCACGATCCACCCGCATCCCACCTTGTCCGAAACCGTGGCCTTCGCCGCCGAGGCATTCGAAGGCACGCTCATCGACCTGTACCTGCCGAAGAAGAAGTAGCGACCACCAGCGCCGCCACAACCGTTCCGGAGCAGCCCATGTATACGCTGTTCATCGCCAACAAGAACTACTCATCGTGGTCGCTGCGGCCGTGGGTGCTGATGAAGCATCTCGGCATCCCGTTCGAAGAGCAGCTGCAGGTGTTTGGCCAGCAGTCCACCTGGGACGCATTTCGCAAACTATCGCCCGCCGGCCAGGTGCCCTGCCTGCACGACGCGCCAACCATCGTCTGGGAATCGCTCGCCATCACCGAGTACCTCGCCGAGCGCCATGTTGGCGTATGGCCCGCAGACCCGGTCGCGCGTGCCTGGGCCAGATCCGCCGCCGCTGAAATGCATGCCGGCTTCGGTCCCTTGCGCAACGTGTGTTCGATGAACTGCGGGGTTCGTGTGCGTCTCCACAAGATCATGCCGGAGCTACAACGGAATCTGGACCGGCTCGCCGCGTTATGGACCGAAGGACTGCAACGCTTCGGCGGTCCGTTCCTGGCCGGCAGTTCCTTCAGCGCCGTCGATGCGTTCTACGCGCCGGTGGCCTTCCGCATACAGACCTATGACCTGAAGCTTGATTCACAGGCATTGGACTATGGCGCCCGGCTGCTTGCCTTGCCGGCCATGCAGGAGTGGTATCGGGCGGCGCTTGAGGAACCGTGGCGGGATGTGGGGCATGAGGCAGAGCTGCTGCACGTCAACGGGGTTGTGACGGCAGATATGCGGGCGGCTGGGATGGCAGTGACGGCGCCGATCCGTATTTAAATGATGTGATGGGCATTTATCTGTTTCTTTCCGGTGTCGTGGATGTTGTCGACAAATATGGAACAACGCCATGAAATGCGCATTGTGCGTACTACTGGCGCTTCTACCGCTGATTGGATCCGCGGGATCTATGGTGCCTCCCTACTTCGAATATAGGGCAGAGTTCCATGCTAACGACGCTGGCGACGCAGTAGATACCGTGCGTGCCATTCCGGCCAAATGGGATCTTCGTGTAGTTGAAATGCCCTCATCTGCGACGGGAGGTGAAGAGGCTATTTTCGTCGCGCTCTACTTAGATGGAGATGTTGTATTGCACGTTACAAACATCGCAGTGACCAACATACTTAGAGTGACCGCTTATGATTGGGGGGAGATGCCGCGTGATGATTTGAGCAAGCTATTGACCGAAGTCCTGGAGAGATTTGAGGATCAATTTCACATCAAGTTTGAAAAAACCATAGAATCCACGTCATTCCGAGAGGCGGTTGATCACGTTAGCGGCCTTGAGGATGGGGATGCCGCGGTGTTCTTTGAGTACCAGCAGATCTGAGTCGCCGGAGACGATGATCTCGGCCTCGGCGGCGAGCGCCGTGTTGGTGTCAGGCACGAGCCGCACGGGTGCGCCGCTCGGCGCGTAGCGTCTTGATCTCCGCCTCGCTCTCCTCCGGACTCACCGCCGGCCCGCCGGCCTCGGCGACCTTGCCGG
>CAYLKO010000065.1:0-14190 GCA_964384525.1 uncultured Chromatiaceae bacterium
GTTTTGGATGAAAATTACCCCGCCAAGTGGGTCAATTCTGGATGGACGTCAACAGCCGTGGCAACATCCAGCTCGTTGGGCAACGGGCTTTCCCAGACTCCGGAACCGCTGAGCACCGCCTCCAGCGCCTTGGCCAAGGTCCGGCCATCCCGGTTGTCGATGAGAACGGTATCGGCCATCGTCAGTGGGCCTTTTTCTTCGCCCAGGTACGGTAGTACTTGATCGTCGCATCAAGTTGCAGCTGGTAATCCCAACCTTCGTGGAAGGTTTCGAACAGGTGCCGAAGCTGGGGCTCCGAGAGGCCGTAGAGGTGAGCAACGACTGCGTCGAGCTCGTGGATCATGTTGTTCTTCTCGACATCCTTCAGCGCCCCGACCTGAACACCGACGGCCTTGGCCCAGGTTTCGAAGCGCTCATCAGGGCAGGCGAGTCTGCCCGCAAGCTCAACCACTCGTTGCCAACGGAGGTCGCTTCGAGGCGGACGTGGGATGGGGAAGGGATTTAAAACAAAGAAATTCAGGTGCGTCTCCACAAAGCGTCGCGAATACCAGTCCAGTGCCAATGAACTGAGAATGCCGAGCAGGAAGGCCTGATCTAATTCGTCGCCCCGGGGCCAAAGCAGATACGGTCCCGTATTCACCACAAACACCTTCGGCGGCAACAGCGCTACCCGAATCGTACGGGAGTCCGTTGCCCGCGAAACATCCCGAAACGCAATCCGCGCGGAATTGCACGGCAGCGTCTTTTCGTCGCGCAGGTGGGCCGCCGAAAACTCCGCGTGGGCGCTGTCGCCCCGGGACCGACCACTGCGCATCCGCTTCTGCAAGATCCATGGGCGGACGACCTTTGAGTCTGCCCAGGCATAGTAGCGGCCCGTATCCGGCGTCCAGAGATCAAAGCTCTCATCCTTGAAGACCGGCCAGAAGCCTTTGGGGCATTTCTCAGACTCGAGGTCCATCAAGTCCTTCTGGTTGGTCGCGTGCAATTCAGTATCCGGCCGCGCCCGCCAGCCTTGGCCGTCGTTGAGATCCAGTCGCGGAGACTTGCGCAGCTGGGCAAAGACCTCCAGGGACTCCTCTGTCGGTAGGAGGGGCAGTGAGGCGGTGTCGTTCCAGGAAAGGACTTCCCCCGACGAGAAGTCTGCTGGCGGTTTGCCCGCGCCCACGTGGAAGGCCTCTAGCGACGCATAAGGGCCTTTGAGGTGAATGGTTTGTCCGGAGGACGCCCCCCGAGACATCGAAACTAGCCCAATTGTGTAGCGGTGCTCAGCTTCATCGAATACCCAGCCGGCTCGATTGAGCAACATGGTGAGACTGACGTCCCTAGCGTTCTGAAAGACGCTCACTCGGAAGTCGCTGGTGCCCTTCGCCGACAGCGCGCTTCTGGGCAAGACCACCCCCACGCAACCACCCTCCGCCGCCGCGAGGGTCCAGAATCGCCAGCAGAATGCCTTGTAAAGGTCGGGGTCGCCCGTCCCCATGCCCGGAAAGGCGCCGCTGACCAGCACTTTCCGCAGGCGCTCCATCTCATCGCGCTCGGCGGTGTACTGAGACACTAGGTCTGGTCTGCTTCTCCGCAGCTGTTCCTTCAGCCGCTCCTGCTCGCGCTGCGCGAGACTCCGTAGCCCGGGGAAATGCCTGGCCCAGAAGGCGTGTTCCTCCAGGGTCGCCTCCTGCCAGGGCGGATTGCCGATGATGACGTCAAACCCTGGGCGGGTCCGCAGGAAGACCTCCGGGAACGCGACCGGGAAATGCAGCGGATTCAGGCCATCCAGCGACTTGGCTGCCTGGCGGTGGGCGTTGCCGTCCGCAATCGTCTTGCGCTCCTGCTCCCACCGGTCGAACTGAAAGCGGATCTCGTCCTCGGCGACCGGCAAAGCGGTGATGATGTCGCAGAGCGCCCGGGTCGGGGCAATAGCCTCACCGGCCTCGGCCGCGGCGGCTCGGGCAGCCTCCACATCCTTCAGGCTGGCGTCGGCGAGAGTGGCCAGGCGCTTCAGCGGCTTTGCCGCCTGGCCGAGTAGTGACTCGGCATCGACAGTGAACATCTCGACTGTCCGGGTTTCCCGCGTGTCGCTGCCCGCTTCCAGGAACCTCGCCCGGATTTCGTGCACTGTCGCCACACCCACCAGCGAGTTGCCGACCACCAGGCCGTGGTCTAGCAGCGACAAAGGTAACCCCGGTACGAAGGTGTGGATCCAGATCGACAGCCGGGCAAGTTGTACGGCAAGGTCATTGATGTCCACGCCATAGATACAGCGGCAGGCAATCAGCCGCCGCAGCAGCTGGCCATCCTCGATCTGGGTCTGCTCCGCCAGCTCACCCAGCTGCTTCTCGGCCGCCGTCCGCAGCTGCGCGAGCTCCTTCATCACACCCGGCATGGCCCGGCGGCTCAGGTACTCGCCCATGCCCTTCTCGATCCGGTCAATGGCTGCGATCAGGAAGTGCCCGGAGCCCATGGCGATATCGGCAACGCGGAAATCGAAGAAGCTTTCGGCGGCATCCGCGTCGTCCATCTTCTCGATACGGGCGAAGTGATCCTTCAGCGCAGGCTCCAGTGCCCGGTCCAGGAGGTGCTCTACGGCGAAGCTTTTGGTGAAGTAACTGCCGCTGGATTTCCTGGCGCCGGAACGGTCGTGGAGGTAGACCTCGCCCTCGGCAACGATGACCGGCTGCTTCTTCTTAGCTGGGACGTACGTGCCCTTGGCGTCGAGGGTCAGATTCGTGTCGGCTACCGACAGCTCCGATTCCAGCAGTCCCTCGTAGATCGTGCCGAACTCCCGGACCCCCAGGGAACGGAAGTCCACCGGGCCAAGGCTGTTCTCCGCCGTCTCGATCAGCAGCAGGCCCTTGAGCGCCGGTTCGAAGATCTCATTAGGCAGGCGGACCTTGGCCAGCTTCGCGCCAGCCGGTGACACGGCCGGATCGGTGGAAAACAGTCCGCCGTCGTAGGCGGGCACGCCCCACTCCGGATTACCCCCGGCCACGGCATCCCAGAGCTGCTCGACCTCGCGCCAGTGCGTCTCTCCCCGGGCAACTGTCGTGTTCCTGGCATCCGCGTCCGCCAGCTCCTGGGCCTTCTGCTTCAGTGAGCGCCGCCGGTAAGCCTCGTTGTGCTGGTAGGGCAGCAGGTCCCGGTCCTCGGCGTACGCAATGAACAGCAGCCGGAACAGAACGGTCAGCGCCATCTGGTACGTCAGGTGCAGTTCGTCGGCCGTGTAGCTGGTCACCTTGCGGGCAGCGCTGATGCCGGTGGCAAGGCGAGGCACCACTTCTTCGTAGATCCGGTCCCGGAGCCGTTCAGCCAGGTCCCCGGCGAAGCGCCGGGACGATTCCAACAGGTCCTCCAAGCTCCCCTGCGGCTTCAGGGCGTCAGCCGAGAACAGCAGCCAGAGGTAGGCCAGATGCTCGTCGCTCAGTAACGCCGGCTGGCACTCCACGAAGGTCTCGGTCCGGCCGCGGCGGCCAACGCCTACGCCGGTCTCTGTGGGATACAGGCGCAGGCGGTTGCCTTGGACGATGATCACCCACTGCAGGTTCTCCTGGTCCGCCTTGGCCAGGGCATAGGAGATCGGCGAGATGCTATTGAAGCGGGCCGTACTCGCCTCGACGGACTCGCTTTGGGTCAGCAGTACCGCCAGTGCAGTTCGGCGATCACCGGCACGGAGCAGCTGCGTCAGGTTGTCCAGACGCTCCATCGAGAACCCCAGAGACTTGAGCAGGTCATTGCCCTGCTGGCCGGCTGTTCGCCTGGCGCGGGCGCTGGCATCCGGCCAGTCCTGACGCTGGGGGGCACCCTGCTCCAGCTCGTGGAGCGCCAACAGGCCCTCGTTGCGGATGCCCGGGATCCTGGTGGCCAGGGACGGCAAGGCTTGCGCTAGGAACCGGAGGGCGGCGTGGCGGTCGGGTTGCTGGAGGGCCTCGCGGCAGAGGCGTTCGGCCTGGCCGCGGTTCAGGTCCGCATGGACGGGCGGCTTCTCGCCGGTGGCGCCGCAGAGGGCGGCGTGGTCACCGTAGACCGCCACCACAAGCACAGGGGTTGCCCGGCGGGCGCGGCGGGTCTCCCAGGCCGCATGCAGGACTCCATCCGGCGGCTGGGCGGCGGCCTCGGCCACGGCGATCTCGAGCCCCTGCTGCCCTGGGCCGACGTGCAAGGCGACAGGTGTGATGCCAACAACCCCAGCTAGCGCCAGCGGACGTGGGGACGCTTCGGGCAGGAATTTCGGGGTCGGGGTGCTAACGACGTTCTCCCTGGGACGGAGCCCGTCCTCACATTTCTCTTTATTCCATGCAGATTGCCGGGGTGCAAGACCGGTGGCAATGCCCGAGCCTTCCCTATCCGCTATGCTGGCAGCAGAATCACAATCCGGAACGGTAAGCTGGCCACAGATGAATCCGGCGCCAAACTACAAGAACCCCCCTGTAGTCGAAGCTCTGTGTGAGCTGTTCTTTGAGCCTCGCGACTGGGACGACACGGTTCCTGGGGCGTTCTATGGACGCATCCAGGAGCAGTTCACCATCAAGGAGCAGCTCAGTGGGAGCGAGGCGGAGATCAACATGGGTCCCGGCCAGGCAACCACGGTAGGTGTCCGGCCACTGCCTCCACGGATGAGATTTTTCACGCCGATGCGCGACCGCCTGATCCAGCTCGGTCCGAATCTACTGGTGGTGAACAAGCTGCAACCCTATACGAGCTTCGAGGACTGGGTGGGCACGCTTGAACAGGCACTGACCCACTATCAGGAGGTTGTGCCGGGTGCCTCCGTGACCCGCGTGGGCGTCCGGTACCTGAACAAAATCGCGGTACCCGGAGATCGCGTTGAACTGCAGGACTATTTTCGGGTGATTCCCGTCTTGCCAGAGTCCCTGGGGAAGGATCATGGTGCGTTCCTGCTTCGTCTGGAGCTGCTGGTTCCTGAGAAGGACCACAGCCTGCTCCTCAGTTTCGCGACGTCGCCTCAGGAACAGCCGGGCAAAATGACTTTCCTGCTAGACTTCCACGAGGCGTGGAAGCCGGGATCGCCCCAGCCTGTGGACCAGGTCGTAGCCCACGTCAGGCTGGCACACGACCATATACAAGCCGCGTTTGAGCGGAACATCACTGACGAGCTGCGACTGTTGTTTCAATAGGTCACACCGATGCTCGACTACATCGACAATATCGACGCACCGTACGCCTACGTGGAGTCATGTGAGGCGATCCGCGATGCCCAGCGGCTGCTGGCCGGGCCGGGTCCCTATGCCTACCTTCTGACGAAGACGGACCGGGTTATGTCAGCCGGCAAGGGCCATTCAATCCTGCAGCTCAGGGGCCTTGGCCGCGACGTCTGGGCTGGCGTTTCTGCAGAAACCTACATTCGGGCGCTGCGCAATGAATGGCCATCTGGCGAGTGAGCTGAGAGGCGCGGCTCGGGTCCTTCTCGATACCAACGTCTTCATCTACTACCTCCAGCAGGAGCCACGGTTCGAGCCGTGCGTCGCGCCTGTTTTCGAGATGATTGCCCGGGGGGAGATCAAGGTATTCACGTCAGTCATCACGCTTCTCGAGGTCCTGGTAAAGCCAATTCAGATGAGGCGGCAGGATCTGGCAACCCAGTACGCGGAGATTCTGAGCCAGTCACCGAATATTTCACTAATCCCGGTTGATGAGGCCATTGCACGCCGGGGCGGTGAGATACGGGCGACAATGACCGGATCCATCAAGACGCCGGACGCCATTCAGCTCGCGACTGCCGAGGCAGCCGGGGTGTCGTTCGTGATAACCAACGACCGGGATATGCGGGCCTTTACCGGAGCACGCGTCTTGCTGCTACAAGATTACGTCGGTGGCCACGCCTGATCTGGCGATCACTGGCGGCACGACCGATTTCCTCAAGCCACCCTAGCCACCCCAATCCCCACCACCTCCGTCCCCTTCTCAACCCATCCAGATAATCCGCCCACGCCTGCATCATCTTCCGCCGCTCGGGCAGGTAATCCGCATAGTTGTACGCCGCCCGCACCTGGTCGCGCTCCGAGTGCGCCAGCTGCCGCTCGATCGCATCCCGGTTCCACCCCTGCTCGTTCAGCAGGGTGCACGCCATGCTGCGGAACCCGTGCCCGGTCATCTCGTCCCGGCCGTAGCCCAGCCGGCGCAGTGCCGCGTTCACGGTGTTCTCGCTCATCGGCCGCTTCCGTGTGCGGACACCGGGGAAGACATAGCCCCACCGGCTGCTCACCGGGTGCAGTTCCCGCAGCACGGCGACCGCTTGCCGGGCGAGCAGCACGATGTGGGTCGCCTTCATCTTCATCCGCTCGGCGGGGATCCGCCATTCCTCGTTGTCCAGTCGAACTCCTGCCAGACCGCCATGCGCAACTCGCCCGGCCGGACGAATGTGAGCGGTGCCAGTTGCGGTGCACACTTCGTGATGAAACCGCCCGTGTAGCCGTCGATGGCCCGCATGAGCGCCCCCACCTGCTTCGGTTCCACGATGGTCGCGAAATGCTTCTCGTTGTACGGCGCCAGTGCGCCCCGCAGGTCCTGGGACAGGTCCCGCTCCGCCTGCCCGGTGGCAATCGCATAGCGCAGCACCTGACCGCAGTTCATCAGGCAGCGATACGCGGTTTCGATCACGCCACGATCCTCGATGCGACGCACCACCTGCAGCAGCTCGGTCGCCTTGATCTCGGCAATCGGGCGCTGGCCCAGCCAGGGGAAGATGTCGATCTCGATCCGGCGGATCACCTTGCTGCTGTGGGTCTTCTTCCAGACCGGCGACCACTTCTCGAACCACTCCCGGGCCACGGCCTCGAACGTGTTTTCCGTGCGGGCCACCCGCGCTGCCTTGGCCTCCCGCTTGGCCACGACCGGGTTGATGTAGTGCGCCAGCTGGCGCCGGGCGGCGTCCCGGCGCTCGCGAGCATCCTTCAGGGTAATCTGCGGGTAGACGCCCACGGAGATGCGCTTCTCCTTGCCACCGAAGGTGTACTTGACCCGCCACCAGCGGTTGCCGGTGGGTGTCACTTCCAGGTACAGCCCGAGGCCGTCGTGGATGCGAAAGGTCTTCTCACGGAGCCGCACGTTCCGGATCTGGGTATCGGTGAGCTTGTCGATGGCCATGTGGGGCAACTCCTGGGGATTGAAGCTGTGGAATCCAGTTGTTGCCCCCGAAATTGGGGCTGTTTGCGGCCTCAGGTCAACGTACTCAGGCGTACATCGCGAGACGACGACCGACAGGAACCGCTTCTGGAACAGTTGCTTAGGTGGACTTTGCCAGACCCGAACGGACCCGGTCAGACCTGCGTAAACAGGAGATTGGTGGCCAGGGGCGGAATTGAACCACCGACACGCGGATTTTCAGTCCGCTGCTCTACCAACTGAGCTACCTGGCCATCCTGGGCGTCTGGCTTGGCCGCCGGGGTGCCACTGAAGGAGCACCCGGCGGGCCGCGCATTGTAAGCCGCCGGCATGGAATCAAGCCAGCAGATCAACCACCAGGCGAGGCAGATCCCTGCCCCGGCGCATCGGCCAACCGGCCGGCGAGCATGCCGGCCACAGCCGCCGCCCGCTCGGGCGCGAGGGCATCGCCGGAGTCCTTGCCGGGTACATATTGCTCGCGGCCCTGGGCCTTGAGGTGGTGGATCCAGTAATCGCGGGCGGCCCTGGAGCGGCCGTCGGCGCGGTCTTTGGTGAAGAACAGGCAGGCTTCGCCATCGAAGACGGGTGGCGTATATGACCGCATGGCCTGGAGATTGGCCTCGCGAACGCGCCAGCGGAGGTATTCGGTGGCGTCGCCACGGAGCGGGTCGCGCTGGCGGAGGGCATCGGCAATATTGATGAGTCGGCCCCAGAGGTACGCAGGCCAGGCGCGGAGCGGCGTGGCGGCGAGCGACCTGCCATAGAGTGCGAGGCGCTGGCGCAGAAAATGCCATCTCGATGGTGCGGATGCTGCTGCTTGCGTCCCGCCACCGACCGGCGGCGGATCGAGCAGCGCGAGGAGAGACACGGCTTCACCGGCCTCCTCGAGTTGCCGCACAATCTCGAGGCAGACGAGCGTGCCCCAGCAGACGCCGAACAGCTGATAAGGGCCGGCGGCCTGCACGCGCCGCATGTCGGCAATGAAGGCAGTGGCAATGGCCGGCATGCCGACGAGTGGTTCTTCACCTTCCTGGAGCCCGATGCTGCGGAGACCATAGACGCTTTGTGCAGGATCGAGATGGCGAACGACATGGCCAAGACCAACGATGTCGCCACCAATACCGGGCGCAATGAACAATGCGTGACGCGAACTGCCGGCATGAATGCGTTGCACGCAGCATGATTCATCGATCGGAGTGGCCGGAGTGGCAGCACCGGTGGTCAAGGTTGCAACGCCGGCGGATTGCACCTGCATGGCCTTTGTCGAGGCCTTGCCGGCAGCCTTCTCCACCGCCACTGCCAGTTGCCTGATCGTGGGTGCCCGATAGAGCGTGGCGAGCGGCAGGCGTGAACCAAGTTCACGCTGGATGTGAGCGAAGATCGCGGCCGCCTGCAGAGACGTGCCGCCCAGCGCGAAGAAGTCGTCGTCGGCGCCGACGGTGTCGAGCTTGAGCTCGAGCATGAAAAACCCGGCGAGCCGGGCTTCGGTGCCCTGCCGTGGCGCCTGCCAGTCCGGCAATCCGGACAAGGCAGCCCGGGCCACGGCCGGCGCCTTCAACAACTGGTCATCAGTGGCTTGCATTCCCGCCCATGCTACCGGTGATCATCCCGCCGGTCCGTTGGCAACATCACGGCTTTGCCAACCCGCGTCGCCCACGCATGCACGACCCGGGCTAGCATAACCGGTTGATGAACGCCGTGAAAACAGCCCACGTGGTTGCTGACAACCTGAATCTCCTGCGCCTGCTGGAGCTGCACTCCCAGGCCAATCCGGACAAACCGGCGCTGGTGGATGCCGAGCGTGGCTGGTCCTTCGCGCAATTGAATGCGGAGGTCGCCCGATCCGCCGGTGCCCTGCGCGCCAGCGGGCTGCAGATCGGCGATCGCCTCGGCGTGTGTCTGCGGGATCACGCGGACCACCTGATCATCCGCTTCGCGGCCGCCCGCGCCGGGATCACGGTGTTGCCAATGGACTGGCGGCTGCCGGTGGCGGAACGGGCGGCCGTGGCGGCACAGTTCCGGCTGGCAGCCGTGTTTACGGAAGCCAACGCCGACATTGCCGGCGTGCGTTGCCTGACGCTCGATGACACCTGGCGGGCGCAGGTTGCGTGCAGTGGCCCGGCGCCGTTCATCGACAATCCGGACCTGCCCCTGGTCCTGAATCTTTCCTCCGGCACCACCGGCGCCCCGAAAGCGGCCATCGTGAGCCACCGGAATTACCATGTCCGGATCCGGAACAACGTGGCGGTATTCGGCTCGGCGGCTGATCTGCGCTACCTCTCGGCGAGCCCGTTGTACTTCAGCGCCGGCAGCCACTTCTGCCTCACGACGCTGCTCCAGGGCGGCACGGTGGTGCTCTATCCGCCGCTGTTCGGCGCCGAAGAATATGTGGAGGCCGTGCGGGACAACGGGATTTCGATGGCCTTCCTCGTGCCCACGGCCCTCCGCTGGCTGATCGCCCTGCCGAACGACGGCACGCCGTTGCTGCCATCGCTCGAGGTATTGCTGTCGGCGGCCGCACCGCTGACAGCCGAGGAGCGTCGCCAGATCGTGGCCCGCGTGTCGCCGAATCTTTACGACATGTTCGGCAGCGCCGGTGGTGGCGTGATCGCCACCTTGTGTCCGGCGGAGATCGCCAGCCATGCGGATACGGTGGGCAAGGCCTGGGGCGACGTGGAGCTCGAGGTCGTTGATGACGACGGCAAACCGCAGGACAGCGGTGCCACCGGGCGTGTCCGGTTGCGGGGTGCTGGCGTGGCAACCGCGTGGTTCGAAACTGACGATGCAGTGACCGGCAGCGAAACTGTCAGCGATGGCTGGCTATATACCGGCGATCTCGGTTCACTGGATGCCGCCGGCTACCTGAGTCTCAAGGGCCGGGCCGATGACGTGATCGTCAGCGGCGGCGTGAACGTGTATCCGGATGAGGTCGAAACGGCATTGCGCCGCTGCGCGGGAGTGCTCGATGCGGGTGTCGTCGGCCGGGCGATGGCGGATGGCGACCCGGAGATCATCGCCTTCGTGCTGCCGGCTGCCGACCAACCGGCCAGTGAATCTGCCTTGCATGCCCACTGCCGCAGCGTCTTGCCGTCGTGGATGCAGCCGGCCGAGATCCACCTCGTGAATCACCTGCCGCGCACGACTTCCGGCAAGATCCGCCGCCGGGATCTGCTTTTGTAGCCGAACCTACCCGGCGCCGGTGAACTCCGCCGGCTTCTCGGAGCCGCCGCCAAAGAAGAACTTCTCCATCTCGCCTTCGAGATACTTCCGCGCCTTGGGCTCGATCGGGCTCAGGCGGTATTCATTGATGAGGATCGTCTGGTGCGCCAGCCACTGCTGCCACGCCTGCTTCGACACATGCTCGTAGATTCGTTTGCCGAGCTCGCCGGGATAGGGCACGTAATCCAGGCCATCGGCTTCAGCGTGCAGCAGGACGCAATTGACGGTGCGGGTCATGGATCGATGCTTTCATGCAGTGTAGCCAGCAATCTGGCTGTGGGTGCGGCGAGGCCCACACGGGCCGGTGCCCGAAAGTTATACCAGAGCCAGCGGTCGGCCTCCATCGCGCGACTTGCCGGCAGGTCCGTCGAGCCGCCATCCACATGCAATTCCACCGGCGTCATGTCCAGATCAAAGTGCGTGAAGCCGTGCCGCAACACGGGTTGCACGCACTGACGTTGCGGTGCGGTTCCCAGCGTGGCGGTACACCAGCCCGCTGCAGCGTCGATGCTCGTGGTCTCGGGCAAACCCCACAGCCCGCCCCACAAGCCCGATGGCGGCCGTCGCTCCAGCAGCACCGCGCCATCGCGGCGAACACACAGGAGAACGATGGCAGCCCGTAGTGGCCGGGCTTTTGTCGCTTTGCGCGTCGGCAATTCCCCGGTCAGGCCCTCCCGATGCGCCACGCACGCTGCCGATAACGGACAGGCAGCACAATCCGGCACGCCACGCGCACAGAGCGATGCGCCCAGATCCATGATGGCCTGCGTGTAGTCGGCGATGCGCGTTGTCGGTGTGCAGCGTTCGGCGAGCGACCACAACTGCTTCAGCACCGCCGCTTCACCCGGATAACCCGCCACGCCAAACACCCGCGCCAGCACGCGCTTCACGTTGCCATCCAGGATCGGATGGCGCTCGTTGTCGGCAAGGCTCAGGATCGCCCCGGCGGTCGATCGGCCGATGCCTGGCAAGGCATGCAAGGCGTCGAAGTCGGTCGGGATCCTGCCGCCATGCTGGTCGCGCACTGCACGTGCCGCCCGATGCAGATTCCGGGCCCGCGCGTAGTAGCCCAGGCCCGACCAGTGATGCAACACTTCATCCACGGATGCATCGGCCAGTGCCTGCACATCCGGGAAAGTCTGCATGAACGCCGGGTAATAGCGTTTGACGGTCGCGACCTGGGTCTGCTGCAACATCACTTCGGAGACCCACACGTGATAGCGACGCAGATTGCCACGCTGGCCATCGCCCTGGCCGCCCTGCCACGGCAGATCCTTGCGACCGTGAATATCCCACCAGACCAGCAAGGCAGTCGCCAGGCGTGGCGCAAAGTCCCCGGGGTTGCCCACCGGCTCAACGGCCAAGGAGCTTGTCCAGTGCCTTCTTTACCGGATCTTCCTTTTTCGGCGCCGGCTTGGCCGGCGGCTCTCCGGTGCTGCCATCGGTGGCCTGATCGGCAGGCTGATCAGCAGCCTGATCGGCAGCCGGGGCCTCGGCAGGGCCCAGCCCCAGCTTGTCGCGCAGGCGATCGCCGAATTTGTCGCGAATGACCTCGCGCACGGATTCCTTCAGGGCGCCCTGCACCATCTTCTGCAGATCCACCCGGACCTTCGGATCGGAAAGCGGCCCCTTGATGGTGAGCGGGATGCGGGCGTTGACCAGATCTTCGAGGCTTTCGTCGGCACCGAAGACCGGCTTCTCGAATACGAGCGCCGTCAGCCCGCTGTCCAGCGACTTCTTCGGCAGATCGACGCTGGCCTGCCCGCTGACGCGCAGAAAGGGAATCTCGGCCGTAAGCTGGTCGGTGTGCAGGATGCCGTCGGTGAGCTTGCCGGACATCTTGAGGGTGTTGATCGGCGTCTGCGCGGGGCCGGTACGGGCGGGCGGCGGGATGCGACGGATCAGGGCACGGGCCTTGCGGATCTCGTACCAGACATCCATGCCCTTGTAGATTCCGTCCTCCAGGCCGAAGCTCATGTTCCCAGCGAGGCTGCGGATGATCTCATCGTCGGTTTTGCCCGTGCCGGCAGCGTTCAGCTTGAGAGCCATCCGACCGCTGATGGTGCGGACATCGGCAAAGGCGGAAAGCAGGGGCTCCACATCGATATTGCGCAGCGTTTGCTCCAGCGCCACGCGCGGTTTGGCGCCACTCGCATCGATCCTGATCTCGCCATCGAGGCTGCCGCCGTAGAGGTTGGCCGACAGCGGCGCCAGATTCAGGCGACCTCCGCTGGCCGTGCTGCGCACATCGACACCGGTCAGCTGCATGCCGTCGATGGTCAGCTTGCCGAGCCGCATGCGGCCGTCCAGATTCAAGCCGCGGAGCGCATCGACCGGGATCACGGTGGGCTTCCCCGTGGCCGGAGCTGTGGCCGGAGCTGTGGCTGGAGCCGTGCTTCCAGCACCACCAGCGGCCGCCGGTGGCTGGTCTGCTTCCGGCTCCAGATAGCGATCGACGTTGATGGCATCGATGCCGAGATCGAAACGCGTTCGGGGGATTGCCTTGCTGCCCTCTGCCAGCAGCTGGCGCGACACGGCGCCGGAAATCCGGCTGTCGTCGAGGACCAGTGCCAGATCGTCGAGCCCGGCTGCGGTATCGCTGACGAACCACCGCGACGTGCCGGACAAACGCTTCAGCACATTGCCATCGGCGGTAACCGGTACCGGCTGCTTCAATTGAGTCAGCACGGCCCGCGGCGAGAATTCAGCAAACTGAAGTTTGCCGTGCAGGTCGGTGCGGTCCCCGAATGTGCCGGGTCGATCCAGCGTCACCTTGAGGTCGGCGCCCGCCACCTGCACACCGGCCTGCAAAGCGGCGAGCGTGCCGGTGCCGGCATCCACGTCATAGCGGAGCCCGCTGAGCCCGGCCTTGACCGCCAGCGGCGCCTCCGCCAGATCGGCTGCGACCAGTTTGAGGTCGGCGGTCAGGTCGGCGGCAGACACCTGTGTGTTGTCGGCCAGCTGAACCAGAAGTGATGGCGACTTGAGCTGCCCTGCGAGACCCTCCATGCCGGCGATGCCGCGCAGATCCAGGTCGGCCACCACGTCGGCCAAAGTCACGGAAGTAACATCGCCCTCGCTGTTCAGCATGGCGCGCGTCTTCAAATGCACCTTGCCGCCGGCATTGTCCTTGAGGTCGTGACCCGAGAATGTCGTTTCGAGGTCAAAGGGAGCGGCATCGCTGACCGGTCCGGTCTTCAGGTCCAGATCTTCGATGCGGTAGTGGCTGCCGTCGGCTTCATCACGATAGTTCAGCGCGCCACCGGTGATGTGGATGCCCGCGACCGAGATGCCACCCAGATCGGAACCCCCGGTGGCAGCCGGCGTGGACGCTTCATCGGCGGGACCCGCAAAGGTCCAGTTGTTGCGGCCGTCAGCGTGGCCCACCAGATTCACCTCGACACCCTCCAGCTGGACGGTGCCGATTTCGACTTCGCGACGCGTGAGCAGCGGCCAGAGGCGGAGCGACAGCCGGGCGGATGACAGGCGCATGAAAGGCTCGTCGGCAACGAAGCCTGCCGGATTGCCCAGCGTGGCCTTCTCCACCTGCACGGCACAGCACGGCAGAAGCTTGAGTGACGCCTCGCCATCCAGCGTCAACGTGCGGCCGGTCGTGCGCTGGACGGCATCGATGGCGAGCGCACGATACTGCTGGGGATCGACGAGTGTCTTGACGAGCACTGCGGCCAGTACGGCCAGCAGCACGATGACTGCCAGGGCGATCACCAGCCATTTGATCAGTGAGTTCATGCCTGCCATTTAAGCAGAAACGGGATGCTGTCTCATTGATGGTTGCTCCTGGGAGCGGGGGGGGGGGGGGGGGGGGGGGGGGGGGGGGGGGGGGGGGGGGGGGGG
>CAYLKO010000066.1:0-3243 GCA_964384525.1 uncultured Chromatiaceae bacterium
CACGCCATCGTGGGACTCACCGTGCCGGAGCACGCCCCGGTCTACAAGGTCTCGATCATTCCGCGCGGCCGGGCGCTCGGCATCACGATGTTCCTGCCCGAAGAGGATCGCTACAGCTACAGCAAGCGGCGGCTCAACAGCTCGATTGCCAGCCTGTTTGGTGGCCGGATTGCCGAAGAACTCATTTTCGGCACTGATGCCGTGACCACCGGTGCGTCCAATGACATCGAACGGGCCACCGACCTTGCACGGAACATGGTGACCAAGTGGGGTCTTTCGGACCGGCTCGGCCCGCTGACCTACACCGAAGAAGACGGTGAGGTGTTCCTCGGCCGGTCGGTGACCAAGCACAAGCAGGTGTCGGATGTCACGATGGACATCATCGACGAGGAAGTGCGCAAGATCATCGACGCAAACTATGCGCTGGCCACGGACATCCTGACCACTCATCTGGATCAACTGCATGCCATGGCGGCGGCGTTGATCAAGTACGAGACCATCGATGAGGGGCAGATCCGCGACATCATGGCGGGCAAGGAACCGCGCCCGCCCGAGGATTGGGACAACACCGGCTCAGGTGCCCCGGCCACGGCCTTTGATGGTGGCAAGCCGGCGAGTGAGCCAGGCATTGGCGGGCCGGCGAATCAACATCAGTCCAGCCAGCACGGTTCAGGCCAGCAGCGTTCCGGTCCACGCTGAGGCCGGCGCGGCTGAAGCCAGTCCGGCGATTCCCCACCGGTCAACATTGATCTTCAGGCAGCGATCCGCACCGGATCGCTGCTTGGTCATGGGCGTACTCAATGTCACGCCGGACTCCTTTTCCGATGGGGGCCTTTATCTCGACCCGCAACGGGCGGTCGATCAGGGTCTGGCGATGGCCGCTGCCGGCGCTGACATCATCGATATCGGTGGCGAGTCGACCCGCCCGAACGCCGTCGCTCCGGGGACCGAAGAAGAGCTGCGGCGGGTGATTCCGGTCGTCCGGGCTTTGCGCCAGCAATCCCAGGTGTGGCTCTCGGTGGATTCCAGCGACGCGGCTGTCTTCAGGGCCGCGGCAGATGCCGGCGCGGACATGCTGAATGACGTGCGGGCATTGTCCCGGCCCGGCGCCCTTGAAGCGGCAGTGGCCTGTGGGCTGCCCGTGTGCATCGTTCACATGCAGGGCACGCCGGCCAGCATGCAGCGTCATCCGCACTATGGGGATGTCGTTGCCGAAGTCTTCGGCTTTTTGGGGCAGCGTGCCGACGAATGCATCCGCGCAGGCCTGAACGCGGAGTCACTTATACTGGATCCCGGCTTCGGCTTTGGCAAAGCGCTGGAGCACAATGTTGCCCTGCTGCGCAATCTGCCGGGCCTCGTCGGAAGTGGCAGGCCGGTGCTGGCCGGGCTATCGCGAAAATCCATGATCGGTGGCCTGCTCGGCGCACATGCCGGACCGGCCGCGGATCGATTGGGTGGCAGCCTGGCCCTGGCGCTTGAAGCCAGGCGGGCGGGTGCGCGGATCGTACGCGTGCATGATGTGGAACCAACGGTGCAGGCATTCCGGTTGATGGATGCCCTGGAGAGCTATCGATGAGCAGGACGCTATTTGGCACCGACGGGATTCGGGGTCAGGTCGGGCAGTATCCCATGACGGCGGAATTCGCCCTGCGGCTGGCGTCAGCCGCAGGGCGGGTGCTGGCGCCGGATGGCGGCAAGGTCCTCATCGGCAAGGACACCCGTGTGTCGGGGTACATGTTTGAATCCGCTCTGGAAGCCGGATTCGTGGCGGTCGGCATGGATGTACTGCTCGTGGGGCCACTGCCCACGCCGGGAATCGCCTACCTGACGCGAACCCTGGGTGCGGATGTTGGCGTGGTCATCAGTGCTTCGCACAATCCATATGGCGACAATGGCATCAAGTTCTTTGATGCGCACGGCAGCAAGCTGTCGGATGCCATCGAGTCGGCCATCGAAGCCGGGCTGGGTGAGCCGTCGATCACGCGGGAGTCCAGTCGGCTGGGCCGTGCCAAGCGCGTCGAGAATGCGCTGGACATGTATCAGGCGTTCTGCATCTCGACCGTGCCCGCGGCCTTGCGGCTCGATGGCCTGAAGATCGTCATCGACTGCTCGCACGGCGCCGCCTACAAAGTGGCGCCCCGCGTTTTGTCGGCGCTGGGCGCTGAAATCGTGCCCATCGGCTGCTCACCGAATGGCCGGAACATCAATGACGGCTGCGGGTCCACCCGGCCGGAACTGATGCGCCTGACAACCCTGGGCGTGCGTGCCGACCTTGGCATTGCGCTGGATGGTGATGGCGATCGTGTCCTGATGGTTGATCACCTTGGCGAACTCGTCGATGGCGAGCAGTTGCTCTGGATCCTTGCCAACGCCTGGCTGGATGCCGGGCTGTTGCGGGGGCCGGTCGTCGGGACCTTGATGAGCAATCTCGGGCTGGAGCACAGCCTCGGGAAGCTCGGCATCGAGTTCCGCCGTGCCAATGTGGGCGACCGCTATGTACTGGAGATGCTGCGGGCAACGGGTGGCTGTCTGGGTGGCGAGACTTCCGGTCATCTGCTTTGCCTGGACAAGACCACCACCGGTGACGGCTTGATCAGTGCCCTGCAGGTGCTGGCCGTGATGAAGCAGTCCGGACGCACGCTGGCGGATCTGACAGCCGGCATGCCGCGCTATCCACAAAAACTGATCAATGTCCGGGTCAGCGCAAAGGTCGACCTGCACCAGGCGCCAACGATCCAGCTGGCCGTTGTCCAGGCCGAAAACCAGCTGGGTGGTCGCGGGCGGGTGGTGTTGCGGGCGTCGGGTACCGAGCCGGTCGTCCGGGTCATGGTCGAGGGCGAGGATGGCGCAGAGGTCGAACAGCTCGCCAACGACATCGCCGCCAGCGTGCGGAGCGCCGTGCCGGGCTGAGCTTGGGCAACCCGCATGGCGCCGGACGTTGCGCTTGCCGGAGCGGGAAGCTACCCTGCGGCGTCTTTTTCCCGGCCACAGGTCCAAACAATGGCATACAGACGGCCCCTGGTTGCCGGCAACTGGAAGCTCAACGGCGATCGACTCGTCAACAAGTCGCTGGTGAGCGGTATTGCAGCCGGGCTTGCCGAGCTCGGGTTGGGTCCCGACGTGCTGGCAGGTGCGGCGACGCCGGTTGATGTGCTCCTGTGTCCGCCGGCTGTTTATCTCGCCGATATCGCGGGACTGGCCGCCACCAGCGGCATGCACCTTGGCGCCCAGGACGTCTCGGCC
>CAYLKO010000066.1:3253-14110 GCA_964384525.1 uncultured Chromatiaceae bacterium
ACCGGTGAAGTGGCTGGCGACAGGCTGGGCGATGTGGGTTGTCAATACGGGAGTGTCGGCCACTCCGAGCGGCGGGCGCTGTATGGCGACACCGACGCCCGTGTCGGGGCCAAGACGGCCGCGGCCCTGGAGGCGGGACGCAAGCCGATCATTTGCGTGGGCGAGACCCTGGCCGAGCGGGATGGGCTGCAGACGCTGGCCGTGGTGCGGCGTCAGGTTGGTGCGGTGCTGGCGGCTTGCGAATCCGCCGGGCATGCGATTCGGGCCCTCGAGTCGGCCATCATCGCCTATGAACCCGTCTGGGCGATTGGCACCGGCAGAACGGCGACACCGGCGCAGGCTCAGGAAGTTCATGCAGATATCCGGGCCACCGTGGCGCAACGCGATGCTACAATCGCCGCCGGCCTTCGCATCCTCTATGGAGGCAGCGTCAAGGCATCCAACGCAGGCGATCTCTTCGCGATGCAGGATATCGATGGCGGGCTTGTCGGCGGTGCATCGCTGGAGGCCGCTGGATTTGTGGCTATTTGCAAGGCGGCTTCAGGCTGATGTTTACCGTCAATACACTTTTGCTCGTCGCGCATGTGCTGATCAGCGCGATGATTATCGTGCTGGGCATGATCCAGCGTGGCAAGGGCGCCGATGCCGGCGCGGCTTTTGGTGCGGGCGCCTCGGGTACCGTATTCGGTGCGCGTGGCTCGGCCAACTTCCTGTCCCGATCCACGGCAATCCTGGCCTTTCTGTTTTTTGCAACGAGCCTGGGCCTGGCGTACCTGGCCTCGGAGCAAACCGGGCCGGAGAGCCTGATGAATCAGGTGGTGACGGAGCCGGCTGCCCCTGGCATCAGTGCCGCACCGGGCGCCACGCAGAGTCCCGCCACCGCACCAGCGGCGGCGCCATCGCCCGGGCAGGCCTATGGCGCCACGCGACCGGCAGCCGCCGGTGACTTGCCGGCGTTGCCGGCAGCACCGAATGCCGCAGGTGGCGGTGGGAAGAACGCAGAGTAAAAGCCGACGTGGTGGAATTGGTAGACACACCGTCTTGAGGGGGCGGCGGCGCAAGCCGTGTGAGTTCGAGTCTCACCGTCGGCACCAGAGAAATGACGAAGAGTTTGGGCCAGGCAGGACGCAGGCGTGTCCACCCGGCTGCCTTGGGTTGAAGGAGCAACCGTGCTGAGCAACTACATACCTGTGCTTGTGTATCTGTGCGTTGCCACGGGTATCGGCCTGGTGCTGCTGGGCCTGGGATTCCTGATCGGCCGTGGGCAGAAGTACCGGGACAAGCTGGCGCCTTATGAATGCGGATTCGAGCCTTTTGAAGACAGCCGCATGAAGTTCGACGTCCGCTACTACCTCGTTGCCATCCTGTTCATCGTGTTTGATCTCGAGATTGCCTTCCTGTTTCCCTGGGCGGTGAGCCTGGATCAGATCGGCCCGGTCGGTATTCTGGCCATGGGTGTCTTTCTGGGCATTCTCGTGGTCGGGTTCATCTACGAATGGAAGAAGGGGGCCTTGGAATGGGACTAGAAGCAGCGGATACCGCCGCGCCACCTGCTCCCGACATCCTCCAGCGGCGGGGCTTTGTCGTGACCGGGCTGGACAACCTGATCAACTGGGCACGCACCGGCTCGTTGTGGCCGATGACCTTCGGGCTGGCCTGTTGTGCCGTGGAAATGATGCACGCCGGCGCCGCCCGCTACGACCTGGACCGCTTCGGCGTCATTTTCCGGCCGAGTCCCCGTCAGTCCGATGTGATGATCGTTGCCGGAACGCTGACCAACAAGATGGCCCCCGCGCTGCGCAAGGTTTATGACCAGATGGCCGAGCCCCGCTGGGTCATTTCCATGGGGTCCTGCGCCAACGGCGGCGGGTACTACCATTACTCCTATGCCGTGGTGCGCGGTTGTGACCGCATCGTGCCGGTTGACGTCTATGTGCCGGGTTGCCCCCCAACGGCCGAGGCGCTCCTCTACGGCATCATCCAGTTGCAAAACAAGATCCGCCGCACGAGCACGATTGCCCGATGACACCTCCAGGGAATCAGGGCAACCGGCCGGCAGGACACGACAAAATGACCGGATTGAGTCCGCGCCAGGTGGCCCTGGCCGAATTGCTGGCCACCGGATTCGGCGACGTCCTGACCATCGTCCCGTCTGCCTGCGGCGAGCTGGGCTACGAAGTTTCACCCGGTGATCTGCTGACCGTGGCCCGGTCCCTGCACGATGACCACGGCTTCGAGATGCTGATCGACGTGTGTGCCGTCGACTATCTGCGTTTCGGTCTCGACGAGTGGGCGACCGCGGATGCAACGAGCAGCGGCTTCAGTCGTGCGGCGGAGCAGGTCACCATTCTGGCTGATCCGGGCGCCAGCTTTGATCCGCGGCGGTTTGCCGTGGTCTATCACCTGCTGTCGATCAGCCGCAATATGCGCCTGCGCCTGACGGTTCATACCGGCACCGGCAATCCACCGGTCGTGCCGTCGATCACCGGCGTGGGGGCCGCGGCAGACTGGTTCGAGCGCGAGGCCTTTGATCTGTTCGGCATCCTGTTTGAAGGTCATCCGGATCTGCGCCGCATCCTGACCGACTACGGTTTCATCGGTCATCCATTTCGCAAGGACTTTCCGCTGTCCGGCAATCTGGAGGTTCGCTATGACGCCGAGCAGGGCCGCGTGATCTACCAGCCGGTGACGATCGAGCCGCGCACTCTGGTGCCCAGGGTCATTCGTGACGACAACCGGTATCAACCTGACCTGAAAGATGGCCGTGGCTGAGATTCGCAGCTTCACGATGAATTTCGGGCCGCAGCATCCGGCGGCCCACGGCGTGCTGCGCCTCGTGCTCGAGATGGAGGGCGAAACGATCCTGAAGGCCGATCCGCATATCGGCCTGCTGCATCGGGCCACCGAGAAGCTTGCGGAAAGCAAGCCGTACAACCAGAGCATCGGTTACATGGACCGGCTCGATTACGTCTCGATGATGTGCAACGAGCACGGGTATGTGCTGGCCATCGAAAAGTTGCTGGGCATCGCGGTGCCGCTGCGGGCGAAGTACATCCGCGTGATGTTCGACGAAGTCACCCGGATCCTGAACCACCTGATGTGGCTCGGTGCGCATGGCCTCGATATCGGCGCCATGACGGTATTCCTGTGGACCTTCCGCGAACGCGAAGACCTGATGGACTGCTACGAGGCGGTTTCCGGCACGCGGATGCATGCCACGTACTATCGCCCCGGCGGGGTGTATCGCGATCTGCCGGCCCGCATGCCGCACTATCAGCCTTCCAGCGTGCGCTCGGCAAAGGATGTCGAACGGCAGAATGCCACCCGCAGCGGTTCGTTTCTGGATTTTCTGCAGGCCTTCACCGATCGATTTCCGAAGTGCGTGGATGACTACGAAACCCTGCTCACCGACAATCGCATCTGGAAGCAGCGCACGGTGAACATCGGTGTGGTCAGCCCGGAACGGGCGCTGCAACTCGGCTTTACCGGGCCGATGCTGCGGGGTTCCGGTGTGGAGTGGGATCTGCGGAAGAAGCAGCCCTACGAGGTTTATGCCGATCTGGATTTCGATATTCCCGTCGGCGTCAACGGTGACTGCTACGACCGGTATCTGGTGCGTATCGAGGAAATGCGCCAGTCAAACCGCATCGTGCGTCAGTGCATAGACTGGCTCCGGGCGAATCCCGGCCCCGTGATCGTGGATGACCGCAAGGTTGCGCCACCCACGCGGGTGGAGATGAAAGACGACATGGAGTCGCTGATCCATCACTTCAAGCTGTTTACCGAGGGTTACTGCGTGCCGGCCGGTGAAGCCTATGCGGCAGTCGAACATCCCAAGGGCGAGTTCGGTGTCTATCTGGTTTCCGCCGGCGCCAACAAGCCCTACCGGCTCAAGGTCCGGGCGCCCGGCTTTGCGCATCTGGCGGCCATGGCTGAAATGGTCGAGGGGCACATGCTGCCCGACGTGGTGGCCATGATCGGTACGCTCGACATCGTCTTTGGTGAGATCGATCGCTGATGGACAAGATCGCCAATTCACCCTTGTCAGCAGCGGTGCGCGCCGAGATCGAAGCCTGGAAAACCCGTTTTCCCGAGGGGCGCCAGCGCTCTGCGGTACTGGCGGCCCTGCACGCCGTCCAGCATGAGAACCAGGGTTTCCTCACCCAGGAACTGATGGAAGGCGTGGCGGCTTATCTCGGCCTGCCGGCCATTCAGGTTTTTGAAGTGGCCGCTTTCTACTCGATGTTTGTCACGAGGCCGGTTGGCCGGTGTTGCATCGCCGTGTGCACGAATATTTCCTGCATGCTGTGCGGTGGTGAAAAGATCCTGGCGCATATCGAAAAGCGCCTTGGCATCAAGGCCGGGGAGAGCACCGCTGACGGCCGCTTCTATCTCAAGAAGGAAGAAGAATGCCTCGCGGCCTGCTGTGGGGCGCCGATGATGATGGTTGGTCACCACTATCACGAGAATCTGACCCCGGCACGCGTCGATGAAATCCTCGACGGCCTGATCAACGACGAGAATTCCCGCCATGACTGAGAGTCGCCACTATCCCCGGAACCTGGTCTGCTTTGCCACGGTCGGCATGGAAAACGCCGCCAGCCTGGCCACTTACCGGGCCATCGGGGGCTATGAGGTCTGGGAGAAGATCCTGGCAGGCCAGATGACGCGTGAGCAGGTCATCGATGGCGTGAAGGCCTCCGGACTGCGCGGTCGCGGCGGTGCCGGGTTTCCGACCGGCGTGAAATGGAGCTTCATGCCCAAGGATGCTCCGGGCCAGAAGTACGTCGTCTGCAATTCCGACGAGAGCGAGCCCGGCACCTGCCACGATCGGGATATCCTCCGGTACAACCCACACTCCATCATCGAAGGCATGGCCATCGGCGCTTTTGCGATGGGCGCCACCGTCGGCTACAACTACATCCGTGGCGAATTCCTCGCCGAACCCGTGCCGGTTTTCGACCAGGCACTCAGGGACGCGTATGCGGCTGGCCTGCTTGGCCGGAACATCCGCGGTACCGGCATCGACTTCGATCTCCATACCTTTGTCGGCGCCGGCGCCTACATCTGCGGCGAGGAAACCGGCCTGCTGGAATCCCTGGAAGGCAAGCCGGGCAGACCGCGGTTCAAGCCGCCGTTTCCGGCGGCGTTCGGCCTCTATGGCCGGCACACCACCATCAACAACACGCAGTCCTTTGCCTCGGTGCCCACCATCCTGCGCCGCGGGCCCCAGTGGTTTGCCGATCTGGGTCCGGAAGGTTCGGGCGGCACGGCGCTGTTCTCGGTTTCCGGCCATGTGGAGAAGCCGGGCAACTTCGAGCTGCCGATGGGCATCCCGTTTCGCGATCTGCTCGAACTCGTCGGCGGAGTGCGGGAGGGGCGGGCCCTCAAGGCCGTGATTCCAGGTGGATCGTCAGTGCCGGTGGTAACGGGTGCCGCCATCATGGATGCGACGATGGACTACAACGGACTGAAGAAGATCGGCACCTCCTTCGGCACCGGTGCCGTGATCGTCATGGACGAGACCACCTGCATGGTGCGCGCCCTGCGCCGCATCTCGCGGTTCTATTACGCGGAGTCCTGCGGCCAGTGCACGCCGTGCCGCGAAGGCACCGGCTGGCTGCATCGCATGCTGAGCCGCATCCTGGACGGGCAGGGCAGGCATGCGGACCTGAAGATGTGGATGGAGGTTGCCAACCACATCGAAGGCCACACCATCTGCGCCCTGGGCGATGCGGCGGCCTGGCCTGTGCAGAGCTTTCTCAGGAATTTCATGCCCGAGTTCGAGTACATGATCGAGAATGGCGGGCGCTCGATCGTTGATGCACGCTCGGAGGCTGCGTGATGGCCGGCGAGAATACCGTCAAGATCGAGGTCAACGGGGTCGAGCTGGAGGCCCGGGCGGGCGAGATGCTCATCGCCGTGACCGATCGCGCCGGCATCTATGTGCCGCGCTTTTGCTATCACGAAAAGCTGTCGATCGCCGCCAATTGCCGCATGTGCCTCGTCGAGGTGGTGAACGCGCCAAAGCCGTTGCCGGCCTGCGCCACGCCGGTGACCAACGGCATGAAGGTGGCCACCCGGTCCGCCCGGGCCATCGATGCGCAGAAAGCCACGATGGAATTCCTGCTGATCAATCACCCGCTGGATTGCCCCATCTGTGACCAGGGTGGTGAGTGCGAGTTGCAGGATCTGGCCATGGGCTTTGGCCGGGATGTCTCGCGCTTTGTCGAGCGCAAGCGGGTGGTCAAGGACAAGAACATCGGCCCGCTGATCTCTACCGACATGACCCGCTGCATCCACTGCACCCGGTGTGTGCGCTTTGGTCAGGAGATTGCCGGCATCCAGGAGCTGGGCACGATCGGGCGTGGCGAGCACATGCAGATCAGCACCTTCATTGAACGCAGCGTGGACCACGAACTCTCCGGCAACATCATCGACCTCTGCCCGGTGGGTGCCCTCAACAGCAAACCCTATCGTTTCAGCGCACGTGCCTGGGAGATGCAGGCCCGAACCACCATCGCGCCACACGACTGCGTGGGCTCGAACATCGACACGCACGTGATGCTGGGCAAGGTCAAGCGGGTGGTCCCGCGCCCCAATGAGGCGATCAACGAGACCTGGCTCTCGGATCGCGACCGCTTCAGCTATGAAGGCATCTATGCCGATCGCCTCATGCAGCCCATGGTGCGCGAAGGCGGCACCTTGCGTCCGGCGAGCTGGGACGCGGCGCTGCAGGTTGCGGTGGCGGGCATCACCGCAGCCCGGCGCCACACGGGTGGCAATGGCGGCCTCGGCGCCTGGGTGGCGCCGACGTCCACGGTTGAAGAAGGCTATTTGCTGCAGCTCCTGCTGCGCCAGCTGGGGTCGGGCCATATCGACCACCGCTTGCGGCGTCGGGATTTCCGCCTGCAGGACCGGGATCCGGTGTATCCGTGGCTGGGCATGTCGCTGGCGGACCTCGAGCAGGCAGACCTGATCCTCGTCGTGGGGTCCAATCTCCGTCGCGAGGCGCCGCTGATTGCCCATCGGGTGCGCAAGGCCGCGCTGGCTGGTGCGCGCATCCTGTTCATCAATGCAACCCGCCATGAATACCTGCACCCGGTGGCCGGCTACCTGGAAACAGGTATTGATCTGGTATCCGGCGTGCGGCGCCTGCTGGATCAGACACCGGATGCGGACGCCGCCACGCTGGTTGAACATCTGAAATCCGCCTCCCGGGGTGTGGTGCTGATGGGGCAGATCGCCGGCCGGCATCCGCGCCTCGCCGATCTGCGCCAGGCCGCCGGTGAGGTGGCGCGTCGGTTTGGTCTGGGCATGGGGTATCTCTCCGAAGGGGCCAACTCGGCAGGCCTGGCACTTGCCGGCGTGCTGCCGCATCGGGGGCCTGGCGGTGTTCCGCCGGGTCAGGCCGGTCATCACTACGCCGACATGCTCGCCGAGCCGCCAGCCGGGTTGCTGCTGCTCAACGTCGAGCCGGAACATGATTGTGCTGATGGTGCGCAAGCCGTCGCTGCGGTGGCCAGGGCAGGCTTTGTCGTGGCGCTGTCGCCCTATCTGAGCCCGTCACTGGAAGCCCATGCCGATATCGTGCTGCCCGTGGGCACTTTTGCCGAAACGGCCGGAACCTTCGTCAACTGCGAGGGCCGGTGGCAGAGCTTCAATGGCGTTGCGAGCCCGGTCGGCGAGAGCCGGCCAGCCTGGAAGGTGCTCCGGGTGCTCGGCAATCTGCTGCAGGTATCGGGCTTCGACTTCAACACGGCCGAGGAGGTCCAGGCAGCGGTGCGCAGCCAGGTATCGACGGTCGTGCCGGACAATTCCGTGACGAGCACCGCCATCCCTCCCGCTGCATCTTCAGCCGCGATTGAATTGCGTGATCTGGACCTGCCGATGTACAGCCTCGATGGCATCCTGCGCCGGGCCGTGGCCCTGCAGGACACGCATGAAGCACGCGAGGCCCGGCCTTGATCGAGAGCGTCGTCACATTGTGGCTGGCACTGCCGGAGCTGGCCCGCAGTCTGCTGGTGATCCTGGCACAGGTTCTGGCGCTGACGATTGTCGTCATCCTGTGCGTGGCCTTCCTGACATATCTGGAACGCAAGATCATCGGCTACATGCAGAATCGCATCGGGCCGAATCGCGTCGGGCCCCGCGGCTGGTTCCAGCCCTTTGCCGATGTCATCAAGCTACTGATCAAGGAGGTCGTGGTTCCGACCCGCGCGAACCGCTTCCTGTTCGTGATCGCGCCCTTGCTGTCCATCGTGCCGGCGCTGGCAACCTGGGCGGTCATTCCGCTGTTTCCCGGTTTTGCCATTGCCGATATCGACGCCGGCCTGCTGTACGTTCTGGCGCTGACCTCGCTCGGCGTCTATGGCGTGATCCTGGCCGGCTGGGCCTCGAATTCCAAGTATGCGTTGCTCGGTGCGATGCGTTCCGCTGCCCAGATCGTGGCCTATGAAATCGCGATGGGCTTTGCGCTGGTCGGCGTGCTGATGGCCGGTGGCAGCCTGAATCTCGGCAAGTTGATCGAAGCCCAGTCCGGCGGACCCCTGAGCTGGTTCTGGTTGCCGCTGTTTCCGCTGTTCATCATCTACTTCGTCTCCGGTGTGGCGGAGACCAATCGCTCGCCATTCGACGTTGCCGAGGGCGAGGCGGAGATCGTTGCCGGTTTTCATGTGGAATACTCGGGCGTCGCCTTTGCCATCTTCTTCCTGGCCGAGTACGCCAACATGATCCTGATTGCCGCACTGACGGCGGTGTTGTTCTGTGGCGGTTGGGAGTCCGTGTTTGCCGGCTCCTGGTATGCAGGCCTCGACGGCACGGTCCTCGAAGTCATCCGCGCACCTGGCATCCACTGGCTGTCGATCAAGATTGCCGCCTTCATTTTCTGTTTCCTGTGGTTTCGAGCCACGTTCCCGCGCTATCGATACGATCAGATCATGCGTCTGGGCTGGAAGGTTTTCATCCCGATAACGATAGTCTGGATCTATGTTGAAGGCGGAATGGCCCTGCTGCGCGTCGGGCCGTGGAGCACGTGATGAATACGATCGGTAATGTCATCAAGACATTGACCTTGTGGGATCTCCTCAAGGGTTTGCGCGTGACGCTCGTGAACCTCTTCGTCAAGAAGGTGACGCTGCAGTATCCGGAAGAGAAAACCCCGCAATCACCGCGTTTCCGCGGGCTGCATGCCTTGCGCCGCTATCCCAATGGGGAGGAGCGCTGCATCGCCTGCAAGCTGTGCCAGTCGGTGTGTCCGGCAGCGGCCATCACCATTGAATCGGATGTGGCCCCGGACGGCACCCGGCGCACCACCCGTTACGACATCGACCTGTTCAAGTGCATCTATTGCGGATTTTGCGAGGAATCCTGCCCGGTCGATGCCATCGTGGAAACCCGGATATTCGAGTTTCACATGGAGAACCCGGGCGAGAACATCATGACCAAGGACAAGCTGTTGGCCGTGGGCGACAAATACGAGGTCACCATTGCTGCCGACCGCGCCACCGACGCACCTTATCGCTGATGAATTGACCGCTGGGCCAGGGCCTGCCAGACACACATGTTCACAACCTTCATGTTCTACGCACTTGCCACCGTCCTGATTGCGGCGGCAATCGGCGTCATCTCGGCGCGCAATCCGGTGCTTGCGGCGTTGTGGCTGATCCTCACCTTCGTCACCAGTGCGTTCCTGTGGCTGCTGCTCGAGGCCGAGTTCCTGGCGATTGTCCTGGTCCTCGTCTATGTGGGCGCCGTGATGGTGCTCTTCCTCTTCGTCGTCATGATGCTCGATATCAACGTCGCAACCTTGCGCGAGGGTTTCCTGCGCTATGCACCGGTCGGCGCCATCGTGGCCGGCATCATCGTTCTGGAGCTGGGTTACGTGATCTGGTTCCGCCACGAGGGACTGCCCGTAGATGCCGTGCCGGTGGCGCATGACGCCGCTTTTTCCAGTACCGAACAGTTGGGCAGGGTGCTGTACACCGAGTACCTGTATCCCTTCGAGCTGGCGGGCATGCTGCTGCTGCTCGCGATCGTGGCAGCCATCCTGCTGACCATGCGCCATCGGGCTGGTTCCAAGGTGCAGGACATCAGCAAGCAGGTGCGTACCCGCCGCGAGGACCGGGTGCGAATCGTGAAGATGGATGCGGAGGTCGAGCGATGATTGGCCTGTCCCACTACCTGACACTCTCGGCGCTGTTGTTCACGATCAGCGTGGCCGGCATCTTCCTCAACCGGAAGAACGTGATCGTCCTGTTGATGTGCGTGGAATTGCTGCTGCTCGCGGTGAACTTCAACTTTGTCGCGTTCTCCCGCTATCTGGACGATCCTGCCGGCCAGGTGTTCGTCTTTTTCGTCCTGACGGTGGCGGCTGCCGAAGCCGCCATCGGCCTCGCGATCCTGGTCGTGCTGTTTCGCAGCCGGCACAACATCAATGTCCACGAACTTGACGTGTTGAAAGGTTGACGGGATGGAGCGGTACTATCTCGCCATCGTTCTGTGTCCGCTGATTGCCGCACTGCTGGCCGGCTGGTTCGGCTCGCTGATCGGGCGCGTGGGTGCGCATACGGTCACGATCCTCGGCATCACCATCTCCTTCGTGCTGTCCCTGCTGGTGCTCAAGGCCCAATGGTGGGATGGCGCACCGGCATACAACGGTGCCGTCTATACCTGGGCTGCCGTCGATGGCGTCCGGATGGATGTCGGCTTCCTGATCGATCGTCTCAGCGCCCTGATGATGGTCGTGGTCACCGCTGTTTCCCTGATGGTGCACATCTACAGCATCGGCTACATGGCCGGTGACCCGGGCTACCAGCGCTTCTTCTGCTACATCTCGCTTTTCACCTTCTCGATGCT
>CAYLKO010000067.1:0-7178 GCA_964384525.1 uncultured Chromatiaceae bacterium
AGAGTGCGGCTGGAGTTCGCCGATGGTCCTGATGGACGCAGCGTACCGGACCCCTACTATGGCGGCAAGCTGGGCTTTGATCGCGTGCTGGAGCTGGGCGAGGAGGCCATGACTGGCCTCCTCGATGAACTGGAACGCCTGGCGATCAGCCGGATGGCCGAATCCGGCCCGGCACAACCGACAGACACCGACTAATCATCGGTCGCCCCGCTGCCATGCTCACTGCGTGGCGCTGGCGACACGCCCTGCCCTGGAGGTGGGGTGCTCGACCACACCGTGTGGGTGGTGATCGCCGGCCGTGGCGGACTGACCGGGCGCACCGGTTGAGCCGGCGCACTGGTCGATATGCTGGCCGACGCGTTGGCCGCCGCAGTTGATGCGGGTGCCGGTGTCGATACGGGTGCCGGTGTCGATACGGGTGCCGGGGTTGCGGTTGGCGTCGTGACCGGGATGGGGGCAGCGGTCGGCGCGGCTGCCGTCCCCGTTTCCCAAGGCAGCTGTCGACCGGTACCCCGTTCGATATATGGCTGCGATGGCGGAGCAGAATGAATCGGACTCAGCATCGGCATGGTGTCTTCGTGATTCAGTGTTGCCGCCGCCTTTGGTGACGGAAACGCCTCGGTCCGCGAAGTCTCGCTGGTGACGCTGGCGGATGCCTCGCGTTGGTTCTCCTGCTGGCCGGAGTGCTGGCGGGCCGGCTGGTGGCTCTGCTGATTGTCCTGCTGGTGGTCCGGCTGATCGTTTTGCAGATCATCCGGCTGTGGGCCGCGCTGCGCATCCCGCTGGCCATCGCGATTGCCACCACCACGCCGCCGACGATTGCGCCGCGACCGCTCGCCGCGATTCGTCCGCTCGTTGCCCGATAGCTCGCCGGAACTGCTGCTCTGGGCTGTCGTACCCTGGGCTGCCGCACTCTGGTCGCCATTGCCCTGGTTGTTGCTCTGGTCGTTGTTTTGTTGGGCATCGGGACCCTGCGAGCCATTGGCTTGCTGGTCGCGTGGTGGCCTGGTGCGCTGCGCCTCCGCCGGGCTGCCACCCTGAGAACCCTGATGAGGCCGCTGCGACCCACTCCGGCCATTGCCACGCTCGTTGCCACGGGCGTCTGTCCGCTCGGTGCGCGGTCCGCGTGACTGCGCGCCATCGGCATCCCGGCGCGGCGAACGATTGCCGCGGCGGTTGCCCGACCGGTCATTGTTCAGGTTCCGGTGTCGGCCCGATGCGCGATTGTCGGTACGATCCCGGCTGGTGGATGAGCTCCGCTGCGATCCTTCGTTGCCGCTCGCGGGTTCAGTGGTCTGCCCGGTGCCAAACAGCCAGATCCGCAGGCGGGTGAAAATGCCCGGCACGGCAACCGGTGGTGCCGGCGGCGGAGTGGGTGCCGGCGCCGACGGCAGCACGCTGGCAACTGCCGGTGCCTGGGGCTTGGGCCGTGCCGGCAGTACGTCGTCGCTCTCTGCGGCCTCTTCGTCGGTGGTTTGCGCCAGCTGATAGCTGGCGCCGGTATTTTCCGGGAGGGTGGTCTGGTCGTCCCGAACCCGACGCAGCGTGTAGTTCGGCGTCTGGAGATCCGGATTGGCCACCAGGACGACAGTCAGGTGGTCGCGTTCCTCGATGGTCTGGATCCACTCGCGCTTCTCGTTGAGCAGATAGTTGGCCACATCCACGGGCAGCTGGGCGATGATCTTCGAGGTGCGCGCCTTGCGGGTTTCCTCGGCGATCAAACGCAGGATGGCCAGCGCCAGCGATTCGACGCTGCGGATGTGTCCCATGCCACTGCAGCGCGGGCAGGTCTGGTGGGCCGAGTCGCCCAATGATGGCCGCAGCCGCTGCCGGGACAATTCCAGCAATCCAAAGCGCGAGATCTTGCCGATCTGCACCCGGGCCCGGTCCATGCGAACGGCATCCCGGAGGCGGTTTTCCACATCGCGCTGATTGCGCTGGGGACCCATGTCGATGAAGTCGATGACGATCAGGCCGCCCAGATCACGCAGGCGCAGCTGTCGGGCAATTTCCTCGGCAGCTTCCAGGTTGGTGGCAAAGGCGGTGGCCTCGATATCACCGCCCTTGGTCGCTCGCGCCGAGTTGATGTCGATTGACACCAGGGCTTCGGTGTGGTCGATGACGATGCTGCCGCCGGAGGGCAGTTCCACCGTGTGGGAAAATGCCGATTCGATCTGGCTTTCGATCTGGTACCGGGTAAACAGCGGCACCGGGTCGGTGTACTGCTTCAGCTTGCGCAGGTTCTGCGGCATCGCCCGTTCGACGAATTGCCGGGCCTCTTCATAGGCCTTGTCTTCATCGATCAGGATTTCGCCGACATCATTGGCCAGATGGTCGCGCAGTGCGCGGATGATGGCGTTGCTGTCCTGGAAGATCAGGAACGGGGCAGGGCGGCTCACGACGGCGGACTTGATGGCCTCCCAGATGCCCAGCAGGTAATCCATGTCCCACTTGAGCTCGTCCGGTGAACGGCCCACGCCGGCGGTGCGCACGATGACGCTCATGCCGTCCGGCACCTCGACGTCCTTCAGTGCTTCCCGCATCTCGTCGCGATCGGCATCGCTGATGCGGCGGGACACGCCGCCGCCTCGCGGGTTGTTGGGCATGAGCACGATGAAGCGCCCGGCGAGGCTGATGTAGGTTGTCAGGGCCGCGCCCTTGTTGCCGCGCTCTTCCTTCTCGACCTGGACGACGATGTCCTGGCCTTCACGCAGCACTTCGCGAATGTTGATGCGGCCGTCCGAGCCGGGCTGATGGACGAAGTATTCGTGGGAGATTTCCTTCAGCGGCAGGAAACCATGGCGGTCGGCGCCATACTCGATGAAGGCCGCATCGAGACTCGGTTCAAGCCGGGTTATCCGGCCCTTGTAGATGTTGGCTTTTTTCTGTTCCCGGGACTGGCTTTCGATATCAAGATCGTAAAGTTGTTGGCCATCGACCATGGCCACGCGCAACTCTTCCTGCTGAGTTGCATTGACGAGCATTCTCTTCATAAGACCCTGCATGCGCAAAGGTGCCGGCGGCGGTGCCGTGAAAGGCAGCCGCGGCTGGACCGGTGTATATCGGTGGACTTCCCTGGTACCGATTGCCGGGAGATCGGTCAGTGCGTCGGGTCGGGCACGGCACGGACAAATATCCGTCCGCGCCGAAACCGGATTTGAGGTAGAGCTGGATTGTTGGTGCCTTGCGGCTAGCCACGCGTCACATCCTCGGAATCTTGCCTGAACGACTCTGGCTTTATGTCAGTACCAGCAGGAGGCCCGTTCTTGTCCGCCTTCGGCGGACCTCAACTTGGCGGCGTGCCATTGGCATGCCGGTGGAGGCTGCAAAGGCCTGCGCATGGAGCTTGGTATACCAAGGGCGCTGAGCCTAGCAGTCAGCTACTATAGCAGCGCCCATCTGGGCCAGCAACGCAATTTCAGGCATAAGCCCTTGCCTCTACAGGAATTCCCGTGAACCTGCCGACCCCGCGTGTGGTCCGGGTGACTGCCGGTGCCGAAGACGCCGGCCGGCGGCTCGACAACTTTCTGCTGACCCGGCTGAAGGGCGTGCCGCGCACCCATGTTTACCGGCTGATTCGCGGTGGCGAGGTGCGGGTGAACAGCGGCCGCGCCAAGGCCAGCTATCGGCTGGTGGCGGGCGACGTGATCCGCGTGCCGCCGGTGCGGCAACCGGATGCCATCAATGCCCCGCCGCCGGGCCGGGTCCGTGCCGACTGGATCGAGGCCCTCATCCTGCACGAAGACACCGAGCTGCTGGTCTTGAACAAACCCTCGGGCCTGGCCGTGCATGGCGGCAGTGGCATCAGTCTCGGCGTGATCGAACTCCTGCGGGTTGCCCGGGGTCCGCGCTGCACGCTGGAACTTGCCCATCGGCTCGATCGGGATACCAGCGGCTGCCTGCTGATCGCCAAACGGGCTTCCGCCCTGCGGAATCTGCATGCCCAGTTTCGCAATGGCGACGTGGACAAGCGTTACCTGGCCTTGTTGATCGGTCGCTGGTCGGGCCGGGCACGGACGGTGGACGCCCCGTTGGTCACCGACGAACGCCGGGGCGGTGAGCGCCACGTGCGGGTGGATGCATCCGGCAAGGCCGCGGTGACCCACTTCGTTCCCCTGGAGCGGTTCGATACGGCCGTTCTGGCCGATGTCCATCTCGATACCGGCCGCACACACCAGATTCGCGTGCACGCGGCCTCCATCGGTCATCCGGTGGCGGGGGATGAGCGCTATGGTCCAGGCCATGATCCGATCGTGGCGGGGCAGGGCCTGAAGCGGCTTTTCCTGCATGCCCGCTCGCTCGGCTTTCGCCGCCCGGGGACCGATGAGCCGCTCTGCATCGAAGCGCCCCCGGGCGAGGATCTGACGGTACCGCTGGAACGGCTGCGGCGGGCGGTGCCTGCCGCGGGACCGGCACCTGGCGGCCAAACTGGCAGCCAAATTGGCAACTAGGCCGGCAGCAGCGGGACGCCGCACGCGCGCAAGGCCTGCGCGAGCCAGATCAGCGGCAACCCCTGGATCGCCGTGGGATCGTTGCTGGCCAGATGGTCGAGCAGCAGGACGCCACGCTGCTCCGCCTTGAAGCTGCCGGCGCAATCCAGCGGCTGGTCGGCTGCGACATAGGCCTCGGCTTCCTGCCGGCTGAAACTGCGGAATTGCGCCCGGGTGGTATCGACATGCACGAGAGGCGGATGCGCAGCCGGACCGAGCACGCAGACAGCCGTGTGGAACTCCACGAGGTGGCCCGAGCAGCGCAGCAGCTGCTCGACGGCACGCGCGGCTGTCCCGGGTTTGCCCAGCGTTTCTTCATCGATGGCGGCAACCTGGTCACAGCCGATGACGATGGCGTCGGGGTGGCGGGCCAGGCCAGCGGCTGCCTTCCGTGCCGCCAGCCGACTGGCCAGTGCCAGCGGGGATTCTCCCGGCTGCCGGGTCTCGTCGACGTCTGGCGTCATGGCCTCGAATGTCGTCAGCAGCCGGCCCAGCAATTCGCGGCGATAGATCGACTGGGAGGCCAGAACGACCGGCGGAGGCGTGGTCGATGGGGGCGGGGCGGTCGGTGTCATGCTGGTGTGATGCCTGGTCGCCGGTCGGCGACGGTGACTGAATTTTGACACACTCCGGCACGATACCTATCATGCGAACCGCGATGGAGGCGGGGCGCATCGGGTCGACGGAGCTCAAGGAGCTGGTGGCCCGCGGGGCTCCGGTAAATCGTGCGTTCCCCGTATCGATCTTGCCCCGGTTGGCAGCACTTGTGCCAGGCGGTGATTTGACTGCATCCGGCATCGAGGCAAGCCTGGATGCACAGTTCAAATTCGGGGCTGGTTCAGAAGGGTTTCCACGCTTGCACCTCGAGATATGGGGCGCAGTGCCGGTGGTTTGCCAGCGATGCATGGAAATCATGCCATGGCCGGTGAACGTGGACGTGCAGTTGACGATGATCAACCGGGATGCAGATGCTGCCGCGTTGGCGGACCCCTTCGATACGGTCCTGCTGGCAGACGGCGCATTGGATACCATTGATCTCGTGGAAGACGAGGTTCTGGCGGTATTGCCGCTGGCACCCAAGCATCCCGATGCGGCCTGTGCCGGTCGCGACGATCCGACAACATTATCTGACAAGACCCACCAGCCAATGGCCGGGCTTGCCGACCTGCTCCGTCGTGGCAATCGGCGGGACGAAGAGTGACGATCAAGGAGATCTGCAATGGCAGTACAAAAGAGCCGGGTTACCCCTTCACGCAAGGGCATGCGCCAGTCCCACGACAAGTTGAAATCGCCCCCGATTTCCATCGAGCCAACCAGCGGCGAGACGCATCGACGCCATCACATCAGCGCCGATGGTTATTATCGTGGCAAGAAAGTGCTCGAGACCCACGACGAAGCCGACAGCGATTAGCGGCTGACGTCCGTCCACATGACGGCTGAAGCTGCCATCATTGCTGTGGATGCCATGAGCGGCGATGGTGGCGCCGGGGTCTGCGTGCCGGCATCGCTGGAGTTCGTGCGCCGCCACCCGGGTGTGCGGATTCTGCTCGTGGGCCAGACGAACATTCTGCAATCCATTGCCGTGGCCAATGGCGGTCTGCCCGGCGGCGTCGAGATTCACGACGCCAGTCAGGTCGTGTCCATGGATGAACCGCCGGCCGAAGCCTTGCGCAAGAAGAAGAATTCATCCATGCGCGTGGCCGTGGATCTGGTCAACGAGGGCAAGGCGCAAGCTTGCGTGAGTGCCGGCAATACCGGCGCCCTGATGGCCACTGCACGCTTCGTGCTGAAGATGCTGCCCGGCATCGAACGGCCGGCAATCATGGCCCGGTTGCCCACCCGTCATGGGGCGATCTACATGCTCGATCTGGGCGCCAATGCGGATTGCACGGCGCCACAGCTCTGCCAGTTTGCGATGATGGGTTCCGTCGTGGCGCGTGTCACCGAAGCCATCGACCGGCCGCGGATCGGCCTGCTCAATATTGGTGCGGAAGACATCAAGGGCAAAGACATCGTGAAGCAGGCGGCAGCGAGTCTGGCGGCCAGCAGCCTCAACTATGTGGGCTTCGTCGAGGCGGACGGCATTCAGGACGATCGTGCCGATGTCATCGTCTGTGATGGGTTCAGTGGCAACGTCGCGTTGAAGTCGATGGAAGGTACCGCCAAATTGATCCGCCATTATCTTGAGCAGGAATTCCGCAGCGGGCTTTATGGCCGGCTGGCCGGTCTGGTTGCCTGGCCGGTGCTGAAGTCGCTGGGCCGCCGGCTGGATCCACGCCGCTACAACGGCGCGAGCCTCGTCGGTCTCAATGGGGTGGTCATCAAGAGTCACGGCGGCGCTGATGTCCTCGCCTTTCAGCAGGCCATCTCGGTGGCCAGGGTGGAGGCCGAGAAACGCGTTCCGGACCAGATCCGGACACTGTTGAGCGAGCAGGTGGCATGACCTATTCCCGCATTGCCGGCACCGGCCACTATCTGCCGGAAAGAATCCTGACGAATCGCGAGCTCGAGTCGCTCGTGGACACGACGGAAGAGTGGATCACCACCCGCACGGGGATCGAGCGGCGGCATCTGGCAGCGGATGACCAGACCACCAGTGATCTCGCGGAGCAGGCGGCACGCCAGGCCATGGAGGCCGCTGGTGTTACGCCGGCAGACATCGATTTCGTGGTCGTCGGCACGACCACG
>CAYLKO010000067.1:7188-13156 GCA_964384525.1 uncultured Chromatiaceae bacterium
TCAGCATCGAGGCGGCCTGCAGCAGCTTCATCTATTCGCTGAGTGTGGCGGACCGCTTTGTCAGCAGCGGTGCCGCACGGTGTGCGCTGGTCATCGGCGCTGAAACCCTGTCGCGCATCGTCGACTGGCAGGATCGATCGACCTGCGTGCTGTTTGGCGATGGCGCCGGCGCCGTGGTGCTGAAGCCGGCGGAAGAACCCGGCATCCTGTCCTGTCATCTGGGCGCCGATGGCCGGTATGGGGATCTGCTGTATCACCCTTATGGCACGGCCAAGCCCCAACGTCCCGGCGATCTGGAGCGGCCCTACATCCAGATGAAGGGTCATGAAGTTTTCAAGGTGGCCGTCCGGACGCTGGAGGGCCTGGTGGATCAGGCTCTCGCGGCCAACCAGCTCGACCGTTCCGCGATCGACTGGCTCGTGCCGCACCAGGCCAATATCCGGATCATCCAGGCCATGGCGCGGCGGCTGAACATGGGCATGGACAAGGTCGTGCTGACGCTGCAGGACCACGGCAACACGTCAGCGGCGTCAGTGCCGATGGCGCTGGATGTTGCGGTTCGCGATGGCCGCATCAAGCGCGGAGACCTGCTGCTGCTGGAGGCATTTGGCGGTGGCCTCACGTGGGGCTCGGCGCTCATTCGCTACTGAACAAAACCCGGAATGGAACCGACCGCCGTTCGGTTGGTCAGATGCTTTGTCTGCATGACCGTTGTTGCACGATCTGGAGTCGACTGATGCGCCTGCCTTCCCGATACACCAGAATGGAAATCCGCGTGGCTGCCCTGCTGGCCGGCATGGGTCTCATGTTGCCGTCACTGCTCCATGCGGCTGCGGATACCTTTGCCTTGATGCCGGACACCCAGATCGTGGGTCAGGTCAGCACGGTACCGGCAACGCATGACGAAACCCTGACGGACATCGCGCGCATCCAGGGCCTGGGTTACGAGGAAATTGTCTGGGCCAATCCGGGTGTGGACATCTGGCTGCCGGGCGACGGCACGTCCATCACCCTGCCGAAGCGCTTCATCCTGCCCGGCATGCAACGCGATGGCGTTGTCGTGAACATCGCGGAATACCGTCTGTACTACTACTTCCGGAAGAATGGCCAGCAGATGGTCTCGACCTTCCCGATCAGCATCGGCCGCATGGACTGGTCAACACCGATAGGCCGCTGGAGCGTGACCGCCAAGCAGAAGGATCCCACGTGGTATCCGCCGGAGTCGATCCGCAAGGAGCACCTGGAGGACGGTCGCGGCGTTCTCGCCAAGGCGGTGCCGCCCGGCCCGGACAATCCCCTGGGCAAGTATGCGATGCGCCTCAGCGCCAGCGGCTATCTCATCCATGGCACCAACCGGCCGGTCGGTGTGGGCATGCAGGTGACCCATGGTTGCATCCGCATGTACCCGGAAGATATCGCCTGGCTGTTTCCGGAGGTCCCGGTCAGTACGCCGGTGACGATCATGAACCAGCCCTACAAATTCGGCTGGTCGGGCAATGATCTGTATCTGGAGGTGCATCCACCGCTGGATGATGACCACCTCACCCGTGATCGGGAGATGACCGCCCTCACCGAGCAATACGTGTTGGTGACGCGCGAGCATCCGGCGCGTGTCGACTGGCAGGCGGTCGAGGAAGCATATCGGCGCAAGGACGGTATTCCGGTACGCGTCGGTGTCGGGCTGGATGCGGCACAGTCGGCAGCGACGGACTGAGCCCGTGTGAGGGTCACGGCTGCACTTGTTGCAACCGGGGATCAGTCGAGCCGGGTCGGTTGTGACGGAGGTTGCCGGCACATTTGACGGCAGTCAGGAAAACGCTTGTCTCAGAGAGTCTCTGTTCTGCTACCGGGTGGACTGTTCGTTGGCGGTGTGGAGCCAGTTCGCAGGCCCATTGCTTTGCCACATATCATGAAGTCCACCAACCGCATGCAAAATGCATATCAATTGCCAGCCTGAGCCCCAAGTCTGGTCAGCTCCACGTTCGAACTGGTGATGTCGATCTCATGCTTGAAGTTGACTCCAGTTGTTACGTAGCCATCCTGGAGGCGAATATTTCGGCCAGATTGAAACTGCACATTGATGTCGAAGCTGGAATCGCCACGCACCTCATATGAGCTCGTGCGGATGGCGCCTGGCAAGACGTTGGTGAATCGCAGTGTTTGCCCACAGATGGCTACTGATACCTCGGAGAGGGTTTCCGAAGCATGATTCACCAGAGTGATCTCGCCGGTAAATCGGCTGCACGACAATGTGCAGAGAATTACGATCAGTATGCCTAGGCGTGACTGCAAAGAATTGGTCACGGCAGGGCGATTTGGAAAAGGCATCAATCTTCAGTTCCTGGCCAGCGAGAAATTCTCATCCAGCAAGCGGAGCACCTGACGATGCCGCGCTTTGATCAGCTCTGCCGATCCGTGTCGGTTTCGCCACACTCGTACTCCTTCGCAGGATAGGGGTGTATCACTGCATTGTTTAAGAGACAGTCAGTGAGGAACAAAAAACGAGTAGGTGGTCTTCTCCCATCTTTGGTCCGGAAACTCGCCGCTGCGTACCAGTCTTTGCCGGAGCGCATTGTCTTCAAATGTGAGTACCGCACTATACGAGCCCGCAGCATCAGATCCCGAGATCACCACATCAAAACCTGATGGCTGTTCTTGAATTTGCACTTCCCGTGGATCAGCCAAGTCTGCGTACGATGATAATGGGACGAAAGTCGGGCGACCATCCACCGTTACGGAGAGTTCGGAAATGATTGTTCTCGGCAATGAGTCTTCGGTGCCCCACCAAGAACCCGGAACCCGGAAGGGAACCACGCTGGAGTATTCGGTGCTGATGGCCCGCACCTCCAATACGTGGCCACGAATTTGCTTGTGTGCAATCAGGATCAGTGGGTTGGCGATTGCCGACACGACGAAACAACTGACCGCCCATATAAGTCCCAACTTCGTCACGGGCGAGAGCAATACTCTCATGGCTCGGCATCGCAGGGTTCTATCGCTGCTATTCACTATTTGTTAGCAACCTTTCGAAGCTGATTGATCCCCTATTGGGGAATATCGTTGTCATGAGCTTCTCGCCGGTAAATTTTTCAATGGATAGTGCTCACGTCCTCAATCGGTGTGAAGGCCACATAGGCTCGTAGCCCGGCTTCGCCGGAATACGCAGTTGATGGCCTCAAGTCGCTGTTGTGCTCTTTGCGGCAACAAATCATACGGTAACAACTGATCTGGTCTGAAAAGACTTTTTGACGATACTGGCCGCCTGCGTATCACAGATTCCGATATTCAGAGGTATCTCATTGTCTGCGAATAGCAGCAAGCCTGTCTTGCCTGCATGCAAGAAATACCAAAGAACTGGAACAGGTGAACTTTGGTTTTCACTCTGAGTAATTTGAAGTACATCTCCAAGCCACATCTCTGCTGTGGTTGGGCCAGTGCGCATGAAATCTGCCGGACATTCCAAGGTCGGTGGCCACTTCAAGATTTGCGAATACGCAGGACGGACAAACTGCAAATGCGAGCGGCACCAGTCATCAGTGCTACATGCGAATCTGAGACAAAAGTGCTCCTCGCCGCGAACATCGTAGGATTCCGCATAGACAAGTACATCGGTGTCACCACGCACAAGCAGAGAGGCGGCAGACCAAGCGCCTGGATTTGACTTTGACGAATGTATGAGCCGACCACCCGGCACCTCCACCCCTCTCCACGGAGCACCCACCAGCAGTCGCGCAACCTCACTATCTGGTAGGCGAGTCACCGATGCAGTTTTGCGGGCTGTCTCGTATTCAGACACGTCGCGGCTCCGGAGGGATATGTAGGGGCTCACCGTTCGACAGCGGTCCCCGGTCAGGCAGGTCAAGGCACGTCGTGCCGTCGGGATTCATACAAATCTGCGTGCTGTCTGTATCACTTTCTGCCCTCGCGATTGATTGCAGAAGATACTCTTCGCCGTAGCACAGTGTGCCAGTCCCATCGACAGACAGACAACCTGGCCCAGCCGATGACAGGTCTTGCTGGCCCTGCAGTTGCTCAAAAGTTTTGTCGAGGCCACAGGCTGATCCCGGGCACGGCGCCGGCCCCTGTATGCCTCAGGCTTTTCTGGCGTTGGGATCCCGGCGGTGTGCGGGCAAAAGAAAAAAGCCGCAGCGACTGCTGCGGCTTTTGAGTGCCTCCCGGCTGGGGAGGCGAAGCGGTTGAGGCCTTTTTACTTGGCCTGGCTGCGCTTGAACATCCGATCGATCTTCTCGTTGGTTGCGTCACAGCAGGACTGGGACTGGTTGGCGGCATTCAGTGCCTGATTGGCCGTGCTCTGGGCGCCGGAGGCGGTCTGCTTGGCATCGGAAGCGGCAGCGCTGGCTGCATCAGCGGCCGACTTGGCAGCAGAAGCATCGGCAGCGACGCGATCCATGCGGGCAGAGAGTTCGTCGAGCTTGGTGGTGGATGAGCAACCAGCGGCGACAACCATCGCCAGCACCAGTGCGCTCGCTTGAAGAGCGGTTTTGATATTCATTTTTGAAGTCCTTACACAACAGATTGATGGTAAACAACACACCCGGATTAGCAGTTGCCGAGATCTCGGCGGAAAATGATGAACGAATCAACGTTAAATCGCAATCGGAACTCGCGGTATAGCCTGATCTGGCGGGCGTTGCCGCATCTTTGCGCTGATGCTGTTCACCGGGTATTCATTCCGCACCCGAAGTTGCACAGTCGGGGATCTGCACGCTGTGCCGTGCGGGTCCTTCCGCAGTGTTGCTTTCACCACCAGTCGCAGCAGTTTTCTGCTGCTGGCGCAGTCACGCGGCGATTGGGCTTGCGGCTTCCTCCAGCCTGTATATACTCCCAGAGGTGTATGAATATACAGGTGTCCAGGCATGATCTCCGGTACTGAGCTGACTGCGCGGCAGGCTGAAGTTTTCCAGTTCATTCAGCAATTTATGGAAACAACCGGTATGCCGCCCACGCGGGCGGAGATAGCCCGCTCGCTGGGCTTCCGGTCTGCCAATGCCGCCGAGGAGCATTTGCGGGCACTCCAGCGCAAGGGAGTTATCGAGCTCCTGTCCGGCACATCCCGGGGCATTCGTGTCCTGGAATCCGGAAGCGAAGAGGGCCTGCCTCTGGTTGGCAGAGTGGCGGCTGGTCAGCCTGTGCTTGCCACCGAACACATCGAGGCCCGCTATCGGCTGGATCTTGCCTTGTTCAATCCCAAGCCGCATTACCTGCTGCGCGTCCATGGCATGAGCATGCGCGATGCAGGCATTCTCGATGGCGATCTGGTGGCGGTTTGCCGGCAGCCCGATGTGCGCAATGGCCAGATAGTCGTCGCCCGGCTTGAAGATGAAGTGACTGTCAAACGCTATCGCCAGGCAGGCACGATGGTCACGTTGTTGCCCCAGAATCCGGACTACCAGCCCATCAAGGTGGATTTGAAAGCCGAACATCTGGTGATCGAAGGCGTGGTGGTGGGCGTTATCCGCAATGGCATGTCGACCGCTGCGTGAATTCCCGTGTCGCCGGTGACAAGCACGCGCCTGCATTCCGGCCACGCCGCCGCCTGTTTTCGAGTTGCTTACCGAAAGCGGTAGTTGGCCTGCACGGCCAGCATGTTCACATAGCTGTGGTAGCCGCCCATCACGAGACCATTGGCTTCGACATCGCCCGCGTCCTGGTTGATGTGGGTGGTGTTGATGTAGATGTGCGCGTACGCCGCATCGAAGGATAGCTGCGGCGAGTACCGGTATTGGGCGCCGGCCGTGATCCATCGGCGATCGTTGTCGGGCAGGCGTGGTGTCCGTTCTGCGTCGCGAACCGGCGATTGATCGAAGGCCAGGCCCCCGCGCAGGGTCCATTGGTCTGTGGCCGCGTAACTGGCGCCCAGTGAGTAACGCCAGGCATCACGAAAATCTTCCGGTGTATTGATCAGGATCGAACCATCGGCCCGGTCGATCTCCAGATGTTGCACGCT
>CAYLKO010000068.1:0-11684 GCA_964384525.1 uncultured Chromatiaceae bacterium
CATCCACCATCTTGGTGTTGACGTTGTCGCGGAACGTGCCGGTTTCGGCCAGCACATAGGCGATGCCGCCGGACATGCCGGCGCCGAAGTTCCGGCCGGCCGCCCCGAGCACGATCACATGACCGCCGGTCATGTATTCGCAACCATGATCACCGACGGACTCGACCACCGCATCGACACCGCTGTTCCGGACGGCAAAGCGCTCGCCGGCCATGCCGCTGATGAAGGCTTCGCCGCTGGTGGCGCCATACAGGGCGACGTTGCCGATGATGATGTTGTCCTCGGCCACGAAGGTGGCTGCCGCCGGTGGCCGGACGATCAGCCGGCCGCCCGACAGGCCCTTGCCGAAGTAGTCGTTGGCGTCGCCCTCGAGCTCGAAGGTCATCCCGCGCGGCATGAAGCCACCGAAGCTCTGACCGGCCGAGCCGGTGAATTTCAGCTGGATGGTGTCATCCGGCAGGCCATTGCGGCCCCACTTGCGGGTGATTTCACTGCCGGTGATGGTGCCAACCACGCGGTTGACGTTGCGGATGGCGATGTTGCCGGTGACTTTCTCGCCCCGCTCGATGGCCGGCGCGCACAGCTCCAGCAGGGTGGTGACATCCAGCGACTTGTCCAGTCCGTGATCCTGTTCCATCTGCCGATAGCGCCCGACCTCCGGGCCCAGATCCGGCTTGTAAAGGATGTTGCTGAAGTCGAAGCCTTTGACCTTCCAGTGATTGATGGCCTTCTTCGGTTCCAGGCGATCGACCCGGCCGACCATCTCGTCGATGGTGCGGAAGCCGAGTTGGGCCATGTGTTCACGCAGGTCTTCGGCGATGAAGCGCATGAAATTCACCACATGCTCCGGCTTGCCGGTGAAGTGCTCCCGGAGCTTCGGGTCCTGCGTGGCCACGCCGGTCGGGCAGGTGTTGAGATGGCAGACCCGCATCATGATGCAGCCGACTGCGACCAGTGGCGCCGTCGCGAAGCCGAATTCCTCGGCGCCCAGCAAGGCGGCAATGGCCACGTCACGCCCGGTCTTCAACTGGCCATCGGTCTCCACCGTGATCCGGCTGCGCAGGTTGTTCAGCACCAGTGTCTGGTGTGCCTCGGCAAGTCCCAGTTCCCAGGGGAGGCCCGCATGGGTGATGGAACTCTGGGGCGAGGCGCCGGTGCCACCGTCGTGGCCGCTGATCAACACGACGTCGGCATGCGCCTTGGCAACGCCGGCGGCGATCGTGCCAACGCCCACCTCGGCAACCAGCTTCACGCTGATGCGGGCTTCGCGGTTGCCGTTCTTGAGGTCGTGGATCAGCTGCGCCAGATCCTCGATCGAGTAGATGTCGTGATGGGGCGGTGGTGAAATCAGGCCGACGCCGGCCGTGGTCAGCCGGGTCTTGGCGATCCACGGATACACCTTGGTTCCCGGCAACTGGCCGCCCTCACCGGGCTTGGCGCCCTGGGCCATCTTGATCTGCAGCTCCCTGGCGTTCACCAGATACTCACTGGTGACACCAAAGCGTCCCGAGGCCACCTGCTTGATGGCCGAGTTCTTCGAGTCGCCATTGGGCAGGGGCGTGTAGCGTGCCGGGTCTTCGCCACCTTCGCCGGTGTTGCTCTTGCCGCCGATGCGGTTCATCGCAATGGCGAGCGTCTCGTGGGCCTCGCTGCTGATCGAGCCGTAGGACATTGCTCCGGTCTTGAACCGGCGCATGATGGTCTCGACGGATTCGACCTCTTCCAGAGGCACCGGGCGGCTTGTCTTGAAGTCGAGCAAGCCGCGCAGCGTGCAGAGATGGCCGGCCTGGTCGTCGATCAGGCGCGCATAGGACTTGTAGGTCGGGTAGCTGCCGGTCCGCACCGCTTTCTGCAGGCGATGGATCGACTCGGGCGTGAACAGGTGCTGTTCGCCGTCGGCCCGCCACTGATACTGGCCGCCGGATGACAATGCCTGGCCCGGCAGCGGACGAGCGGGGAAGGCAGCCTGATGCCGCATCCGCACCTCGTTTGCCACCACGTCCATGCCGATCCCGCCGATCCGCGAGGTTGTGCCGGTGAAGTGCTCGTCGATCAGGTCCTGACGCAGGCCCAGGGCCTCGAAAAGCTGGGCGCCGTGGTAGCTCTGGACGGCCGACACCCCCATCTTCGACATCACTTTCACCACGCCCTTGGTGGCCGCCTTGGCGAAGTTCTTGCACGCGGTTTTGTGGTCGATGTTGGGCAGCAGGCCGTTGACGATCATGCCGTCGAGGGTTTCGAAGGCGAGATAGGGATTGATCGCGGTTGCGCCATAGCCAATCAGCAGGGCGCAGTGATGCACTTCGCGTGCTTCGCCGGTTTCCACGACGATGCTTGCCCGGGTACGCAGGCCTTCACGGATCAGGTAGTGGTGCAGGCTCGACATGGCGAGCAGCGAGGGAATCGGCGCCAGCTCCTTGTTGACGCCGCGATCACTCAGCACGATGACATTGAGATCCTCGCTTTCGATCATCCGCCGGGCATTCGCCCAGAGATCCTCGAGGGCGCCGACCAGGCCTTTTTCACCGCGGGCGATCCGGAACAGGGTGGACAGCACGCCAACCCGCAGGCCCGGCAGCTCCAGCCGCCGCACCTTGGCGAATTCATCGTTGGTCAGGATCGGCCCGTTCAGTTCCAGCCGCCGGCAGTCCGCCGGCTGCGGCGCCAGCAGATTGCCCTCGGAGCCCAGCCAGACTTCCGAGGCCGTGATCAGTTCCTCGCGGATGCAGTCGATCGGCGGGTTGGTCACCTGGGCAAACAACTGCTTGAAGTAATCGAACAGCAGGCGCGGCCGGCTGGACAAGACCGCCAGCGCGGCGTCATTGCCCATCGAGCCAACCGCTTCCACGCCGTCGCGCGCCATTGGCATCAGGATGATCCGCTGGTCCTCGAAGGTGTAGCCGAAGGCCAGCTGACGCTGCAGCAGCGTGTCATGATCCGGTGCCGGCACTTCAGGCGCCGGCGGCAACTGGTCCAGATGGACCAGATACTGGTTGAGCCACTCCCGGTACGGCCTTTCATGGGCGACCTGATGCTTGATCTCTTCGTCGTCGACGATGCGGCCCTGTTCGGTATCGACGAGGAACATCCGCCCGGGCTGCAGCCGGCCTTTGCGCAGGATGTTCTCCGGCGGGATGTCGAGCACCCCCGCTTCCGAGGCCATGATCACGCGGTGGTCCGTGGTGACGTAATAGCGCGAGGGGCGGAGGCCGTTCCGGTCCAGCACCGCGCCGATCTTCCGGCCATCGGTGAAGGCAATCGATGCCGGGCCGTCCCAGGGTTCCATCAGGCTCGAGTGGTACTGGTAGAAGGCCCGCAGGTCGTCATCCATGGTGGCGTGATGCGACCACGGTTCCGGAATCATCATCATGATGGCGTGGGGCAGGGAGCGGCCAGCCAGCACCAGCAGTTCCAGCGAGTTGTCGAACATCGCCGAGTCGCTGCCGTTCGGATTGACGACCGGCGGGATCTTGACGATGTCTTCGCCGAACAGGGCGCATTCAAACAGCGGTTCGCGGGCCTGCATCCAGTTGATGTTGCCGCGCAGGGTGTTGATCTCGCCGTTGTGGGCGAGGTAGCGATAGGGGTGGGCCCGATCCCAGCTCGGGAAGGTGTTGGTGCTGAAGCGCGAGTGCACCATGGCCAGCGCCGTTTCCATGTCCGGATCCAGCAGGTCGGGGTAGTACTGCGTGAGCTGCTCGGTGAGCAGCATGCCTTTGTAGACCAGCGTCTTGGAGGACAGGCTGCACACATACCAGGTGTCGGCACCATCCTGGGTGGACGTCCGGATTTCCGAATAGGCGCGCTTGCGGATCACATACAGGCTGCGTTCGAAGGCCAGATCATCGGCAGCGTTCGCGATCGACTGATCGCGGCCGATGAAGATCTGGCGCACGAAGGGTTCGCTGCTCCGGGCGGTGTCACCCAGCATCCTGTTGTTGGTCGGCACGGTGCGCCAGCCGAGCACGGTCTGGCCTTCGGACTGGACGATCTGTTCGAAATGCTGTTCCAGCCGGCGCCGCATGCTGGCATTGCGCGGCAGAAACATGAGTCCGCTGCCATAGTCACCGGGTCCCGGCAGCGTGAAGCCGTTTTCATCGGCCACCTTGTGCAGGAACTTGTGTGGCAGTTGCAGGAGAACGCCCGCGCCATCGCCGGTGTTGACCTCGCAACCGCAGGCACCGCGATGGTCGAGATTGCGCAGGATCTGGATGGCATCGGCCAGGATCTGGTGTGACTGGCGACCCTTGATGTCAACGACAAAGCCGACGCCGCAGGCATCGTGCTCATGGGCTGGATCGTAGAGTCCTTGCTTCCCCGGGGCCTTCGCGGGCAGGGGCAGTCGGCCACGGCGCTGGTGGATTTCCATAATGTGTGCTCGGAGTCAGTGGGCCGGAGGCGCGACAAGCGTTCCCCGGATGCACAGTTTACGGCTCGATGGCCCTTTCGTAAAAGCGGGCAGATTGCCGCTGCGCGGGTGGCTGTGTTGGAAGCGGGCTTGCCGGCGGGGAGGGGACCCTTGGCGGCCTGGCGGGGGGACCCGAGGGCTCGCCAAGGGTCCCCTCCCCGCCGACAAGCCCGCTGCTACACTGCTTGGTGCAGGGGGGAAGCATGCTGGATATACAAATCATCTCCGACCTTGTCTGCCCGTGGTGCTATGTGGGCAAGCGCCGGCTGGAGCGGGCACTGGCGGAGCGGCCGGAGCTGCCGGTGTCAGTCAGGTGGCTGCCATTCCAGCTCAGTCCTGAATTGCCGCGGGAGGGTGCGGATCGGGCCACCTACTACGCGCAAAAGTTCGGCGGGAAGGCACAGGCCATCAAGGAACGCATGGAGCAGACGGCGGCTGCGGAAGGTCTGCATTTCGAAACCGGTCCCGGTGCCCGGGCGCCGAATACGCTGTCGGCTCATGTGCTGTTGCTGTGGGCCGGCGAACAGCCCGGAATCGATCAGAATGCGATCGTGGAGCAACTGTTCGCGGCGCATCACTCGCGGAATGAGGATATCGGCGATCCAGCGCTGCTGGCCCGGATTGCGGGTGAAGCCGGCATGGATCCGGTGCGCATTGAAGCGGATCTGCGGACGGGTCGCGACGAGGATCGCGTGCAGGCAATGATCGCCGAGGCACAGCAGCTCGGCGTCACCGGTGTGCCCTTTTTCATCTTCAACCGGCAGTACGCGATCTCCGGTGCCCAGCCGCCGGATGCCCTGCTCGAGGTGATCGACCGGTTGTCCTCCGCGCCGGCTTCTGCCGGTGAGCTTGCGCCCTAGAAGTTGAATACCAGCGAAATGGTGCCGGCCCAGGCGAGACTTGTGCTGTCCATGTCGAACCATTCCAGTTCGCCGCGCAGGCTCACGTGCTCCGAGGCCCGCAGGTTGACGCCCGCACCCAATGCCAGATCCGTGCCGCTGTCCGATGTCCGGAGTGAACTGAAGGAGACGCCATCGGGCGCCTCGTTGCCGAGGATGATCTCCGGAATGTTCGGCTGATCCACCCGCTGGCTGGAGCCGATCCGGTCGACCACCAGGGTGTCCTGATCCCAGACGAACACGCCGGCCTTTGCGAACAGCTCCACCGAGTCATTGAGCGGCAGGAAGCCGACCACATAGCCCTGGAAGCCGTCGATCTTCGTCTCGATGTCGATCTGGCGATCCTGCAGCGGGCGGGGTGGGAAGCCGGACAGGCTCTGGATCACCGGAATCTGGAAGCCGTAGCGGTCGGCTGCCTCACCCAGGTCGATGTAGCCGGCCTCCACGCCGAAGTAGCGGTTGAAACGCACCCCGGCAAAGGCCTTGAAGGAGATGTCCGAGCCTTCGGGGTCGCTGACGTCGACCGGCTGTGCACCCGCGGTCCTGTAGCCGTTGGCATCGACGGTCCGGACGATCGGTCCACGGAAATCCACATCATAAGGCGGGGCAAAGGAGCCGGGTGGCAGCCCCGGCACGCCCTGCACCTGGGTGTATTCATCAAAATGCAGATTGATGTCGTTGCGCTCCACACGGGCGCCACCCATGCCAAGACCCAGGTAATAACCGACATCGGCCATGGCCACGATCGGCAGCGCGCTCACTGCGGCGGCCAGGCACAGTTGTTTGAAGTTCAGCATGGTCAGCAGTTGCCCCCCGGATTCCATCATGCGCAATGCAGATGCGAGGCAGGACTATATCGAAAGGGAATTGTCGATACCACGCGTCCATGGTGCGCCGGATCGGCTCCTGCAGTTCTGGTCAGCAGGTGGACAAACTTCATGGTCGCCGGCCCATCGTGTCCGGCCGGCAATGGCTTTGCTAGTATTCAGGCGCTGTTCTGCCTGCAACAGCAGGGGTTTTTCTTCAGGGGGTTTCGTTGATGTTGACGATGCGCTACACGTCCGGTCTGACTGCGGGCCTGATCACGAGTCTGGTTGCGGGTCTGCCCGCCAGCCTGATTGTCACCGGCATGACGCTGGTGCCCGTCACCAGCCAGGCGCAGATCGCGGAAATCATCGTGACCACCCGCAAGAAGGAGGAAAACCTCCAGGACGTGCCGTTGGCCGTCATGGCCATCACGGCTGAGCAGATCGAGCGCCAGGGCATCACCAGCCTGGAAGACGTGGCCAGTCAGGATCCCAGCGTGCTGTTCGATACCTCCTATGGCCCGGCCGATACGCGGGTGACCGTGCGCGGCCTGTCGAACTCGCGCGGCCGTTCCAATGTGGCCTTTCTGGTCGATGGCATCGACGTGACCACCGAGAACCTCAATGCCGGCGGCTCGGGGCTTCTGGCCAACCGGCGCCTGTTGTCCGACGTGGAGCGCATCGAGATCGTCAAGGGACCACAGAGTGCGCTCTATGGCCGCGCCGCCTTTGCCGGCGCCATCAACTATGTCACCCGGAGTCCGGGCGACGAATTCGAGGGCAAGGCCACCCTGGATTTCGGCGACTACGGCAAGCGGGAGGTGGGCCTGGCACTGTCCGGTCCCCTGATCGATGGCGTGCTCGGCATGCGGTTCTCGTCCATCTTCCATTCGGCCGGCGGTTTTTATCAGAACTCCCTGTCGGGTGAGGACCTGGCCGACAGCGATGGCCGGGGTTTTGCCCTGACCACGGTCTACACGCCAACCGACATGCTGCGTTTCAAGCTGCGCGGCGAATACAGCAAGGACGACGTCGGGCCACTGGCCAATATCCGCGTCGGTGGCGGGCGCACCGGCTACAACCTGAAGCTCAACGAATATCCGCAGGTGGCGCTGGATGCCGGCATGGGCCAGAACACCCAATACATTCCGGCGGCGCTCAGCGGCACGGGCCTGCCCGGCTGGGATACCACTTCAGGTTCCACGTCCACGGCACTGATCAATTTCGGGCAGTTCTGCCCACCAGAGCTGCAGGATCCGTCAAAGGGCCCGGGTTTTTGTCTGCCCACGCACTATGGCAGTGGCCGGGGCAAAGTCGTGGCCCAGAGCGAAAACCCCCTGACCGGTCGCGACTTTCCCGGCACCTCGACGGAAACCCGGCGTCTTGCGCTGGAAACCTCCCTGGATCTCGGCATCGGCAAATTTTCGGCGTACACCGGCTATACCGACTTCGACGGTTCGGACTACTACGACCAGGACTGGCAGGCAGTGGGGCGTCCCGACACCCTGCTCGGGGAACAGATCTCCCAGTCCACCATGAACACCCGGCAGTTCAGCAACGAGTTCCGCTTTGCCAGCCAGCTCGACGGCCCGCTGCAGTTCACCCTGGGCGCCCTGTACTGGACCGAAACCAGAAAGTTCGACGACAAGTCCGTGATCATCTTCTGCACACTCACGCGTCGGGCCGGCAGCGGGGAGAACCAGACGAATATCGTGGTCGACTCAGGTTCGTTCTGCGATGGCCAGGCTGGAACGCTCGACAACTGGCAGGACTACTACCTGCAGCTGCAACCGCAGGTGGGTGGTCCGTGGCGGGCCGATACCGACAGCTGGTCGTTCTATGGCGTGCTGGAATGGCAGATGGCGGAAGACTGGACGCTGACCTTCGAAGACCGCTTCGTATCCGAGTCCTTCGATTTCTCCAAACCCAACCAGGCGTCCTGCACCCAGTTCTTCGGCCCGAATCCCGGCGGCCTCAAGATGGTTGAAGAAATCACGGGTCCGGGTGGCAACATCATCAACAATCAGATCTGTTCGGCCGAGTTCCTGCTCGACCCCAGGTACAATTTTCCGGCACAGCCACCCTCACTGCAGGGCACGGCCGGCTATCGCATCAATCGCGGCAGTACGGTATCCCACTTCGCCACGCCCAAGCTCACGCTCCAATGGCGGCCCCCGGACCAGGCGCAGTATTACTTCAGCTGGGCCAGGGCCCAGAAGCCGGGCGGCATCGCCGCCACACCCGGCAGCGGCGCACCCATCAGCATGGATGATGATCGCTTCGAACCGGAAAAAATGACGGCCTGGGAGCTCGGGGCGAAGACCGACTGGGACGTGGCAGGCAAGCTGCGTCTGAACCTTGCCGGCTTCTTCCAGGATTACGCGGACAAACAGGTGGGCACGCAGGTGCTGAACGACGGCATCCTGGCAGCCCGGGTCGTCAACGCGGCTTCCGCTGAAGTCTGGGGCACCGAGCTGGACGTCTCGTGGGCACCGGATCGGGTGGAGGGGCTGACGCTTCGGCTGGCCTACACCTACCTGGATGCGACCTATGCAAATTTCAACGACGACATCAGCAGCGTGCAGCGAGCGGCCTACAACAGCCATGCCTGCACCATGGTTTACAAGGGCGGTCGCGGCAGCAATCCGGATGACATCTACGATCCGACCAACGGCGGACCCTACTGCCGCATGAACATGTCCGGCAATCAGCTGGAGCGGACCCCAAAGCATGCGCTGATCACCGGCTTCAACCTGATCCGGCCGTTCCTGGATACGGCCTTCCAGTGGAGCTGGGATTTCAATGCCCAGTGGCAGGACAAGCGCTACACCGAGGCGGACAATTCGGTGTACTACGACAGCTACTGGATGGCCGACACCAGCCTCGGCCTTATCGGCGACAAGGTGGACTTTCTCTTCTACGTCAACAATCTGTTCGACGATGACACCATCAAGACCGGTGGCGGCGGCGGCGGTCCGGACTTTGGCGCCCAGGTGGTGGAGCTCGGCTTCACGGCCGGACTGGGCGTGCCGCAATACGTGGTTGGGCTGCCGGACCCGCGTCAGTTCGGCGTCCGGGCCAGCTACCGCTTCTGACGGCTCTCAAGAAAAAGCCCCGCCATCTCTGGCGGGGCTTTTTTGTTGGATCCCTGGTCGAAAGACCAGCGGAGCCGGGGGGCGGGAATCACCCCTGTTGCCGGGCCCTCAGGGTTTTGCTGGCGCCGGACTTGCCGGTTTGTCTGCCGGCTTGTCTGCCGGTGAGCCAGAGGCAGTCGCCTCGTCCGCCTTTGCCGCCGGCTTCTCGCTGCCGGCGCCGCGGGCATAGCCCGTCAGCAGGGCTGCCGCTTTCTGCAGGTCGAGCGTGGAGGCCTTGCGGAGTTCGGCCAGATGCTCGCGCACGCGCTTGCGCTGCACGAGCTGCTTGACCTGGTCCTTCACCTGTTCGAGTTGCGGCAGCTCCGGTGAGCGGATGTCTTCCAGCAGGATCACGTGGTAGCCGAACTGGGTTTCCACCGGCACGGCGGAGAACTGGCCCTTGTCCATGGCGACCACGGCATCGGCAAAGGGCTTGACCATGGTTTGCGGGTTGAACCAGCCGAGATCGCCGCCCTGGGCTGCAGACCCATCCTTGGAAAACTGCTTGGCCTGGGCGGCAAAGTCCACGCCCACATTTTTGCTGGCCTGCAGTTTCTTGATGATGGCCTCGGCCAGGGCCTTGTCATCCACCAGGATATGCCGGGCCTTGTATTCCTTCGGAATGTTGGCCACCTGCTCCTTGTATTCAGCTTCGATTTCCGTATCGGTGATCGGGTTGGCATCCAGATAGCGCTTCAGCAGGGCCTCGGTGAGGATGTTGCTGCGATTCAGGCCGATCTGGGCCTGGACTTCCGGATCCTTGTCGAGGCCCGCCTTGGTTGCCGATTCCGCGGCCACCTGCAGACCCAGATACTGGTCCACCGCCTCGGTGAGTTCCTCGGGTGTCAGGGCGGCTGCCTTCTTGTGGGCTGCCGCCTCCACGAATGCCTCGAACGCGACGGTATCAGTCGTGTTCTGCGCGGCCGGATCTGTCTTGCTGCATCCCGCGAGCATGACGGCTGCCATGCAGAACAACGCGGCGCCGGCCGGAACGGTAAGACGTGAGTTCATGGGAATCCTCTTGAATGGGGGTGAAAGGCTCAGCCCTTGCGCGGCTTCTTGTGCTGGGCTTTGGGTGAATTCGGTTTGCCCTTGCCCTTGTCTTTGCGGGGGGGCTTGTGCCCGACGGTGTGCAGTTTACCGGGTTTTCGCGGTGCGCCCCTCACCTCGTGGGTGCCGTGCATGCCCGCACCCTCGGGTGCGATGCGCAGCTGTTGACCCACCACCCAGACCTTCTTCAGGTGCGCCAGGATGTCATCGGGCATGCCGGCCGGCAGGTCCACCAGGCTGTAGTCGTCACGAATATCCACCCGGCCGATCTGCCGGCTGTCCACCCCGGCTTCATTGGCGATGGCGCCGACGATGTTGCCGGGCTTCACGCCATGGGTGTGGCCCACGGCCAGCCGATAGCGGACCACGCCCTCAGGTGGTGGGCCTGCCTGGTGATGCCGGGGCGGCGGTCCATCCTGATGCGGCCGGACCGGCGGGCCGTCGCGACGCGTCGGATACGGCCGCTCCCGGCCCGCGGATTTTGCCGGACGGGGGGGTGGAGGCGGGGCATCCGGCACCAGCAGCGGGGTGGCGCCCTGGGCAAGGCGGGCCAGGGCGGCTGCAATATCCACCACGGGCACGCCGTTTTCCTGCTCGTATTGCTCGATCACGGTGCGGAACATCGCCAGATCGGTCTTTTCCAGCACGGCCGTGATTTTCTCCTTGAACTTCGCCACGCGCTTGTCGTTCACGGCGGCAACCGTCGGCAGCTTCATCGGCTCGATGGGTTGCCGGGTGGCGCGCTCGATCGCCTTCAACATGCCCTGTTCGCGATGGACCACGAACAGGATGGCCTCACCCTTGCGACCGGCCCGGCCGGTGCGGCCGATCCGGTGGATATAGGCCTCGGTGTCGTGGGGGATGTCGTAATTCACGACATGGCTGATCCGGTCCACGTCGAGACCCCGGGCGGCGACGTCGGTGGCCACCAGGATGTCCAGATCGCCGCTCTTCAGCCGGCCGATGGTGCGTTCGCGCTGGGCCTGCACCATGTCGCCGTTCAGGGCGGCGGCCGCAAAGCCGCGGGCTTCCAGCCGTTCGGCGATTTCCTCGGTGGCCACTTTCGTGCGGGCAAACACGATCATGCCGTCGAAGGGTTCGACTTCGAGAATGCGGGTGAGCGCGTCGAGTTTCTGCAGGCCGGTGACCATCCAGTAGCGCTGCCGGGTGTTGGCGGCGGTGGTGGTCTTGTTCTTGATGGTGATCTCGGCAGGATCCTGCAGGTGCTTTCTGGCGATCCGCCGGATCTCGGGTGGCATGGTCGCGGAAAAGAGCACGACCTGACGCCCGGCCGGGGCTTTCTCCAGCACGAGCTCGACGTCGTCGATGAAGCCCATGCGCAGCATCTCGTCGGCTTCGTCGAGCACGAGCGTCGCCCGCCTCGCCA
>CAYLKO010000069.1:0-2790 GCA_964384525.1 uncultured Chromatiaceae bacterium
CGCGCCGCCGACGGCACGCTGACCCCGCTGCCCAAGCCCTCGGTCGACACCGGCATGGGCCTCGAGCGCGTCGCCGCCGTGATGCAGGGCGTGCACAGCAATTACGACATCGACCTGTTCAGGAAGCTGATCGCGGCAGCGGCGAAAGCCACCGGCACCAAAGACCTGCAATCGAACTCGCTCAAGGTCATCGCCGATCACATCCGGGCTTCGGCCTTCCTGATCGTCGATGGTGTGCTGCCGGGCAATGAGGGCCGCGGCTATGTGTTGCGCCGGATCATCCGTCGCGCCCTGCGCCATGGTCATGAACTCGGTCAGGATCGGCCGTTCTTTCACAAGCTCGTGGCCACACTCGTTGCCGAAATGGGTGCCGCCTATCCGGAGCTCACCGCCGGCCAGGCGCATGTGGAAAAGGTGCTGCTTACCGAAGAGGAACGCTTTGCCGAGACCCTGTCGCAGGGCATGGGCATTCTCAAGGCGGCGATGGCGGCGGGCGGCTCGAAGCAGCTCCCCGGCGAGCTGGTCTTCAAGCTCTACGACACCTACGGCTTCCCGGTGGACCTCACCGCCGATGTGGCCCGCGCCGCCGGCCTGACGATCGACCGCGACGGTTTCGAGAGCGCGATGGAGGCCCAGCGCGAGCGCGCCCGCGCTGCACAGAAGTTCAACGTGGCTTATGGCGCAGACACGCAACTCGATGCCAGAAGCCGCTTTCTCGGCTACGAGCAGCTGGATGGCTCCGGTACGGTCGTTGCGCTGTTGCGCGATGGCCAGCCGGTGCAGTCCTTGCAAGCCGGCAATGCGGGCGCCGTGGTCCTCGATCAGACCCCGTTCTATGCGGAGAGCGGTGGCCAGGTGGGGGACCAGGGCAAACTCAGCGGCAACGGTGTGCATTTCACGGTCACCGATACCCGGAAATCCGGCGACGCCCACGTGCACATCGGCACGCTCGACTCCGGCGCGGTGAAGATCGGCGACACGCTGCGCGCCGAGGTGGATGCCACCACCCGCAACGCCACGGTCCTCAACCATTCCGCCACGCACCTGCTGCATGCCGCGCTCCGCCAGGTGCTCGGCAGCCATGTCACGCAGAAGGGCTCGCTGGTGGCGCCCGACAAACTGCGCTTCGACTTCTCGCACTACGAAGCCGTCACCCCGGGCCAGCTTGCGACCATCGAGCAACTGGTGAACGCGCAGATTCGCGGCAATGCCGCTGCGGAAACCAGGGTGATGAACTACGACGCCGCCGTCGCCGCCGGCGCCATGGCGCTCTTCGGCGAGAAGTACAGCGACGAAGTCCGCGTGCTGTCGATCGGTGATTTCTCCACCGAACTCTGTGGCGGCACGCACGTGCACCGCGCCGGTGACATCGGCCTGTTCAAGATCACCGCCGAGTCCGGCATTGCCGCCGGCATCCGGCGCATCGAGGCCGTTACCGGCAGCGGTGCGCTCGCCCGGGTCGAAGAAACGGAGCATGCGCTTGCCCGGCTCGCCGCACTGTTCCGCACCGGCCACGCCGATGTGGAGGCCAAGGTCCGCCAGACCCTGGAACGCAGCAAGACCCTGGAGCGCGAGACCCAGCAGCTCAAGGCCAGGCTCGCCGCCGGCGCGGGCGGTCGCGACCTTGCCGCCGAGGCCCGCGAGGTCGCCGGCCTGAAGCTTCTCGTTGCCCGTCTCGACGACGGCAACGACGCCCAGACCCTGCGCGACACCGTCGACCGCATGAAAGACAAGCTCGTCAGCGGTGTGGTCGTGCTGGCCGCTGCCGATCCCGACAGCGGCAAGGTCAGCGTCGCTGTTGGTGTCACCAAGGATCTCACCGGCCGCCTCAAGGCCGGCGAGCTCGTCAATGCCGTTGCTGCGCAGATTGGCGGCAAGGGCGGCGGCCGGCCCGACTTTGCCCAGGCCGGTGGCACCAACATTGCCGCTCTCGACAGCGCCCTGGAAGGCGTCCCCGAGTGGCTGCGCGCGAAGCTCGTTTCCGCCTGAATTCCTTGGCCTGCGTGGCATTCAGGCGAGGCATCGCCTGAAACGCATGAGCCAAGTTCCTGAAACTGGAAGATTTTCCGGCACCTGATTTAGCCGGAAAATCTTCCTTTCCCCTGTTCAGCGGCCGCAACTCGCGTTTATGATCCGTTCATCCCCGGCAACCGGCGCCGGGAAAAGCAGGAAGCGTTTCGGTCGTAACACAAGATTCCGCAGCCGATGACCCGCCGGGCCACGTCGCAGGAGCGCAGTGTGGCCCCCAGGGAAGAACCCGAACGGACAGAACAAAAAACATGCCGGAGGGGTCAGGAGTTAACCATGTTGATTCTCACGCGTCGCGTCGGTGAGAGCGTCATCATCGGCGACAATGTTGATGTCACCGTGCTCGGCGTCAAAGGCAACCAGGTTCGCATCGGGGTCAAGGCCCCGAAGGACGTCACCGTCCACCGCGAAGAGATCTACCAGAAGCTCTGCGATGAGCAGGGGCACGACCCGCGCCACCCCGACGATCACGGCAGCAATGGCAACGGTCACAGCCACGGCAATGGCAGCAGCCACGGCAACGGCATCACCTACCACGCCGCCGGCAAGTAGTTCCGGGCCAGTTGCGCTGATCTGCCATCCCCGATCTGGTATCCTGCGCGCCCGAACCGGAGAGGTGGCCGAGAGGCTGAAGGCGGCGGTTTGCTAAACCGTTATACAGTCTAAAGCTGTATCGAGGGTTCGAATCCCTCCCTCTCCGCCAGACGCAGAAAAGGGGGGAAAGCCGCCGGCTATGGCCCCGTTTAAGGGTCTGGGGGCGGG
>CAYLKO010000069.1:2800-11079 GCA_964384525.1 uncultured Chromatiaceae bacterium
GGCGTTCAATCCCCTCCTCCCCCTCTCTTCCAATATTTGTGTCAAATGCTTCTTTTTTCCCCCCCTTTTCGGCGTCTGGGGACGGGGGATGGCCGATGAGAGCCCTTCGTTCGACAAAACTGCAGGGCAGTTTTGGACAGCGCGTAGCGCTACCCCGCAGGGGTGAGCCGCCGTACGGGCGGCGAGTGAATCCCTCCCTCTCCCCTGGCACATGTCGGGGTTTGCCGGTGCTCCGGTCGGAGCCCGGCGAGTCTCGCCCGGCTGAGCACAGCGAAGCTTTTTGCCAACTCTGCTCCTCTTGTTCAGGTCGCCGGAAATGCTGTGGCCGCCAACGTCATTACCCAAGGTGCCGGTGTCGTGCTGGGCTTGCAGCCCAAGTTCGACTGGAAGGCCGTGGCACAGACAGCTATTGCAGCCCCCATCGCGTGGGCGGTCGGCAATGCGGTCGGCGGCAAGATTGCTGGGGCAGCCAACTCCAACTGGGCAAAGGCATCCGGACCAAGTTGGGCCAAGTTCGGGCGCGATATTTCGTCCAATTTGACTACGTCAGGAGTTCGCTCTGCCCTCGGCGGAAAGTTTGATGTGCAGCAAGTGGTGGCAGATGCATTTGGCAATGCAATTGGGAACTCCATCGTGGCGGGATTGGGAGGCGGCCAGGCCAAGGTCGGGGAGACTCCTTCAGGGCGGTGGTGTTTGCTATACAGGTCCAGGCGACATGTATAGAAATCCGGTATTTTCTATACACATACGACTGTTAAGTGCCGATTGCCCCGCTCCAGGATCAACGGGCCGGCCATTCAAAACGTCGGGACTTGTATATAACACCCGACGTTTTGTATCATCCGCTCCACCATGGCTACCCCCCGCGAAAGCGAGATCCTCAATGTCGTTCGGCAGCTCGGCATCGTCCGCGCCGCTGAGCTGGAGGCGCGTGGAATCGCCCGTGGCCAGCTCTACCGGCTCCTGCGCCAGGGCCTGGTCCAGCGGCAAGCTCGGGGGCTCTATGTCGCCAGCAAGCACCGCGTCACCGCTGAGCACACGCTGGTCCAGGTCGCCAAGCGGGTCCCGGGCGGTGTCTTCTGCCTGCTGACGGCGCTGCGCTTTCACGAGCTGACGACGCAGGCACCGTCGGAGGTGTGGATCGCTCTACCGGAAAAGGCCCGCAAGCCCCGGCTCGACTATCCCCGACTGCGGGTCGCGCGCTTCTCGGGCCCTGCGCTCACGGAGGGCATCGAGACCCATCGGCTGGAAGGCGTCGAGGTGCGCGTCTATTCGGCGGCCAAGACGGTCGCCGATTGCTTCAAGTACCGCAACAAGGTCGGCGTGGATGTCGCGGTCGAGGCCCTGCGCGATTTCAGCCGCCGGCATCGTGGCGGGGCCACGGACCTGGCCCGGTACGCTCGCATCTGCCGGGTCTCGCGCGTGATGCAGCCGTATCTCGACGCGCTCGCATGACGGGTGGCAAGAGCGACCTTCCCGCGTCGGTCGCGGCGCGCTTGCTCAATCAAGCCAAGCAGACCGGCGACGACTACCAGATCGTGCTCACCCGTTTTTGCTTCGAGCGCTTCCTGTACCGCCTCGGGAAGTCCGAGGTCCGCGAGCGGTTCGTCCTCAAGGGGGCGATGCTCCTGCGGCTCTGGGCCGATCAACCGTACCGCGCCACGCGGGATCTGGACTTCCTGCGCCGGGGCGACGGCGCGGCCGAGGCCATTCGCGCTGATCTCCGGTCCATCTGCGCGGTGCCGGTGGAACCGGATGCGGTGGTGTTCGATGCCGACGGGATCGCATTCGAGGCGATCCGTGCTGCGGATGAGTACGCCGGCACCCGGGTTACGCTTCCTGCGCGGTGCGGCACTGCACGCCTGAACCTGCAGATCGACCTAGGGATCGGTGATGCGGTGTGGCCGTCTGTACGATCGTCTGCTTACCCGGTCTTGCTCGATTTCCCGGCACCCACGGTACTGGTGTATCCGCGCGAGGCCGTGGTGGCCGAGAAGCTCGAGGCCCTGGTGGCTCTCGGCGAACGCAATAGCCGCATCAAGGACTTCTTCGATCTCCACTACCTGGCAGCTCACCTCGAGTTCGACGGCGCAACCCTGACCGAGGCAGTCGGCAGGACCTTTGCCCGGCGTGGGACACCCATACCGGCGGCGGCACCGATCGGACTCACATCCGCCTACTGGGAAAATCCGACACGCCCTGCCCAGGTGCAGGCTTTTGCACGTCGAGCGGGTCTGGCACTGTCCGACGATCCGGGTGCCGAGTTCGGCGGATTGATCCAGGCGTTCCTGCTCCCCGTCCTCGCTGCGCTACGCGATGGTGAAAGGTCGCCAGGGACGTGGGTTCCAGGAGGGCCGTGGCGATGAAGGAGGGCGGGTGAATTGGCATCAACTTCGTGGGGAATTCCCTGCAATTTCCCTGCACATCAGGGAAGTCGCGCCAAAGCCCGTATCGGTCAGTACTTCGTTCCACCGCTGTATGATCCCCTCACAAGCGCCAACGTCGCGAACGAGACAGCCTGAGTCGGAACGAACTATCAAATGATCAAGCCCGTCGAACATTATTTCTGTCTGGACATCTTCCAGTGTCACTCGCACTGGAGAGAAGACGATGTCCAACACCAACAAGGCCCGCGATCGCGACCCGGATGGGAAGCTCGATCGTAAGTATCGCCGTGCCTACGGTATTTCGTTTCCGTGCGGTACACCCCGGTGGTGGCGCAAGCTGCACATGACCCGCCCACGGCGGCGCGAGAATACGCGGATCTGCCGTCTGATCCTGCGCGGTGCCGATCCAGATGGCATCACGCCGCCGCTTGGGAATCACAAGCCTCACGTGTATTACTGGTAGCAGGCTTCGTTCAGCCGCTGCGGCGACTGCGGGGAGTTCAACGGCACCACCAAGGCCCGGAACCTCCACTGGTGGACAGAGCCGGCCGACAGCTACGGCGACGTGGAATTTACGGCGGAGCAAAAGGTCGCGCTGAAGGAGATGAGGCGCACGATCGTGGCCACGGTGGATCCCGACCAGAAGATTACCGTCCGCTGTCTCTGCCACGGGCCGCTTTGCCGGAGGTGCAGCGTCAACCGGATCCACAAACCCGGCTCAAACTCCTGCGACGAGGAGTCGAACAGCATCGGCCATTGGCCCGGCTTCAGCGGGATGATGCCGTGTGGGCGCTGCTAAGCGATCGCACGACCTTCCGTGGCTGACGGCAGGTTGAATTGACTCCTCATCCACTCCTCCAGTGTCACGAGCTCGAGTGGTGCAATGAGCTGCTGGCATCGGGATTTGTCACGGAGCGTCATGGCCCAGTGATTGCCGGCGATTAGGTTGGCATTGATCTGTGAGGCGTAACGGTAGGCGGGACGGAGGCGCACGATCACCTGGTTGAAGAAGGCGATTTCGAGCCATGAGGCCTGGCGATACTGCGGGCTGAATGCCGGAGTCAGCGCATGCAGGCGTTCCGCTATTTCCACCGGCGTCACGACCTCGGATACGGCGGTCACCGCCTGCAACAGATGACTGGCCGGATCACTGAAGATGGCGGCTACCAGCTTGCCGAGATCCTGCTCCGCGACAAAAGCCAGCCGGGTATCCGGTGGATAGGGGTAAACCAGCCGATTCCTGAACTTCATGCCGAACTTCAGTTGGCGCATGTATGCGGGCTGGCAAAGAAAGGTCCAGGGCAGACCCGCATCCTTGATGATCTCTTCGAACTGCCACTTGGTGCGGAAGTGAATGGGGGCCTCGAGTCCGAGATCCCCGGGCGGCAGTTCGAACCTGGCCATGGTCTGCCAGATGAAGTGCTTGAGCGTGGCGCAGGCCCTGGCGGCGCCAATCACCGCATGGCACTGGGCTCTCTCTTCGGGATTGGCCGGGCGGTAATGTCTGGCATGGACATTGTAGATGCTGGTTCCATAGATGCCGTGAGCGCCCGCGAAGGCACGGCTGAGCGCTGCCTCATCATGGTTGGCGGCCTGCACGACTTCACAGCGGGAACCATTGGCAACCAGTTCCTGCAGACGCCGAACCATGGGGCTTGCCAGGCTTCGGACCGTTACCCGCACCTGAAACCGGCCGGAATGGAGCAGATGATGGGCCGCCCAGTAGCCCTCGCCGGCCGTGCCATTGACGATGACGATCGTGGGCTTGTCCACTGGTCCCGTTCCTTTCGAGCCGGCGTTGCCGGTGCCAGGGCAGCGTGCTTCAGAAGGAATGTTGCCGCCAGTTCAAGCCGCTTGCCTGGCCACTCGATGGTTGAGCACGGTCATGTTGCATCCATTCGATAATTGGCTAGAGTGCGGCAATGTCAAAAAATGCTCTTGAGCCCCGGCGGAAGCTGCGTGGGCTGGTATTCGGTGTTGCCCTCCTGACGGTGATGGCGGCGCAGGCGGAAGCACCACGCATTCACGCGATCACGGGTGCGCGGATCGTGACGGCGCCGGGCAAGGTGATCGAGAACGGCACGATCGTGTTGCGCGATGGCCTGATCGAGGCGGTGGGCGCCAATGTGAGTGCGCCGGCGGATGCCGAGGTGATCGTGGCCGAGCCGGGCTGGACGGTGTACCCGGCCTTCATCGATGCGGCGTCGTCGGTGGGGCTGGACGCGGAGGCGGCTGCGGCACCGGGTGGTGGGCGTGGTGGACCGCCGCCGAAAGTACTCGGCGCACGGCACGAGCTGAAGGCGGTGCATCCGCAGGATCGCGTGGTCGATCGGCTGGATCCCGGCCATTCCAGCGTCGCGCGTCATCGCGAGATGGGCTTTGCGCTGGCGCAGGTGTTGCCGGACAAGGGTGTGTTCCGCGGCGAGTCGGCGCTCATCACGTTGCGCAAGGCGCCGGCACCGGAGCTGGTTGCAGAGGCGCGCACGGCCGGGGTGATCGCGCTCGAGTCGGCGAGCTTCATGGCGGGGCAATACCCGTCTTCGACCTTCGGCGCGGTGGCGACGGTGCGCCAGGTGTTCATGGATGCACAGCGCCAGGATGTCTGGCGTGCGCGTTATGCCGCTGATCCAACCGGCATGCCGGCGCCGGCTTACCGTTCCTCGGATGCACCGCTGCTCGCCATGTTGCACGGCGAACGCCCGGCGATGTTCGTCACCATCAACGGGCTGGATCCTGGCCGGTTCCACAACCTGGCGGCCGAGTTCAAGCTTGCTGATGCGGTCGTGGTGGCGCGGAACCTTGGCGATCGCGTCGATGATCTCGTTGCTGCAGGCATGCCGGTGCTGCTGCCGCTCGACATGCCGGAGAAGCCTGATCTCGCCACCGACGACGATCTCGTCGAGACCAGCATGGGGAAGATGCAGGAGCGCCTGCTGGCACCGCGCCTGCCGGCCGCGCTCGATGCGGCGGGTGTGAAGGTGGCGTTTGTCACGCTCGGCATGAAGAATCCGCGGAGCTTTCAGGACAGCCTTGCCACGATCGTGAAGGCCGGCTATCCGGCAGACAAGGCGCTGGCCGCCGTAACCACCACACCAGCGACGCTCCTCGGCATTACGCGCAGCACGGGGACCCTGGAAGCTGGCAAGCAGGCGAACCTGCTGATCGTGGCTGGTGATCTCTTCGTCGAGAAGCCGAAGCTGCGCCACCTTTTCGTGAACGGCTATCACGAGGAGATCGAGGCGGAGAAGCAGGTCGGCGATCCGAACGCGGTCATCGATCCCCGCGGCACCTGGTCGGTGACGAGCGAGGTGATGGGGCGCACGTCGGAATCGACCTGGACGATCACGGGCACCAAGGGTCCGGACGGGCAGGGCAGCTATGCCGGCACGAGCGAGAGTGCGCGCGGCAAGAGCACCTTCACCAGTGTCGAGGTCACGGGCAATGCGCTGACCGTGGTGAGTTCAGGTCAGGGTGGCGAAATGAAGATTCCGGTCGTGGTCACGGGTGACACCTTCACCGGTGAAGCCACGATGAGCTCCGAGCGCGGCTCGGTGAGCATGAAGTTCAACGGGCGCCGTACCTCACCGCCGGAAGGGAAACAATGATGAGCGGTCTGCTGATGGCCACCCGCAACGATGGACCCTGGCAGGCTGCCTTCGCGGCGTGCCTGGCGCTTGGCCTTGCGTGCGCCACCACCGTCGTGCGCGCGGAGATGACGCTGGATGCCGCGCTCGCCACGGACACCTATCCCGCGCCACCGGCAACGCCGGCGCAGGTGCTGATCCGCAATGGCACGGTCTGGACCATGTCCGGCGACGGCATCCTCGAAGGCACCGATGTGCTGCTCGAGAACGGCAAGGTAGCAGCGATCGGCAAGAACCTGCGCGCTCCCGCCAACGCGCTCGTGATCGACGCGACCGGTCGGGCCGTCACGCCCGGCATCATCGACGCACACAGCCACAGCGCCACCGAGCAGCTCGACTTGAACGAGGGTGTGAACAGCATCAGTGCCGAGGTGCGGGTGGGTGATGTGCTCGATCCCCGTGCCCAGCAGATCTATCAGCAGCTGGCCGGTGGCGTGACGGTTGCCCACGTGCTGCACGGTTCCGGCAACGCGATCGGCGGGCAGAGTGCGCTGGTCAAGTACCGCTGGGGCGTGAAGACGCCGGATGAACTGGTGTTCGAGGGTGCGCCACCCACGATCAAGTTCGCGCTTGGCGAGAACCCGACGCATGCCGCGTTTCGTGGCGGCATGCCCGGCGGTGACATGCGCTATCCGGCGACGCGCATGGGGGTCTCGGCCTTCGTCCGCGCCAACTTCGAGCTGGCCCGCCAGTATGAGCAGGACTGGAAGCGCTACAACGCGCTCTCGAAGCGCGAGCAGGCCCGCACACCGCCGCCGCGTCGCGACCTCAGGCTCGAACCGCTGGTCGAGATCCTGAACGGCGAGCGCGCCGTGCATTCGCACAGCTACCGTGCCGACGAGATCCTGATGCTGACGCGGCTCGCTGATGAGCAGGGCTTCAAGATCGGCGCCTTCCATCACGTGCTCGAAGGCTATCGCGTGGCCGACGAGATGGCCGCCCACGGCGCGGGCGCCTCCACCTTCTCCGACTGGTGGAGCTTCAAGATGGAGGCTTTCGAGGCCATCCCGTGGAACGCATCCATCATGGACGAGCGCGGCGTGCTGGTCAGTCTCAACTCGGACAGCAGCAATCTGGCGCGACGCCTCAACCTCGAAGCCGCCAAGATGCTCCACTACGGCGGGCTGGCTCCCGAGCGGGCCTTCGCCATGGTCACCATCAATCCGGCGCGCCAGCTCGGCATCGACCAGCGTGTGGGTTCGCTCGTCGTGGGCAAGGACGCCGATGTCGCGGTGTGGAGCGGTGATCCGCTCAGCATCTACACGCGTGCCGATCTCACCTTCGTGGATGGCAAGCTGCGCTTCGCCCGCCAGCTAGACCTCGCACATCGGGCCGAGGTGGCCGCGGCGCGGGCGGCGCTGGCGGGCGAGCTGCGAGGCGCCGGCACCAAGGTGACGGCACCACCGGCCGAAGAGCCCGGCATCAATCCGCCCGCGCCGAAGGTCGGGTACCAGTGGGCCAAGGGCCTCTCCGCAACGCCGGTCGCGATCGTCGGCGCCACGGTGCACACCCTCGAGGGCCCGGTCATCGGGAACGGCGTGGTGGTGTTCGCCAATGGCCGCATCACGGCAGTCGGTGGCAGCGACACCTTGGTGCCGGCCGGTGCCGAGCGCATCGACGCCAGCGGCAAGCACCTCTGGCCCAGCCTGATCCACCTGAACACCGTGCTCGGCATCCACGAAATCGACAGCGTCGCCGGCACCGTGGACGACACCGAAACCGGCGACATCAACGCCGATGCCGACACCGCCGTGGCCGTCAACGCCGCCAGCACGCACTTCCCCGTTGCCCGCTCCGGTGGCATCAGTCATGCGCTGGTCGTGCCGGCCGGCGGGCTGGTGAGCGGCACCACGACTTTCCTGCGCACCGACGGCTGGACCTGGGAAGAGATGACCGCCGTGCGCCGCGATTCACTCGCGCTGCGCTGGCCCCTGCCACCGCCGCCGCAATACCAGATCTTCCTCGGCCCGGCCAAAACGCCCGCCGAGAGCCGGAAGCAGACCGACGACCTCGTGAAACAGCTCGACCAGCTCCTGGACGATGCCCAGGCCTACGACCGCGCCCGCACGGCCGACAGGAAGAGTGGCAAGGTCCGTTACGACGCCCAGCTCGAAGCCCTGCTGCCCGTCGTGCGGGGTGAGCGGCCCCTCTGGGAGAATACCCGAGAGAAGTACAGCATCGAAGCCGAGGAAAACAGGGACGCGCAGCGCAAGCTCCGCGTGCTGATCAACGATCGCCGTGCTGCTTA
>CAYLKO010000070.1:0-10979 GCA_964384525.1 uncultured Chromatiaceae bacterium
CGTCGGGGAGGCCGGCGTACGACGTGTACGGAAACACCGGGTAGTACAGGCTTCCATCCGGCGCGCGACCTTCACGCAAGGCACGCGCAAAGTCCGCATCGGTCCAGCCGGCAAGACCGGTCTGCGGGTCGGGCGTCAGATTGGGTGCATAAAAGGTGCCGAAGGGTGTTTCGAGTGCCCGCCCGCCCGCCAGGGGAATCGCATCCGCTTCGTCAGCCGTATGACAGGTAATGCAGCCCCCGGCATGAATCAGATACCGGCCGCGTTCGACGAGCGAGGCATCATCGGCCAGCGCCATCTGCACGCTCACCGCCCACAGCCCGACGACCAGGCAGCCCGCAAGACGGGCTGCCCTGGTTCGCCATCGGGCGGAAGCCCTTGCCAGCACGGGCTGTATCAACGGTCGGATTTGCGGTAGCGGTCGTGGCAGCCCTTGCAGGATTCACCAGCTGCCTTGAAGGCGGTCATGGCGGCTGCCTTGTCGTTGGCGGCGACGGCATCCCGCATCTGTGCGGTCGATTTGGCGAGCTTGTCCATGGACTCGTCGAAACGGGTTTTCTCCTGCCAGATCAGGGGCAGTGCCTTGGTGTCGCCCTGGTCGGTGCCGGCGGGAAACACGGTCTTGGCCTCTGCGCCCAACGCGGCCAATGCATCCACGTGGGTCTTCAGATGATCCGGATGGTCGACCTTGCCGGTGTTGATCAGCAGAAAGGCATTCATGTGGGCGGCCATGGCTTCCATCGTGGCTTTCCGGTACTTGATGGCATCGGCCGGGGTCGTGGCTGCAGTGGCTATGGTCGGCAGCCAGGTGAAAAAGCAGGCAGCCATCAGGGGCAGGGCAAATCGACGCATCGTGAAATCTCCAGGGTTCATCGAAAGAAACGGGACCGGTTGGAAGGCGTCAAGCATAACAAAGCATGCGCCCGGGCCATCCCGGGCGCATGCTCAGCGACAGTTCCAGGTATTCGCGTCGCACGTCGTTCGGGATGGGCCAGGATTCCTGATCGTCTGGTCACAACGATTGTCGAGTGGGGTTGATTGACCACCGATCACCAGGGCGGTGATGACCCGGCGCCCGTCGGCGCAGTGCGTGACGATGGCGGTCACGTCCGTGGCATATGCCGGTGTGCGGTGGCCGGAACCAGGCCGGTAGCCTGGTCGGTGACCTGGGGGCCCTGCATCGTCGTGCAGCCGCGGATACACCGTCAGGTTCAGGGTGCTGTCGGCAGGCGTGGTGCTTTCTGCCGGTGGCTTCCGCAGGCGGGTGCCCGTGTTCCAGGGATTGGTCGACGGATCAGCCGAAGCCGGCTTGGACAAGGCGGGTGGGGGTGCCCGGGTGGTGGTCTCGCTCGCCGTCTGGGCAGAGGCAACCGCACTGGTAATCAACAATGTGGTGAGGGCGATTCGAGCCAGTCGTGATTCCGGATTTCCGAACATGGCCGATCAGTTGCCGTTATCCAGCCAGGCGCTGACATCCCTGACGATCATCGGGCCGGCTTCATCGGCAGCCATGTGACCGACACCTGGATAGGTGATGACTTTCACCGCAGGCGCATGGATCAGCAAGCGGCGTAGTGCTTCAGCCTGCTCGACCGGTGCCTGCGGGTTTTTTTCGCCCCAGAGAATCAGCGTGGGAGTGCGAATTGCGGCAGTCACCTGCTCCAGATTCGCGCTGGAGTAGCTGCGCAGGCGGGCCAGCATGGCCGGCCGCTGGCCTTCGCGCAACCACATGTCGTACCACTGGTCGATCAGTTGGTCGGTGACTTTGGATGGATCGCCAAACCGGCTTTTCAACATGTAACTCGCCAGGAACCGCGGCGTGATGTAATCCAGGATATTGGCAATCCGGGGGATCTCGCCCCTGCCGGCGCGTTGCATGGCGCGTCCTTCGAGCGCACCAGGGCTCAGCAAAATCAGGTGGTCGATGCGCTCCGGGTGGGCGGCGGCGTAATGCATGGCGACCGTGCCACCAAGCGACGTACCGCCGATCGTGAAGTGTTGCAAACCGAGCGAGTCGACGAAGCGCTCCGTGAGCTCCACCGTCCGTTCAAGACTGTAGTCACCGGAAGGATCCGGCCTGGTGAGGCCATGGCCTGTCATGTCGAAACGCAGGACGCGGTGATTGGCTTTCAGCTCCTCAGCCCAGCTGTCCCAACTGAGCAGGCTGCCGAAGTTGGCATGGATCAGAACGATGGGCGGACCGCTGCCCTCATCGCGGTAGTGCATCCGCACGCCGTCGATATTGAGAAAACGCGAGGCCGGGGTGGTGTATCTGGCCTCAAGGACCTCGGCTGGAATGTCGCGATAAACCCATGCGGCGATCAACAGGGCAATGGCGATGGTCAGTACCAGCAGCCCCAGTCCGTAGGCCAATCCACGCAGCCATTTCATCGTGGTCGGTTCAGATCACCGGCGACGTCGGGCGATGAGGATGCCGACGGCCGAACCGAGCAGCCAGACAGTCGCTGGTATCGGGACGGCGGAAAAGTTCATCTGCAGGCCGGCAGTACCGCCTGCGGCAGTCCACTCCGGCGATTCAAGCCTCAGGGTGCTGCCATCCCAGCTGGCGATCGCAAGATTGTAGTCCGCGATGGACTGCGGGCTTCCGGCGATCACGTCATCGCCGCCCATCGTGCGGCTAAAGGTCAGGCCGGAGTAGGCAATGGAGCTGTCATCGACGAAGTTGTCGCCCCAGAGGTAGTTCCCGCACATGTTGGCGCCCACCAGCGAGCCGAAGCCGCCACTCACGCATTCATAGGCGGTGGAGCCGGCCGCGCTGCCGTTCACGATGTGCAGGTCGGTGATGAAGCGGTCGAAATGACGGCTCTGTGCGATGGGGCCGCTGGCAATGCGCAGGTGGGTGATACCGGAGCTGGACAGTTCGCCTGTGGCGGTGTCGTACCAGTAAGTGGGTGCCACAATGTTGCCGATATCGCCGGCAAAGCTGGGAGCCGGGTTGATGCCCGAGGAAGATGGCGGGCCGGAGCGACCAAAGTAGTGCGTATCGAGGGTGAGTTGAACGACGGCAGCCTGACCTCCGGTGGCAACCGCGAGCAGGGCGATGGCAAGGATGCTGCTTTTCATAATGTATTCCCCGACTGATGTGGGGGTGACCATACAACGCAGGAAGACCGGCCCGCAATCGGGCGGCAGCGTGATGCGCGTGGCGAAGGGCCAAAAAAGGGGCCGCAGTTGCGGCCCCTTGTCATGTTGCCTCACGAGCGCGAGGCAAAAATATCAGTGCACTCAGTTCTTCAGCTTGTTCGCCGCGTCGTCCACCTTGTCTGCGGCGTTGTCGATTGCCTCACCGGCGCTGTCCACGGCCGAAGAAGCAGCGTCAGCTGCGGCATTGGAGGCATCCGAGGCGGCATCGCCTACGGCAGAAGCAGCATCAGTGGCAGCGGCGCCAGCGGCATCGACAGCGGCGCCAGCAGCGTCACTGGCTGCACCGGCCGCATCCTTCGCCGCGTCAGCAGCCTGGGAGGCGCTGTCCATGGCCTTGTTTGCAGCGTCAGCGGCCGAGTCGGCGGGTTTGCCACCACAGCCAGCCAGCAGTAACAAAGCCATCGGCAACGCGAGCCATGCCTGGCGAATCATTGTGTTCATCCGTTCTCTCCTGTAATCAGAATTTTCCAAGGACCAGTCTTCAAGCGGCCTCGGAAACGGCCACCCTATGGCCACCGGATACTCCGGCGGATCACCCCATCCGCACGAGCCCCGACCAGCCTCAAGTTCCCATTCCCTCTGCACCACCTGCCTCTGGCAGGTGGCGCAAAGCATACACAAAAACCCATAACGAGGCCTGAAGATGCGGTGCCCGACAGCTGTAACCAGGCCGACTGCGCCACTTCATTTTGGCGACGGATATTGACGAACCGTCGATAAAGGTGCAGCTTGTGCGTCCCGTACCCCGGAGCCGGTCCTTGCCTCCGGCCGTTTGTGTACCTGCACATGCCCCGCATCAATGCCACCAGCATCGAAGAACATGTGCGCACGCAGACGGCGCGGATTCTCGATGCAGCGAGTGCGCTGTTTCGTGAAAAAGGCTATCGCGGTACCGATATGGACGACATCGCGAGTGCTGTTGGACTGGCCCGCAACTCCCTCTATCGCTACTACGCCAACAAGGATTTTCTCCTGCTCGCCTGCGTCGAACGGGACATGGCGGCCTATCTGACCGAGATGGAGCGGATGGGGAGCTTGCATGCCGACCCGGCCGAACGCATCAATGCGTGGCTGGATTTGCAGATTGATTTCGCAACCAGCCCGGCGCACGCCACCCTGGAATTCGTGGCGGAAATCCGCAGCGATGCGCCAGGGTTGCAGCGCCAGCTGATGCAGCTGCATGACGCGCCTGCCGCCGTGCTCGACAAGGCGGTGGCGGAGCGGCTCCAGGGCAGCCGCAGTGATGCAGGCCTGTTGGCAGCCCTGGTTCGGGGTCTGGTCGAGGCCGCCGCCGGTCAGGCGCTCCAGCGCACCAACAAGTCCATGGTCAAACGCGAGTTGCGTCGGGCCGTCAATCGCCTGCTGGAAAACTGAGAATTCGCTTTAACGCCATCAACACAGGGTGTCTGCTTTGAATACTGCAAACTTGAGGCCATTGCTGGTCGTTCTTTTTCTCGGCGTCCTCATGGCCGCGCTGGATCTGGCCATCATCGGCCCGGCGATGCCGGCGATCCAGGCCGAATACGGGGTGGATGCCCGGGCGCTGGCCTGGATTTTCAACATCTATCTTTTGTTCCAGCTCGTTGGCACGCCGTTGATGGCGAAGATGTCGGACCGTTTTGGCCGGCGGTCGATTTACGTGCTCAACCTCGTCCTGTTTGGCGTTGGCTCACTGATGCTCGTCGTTGCACCGAACTTCGAGATGTTGCTCGTGGGGCGGGCCGTCCAGGGATTCGGCGCCGGTGGCATTTTCCCGGTGGCCAGCGCCGTAATCGGTGACAAATTCCCCCCCGAACGTCGTGGTCCTACGCTAGGATTGCTCGGCGCCGTCTTCGGCATTGCGTTCCTCATTGGCCCGATTCTCGGCGGTGTGCTCCTGCGCTATTCCTGGCGCTGGCTGTTCCTGATCAACCTGCCGATCGTCATCTATCTGATCTGGCGGGCGATACAGCTGCTGCCGGGTTCCGGAGCCACCGAGCGCAAGCCCTTTGACATGGCCGGTGCCTTGTCCTTGTCGCTGCTGCTCGGTTGCATGGCGATCGTTCTCACCGAGCTGGACACCAGCCGCATCCTGGCCAGCCTCACCTCGATGCCGGTGGCGCCGTTTTTCGTTCTGGCCATCATCGCGGTACCGGTATTCTGGCGTGCGGAACGGCGTGCTGAAGATCCGATAGTCCCACCGCGATTGCTGGGCTCGCTGCAGATGAAGTTGACCGGGGCGATAGCCGTTGGCGCGGGCACGCTGGAAGCCGGGACCGCGTTCTTCCCGGCGCTGGCAGTGGCTGCACTCGGCGTCACCGACTACAACGCCAGTCTGCTCATGCTGCCATCGGTGCTGGCCACGACCATCGGCGCACCGCTGATGGGCCGCTTGCTCAATGTGTTCGGGTCCCGCGTGATCGTGCAGTGTGGACTGGCCGGAGTGGCGCTCGGTGCGCTCATCTATGCCTTGGCTGACCTGACCATCACCATCTTCATCGTCGGCGGCCTCATTGGCGGCCTCGGCTTTTCAGCGTTGCTGGGCGCGCCCCTCAGATACATCGTGCTGAACGAAGCGTCTGCTGCCGACCGCGGCGCGGCCCAGGGGTTGCTGACCGTGTTCATGTCGGTGGGCCAGCTGGCCGGTGCGGCGATCATCGGCGGTGTTGCCGCCTCGGAAGGGGGCGGAGCGGCAGGCTACCAATTGGCCCTGCTGATTCTCGGCAGCTTTACCGCACTGCTGGCCGTGGCCGGATTCGCGCTCAAATCCCGCAGCGTCGAGCAGATTCCGGTGGAGAGTCCTTCGTAGAAGGCTGGTCGTGTCATGAACTACTGGCTGATGAAATCAGAGCCGTCCGTGTATGGCATTGACCATCTCGAACGTGACCGGCAGACCAGCTGGGGCGGGGTGCGCAACTACCAGGTGCGGAACATGTTCCGTGACCAGTTCGCCAGGGGCGATGTGGCATTTTTTTATCACTCCAGTTGTGCGGAGCCGGGCATCGTCGGGGTGATGACGGTGGTGAATGAGGCCTACCCGGATCCGACCCAGTTCGATCGCAAGTCGGAATACCATGATGCGAAGAGTCGGGCAGAGGCACCCACCTGGCTTGCGGTGGATGTGAAGTTCGACCGCAAACTGCCCCATGTGCTCGGCCTCGATGCCCTGCGCCGGACCAGGGGGCTGGCAGACATGGTGGTGCTTCGGCGGGGCAATCGATTGTCGGTGGCGCCAGTGACGGGCGCGGAAGCCAGGATCATTCTGGCAATGCTTCGTGCCTGATCAGGTCCTGGTCGCAACCTGGTCCAGGATCTGCTGACGCACGTCGTCGATCTCGGCCGTGCGTGAGCCGGCCCTGGCGCTATGGCAGCGTGGGGTGCGCGGGCAATCGTTGCTGCGTGGGCAGATGATGCTCGCCGGCATGTCCAGTGCCGAACCGATCCAGGCAATATTGAGCACCCGCCCGACGGCACGGATGGCGTCGGCTGCCTTGGCCGGCACCACAGCCTGGCCCGCGTGGCGGCCACAGGCGTGCGCGATGCTGGCAACGATGCCCTCCGCATCAGACCCCTGGGACTCCAGCGCCGGTACCAGATCGATACCCACCGAAAGCACATGTGGATTGCCGGCCATGTCCCGGGTGCGGACCGAGTGGCAGCAATAAAGCAGCGAGCGGGGTCCATCCATCAATACGGAGATCTGCGACGCGGGCTGGGATGTGCGTGCCTCCTCGAGCATGCGGAATACCGCCCAGTGCGGGCAGGGATCCGAGACCATCGCCAGATTGCCCCACGGCAGGGGAATGCCGTTCCCGCGATAAACGGCACGCAGGAAGCCGGGTGGATAGGCATCAAAGAAATGCCAGTGACGATACGGTGATACGGCCGTCATGCGCCGCATGATCACTGCGGGGGTCAATTCCAGGCGTGTCCCGGCATCCACCTGATAGTTCTCCCGGGTCAGGAAGCGCCGGAAAGGCCGCTTGGGGCACAGGAGGGCGCCGGCAAAGAAACTGCACTCGAAATCACGCCAGGCGAACAGCGCATCCTGGGCATTCATGCCGGCGGGGTTCTGTTCATCGCCGGTCGGGCTGCCGCCCATTTCGCCGCCGGTTGCATGGGCGGACTTCAACCCGTCACCGCCGTGCAGGACCTTGTGGGCAAGGTGCGTGGCCAGATCGTATTTCAGCCGCGCCGGATCCTTTTGCAGCTGTCGGTTTACATAGATGGTCGACGGTGGTTCGAAGAACGAGCGAAACATGCTGCGGACTTCACGATCATTGTCCAGGGCCAGCAATGCCCGCCGGTCGAACCACTGGATGTCGATGCCGTGGCGTTTGCAAAGACGCTGAAGGTCATCCAGCGTCAGCGGGAAGCGGCGCTCGCCGATTTCTTCGGCTGATCGTTCCAGATCGGGGAAGTCGTTTCGGGCCATCTCCTGGTAGGAGCGGATCAGCAGGTGGGCGAACTGGCGTGCCGTGGTGCCGGTTTGCACCAGCAGTTCCGGGATGGCGGCCTCCAGCAGATTTCTGGAAAACAGGAATCCGGGTTCAAGCGGGGGCCGCGTGATGCCACCACGCCGCCGCCGTGGCGCCGGGCTTCCGGCCACTTCCGGATTCCCGTCCAGGAACCAGCGGGGACTCTTCTGAAAGACCGATGCCAGCAGATCGAGCAGTTCCTGCGACGGGATCCGCTGGCCTGTTTCGATCATGCTCAGGTAGGAGACCGATGGCGCCAGATCGGCATCGAGCTGGATGCAGCGGGTCGACAGGTCCTGAAGGGTCAGGCCATTGCGCTTGCGCAGGCCGCGGATCTTGGGGCCCAGAAAGTGACTCTTGCGAAGCAGGCCTGACATCTAGAGCGTGAACGACATCCAGATTGTGAAATTTACAATGTGAAATTTCTGATGTGAAAATTCTCGCCATGCCGATCGTAGACTCAAGTCATGAGAACAACAAGCCAGCTCACGGCAAGCCGGACGGATGGGCCCCCGGCCATGGTCCAGGCCCCCATTCCCGAAGGCGCCGAGGGTGCGCTCGATGAGCGGGCTTTGTCCCTGGTGGGGTATCTGCACCGGCAATTCAACAGCCGCAGGCTGGAATTGCTGGCCGCACGCCGGCATCGGCAGGCATTGCTGGATGCCGGCGTCCTGCCCGATTTTCTGCCCGACAATCGCGGCATTCGTGCAGATGCATGGCGGGTGGCGCCGATACCCCGGGATCTGGAGGACCGGAGGGTCGAGATCACCGGCCCGGTGGAACGCAAGATGATGATCAATGCCCTGAATTCCGGGGCCCTGACCTTCATGGCCGACTTCGAGGACTCCTGTGCACCGACGTGGTCAAACATCGTGCATGGCCAGAAGAACCTGAAGGACGCAGCCAACCGCACCATCAGTTTCACCGACCGGAAAACCGGCAAGCAGTACCGGCTGCACGACAGGACGGCAACCCTGCTGGTTCGGCCCAGGGGCTGGCATCTGCCGGAAAAGCACGTGCTGGTCGATGGCGAGATCACGTCGGCATCGCTGTTCGACTTTGCCGTGTATCTGGCCAACAACCACGAGGCATTGGCCGCACGGGAAACCGGACCCTACTTTTATCTGCCCAAACTGGAAAGCCATCTCGAAGCCAGGCTGTGGAATGACGTTTTCATTGCCGCCCAGGACTGGCTGGGCATGGCGCGCGGGACCATCAAGGCCACCGTCCTCATCGAAACGATTCTGGCGGCCTTCGAGATGGACGAAATCCTCTATGAGCTCCATGAGCATTCGGCCGGCCTCAACTGCGGCCGCTGGGACTACATCTTCAGCTTCATCAAGAAATTCCGGAACCGCCGTGAATTCGTCCTGCCGGATCGCGGTCGTGTGTCCATGGACCGGCACTTCCTGAAATCCTATGTTGATCTGTTGATACGCACCTGCCATCGGCGGGGCGCCCACGCCATGGGCGGCATGGCGGCACAGATCCCGATCAGGAATGATCCGGCTGCCAATGACGCGGCCATGGCGCGCGTGGAGGCAGACAAGTTGCGCGAAGCCCGCGCCGGTCACGATGGCACGTGGATAGCCCATCCCGGTCTGGCCGACATTGCCCTCAAGGCCTTCAACTCGGTCATGTCCGGCCCGAACCAGCTTGGGGTGCTGCGTGAGGACGCCGTGGTTACTGCTGAAGATCTGTTGCAGGTCCCCGATGGCGAAATTACCGATGAAGGCCTGCGCCACAACATCCGGGTTGGCGTGCAGTACGTTGAAGCGTGGCTGGGTGGTCAGGGTTGTGTGCCGCTTTATCACCTGATGGAGGATGCGGCGACTGCCGAAATTTCCCGGGCCCAGATCTGGCAGTGGATCCGTCATGACGCACGTACCGCTGATGGCCGGCCGATCACGGTGGAGCGCTTCGACATCACGCTCGAGGAAGAGCTGGCGGTCATCGCGCGTGAGGTGGGTGCGGAGCGCTTCGCAGGTGGCCTTTATGAGGGCGCTGCAGCGTTGTTTGCCCACATGATCCGCCAGCCGGATCTTGACGAATTCCTGACTTTGCCCGCCTACGAGCAACTGGCCTGAGTGCCATCTATTCACAACCGCCATGCCACCACAGGAAGAACAGCCATGAGTGATTCCACGCACAGATCCAGCAATGGCAGCGATGCCCGGCAGTTGCAGCGTGACTGGCAGGACAATCCCCGCTGGCAGGGCATAGAGCGGCCCTATGGCGCTGACGACGTGGTGCGTCTGCGGGGCTCGATCCACATCGAACACAGTCTGGCAACGCTCGGTGCCGCAAAGCTCTGGCAGCTGCTGCATGCCGAGCCGGTGGTGTCGGCGCTGGGCGCCCTGACCGGGAATCAGGCTGTCGAAGAAGTCCAGGCGGGACTGAAGGCGATCTACTGTTCCGGCTGGCAGGTGGCCGGAGATGGCAACAGCAGTGGCGAAATGTATCCGGACCAGAGCCTGTACGCCGTGGATTCGGTGCCGAAGATGGTCGAGCGCATCAACAATGCGCTTGTGCGCACCGATCAGATCCATCACATGGCAGGCGACACCCGCATCGACTGGCTGGCGCCGATCGTTGCCGATGCGGAGGCCGGCTTTGGTGGCAACCTGAATGCCTTTGAACTGATGAAGGCCATGATCAAGGCAGGCGCCGCCGGGGTGCACTTTGAAGACCAGCTGTCATCGGCAAAAAAATGTGGACACATGGGCGGCAAGGTGCTGGTTCCCACGCAGGAAGCCATCAACAAGCTGGTCGCCGCCCGACTGGCGGCTGATGTGATGGGCGTGCCGACCATTCTGGTCGCGCGCACCGACGCCGACGCGGCCAACCTGCTGCAAGCCGACTATGACCAGCGCGATGCGAAGTTCCTGACCGGCAAACGTACCAGTGACGGATTTTTTGAAGTGCGTGCGGGGCTGGACCAGGCCATTGATCGCGGCCTGTCCTATGCGCCATACGCCGATCTGCTGTGGTGCGAGACCTCCAAGCCGGATCTCGCCCAGGCGGAGCGCTTTGCCAAGGCTATCCATGCCCGGTTTCCCGGCAAGCTGCTGGCCTACAACTGCTCGCCGTCCTTCAACTGGCAGGCCAACGTGGCCCCGGAAATACTCAAGGAGTTCCGGGAGCGTCTGGCCGCGATGGGCTATCGCTTCCAGTTCATCACCCTGGCGGGCTGGCATGCCCTGAACCTGTCGATGTTCGAATTGTCACGGGCGTACAGGCAGTCCGGCATGTTTGCCTATTCGGAGCTGCAGGAGCGCGAATTTGCCAACGAGAAACACGGATTCCGTGCCGCCAGGCACCTGGCTTTCGTGGCTACGGGGTACTTAGACGCCGTGC
>CAYLKO010000071.1:0-10626 GCA_964384525.1 uncultured Chromatiaceae bacterium
GGCCTCCCGCAACTTTTCCGGCAGTGACAACCCGTTGAACAGGTCGGCGCGCAAGGTCAGAAGCTGTTCGCCCAGGGCCTGCAGTCGTTCACTCGCGTCCTTGAGTTCGGTGCGACTGGGGGCATCAGTGCCCTTGCGCTCGATTCGATACTGCTGGTCAGCCGCGCTGCCAGCCGTCACGAACTCGCCATCGACGAAGTAGCCTTTACGGGTTTTACGCGCCATGGCGGGGACTGCTGCTCCACGTTGCTGGCCCGCATTCTGACACCAACCACCCTGTGGTAGTCGCGGGGTGGTCGTTGCAGGAGCGTCGCCACCAGGTCTGATGGTCGGCGCTCCTGCGGGCGTCCTTACTTCGTTTCCCGCTCCATGAGCTTGTCGACCAGGCCCGCCGACACTTCGGCGTAGTGATCGAACTCCATGGTGAACGTACCGCGACCGCTGGTCGCGGACCGCAGGAAGTTGATGTAGCCAAACATCTCGGCCAGCGGAATGTAACCCTGCACGAAAGCCTGCGTACCCTTCTGGCCCTGCTCTTTCACCGAACCGCGGCGGCGGTTGAAATCGCCGATGATTTCGCCGAGGTAATCGGCCTCGGTAACCACCTCCACGCCCATGATCGGTTCCAGCAGCTTCGGGCGGCTGGCCTTGTGCGCTTCGCGGAACATCGCCCGACCGGCAATTTCGAAGGCCAGTGCCGAGCTGTCGACGTCGTGGTACTTGCCATCGATCAGCCGGGCGGTGAAGTCCACCACTTCGTAGCCGGCAATCTGGCCACGCTTGGACTCCGACTTGATGGCGAACTCGACCGACGGAATGTATTCGCGGGGTACGCGGCCACCGACGATTTCATCCGAGAACTTCACGCCGCTGCCAGGCTCACCCGGCTCGAAGATCATCTTGATTTCGGCATATTGCCCGGAACCGCCGGACTGCTTCTTGTGGGTGTAAACATGCTCCACCTTGGTCCCGTAGGCCTCACGGTAGCTGACCCGCGGCTTGCCCATGTTGGCTTCCACGCCGAGCTCGGTGCGCATGCGGTCGATCGTGACTTCCAGATGCAGCTCACCCATGCCCTTCAACAGGGTCTGACCGGTTTCCTGGTCCACTTCGAGTCGCAGGGAGGGATCGGCCTTGGCCATCTTGTAGAGCGCCGTCGACATCTTGTCCACGTCAGCGCGCGACTTCGGTTCCACCGACACGCTGATCACCGGATCCGGGAAACGCATGCGCTCCAGCAAGGCGGGATGATCCGGATCACAGAGGGAATCACCGGTTTCCGTTTCCTTCATGGACACGAAGGCACAGATATCCCCGGCCCGGACTTCATCGATGTCCTTGGTGGAGTCGGCCTGTACTTCGACGATGCGTCCCACGCGCTCCTTCTTGCCACGGGTGACGTTCATCAGGGTGTCACCCTTCTTGATCACGCCGGAGTAGATGCGGGCAAAAGTCAGGGTGCCGAATTGATCATTGATCACCTTGAAGGCCAGGGCACGGGCAGGCGCATCGTCCCGTACTTCCTGCTCGCCGATGATCTTGCCGTCCGGGTCGACCAGGGAAATGCCGCCGTTCTCGCCGGGGTATGGCAGGTAGTCGATCACGCCGTCCAGCAGCTGCGGCACACCCTTGTTCTTGAATGAGGATCCGCAGAACACGGGAACCAGGTTGCCGGTGACCGTGCCTTTGCGTATGCAGGCCTTGAGCACGGCCGGATCAAACTTGCCGTTCTCCACGAACTCCATGAAGGCGTCATCGTCCAGGGCGAGGGCTGTTTCCAGCGTGTCCTTGCGGAGCTCCGGCAGCTTCTCGATCCATTCATTGTCACGGGTGGTGGCAAACTTGAAGCGCTCCTTGAGCTGCTCCAGCGGAACGGTTTCCCAGGGGCTGTCCTTGTCTTCCTTGGTCCAGATGTAGCCCACGCCGGCCACGAGATCGACCATTCCCTTGAACTCTTCATGGCTGCCGATCGGCACCTGGCAGAGGATGACATTGGCGCCGAGCCGCTCGCGGATGCCCTTCACGCAGTGAGCGAAGTTGGCGCCCATGCGATCCATTTTGTTGACATAGCAGATGCGCGGCACGTTGTACTGATTGGCGAGACGCCAATTGGTCTCGGTCTGCGGTTCGACACCGGCGACACCATCAAAAACGACGACTGCGCCATCCAGCACCCGCAGGCTGCGGTTCACTTCGATGGTGAAATCCACGTGGCCGGGGGTGTCGATGACGTTGACCTGATGGCCTTTCCATTCGGTCGACACCGCGGCGCTCTGGATGGTGATGCCGCGCTTGCGTTCCTGCTCCATGTAGTCGGTCGTGGTGCTGCCCTTGCCGTCCTTGGTGGCATGCGTCTCGACCATCTGGTGTTTGCGGCCGGTGTAGTAGAGGATGCGCTCGGTCGTGGTGGTTTTGCCCGCGTCGATGTGGGCCACGATGCCGATGTTCCGGTAGAGCTTGAGGTCTTTCTTCCTGGCCATATTCTCGTCTTTTGTGGTGTGATCAGTCCTGCCAAGCTCGGAATGGCGCCGCGCAGGCCCCATGAACGGGAAGACAGGTCCAAGATTAATCAGCCATTCTAGCCTGTGAGGGTGCACTGATGGAAACCCGAAAACCAAGATTGGTCCGGTCGACCCGGGACCGCATGATCGCGGGGGTCTGCGGTGGCATTGCCGAATGGCAGGGCTGGGACCCGACCGTGGTGCGGCTCGCCTACATCCTGATCTCGGTGTTGAGCGCCGCTTTCCCCGGGCTGCTGGTCTATCTGATTCTCTGGCTGGTCACGCCGCCCGATACCTCCCGCCCCTGACACGGCAGCAGCTGTGGCGTCCGTCGGGCTTTGTGATGGCCACCCGCGACGGCCGCCTGCCCGTCTGGAATGCTCTGCCGGACTTGCCAATCAACCCTAGTGGGCCAATCAACCCTGGTGGGAGCGGCCGGATGAGCCAGACTGTGTGGATCACCATGGGGGCCGCCCTGGGTGTGGGCATCGGCTGGCTTTTGCCCCTGCTCTATCTACGCCGGCGACGGGCCGCAGCCGACCCGATCGGTACCCCGACAGCTGCGACCCAGGTACGCGATCCGGCAGCCGCCTCCCGGGCCAGGTCCTTTCACGGCGTATCGCTGAAACCAGGGCCGGATGCCTGCGCCGCGGTCCATACGGTCATCGACCGGCGGTATTTGTCGAACGATGCCCCTGCCCTGCCGCTGGCCGGCTGCAATCGCGAACGGTGTGAATGCACCTACGGGCATTACACGGATCGCCGGGATGAGGAGGATCGGCGCTCCGGCTGGGGAAGCTTTGGCGGCTTCGCCGCCTCGGTGCCCGGCGGCAATCGCCGCGACCAGCGGCCGGATCGCCGCCTGGCCCGCAGCCGGAGTCGCAGCTGATTTCGCACCGTGCGGGAAACGCCCCGCTCAGCCCGCCTCGACCTGATCAGCCGTCAAACTGCCGTAGAGTTCCAGCCATTCGGACTCCAGCTCATCCCGTTCGCGGGTCAGCGCCTGATGGCGCTGGCTGCGCTTCGCGAGTTGTTCCGGATCTTCCCGGTAGGTCGCCGGATCAGCCAGTTCCACTTCCACGATCGCCAACTCGCCACCCAGCGCCTGCATCCGCGCCTCCAGCGTCTCCAGCATCCGGCGCTGACGCGCGATCTGGCGGCTGTCACGGCTGCGTGTTGGCTTGACCGCCGTCTTTTCAGGCGCGGCGGGCGCCACCTTCCGGATATCGGCGTCTGACGGTGCATCAGCGCCATCCGCAGGCCGGCTGCCCCGTGAACTGAGCCAGGCGGCATAGTCATCCAGATCGCCGTCGAAGGACTCGACCTGCCCATCGGCCACCCGCCAGCAGGTGTCGCAGACCAGGCCGATCAGGTGCCGGTCGTGCGACACCAGCACGATGGCGCCGTCGAAATCGGCCAGCGCCTCGGCCAGGGCTTCCCGCATGTCCAGATCGAGGTGGTTGGTCGGCTCGTCGAGCAACAGGACATTCGGCTTGCGCCAGGCAATCAGGGCCAGGGCCAGGCGGGCCCGTTCGCCTCCGGAGAAAACATCGACAACCTGAAAGGCGCGCTGCCCGGAGAAGTACCAGCGGCCGAGGAAGTTCCGCATGTCCTGGGTGGTGGCTTCCGGCGCGATGTCCCGCAGATGGTCCATCGGGGTGGCGCCGGCCCGCAGACTCTCGACGGTGTGCTGCGCGAAGTACCCGATACGCAGATCACCATGCACCAGCCGTTCACCCGCCAATGGCGGCAACTCGCCGACGAGCGTCCGCACGAGCGTGGTTTTGCCGGCGCCGTTGGGGCCCAGCAAGGCCACGCGGTCGCCGGCCTCCAGCCCGAAACCCACATCCCGGAGGATGCTGACGGCACTGGCAGCCGATGACTGCTCACCCGGCAGGTGCTCATCGCCCTCATGTGGCGCAGCAAGCCGATAGCCGGCTTCAACGTGGTTGAGGCGAATCAGGGAATACGGCAATTTCAGCGGTGGCTCGAAGCTGATGTGCAGCGCATGCTGGGCCCGGACAGCCTCCGTGCCACTGAGTTTGGCCAGACGCTTCATGCGGGATTGAGCCTGCTTGGCCTTGCTGGCTTTCGCCTTGAAACGCGCAATGAACTTCTGCAGGTGCTCGCGCTCGGCCTGTTCCTTTTCAAAGGCCATCTGTTGCAGGCGCAGATGTTCGGCCCGCTGCCGCTCGAAGTCGGTGTAGTTGCCGGTGTAGAGCTTCGCTCCGCCATCGTTCAGGTGCAGGGTGTGGGTCGTTACGCCGTCGAGAAATTCGCGATCGTGGGAAATGATGAGCAGCGTGCCCGGATACCTGAGCAGCCAGTTCTCCAGCCACAGGACGGCATCCAGATCCAGATGGTTGGTGGGTTCATCGAGCAGCAGCAGATCGGACGGCGTCATCAGCGCCCGCGCAACGTTGAGCCGCACCCGCCAGCCGCCGGAGAATTCAGCAACCGGTTTGTCGTGGGTGTCCGGCGGGAAACCGAGACCGTGGAGCAGGCGGGCAGCGCGGGCTTCGGCATCGTAGGCCTGCAGTTCAGCCAGCCGCTGATGGGCGTGCGCCACGGCTTCATAATCCTCCGCCGCCATCGCCTGCCGCTCGGACCGGACGGCTTCCCACACCGGGCCATCACCGGCCATGACAAAATCGACCGCCGCATCGGGCAGCGACGGGGTCTCCTGGGCGACACTCGCCAGGCGCACCCGGCCGGATAGTTCCAGGTCCCCGATGTCAGGATCCAGGTCGCCCTGAATCACCGCGAACAGGCTGGATTTGCCGCAACCATTGCGGCCGACCCCGCCAACCCGACAGCCGGCATGCAGGCTCAAGTCCACATTCGACAGCAGCAATTGCTCGCCGCGCCGCAAAGCCAGATTTCTGAAGGTCAGCATGGGGCGCGCAGTGTACCGGGTTAGGATGGAAACAGCCTGCCACCCCGGCAGTCCACCGGAACCAGCTACATGAATACCGTGCCGCGAGTTCTCCTTCTCCTGCTGCTGGCCAGTGGCGCCACGCTGGCCGAACCGGCCTGGGGCCCCGTTGAATTTCTCGGCCGGAGCGTGGCCCCGGGCCAGACCCTGCGCATGCCTGCCCTGCTCGACCAGTCCTTCGCCGGCAGCTTCCTCGACACCATGGTGGTCGTCACGCGTGGCAGCCGGCCTGGCCCGACACTGTGTGTTACCGCGGGCATCCACGGCGATGAAATCAATGGCGTCGAGATCGCGCACCGGATCTATGCGGGAATCTCCGGGGCCGAGCTCTCGGGAACGCTGGTCGTCATCCCGGCGGTCAATGTCTACGGCTTCCGGACCGGTTCGCGCTATCTGAGTGATCGACGGGATCTCAACCGGTTCTTTCCCGGATCAGCCTCCGGCAGCCTGGCCGCGCAGATAGCGTGGAGTTTGTTCGGCCCGTTGCGACAGCACTGCCACACCCTGCTCGACCTGCACACCGGTTCAAACCTCCGCACGAATGTTCCGCAGATCAGGACCGATCTCGGCAATCCGCAGGCGCTCGAACTGGCCCGCAGCTTTGGCGTGGGCATCGTGCTGGATGGCAAGGGCCCGCGGGGCAATCTCCGCCGGGCCATGCTGGATGCGGACATTCCCGCCGTATTGTTTGAAGCGGGCGAACCCTTGCGCTTTGACGAGGCCGCCATTCAAGTCGGCGTTGCAGGGGTGCGTCAGGTCATGGCCCACCAGGGCATGTTGCCGGCCTCGACGATGGCACTGGCCGAGGCCCGGGTCATCCGTCGCAGCCGCTGGATCAGGGTGCGGGGCGCCGGCGGCATCTTCCTGTCGGATCGCAAACCCGGCGAGTCGGTGCGATCAGGCGATGCGCTCGGTACGGTGACCGATCCGATTACCGAATACGTCGAAACGATCCGCGCCGATCAGGATGGCTTGCTGATCGGCATGGCGGTGCCACAGGTCGTCCTCACCGGTTACGCCTTGTTTCATGTCGGCACCTGACAACCTTCTCTGGCTGGCCCGTATGGCCAGCCTGCAGGCGATTGACTATAGTTCTGCCCGAATGAAGGAGACGTTCCCTTGAAGACTTCCAGTGTGCTTGCCCTGGCTCTGGTCCCCGCGTTGTGGATGACCGGCAGCCTGGCTGCCGAGTCGGGCAGCGAACTGCGCTACACCTATTTCGATGCCGGTTATCAATGGACCGACGCGAACTACGCCATCAAGCAGCGCGGTGGTCGCCACGAAGGCATGAAGCTCGACGGCTCCGTCGGCCTGACCAACTTCGGTGACATCGGCGTGCACGCCTTCGGCGAATATTTCAACGGCGATTTCAGCGGCAACTCCATCACCTGCGGCACCGGTCCGGATCGCACGACCATCCGCGGCGATCGGGATTCCGAGTCGCTGGCCGGCGGGCTTGGCATCAGTTATGCCGTCACCGAAAAGACCCACCTGGTGGGCCGGGCTGCCTATGTCGACATCATCGATTTCCAGGTGCCGGACAGTGCCTGTCACCTGATCAGCGCTGATGACCACGGCTACTTTGTTGAAGGCATGGTACGCAGCTCACTGGCCGAGAATGTCGAGATTGAAGCGGGCGTGCGGCATGCCGATCTCAGCGATTCCGACATCTCCGACACCGGCATCCTGCTGGGCATCGGCTATCACGTCACGCATTACCTGACTCTGCGGGCGCGCGGCGTGTTTTTTGATGACGACACCGGGATTGAAATCGGCGCCCGGCTGTACTTCGGCGATCTCCTCGGTCGCGACTCCCTGTTCTAGGTGCTTGTGCCGGCCTGATGGTCCGGTGTCGCCATGCGGATTTTGATGATCACCGCCGAGTATGCCCCGTTTGCCAAGACCGGCGGTCTGGCCGATATGGTGGCGGGCCTGGCCCGTGAGCTCGTCATTGCCGGCCATGATGTTCGCGTCCTGATCCCGCGTTATGCCGCAGCTGTCGGTGGTGCCGTCAGCCCGGCGGCCCACGGCCATAATCCGGCCCGCAATCTGGCCCGTGGCCACACGCTCGATGGCGTGCAGGTGTCACCTGTCACGCTCCATGGCACTCATCCCGGTTACACGCTCGAGCTGATCCGGGGACAATCCTCGGCACAGCCGCAGCTCTATGCGCTGGATGCACCGGATTTCTTTGGTACTGGCGGCATCTACACGGGCAGCGATCTGGATGCCGGTCGCTTCGCCCTGCTCGCTCATGCAGCACTCCGCCTGTGTGAAATCCTGGAGTGGACGCCCGATGTCCTGCACTGCCATGACTGGCACTCGGCCCTGGTTCCCGCCCTGCTGAGCTCCGCCTGGCAACATCGATCGACGGTGCGGCGGCCGGCCACCGTGCTGACCATCCACAACATCGGCTATCAGGGCGTCTTCGCCGGCAGCCTGCGAAAAGCGGTGGGCCTGCCGGCCACAAGTCCCGTCACCGATCTCAATTTTCTGCGCGAGGGCATCGTGGCGGCCGATGCCCTGACCACCGTCAGCCCCACGCATGCCACCGAAATCCTCACGCCGAAATACGGCATGGGACTGGACCCGTTGCTGCGTGATCGGCGCAACGCGCTGGTTGGCATACTGAACGGCGTCGACTACACGGCCTGGGACCCGGCCACCGATCCCGAACTGCCGGCGCAATACGGCCCTGCTGATCTGGCCGGAAAATTCCGGTGCCGAACCGAACTCATCAAACGCACCGGTCTTGCCGCTGAACGCCATGATGGCGCCCGCGTGCCGCTGCTCGGCATGGTCACCCGCCTCGCGTCCCAAAAAGGGCTGGAGCTGGTCATCGAGGCGCTGCCACCGCTGCTGCACGCACAGGCATTGCAGGCTGTCGTGCTCGGCCAGGGTGAAGCACGGTATGCCGCCGATCTGCATGCCATGGCCACGAACTTCCCGGGTCAGTTCAGTTTTCTGGATGCCCAGGATGAAGCCATGGCCCGGCTGATCTACAGCGGCGCCGACGCCTTCATGGTGCCCTCACTCTACGAACCCTGCGGCCTGACACAGCTGTACGCACTGCGCTATGGAGCCGTGCCGATCGTTCGCGAGACGGGCGGCCTCAAGGATACGGTCCGGCATTTTTCCACTGACAACCGGGAAGGCACCGGCAGTGTGTTCAAGCATGCCGATGCCACGGGCCTGACATGGGCCATCGGCGAATTATTGAACTGGTACAACCAACCGGAACTCTGGACATGCATCCAGCGAAACGGCATGGCGGAAGATTTTTCATGGCGACATCAGGCGCCGCACTTCGAAGCGCTTTATGCACGCCTGAGTGCAGCGCGGGCATAGCAGTACTCCGTGGCCCGCGGCATCGTGGCTGCACGCCCTTTCGCCTGTGTGCGGCATCGCTTCGTCGCCGCGGCATCCCGGCTGGGTATGCCTTCACCTGCGGTACGGTTGCCCGCTCATCGGTGAAGGCATACCCAGCCACGCTGCCGCTGTAGCGGAGCGTAGACAGCGTATCCCGGACTTCTGAGCATAGCGGCAGCGTGGCGGGTGTCTTGTCCGCCGATGAGCGGGCAACCGTACCGCAGGCGGACAAGATTTCCCGCCGGGATGCCGCGGGCTACGGAGTACTAAAGCACCCACACCACAATGCCGCGGCGACGAAGCGCTGCCGAGGACCACGAAGTCCGTTCAGCGACTGCTATCGCGAAGCCATTCACGCCAGGCGCTTGTCCCACTTTCGGACATCTGCTCCCACGCAAACCGCCATTGCCAGTTCCCGGTCACGGTACCCGGCGTATTCATGCGTGCCTCGGACCCGAGGCCCAGCACGTCCTGCAGCGGATACATCGCAATGCGGGCCGGTGATTCACGCACCGACCGCATCAGGGCGTCGGGTATTTCGTCTGGCGTACAGGCCAGCACTTCACAGGCGAAGTGACGGGTCTGGTTGTCCAGACTCCGCCACCAGCCGATGACCGTGTCGTTGTCGTGCGTGCCGGTGTAGATCACCGCATCTTCGATCTGGTTGGCTGGCAGATATGGATTGTTGGTTGAGCCATCGAAGGCAAACTGGGCAATGAGCATGCCCGGCAGATTGAATTGCCGGCGCAGGGCATGCACCGCCGGCGTGATGGTCCCCAGGTCCTCGGCCAGAAAGGGCTCATGGGCAAACGCCGCACGGAGTGCCGTCAGCAGGGCAACACCCGGCGCTTTCCGCCAGCATCCCTCACGGGCGCTGGCTGCACCGGCCGGGATTTCCCAGTAGGCCTGCAAGCCCCGGAAGTGATCGATGCGCAGGTAGTCAAAGCGCTCCAGCTGGGTTCCGACTCGGTCGACCCACCAACTGAACCCGGCTTGCTCCAGCGCAGCCCAGTCATAGAGCGGATTGCCCCACAACTGGCCGGTCTCGCTGAAATAGTCGGGCGGGACACCGGCTACTGCAGCTGGTTGGCCGTCTGCTGACACGCGAAACAGATGCCGGTGCCACCAGACATCCGCACTGTCCAGATCCACATAGATCGGCAGGTCACCCAGCAACTCCACGCCGCAACCAGCGGCATGGGTGCGCAGCGCCTGCCACTGCCGGGCAAAAACCCATTGCTCGAAGGCCACCTCCCGGATCGCAGGCGCCGCTTCCGAAAGCAGCGCCATGACTGCATCGCGCTGCCGCCGGCGGAGTGGCTCCGGCCAGGTCCACCAGCCGCCATCACCAAAGCGGGCCACGGCCGCCCGATACAAGGTCATGGGCACGAGCCAGGCGCGGTGCTGCTGCCAGAACTGTTGAAAGGCCTCCCGGTCAGCCGGCAAGGCGCTCCGGCGAAAATTGCCCCAGGCCTCATGCAGCAGGGCCTGTCGATCTGCCCAGTGCCCGCCCCTGGCAATGGCGCCGGCCACGGCATCGGCGTCGAGCCAGCCGGCTTCCACGAGCCCGGCCGGGGCGATCAACTGCGCATTGCCGGCAAATGCCGAGGCTGACTGGTACGGCGAACCGGCAGCACCGACCGGTCCCACCGGCAACATCTGCCACAGCCGGAATCCGGACTCCTTGAGGTATTCAGCGAAACGCCGGCCATCGGCGCACAGCGCGCCGGACGCCCACGGCCCCGGCAATGACGTGGGATGCAGCACGACACCGGCGCGCCGCGGCCCGGCCAGAAGCGCTCTCGACATCTTGCCGCTAAC
>CAYLKO010000072.1:0-10555 GCA_964384525.1 uncultured Chromatiaceae bacterium
ATCCAGGGTGTAGATCATGGTTGTCGGCCGGCCGTGCTGCCTTGACGGGCCACTGCCAGGGCAGCCTCTTGCACGGCTGCCGGGTCGCCGATGAATTCCCGCGAGCGGGGCTGCAAGCCCGATTCGAAGGTGTAGACGATGGGAATGCCGGTCGGAATGTTGAATTCCAGGATCTCTGCATCGGACAGCCCGTCGAGCATCTTGACCAGCGCCCGCAGGCTGTTGCCATGAGCGGCCAGCAGCACGTTCTCTCCGCGCAGCAGGCGTGGCGCAACCTGGTCCTGCCAGAAGGGCCACACGCGCGCGAGCGTGTCTTTGAGTGACTCTGTGCCCGGCAACCCGGGAATGCCGGCATAGCGCGGGTCATTGGCGGGATGGCGCTCGTCGCCCGCATCCAGAGGCGGTGGGGCAATGTCGTAGCTGCGGCGCCAGATCTTCACCTGGGCATCACCATGCCTGGCGGCGGTTTCGGCCTTGTCCAGCCCTTGCAGGGCGCCATAGTGGCGTTCATTGAGGCGCCACGTCCGTTCGACCGGCAGCCACATCAGATCCATTTCATCGAGCATCAGCCACAGCGTGCGGATGGCCCGCTTGAGGACCGAGGTATAGGCAATGTCGAAACGGTATCCGAGCGACTTCAGTTGGGCCCCGGCCGTGCGCGCTTCGCGGCAGCCCTGCTCGGTGAGATCGACGTCGGTCCAGCCGGTAAAGCGGTTGGCGAGATTCCATGTGCTCTGGCCGTGTCGGCAGAGAACCAGTTTGCCTGTCATTCCCAAGCTCCGGGCCAAAAAGAGTGGATATTTTAGTCGTTGTCGCCGAGGTTTCTAGCAGGGGTTGCTACTGCAGATGTCCGGCGGCCAGATATTCGACTGATTGCATCTCGAGAAGCCGGCTCCGCGTGCGTTCGAATTCCGGGCGCAGGCGCGTGCCGGAATAGATCCGGGCGATCGGCAGGGCGGCCGAGACGATCAGGTTGACCCGGCGGTCGTACAGCTCGTCCACCAGCGCGATGAAGCGCCGGGCGGCATTTTCCCGGGTCGCGTCGAGGGAGGGTACCCCCGAAACCAGCACCGTCTGGAAGGAGCTGGCGATCTCGATGTAGTCCTCGGCGCTGCGCGGGCCTTCGCAGAGCGCGGAGAAATCGAACCAGACCACACCCACCGCCCGCCGGCGAACCGGAATCCGGCGGCCCAGGACATCGAGGTGGGTATCCACAATGCCGGGTCCGGAGGCCATCTGCTCGAAGTAGCGCTCCAGATCGGCATCAGCCGCCGCGCCCGGCGGCACCTGCCAGATGTCGGCGGTTTCCAGCACGCGCAGCCGGTAATCGGTCAGGCCATCGACATGCACCACCTCGGTGTGGCGCTCCAGCAGCTCGATGGCCGGCAGGAATTGCTGCCGCTGCAGACCGCCCCGGTAGAGATCCCGGGGAGCCGTATTCGAGGTTGCCACCAGCGTGACCCCGCGTTCCAGCAGTCCGGCGATGAAGCGCCCGAGCAGCATGGCGTCGGCAATATCCGCCACGAAGAATTCGTCGAAGCAGATCACGCGGGCCTCGCCGGCCAGTTCAGTGGCCACGATTGCCAGTGGATCCTGAACGTCGTGCAGCTCGGCGAGCCGGTTCTTGACGCGGCTCATGATGTGGTGAAAGTGGTAGCGCCGCTTGTCGGCGAAGGGCAGCGACTCGAAGAACAGGTCCATCAGCAACGTCTTGCCGCGGCCGACGCCACCCCACAGGTAAGCCCCGCGAACCGGCGCCGTGACCGGCACCAGGGTCGGCGCCATGGTCTGCACCAGCGGCAGGATGCGGCCGAGCAGGCGTGGCAAACGGTGCGCAGTCGAGCGTGCCGTGAGTTCGGCGGCCACCCGGTCCAGAACCGCGATGGCACGCAACTGGGCTGGATCTTCGTTGAGGCTGCGCCCGGCGACACCGGCTTGATAGCGGGAGAGTAGCGGCATGAAGTGCTGAATGGCTGCGGGCCTCCAATCTACCGGTTTCCGATGGCAACACGGTAGACTGAAGTCATGGAATCCGGGCGCGAATGCATGGAATTCGACGTCGTCATCGTCGGTGCGGGCCCGTGCGGGCTGGCCGCTGCGTGTCGCGTCCTGCAGCTGGCGGCGACAGCGGGCCGGGAGATTTCCGTCTGTGTCGTGGAGAAGGGCGCCGAGATCGGCGCCCATATCCTGTCGGGCGCCGTGCTGGAGCCGGCAGCACTCACCGAGCTGTTTTCGGACTGGCGTGAACGCGGCGCACCGGTGCATACCGGCGTTTCGGCCGATGAATTTCTGTGGCTGCGCGATACCAGGGCGAGCCTGCGCGTACCGGCTCTGCTGATTCCCCGGCCGATGCGCAACCACGGCAACTACATCATCAGCCTCGGCAGGCTCTGCCAGTGGCTGGGCGGGCAGGCGGAGGCGCTGGGCGCCAACCTGTTTCCGGGTTTTGTAGCGACCAGCGTCCTGCAGGAGCACGGGCGGGTGGTTGGCGTGCTGACCGGCGACATGGGTCGTGCCGCGGATGGCCACGAAAAAGCCGGTTTTCAGCCTGGTTATGAGCTGCGTGGCAAGTACACGATCTTTGCGGAAGGTTGTCGCGGCAGTCTGGGCGAAGCCCTGATGGAGCAGTTCGATCTGCGGAAAGACTGCGATCCGCAGCACTACGGCATCGGGCTGAAGGAAATCTGGACGATCGATCCGGCGAAGCACCGCGAGGGCGCCGTGACGCACACCCTCGGCTGGCCGCTCGATGCCGGCACCGAGGGTGGCGGGTTCGTGTACCACGCCGCCAATCACCAGGTTTTTCTCGGCCTGATCGTTGCCCTGAACTACCGCAATCCGCATCTGAATCCTTTTCAGGAATTCCAGCGCTGGAAGCAGCATCCGGTGATCCGCACGCTGCTCGAGGGCGGGCAGCGCGTGAGTTATGGCGCGCGGGCCGTCAACAAGGGGGGCTTGCAGTCCCTGCCGAAGCTGGTGTTTCCCGGTGGTCTGCTGGCGGGTTGCGATGCCGGCTTTCTGAACGGGGCGAAGATCAAGGGGACCCACACGGCCATCAAGACCGGCATGCTGGCGGCAGAAGCTGTAGTCGAGGCGCTGGTCCAGGGTGACGCCGCCCCGGCGGTGCTCGACGGATTCGAAACTGCCGTGCGCAATTCCTGGGTCTGGCAGGAGCTCCACACCGCCCGGAATTTCGGGCCAGCCCAGAAAAAATTCGGCCTGTGGCTGGGGAGCGCTTTCACCTGGCTCGACCAGAACATCTTCGGGGGCCGGCTGCCATTCACCCTGCACAGCCGTGCCGCCGATCGTGAGGGCCTCAAGCTGGCCAGCGAAGCGACCCCCATCGTGTATGACAAACCGGATGGCCGGATCTGCTTTGACCTGCTGTCATCGGTTTTTCTGTCCAGCACCAATCACGAGGAAGACCAGCCCTGCCACCTGCGCCTCACGGATCCGTCGGTGCCGATCGATCACAACCTGCCGCTCTACGACGAGCCGGCGCAGCGCTACTGTCCGGCCGGCGTCTATGAGGTTGTACGGCAGGACGATGGCAGTGCGCGCTTCCAGATCAATGCCCAGAACTGCGTCCACTGCAAGACCTGCGACATCAAGGATCCCGCGGACAACATCCGCTGGACGCCGCCTGAAGGCGGCGGCGGACCCAACTACTCCGGCATGTAGTCCGGAGGCTTGCGGCTGGACACCTGCAGCCGGCCACCTGCAGCTGGTTAGAGCAGTTCGATGGCCGTGGCGATGGCCTCGCCGCCGCCGATGCACGCGCTGGCGACGCCACGACGGCCGCCGTGCTGCCGGAGTGCATGGATCAGCGTCACCAGCAATCGCGTGCCGGTTGCGCCGATGGGATGGCCGAGCGCACAGGCGCCACCATTGACGTTCAGGCGCTTGCGGTCGATGCCGATGTCGCGCATGGCGGCCATCGAGACACAGGCAAAAGCCTCGTTCACCTCGAACAGATCGACATCAGCCACTTTCCAGTCGCTGGCTGCCAGCAGTTTCGTGATCGCCGGGCCGGGTGCCGTGGTGAACCACTCCGGCTCCTGGGCGTGGCTCACCTGCGCCACGATGCGTGCAAGTGGCTTGAGTCCGCGTCGGGCGGCCTCTTTGCCGCTCATCAGGATCACGGCCGCGGCCCCATCGGAGATCGAGGAGGAGGAGGCTGCCGTGATGGTGCCGTCACTGGCGAAGGCCGGCCGCATCGTCGGCACACGCGCCAGATTGCAGCGCCCGGGCTCTTCATCCACGCTGACCACGGTTTCACCGGCACGGGACTTGACCGTCACCGGCGCGATCTCGTCACCAAAGGCGCCGGCGCGTGCCGCCTCGAGGGCGCGTTCGACCGATTCAATGGTGAAGGCATCCTGATCAGCCCGGGTAAAGCCGTAACGCCGGGCCGTTGCTTCACCGAAATAGCCCATCATGTTGCCGTCGTAGGGGTTTTGCAGGCCGTCGTAAAACATGTGATCCAGGACTTCCTGGTGGCCCATCCGGTAACCCTTGCGGGCGTTGGGCAGCAGATACGGCGCGTTGCTCATTGATTCCATGCCGCCGGCCAGGACGGTGGCAGCGGCGCCGGCCCGGATCAGGTTGGTGCCGATATGCACCGTCTTCATGCCGGAGCCACAGACCTTGTTGATGGTGGTCGTCGGCACGGACACCGGCAGTCCGGCGGCGAGGCTCGCCTGCCGGGCCGGTGCCTGGCCAAGACCAGCCTGCAGGACACAGCCGATCAGGGCTTCGTCGATCTCGGCCGGGGCCACGGCGGCGTCGCTGAGGCAGGCGCGGGCGGCCACGGCAAAGAGTTCCGGGGCCGAAAGGGTCTCGAGAGTGCCCTGGAATGAACCGATCGCAGTGCGGCGGGCAGCAACAAAAACAACAGAATCCGTGGACAAATGAGCTCTCCAGACAACGATGTAGCGATCAGAGCACTGGATTATGCGGTGCAAAAAGCGAGCCGCCAAGTCGGGCAAGCCGCAGAATTTACCTGCCCCGCAGATCCGGCTCGTCGAGGCTGGCAAGGATGCTGCACCGCACTTCCTCGATCAGCCGGTCGCCGGAAGTGGCGTCAGCCGGTCGCAGCGGTGGCTTGACGATGACTTCCAAGTGTCCTGGTCGTGGCAGCCAGCGCGATGCCGGCAGCATCTGCCGGCTGCCCCGAATGATGACCGGCACGATGGGCAGTCCGCCGCGGCGGGCGGCTGCAAACGCCCCGTTATGGAAACGCCGCAGGCCAGGTTCCTGGTGGAACGTGCCTTCGGGGAAAAAGGCCAGGGATTCATGGGCGCTGGCCTTCTGCAGCAGACGGCGCGCATCTGCAGCACTGCGGTTTGTGTCGTTTCGTTCAACGAATTCCGAACCGATGCGCCGCAGAAAGTAGTGCGCGAGCGGTACCCGGGTCATTTCCCGCTTGATGACGAACCCGAAGCGCGGTGGCAATGCGGCAGTCAGGATCGGACCGTCCAGGTAGCTCGCATGGTTGGCGACGATAATGCAGGGTTCAGATGGAATGTGGCTTAGTCCGCGGATCGTCAGCCCGATCCCCGGTACGCTGAACAGAATGCGGGCGGCGCGGCGCACGATGCGCCGCCGGGTCGGCAAGCCCGGCGTCGCGACCAGAACGACCAGGGTTGTCAGGCTGACTGCCGTGAATATGCCGCCGGCGTAAGCGCCGAACAGGCCATTGCCCAGGCTGTTACCCAAGCGTTTGAACAGGTGCTGCATCGCCTATTTAGTTAAATCGTAAGCTTATGTAATTCATCATAATTTGTGAGTGTGATCACGCCGGCAAAATACTGCCGTCTGCATACTGACCACTGCCCAGAAACCGGACAGAACCCCTGATGTCACCTGCGTCCGTCACCCGCGCTGCAAGCGCCAGCTCGACCCCGGCCTCCACCGAGGGAATCATCGACAAGTTTCTCGATGCCATCTGGATGGAGCGCGGGTTGTCGGCCAATACCCTGGGTGCTTATCGCGCTGACTTGATGGCATTGCAACGCTGGCTGGCCCAACGCGATACCAGCCTGATCTTTTCGACGCGCAGTGATCTGCTGGCTTTCATCGCCAACCGGGCGAAGGAGGGCGCCAAGCCCCGCTCCACGGCCCGACAATTGTCCAGCTTCCGCCGTTTTTATCGCTTTCTCCTTCGTGAAGGCATGATTCAGGAAGATCCCACCGTCAAGATCGACATGCCGAAGATCGGCCGGTCGCTGCCGAAGTCTCTCACGGAATCCGAGGTGGAATCGCTGCTGTCCGCGCCCGAAATATCCGACCCACTCGGCCATCGGGACCGCGCCATGCTCGAGGTGCTGTATGCCACGGGGCTGCGGGTCTCGGAGCTGATCAATCTGAAACAGAGCCAGGTCAATCTGAATCAGGGCGTGCTGCGGATCCGTGGCAAAGGCGATCGCGAGCGGCTCATCCCCCTGGGGGAGGAATCCCAACGGTGGGTGCGCGAGTTCATGACCGGCCCGCGGATCGAGATCCTGCTGGAACGTCAGAGTGAATATCTGTTTCCCACGCGTCGTGGCGACCACATGACGCGCCAGGCCTTCTGGCACATCATCAAGCGCTATGCGAAGAAAGCCGATATCGTCGGCAAGCTGTCACCACACACCCTGCGCCATGCCTTCGCCACCCACCTCCTGAACAACGGCGCCGCCCTGCGCGTCGTCCAGATGCTGCTGGGCCACAGCGCCCTGTCTACAACCCAGATCTACACGCATGTGGCCCGTGAACGCATGAAGGAAATGCACGCCCAGCACCATCCGCGCGGCTGAGCAACGCGGCTTCTGATCGACAGTCGCGGCTGCCCGGCACCGTGAGCCGGCCATGCTAAAATTTTCCACCTGTCAGGAATCGAGCCTGCCGGGAACTGACATGCCGGCCCCGTGGAACTTGGGCGCGGTCAGTCAGTCATAGGCTGCATAACCCGCCGACTGAACCTCGTTTTTTCAAGGCACCGAATGATGAATGCAGGATCCTGCCGCAGTGGCTTTCTCATGGCTGTTGGCTTGTTGACCATGGTGATCGCACCCGCAGTAATGGCTGTCGACCAGGATCCCCGCGCCGCCGTGATTGCCAAATTTCCCGAGATCAAACCGGAACAGATCGTCGAATCGCCCATCCCGGGCCTCTATGAAGTCCGGGTCGGCTCGAAGATCGCCTACATTTCGGCCAACGGCCAGTACCTGATCCAGGGCGAGATCATCGATCTCAACTCCGACCGGAACCTGACGGAGAATCGTCGGGAAGGTGTCCGACGCGATGTCCTGGCTGGCATACCGGAGTCGGAAATGGTGGTCTTCTCGCCGCCGAAGTCGACAAGCACCGTCACCGTGTTTACCGATCTGGATTGCGGCTACTGTCGCAAGCTGCACAAGCAGATCGCCGACTACAACGCCCGGGGCATCAAGGTGCGCTACATGTACTTTCCCCGCAGCGGTCCGGGCACCGACAGCTGGATCAAGGCCGAGCAGGTGGCCTGTGCGCCGGATCCGCGCGCCGCACTGACACGGGCGAAACTGGGGCAGGTGCTGAAAGACAAACCCTGCGCCAACAACCCGGTGGCCAGGCATTACAACATCGGCAAGGATTTCGGACTGCAGGGCACGCCCGCCATCGTGCTCGAGTCGGGAGAGTTGATTGGTGGCTACCTGGAACCGGCCGAGTTGTCCAAGTACATCGCCGAAGCCCGGGTTGCCAAATCAAATGCCGTTCGCAACGAGGCGGCCCGCAACTGACCGGAGCGGGCCTGCCGGTCAGCGTTCGAGGAGCTGGCGCTTTTCGGTGATCTTTGCCCACGCGTCGGCATCCGCCGGCGGCGTGCCCACTTCGGTGATGACCGGCCACTTCTTCGCCAGTTCCCCGTTCAGTGGAATGAAATCCTTCTGATCAGCCGGAACCTCATCCTCGGAGAAGATGGCTTCCACCGGGCATTCCGGCTCGCAAAGGGTGCAGTCGATGCACTCATCCGGATCGATGACCAGCATGTTGGGGCCTTCGTGGAAGCAGTCCACGGGACAGACCTCCACGCAATCCATGTACTTGCACTTGATGCATTGTTCAGTAACGACAAACGCCATGGTCTTCGAACTCCTGCACGAATCTGTACTTTAGTAACTTCAGGCGGGCCTGACTAGGCAGAATACCGGCTGATCACTGCCGGTCTGCCGGTTATCAGTCAGGGGAACTACCTATTTGCCGGCGAGGTGCGGCCTTCAACCGCACCTCGACATTTCCGGTGTGCTGATTCTCGAAATACTGCTCGAGCGCAATCCGTATGCTGGGAAAAGCCAGATCCGCCCACGGGATTTCGTTCGGCGGAAACAAACGGGTCTCCAGCGATTCCGTACCGACACCGAATTCCGGTTGCAACAGCCGACCCGTGAAAAACACGTGGACCTGTCCGGCATGCACCACATCGACCACCGAAAAGAGGGTGCCCAGTTCCACCCGGGCGAGAGCCTCTTCCCAGGTTTCCCGGATGGCGGCATCAGCCAGCGTCTCGCCCATTTCCATGAAGCCGGCCGGCACGGTCCAGAAACCGCGGCGTGGTTCTATGGCGCGCCGGCACAGCAGGATCTGCCCGGCGTGAACCGGCACACAGCCGACGACGAGTTTGGGATTGACATAGTGGACCGTCCCGCAGGCGGTACACACCGCACGAGGCCGGTTGTCGTTGTCTGGAACGGTGGTCGTGAGCGGGCCGCCGCAGGCGCTGCAGAACTTCATGCTGTCGGTATTCTATCGTCAATCAGCCAGCCGCTTCGCCGGACGCTTTGTCATGGTCACGGGAGCTGCGTGCAGCCCATCAGGTAGCGGTCGACTTCACGGGCCACGCCCCGGCCCTCGTTGATCGCCCAGACGACCAGACTCTGGCCGCGCCGGCAGTCGCCGGCCGCAAACACGCCCTTGAGGCTGGTCGTGTATTTCTCGTGTTCGGCATCGATGTTGCTGCGCGCATCGCAGCGCACGCCGAAGTCCTTCAGCATCGAGGCTTCCGGGCCCGTGAAGCCCATGGCGAGCAACACCAGATCGGCCGGCAGGGTTTTTTCGCTGCCCGGCTTCTCATGCGGCACATACTGCCCGGCCTCATTGCGTTCCCAGCCGATCTCCACGGTGACGATGGCCGTGACGGCGCCGTGTTCATCGCCCACGAACTGCTTCACGGTCGTCAGGTAGGCGCGCGGATCGGCGCCAAACCTTGCCATGGCCTCTTCCTGGCCATAGTCGAGCTTGTAGACCTTGGGCCACTCCGGCCAGGGGTTGTCTTCAGCCCGGTCCATGGGGGGGCGCGGCATGATTTCCAGCTGGGTCAGTGAACGACATCCATGGCGCATCGCGGTGCCGACGCAGTCGGTCCCGGTGTCGCCCCCGCCCAGCACGACGACCTGCTTGTCGCGGGCGTGGATGGGCGTGTCGTCCGGCCGGTCGGCCAGGAGCGCCTTCTGGCTCGCTGTCAGATACTCCATGGCGAAATGCACGCCGTGCAGTTCGCGACCGGGGACGGCCAGATCACGGGGCTGTGTCGCGCCGGTGCAGATGACAGTGGCATCGAAATCCTTCAACAGCAGCTGTGCCTCGACATTCTCGCCGACGTTGGCATTGCAGATGAACTTGATGCCTTCCTCTTCCAGCAGCTTCAGGCGCCGCTCGACCACGGCGCGCTTCCCCAGCTTCATGTTCGGAATGCCGTACATCAGGAGGCCGCCGGGCCGGTCTTCCCGCTCCAGCACCGTCACGCGGTGTCCGGCCCGGTTGAGCTGGGCCGCGGCGGCAAGCCCGGCCGGGCCGGAGCCGATGATCACGACCTTTTTGTCCGTGCGCACAGCCGGCGGTTCGGCCACCACCCAGCCTTCTTCGAAGCCCCGTTCGATGATGGCTGCTTCGAGGTTCTTGATGGTGACCGGCGGGCTGTTGATCCCGACGACGCAGGAACCCTCGCAGGGCGCGGGGCAGACCCGCCCGGTGAAGTCCGGAAAATTGTTGGTTTTGTGCAGGCGCACGAGCGCCTCCTGCCACAGGCCCCGATACACGAGATCATTCCACTCCGGAATGAGGTTGTTGATCGGGCAGCCGGAGGCGGCGCCGTTGATGATCTTGCCGGTCTGGCAGAAGGGCACGCCGCAATCCATGCAGCGTGCGCCCTGCTGGCGCAGCCGCTTCTCGTCCATGTGGTGATGGAATTCGTCCCAGTCGCGCACGCGCTCGCGGGGCGTGCGGTCGACCGGCAGCTCCCTCAGGTACTCGATGAATCCGGTTGGCTTGCCCATCAGTTTCCACCTACGCGGGACAGATCCCGTGCGTTCTCCTCGAATGCCACCATGATCGCGTCGTCACCGGTCAGGCCCTGCTCATGCGCCCGGGCGATGCACGCCAGCATCCGCTTGTAGTCCTTCGGAATCACCTTCACGAAGCGGGGTACACACTGCTCCCAGCTTTCCAGAACCTGTTTCGCCTTGTTGCTGCCGGTCAGGTCACGATGTTTTGCAACGCGCGCCCGCACCCGGCTGATTTCCATCGGCTCCGTCAATGT
>CAYLKO010000073.1:0-10405 GCA_964384525.1 uncultured Chromatiaceae bacterium
CACGCGAATCTTGAATTGACCATTGAGGGCGCAGTTCAGGACTCCCTATACCTGATGCTTCGTCCTTGGATCAGGGATCTTGTTCCAGAGTCACCCACCGACCGAATCGCAAATCGATACGCAATAAAGGACTTTCTCTCTAAGTCAAATCGATTTGTTATTGAGGTGAAATACATTCGCGACGAGGTCCATGGGAAGTCCGTCGTAAGGGAATTAAACGATGATATCGAAACCTACCGGTATCACCCGGCGTGCGACGACCTTATCTTCTTCATCTATGATCCCGATAGCTTCATCCCTGACGCTGGGCAACTTAGCACCCACATCACAAGCAACCGGGTATACGCCGAAAAGGTTTTGCGATGTCACGCGATGATCAAGCCGTAGCAACTAAGCTGGCTAGTATGTCTTTTCAAGAGTTTCTAGTAGGGATTCCGTTGTTGTCTGTCCGAGAAGTACTAGTCATTTTGGGCTTGGAAGGAGAAGGCAATTACGCGCGTCGATATATGAGACTTCCGATGTTGGCGCTTTACTGTACTGACAAGGCGTGCCAAGGAACACGGCAGTTTGACCCCATGGAGACGAAAGGAGTCTATCTTGGAAACGACGTTAAGCCGAGATTATGGTTCGACAGGCTGTTTGATTACTGCTGTCGCAACTGCCGGCGCACCGTCAAGACATATGCTTTGCGCTGTCAGCTAGCCGGGCTGGACGTTAAGGCGCCGCAAGTGTCGCACATGTCTAAGATTGGTGAGATACCGGCATTCGGTGAGCCGCGACCGAACGCTGTCCAAGATGTTCTCGATGACGCGATCCTTTACTTCGAGCGAGGCTATCGCTCGGAGACCGCAGGTCTCGGGATAGGTGCGTTCGCGTACTATCGTCGATTCGTGGAGAGCCATAAGAACAAGATTATCGCGGAGATCAGAAAAGTCGCGGTCGCGCAAGGTGCGAAGCAAGATGTACTAGATACGCTCGACAGGGCTGCGAAGTCGAATAGCTTCGAGAACGCTGTGAAAACGGTGAAGGATGCGATTCCTGACAGTTTGCGTCATAGCGGTGGGCACAATCCCCTGACGTTACTGCACGATGCCTTGAGTGCGGGCCTCCACAACGAGGATGACAACCAGTGTTTGGAGCTGGCAAAGGATATTCGTTTACTACTCACCGACCTTTCCGAGCGGACCACGCAGGCACTAACGAACAATGCCGAGTTGGGACAAGCAGTTAATCGGCTGCTCCAACGGGCGACTGCCAGGTCATCGCAGCCCTGATCTGTCCCGTGATTGCCGCAACTCGGGGCTGGCGGTCGCTTTAAGTTACCTGGGCCTTACAATCAGCCCTTTAGGGTTCTACGATCCGCTCAAGCGATTAGTCGAGATTCTTGATGCAAGTAAGCGACCTAACCGTACCCCTGCTGCCAATCCCATTACGCGATACCAGATCGCACGGATCAGCCGCCTCAATCAGGCGGCTTTTTTGTGTCTGCCGGTTCCGCCTACCGCGTTTTCTTCAGTGCCGGACCCTTGTGCGCAGCGATGTGATCGGTCTTGTCACTCCGGATTTCGTATTGCGGATCGTCGGCAGTCGCACGATGGGTATGCCCCTTGTAGTCGAAATCCCGGGTGTGCACCTTGATGATCGTGCCACCCACGTGGCCGGCCTCGGAGTTCCAGGTCACATGATCGCCAACCTTGAATCTGGTCATGAACTTGCCTCCGGTTGGAGACCCATCGTAGCCCCATTGCAGCCAGTGCCGACCCACCTTGCCGCACCCCCTTCGGGCGGCTACACTACGCGATCTGAGTAACGGCCCCGGATGCGGTTCCGGGCAGGGCCCCGTTACCAATGAACTGCTAGAAATAGCCCCGCATGGGGCTATTTTGCGTTTGCAACATGGGATTTGCGGTCCACGACCTGGGTTCCGTCAATGGTGCTTTGGTCAGCTCCGGGCAACTTGCTGAAAGTGGCCGGTGTCGACCGAGAGAGTGGGCCATGGGCCCATTTTTTTTGTGGACAACATGCGAAGCGAACGACGGATATGACGAACGCCCAGACCCGGTTGCTTGCCTTGTTGGAGCCCGTCGTGGAGGCGCTCGGATTCGAGCTGGTGGATCTGGAGCTGAACTTCAGTGGCCGGCGGGGCGTGGTGCGCCTGTTCATCGACCTGGCCCAGCCGGCTGAAACCGGCGGGGTCGACGCCGACGCCGAGCTGGCCGGGATTCGCGTTGAAGATTGTGAAGCAGTCAGCAAGCAGGTCAGCGCCGTGCTGGATGTGGAAGACCCGATCCGTCGGGACTATGACCTGGAGGTCTCGTCGCCGGGGTTGGACCGGAAACTGGTCAAGCCGGCGCATTTTGATCGCTTTGCCGGGCAGGCTGTCACGGGACGCCTGCGCCGGGTGCTGGACGGCCGCCGCCGGTTTACGGGAGTCCTGACCGGGCGGCAGGGAACACTGGTAACGATCCGTGTCGACGGTGAAGTCGACCTGACGATACCGATGGAGGATCTGGAAGTTGTCCGGTTGAAGCCGGAATACTGAAGGTAAAAGAGACATGAACAAAGAGATACTCATGGTCGCCGAGGCCGTCTCCAACGAGAAGGGCGTCGAGCAGTCAATCATTTTTGATGCGCTGGAACTCGCGCTGGCATCGGCCACGCGCAAGCGCTATGGCGAAACCAGCGATGTGCGCGTCAGCATCGACCGGAATACCGGCGACTATGAATCCTTCCGGCGCTGGAAGGTTTTTGCCGACGATTCCACCGAGCTCGAAAATCCCGATGCCGAGTTGCGGATGATCGACGCCACGGAAATCAATCCGGCTGCGGAGCCTGGCGGCTACGTTGAAGAGCCGATCCAGTCCGTCGAATTCGGCCGGATCGCAGCCCAGACCGCCAAGCAGGTCATCGTGCAGAAGGTTCGGGAAGCCGAGCGCAAGAAGGTCGTGGAGGAGTTCGAGAGCCGGGTGGGCCAGCTGCTGTCCGGTGTCGTCAAGCGGGTGGATCGCAATGGCGTCTACGTGGATCTCGGCTCCAATGCGGAAGGCTTCATCCCGCGTGAAAGCATGATGCCGCGCGAGCCGGCCCGGCCCCAGGACCGGATCAAGGCGCTGCTGAAGGAAGTCCGATCCGAGCCCCGCGGGCCGCAGCTCTTCCTCACCCGTACCTCGCCACAGTTCCTGCTGGAGCTGTTCAAGATCGAGGTGCCGGAAGTGGGCCAGGGCTTGATCGAAATTCTGGGTGCGGCCCGGGATCCGGGTTTGCGCGCCAAGATCGCCGTCAAGAGCAACGATCGGCGCATCGACCCCGTGGGTGCGTGTGTGGGCATGCGCGGCTCGCGGGTGCAGGCGGTATCCAATGAGCTGGCCGGCGAGCGTGTCGACATCATTCTCTGGAACGAGAGTCCGGCACAGTTCGTGATCAATGCGATGTCTCCCGCCGAAGTCAGCTCCATTGTCGTGGACGAAGAGAGCCACAGCATGGATCTGGCGGTACAGGAGGACAAACTTTCCCAGGCGATTGGCCGCGGCGGGCAGAACATCCGTCTGGCCAGCGAGTTGACCGGCTGGGAACTGAATGTCATGACCGAGGCAGCCGCCGAGGAGAAGAGCGAGAAGGAATCCCGTGTCCTGCTCGAACTCTTCATGGAGCAGCTGGATGTCGATGAAGAAGTGGCGTTGATCCTGGTTCAGGAAGGTTTCTCGAGCATCGAGGAAGTTGCCTATGTACCAACCAGCGAGCTGCTCGGCATCGAGGAATTCGACCAGACCATCGTGGATGAACTGAGAAATCGGGCCCGCGATGTGCTGATCACCCAGGCGATTCAGGATGAGGAATCCGGTGCTGTGCCGCCGGCCGAAGACCTGCTGAGCCTGGACGGCATGGATCCGGAGCTGGCGCGGCGCCTTGCGGCGAAGGGCATAGCCACCCGGGATGATCTGGCCGAGCAGTCCGTCGACGACCTTGAGGGCATCGAGGGGCTGGATAACGAGCGCTCCGCCAAGTTGATCATGGCGGCACGGGCGCATTGGTTCGAACAGGAAGAGGCAGCGGGTTGATTTCCCATGTCTGGTACCACGCGGAGCAGCTCCATGTCTGACGTGACCATCGCTCAATTTGCCGACGTACTGAAGATCCCGGTCGAGAAGTTGCTGGCGCAGCTCGACGAGGCCGGGATTGCAGTGCAGAGCGCCGAAGATTTCATCAGCGATGACGCCAAGCGCGAGCTGCTGACCCACCTGCGTCGCGCACAGGGTCATGATGAAGGCGGAGCTGGCGCCGTACCGCACAAGATCACGCTGAGCCGCCGTTCGCAGTCGGAAATCAAGGTTGCCAGCAGCCAGGGCAGAGCCAAGACCGTCACGGTCGAAGTCCGGCGCAAGCGCACCTACGTCAGCCGGGATGTACTGGAGCAGAAAGCCAAGGAACAGCAGGACGAGCTGGACCGGCAGCGCCAGGAGGAGCAGGCCCGGCTCGACAAGGAGAAAGCCGCGCAGGAAGCGGTCGAACGCGAGGCCCGCGAAAAGCGCGAGAAGGAACTGGCCGAAGCTGCGGCGCTCAAGGCCGCGGAAGAAGAGGCGCGCCGTGCTGCCGATCAGTCGCTCCGGGACAGCGAGAAATCGCGTACCGAGGACGAGGTGCGCAAGCGGGACTCCGAAGCGCGGGCCCGCAAGGACGCAGCCAGCAAGCGGGATGTTCGTCGTGAGGTCGTCGAAGAACTCATCGCCGGTGGTGATGAGGATGGCGCGGAGGAGAAACCTGCCGCACCAAGCCGGCTGGAGCTGCATGTCTCGGCTGATATCAGCCGTCGCAAGAAGAAAAAGACCCGGCGCCGATCACCCTCGGTTCAGGTGGAGACCGGCCGGCACGGATTCGAACGGCCTACGGCGCCGGTGGTCCATGAAGTTCTGATTCCCGAGACCATCAAGGTGAGCGACCTGGCTCAGCGCATGGCCGTCAAGTCGAATGATGTCATTCGTGCGCTGATGAAACTGGGTGTGATGGCAACGATCAATCAGGCCATAGATCAGGACACGGCCATGCTGGTCGTCGAAGAGTTGGGCCACGTCGCCAAGCCTGCCGAGGCGGCTGATCTCGAGCAGACGTTTCTGCCCGTGGAAGAAAGCACGGCAGAAGCCGTGCCGCGTGCCCCGGTGGTCACCATCATGGGGCATGTGGATCACGGCAAGACCTCGTTGCTGGACTACATCCGGCGCACGAAAGTTGCGGCCGGTGAAGCCGGTGGTATCACCCAGCACATCGGTGCATACCACGTCAACACGCCCCGGGGACCGATCACCTTTCTTGATACGCCGGGTCACGCGGCCTTCACGGCCATGCGTGCGCGTGGCGCTCAGGTTACCGACATCGTGATTCTGATCGTGGCCGCGGATGACGGCGTCATGCCCCAGACCGAGGAAGCCATTCAGCATGCCAGGGCCGCTGATGTGCCGATCATCGTCGCGATCAACAAGATGGACAAGAGCACGGCTGATCCGGACCGGGTCCGGAACGAGCTCAGCGTCAAGGGTGTGGTCGGCGAAGATTGGGGCGGCGACACGCTGTTCGTGAACATTTCGGCTCAAACGGGTCAGGGGGTGGACCAGCTGCTGGAGTCCATCGTGCTGCAGGCGGAGTTGCTGGAGCTGCAGGCAGTGGGCGAGGGGCGGGCGGCGGGTGTGGTGCTCGAGTCCAGCCTGGAAAAGGGCCGGGGTGCGGTCGCAACCATACTGGTTACCCGCGGCAAACTCCGGCTGGGCGACATGCTGGTTGCCGGCCATGAGCTGGGCCGTGTCCGGGCCATGACCAACGAACAGGGCGATTCGGTAACGGAAGCGGGCCCATCCATGCCGGTGGCGGTCCTCGGGCTTTCCGGCACGCCCAATGCGGGTGACGATGCCCTGGTGCTGGAAGACGAACGCAAGGCGCGTGATCTTGCCCAGTTCCGACTCAGCAGACAGCGGGACGCCACGCTGGCCCATCAGCAGCCAACGAAACTCGAGGATGTTTTCAGCCAGCTCGAGGCCTCGCAGAACAAGACCCTGCAGATCCTCATCAAGGCTGATGTCCAGGGCAGCGCCGAGGCGCTGAAGGATGCGATGAGCAAGCTGGCTCATGACGAAGTGAATGTGAAGGTCATTGGCGCCGGGGTTGGTGGCGTCAGCGCGTCGGATGTGACTCTGGCAGCGGCTTCCAATGCGATCATCATCGCATTCAACGTTCGTGCCGACGGAGCCGGCCGCAATGCCCTCAAGGAAACCGGTGTGGATATACGCTATTACGGCGTTATCTATGAGGCGATCGATGACGTCAAGGGCGCCATCAAGGGCATGCTGTCGCCGATCGTGCGCGAGCAGATCGTGGGTCTTGCCGAGGTGCGTGATGTATTTCGTTCGCCGAAGTTCGGGAACATCGCCGGGTGCCTCGTCGTCGATGGCTACGTCAAGCGCAACAATCCGATCCGCGTCCTGCGTGACAATACGGTCATCTATGAGGGCGAACTGGAGTCTCTGCGGCGCTTCAAGGATGACGTGAGCGAGGTTCGCTCCGGCACCGAATGTGGAATCGGCGTGAAGAACTACGATGACGTCAAGCCGGGTGATCAGATCGAGTGCTACGAGCGCATCACGATCGACCGGACGATCTGAACCAGTGTGTAACCGGTCGACAGTTGCCTGACGATGGCCCGGGAATTCACCCGCAGCCGCCGTGTCGAGGAGCAGATTCAGCGCGTCCTGGCGGATGTTCTGCGCAACGGTATTCGCGACCCGCGGGTGGCGGATGTCGTGATCACCCAGGTGAAGGCGTCGCGGGACCTCTCGGTTGCCTGGATTCAATATGGGCTGCTGGACATCGAGGCTCAGGCGACACAGGCCGCGCTCGATGAGGTCCAGGCCGGCCTGGACAGTGCCGCCGGTTACATCCGGAGCCGGCTGGCCAGCGAATTGTCGACCCGCACCGTGCCTGAACTGCGCTTCCAGTTCGACGCCGGCCCCGAACGGCGCCGGCAGCTTGAACAATTGATAGATGCTGCTGTAGCGGCAGACTCGAGCCGCACTTCGGACAACGACGAGCACTCGTGAGCAAGCCGGGCCAGCGCCAGATCCGGCGGCAACTGGACGGACTTCTGCTGCTGGACAAGCCGTCCGGGCTGACCTCAAACGCAGCGTTGCAGCGGGTCAAGTGGCTGTACCAGGCCCGCAAAGCCGGGCACACCGGCAGTCTCGATCCACTGGCCAGTGGCATGCTGCCGATCTGCTTCGGTGAGGCCACCAAATTTGCCGGCTATCTGCTGGATGCCAACAAAACCTACCGCGTGCAGGCTTGCTTTGGCATGCGAACCGATACCGCAGATGCCGAAGGGCAGCCGGTCGAGTACAGCAATGCGCCGGCGCCAACGCAGCCAGCCATCGAACAGGCGCTGCAGGGCCTGCGCGGGCCCATTCACCAGGTGCCACCCATGTATTCGGCACTGAAGATCCTGGGACAACGGCTCTTCATGCTGGCCCGAGCGGGCCAGGAGATCCCTCGGGAGGCCCGCCCGGTACACATCCACGAGTTTCTGCTGGAGACCTACGATCCGGAGCGGCCGGTATTTCGTGTGGAATGCAGCAAGGGGACCTATATCCGTACCCTGATCGAGGATCTGGCCCTCGCTTTGGGCACCCTGGCCCATGTCGTTGCCCTGCGGCGACTGGCCGTGGGTCCATTCAGTGGTGACACCATGGTCGCCCTGGAGGCGCTGGAAGCTGCCAGTGCAAGGACTGCAGCGGGCGAGGGCGGTTCCGTACTGGATGGCTTCCTGCAGCCGCTGGACGCCGTTCTCCCGGCATGGCCGGGGGTGCAACTGGAGGCTGCCAGTGCCTTCATGGTTCGCCAGGGTGCTGCCGTGGCGCTGCCTGCGCCGGTCTCGCCGGATGGCCCGGTGCGCATCTATGGCCCGGGGCGCCAGTTTCTGGGTATCGGTGATCTTGAGCCCGGTGGGCGGTTGGTTCCCCGACGCCTGGTGGCCCACAGTCCAGGGCTGTGACTCGGGCCGGCACATGGTTTAGAATGCGTCGGCTTTACAGGGCAAATTCAAGACATTGGCAACAGGAGAGGGCTTAAATGCCGCACACGGCTGAAGAGAAGAGCAAGATCACGACTGAATTCCAGCGTGGTCCGGCCGACACAGGTTCCCCCGAAGTACAGGTTGCGTTGATGTCGGCGCGCATCACTGAACTGACCGAACATTTTTCCCGTCATAAAAAAGACCATCACTCCCGCCAGGGATTGCTGCGTCTGGTCAACCAGCGGCGCAAGCTTCTGGACTACCTGCGATCAAGAGACAGCGACCGTTACCAGAGCCTGATAGCCAGACTTGGGTTGCGTCGCTAGCCAGGCACAGCAGGCCTGCCAATAAAGAAGTCAGGTTCATGACGTACGACCCGGAGCATACGACCCTGGGTCTGGTCGGCGGCACGGGATCGTTCAATGCTGGTGGAGCCGTTGTCAATGGACAACCGGCTCTGATCGCATTGCATCAGATATTCATAAGATTGAAACAGCAGACAGAGAGTTAGGAAAGTATTGTGACGTCAACGAAGAAGTCTTTTCAGTATGGGCAGCATCAGGTCACGATCGAGACGGGTGAAATCGCCCGCCAGGCCGGTGGTGCAGTTCTGGTCAGCATGGCCGATACGGTCGTGCTGGTAACCGCGGTGGCAAACCCGGATGGCAGCACCCCGCGTGATTTCTTCCCGCTCACGGTCAACTACCAGGAAAAGACGTATGCCGCGGGCCGAATTCCCGGCGGATTCTTCAAGCGCGAAGGTCGTCCATCGGAAAAGGAAACCCTCCTGTCCCGTCTGATCGACCGGCCAATCCGGCCACTGTTTCCCAAGGGCTTTCTCCATGAAGTCCAAGTGGTTGCCACGGTTATCTCCATGAATCCCGAGGTGGACTCGGATGTAGCCGCCATGCTGGGCGCATCGGCAGCACTGTGCCTGTCCGGAGTGCCGTTCGCCGGCCCGATCGGCGGTGCGCGGGTTGGCTACATCGATGGCAAGTATGTATTGAACCCGACGGCCAGCGAGCTCAAGGAGTCGAAGCTTGATCTGATGGTTGCCGGAACTGCCAAGGCAGTGCTGATGGTGGAGTCGGCCGCTCACCAGTTATCCGAACAGGTGATGCTGGATGCCGTGATCTTCGGTCATGAGCAGATGCAGGTTGCGATCGAGAATATCCGCCAGCTGGCAGCGGAAGCCGGCCGGCCAGCCTGGAACTGGACCGCACCGACAGCGGATCCCACCGTCGCCGATGCGGTTGCCAAGGCCGTCGGTGATCGATTTGCGACAGCCTATCGAATCAGCGACAAGGGCGCGCGGTATGCCGCCATCGCACAGATCAAGCAGGAAGTCACCGCCGGCCTGGCTACCGAGGCAGCCGGTGCGCCAGCCAAGGCAGCTGTCGGTGAGGCGCTTGCGAAGCTGGAGAAAAAGATCGTTCGCGGCCAGGTGCTCAATGGCGAGCCACGCATCGACGGTCGCGACACGCGCACCGTGCGACCGATTTCCATCCGCACGGGCATTCTGCCGAGAACGCATGGCTCCGCACTTTTTACCCGTGGCGAGACGCAGGCGCTCGTGGTGACCACGCTGGGCACCGATCGTGATTCGCAGATCATCGATGCGTTGACCGGCGAGTTCCGCGACCGCTTCATGCTGCACTACAATTTTCCCCCGTACAGCGTCAACGAGACGGGGTTCATGGGCTCGCCCAAGCGGCGTGAAATCGGCCATGGTCGTCTGGCTCGCCGCGGCATCGAAGCCGTCCTGCCGGATATGCAGGCATTCCCCTACGTCCTGCGTGTGGTTTCGGAAATCACCGAATCGAATGGCTCCAGTTCGATGGCCAGTGTTTGCGGCACCAGCCTCTCGCTGATGGATGCCGGTGTGCCGATTCTGGCGCCGGTCGCGGGTGTTGCGATGGGCCTGGTCAAGGAAGGTGAGCGCTATCAGGTCCTGACGGACATTCTCGGTGACGAGGATCATCTGGGCGACATGGATTTCAAGGTGGCCGGCAGCGCCAATGGCATCACGGCACTGCAGATGGATATCAAGATCGACGGCATCACCCGTGAAATCATGGAAAACGCACTGGCTCAGGCCAAGGACGCCCGCCTGCATATCCTGGGTGAGATGAATAATGTTCTGAAGTCCCACCGGCACGAAATGTCCGACTGGGCGCCCACGATCATCACCATGAAGATCGATCCGGAAAAGATCCGCGATGTCATCGGCAAGGGTGGTTCCGTCATTCGCGGCATTACCGAGGAAACCGGTGCGACCATCGATATCGACAACGATGGGACCGTGAAGATTGCATCCGTCAATGCAACAGCCGGGCGCGATGCCAAAAGCCGGAT
>CAYLKO010000074.1:0-10315 GCA_964384525.1 uncultured Chromatiaceae bacterium
CCTCGGGCATTACCTGAGCGCCTTCAACCGCTTCTGGAACCTGATCGGCGGCAGCAAGCTGGTGCACAACCCGGACAGCTGGGAAGGCTGGTACTGGGGCGCGATGCATCACTGGGGCAACAGCATGCGGCTCGGCGCGGCAGAGCCCTACGGCACGGTGGAAGATTGCCTCAAGGAAGCCGAGATGATCGTCTTCTGGTCCAGTGATCCCGATTCGAAGTACGGCTACGACGGCACCGAGCGGCGTGAATGGGCCAGGGAACTCGGGATCAAGATGGTGCATATCGATCCCTTCCTGAACCACACGGGCGCCCACCTGGGCGGCAAGTGGATTTCGCCGAAGCCCGGCACCGATGCGGCGCTGGCCCAGGCGCTGTGCCATGTGTGGATCACCGAAGGCCTTTACGACAAGGAGTTCGTGGAGAAGCGGACCACCGGTTTCGATGAGTGGAAGGCCTACGTCCTTGGCGAGACCGACGGTGTGGCGAAGACGCCCGAATGGCAGGTTGCGGAAACCGGCATCCCGGCCCGCGAGGTCCGGGCACTGGCCCGTGAATGGGGCAGGAAGAAAACCTATCTCGGTGTAGGCGCCTGGGGCAGCGGCGTCGGTGGCGCGTGTCGCGGGCCGATGGGCATCCAGTGGGCGCGCATGATGACCATCCTCGGCGCGATGCAGGGCATGGGCCGGCCGGGCTCGAACTTCGGCAACCTGCAGTTCGGCGCACCGGTCGATTTCAACTTCTATTTCCCCGGTTATGCGGAAGGCAGCATGTCCGGCGACCTGCAGTACAGCGCGAATGCCGCCAACAACTATCAGCGCATGCCGCATATCGTGACGATGAGTTCGGTCAAGCAGGCGATTCCGCGGGTCTATCTGCCCGAAGCCATCATGCACGGCAAGGCCATGGGCTATCTGACGGCCGTTGAATCCGTGCAGGGACAGTTCTTTCCCTTCGGTTACCCCTCGCCGGGTCATGCCCCGGTCGAGATGCTCTACAAGTACGGTAGCGCCTCGTTCGGCACGATGGTCGATTCCAACCGCTGGGTGCAGATGTACCAGCACGAGAACCTGAAGTTCGTCGTGAACCAGTCGGTCTGGAAGGAAGGCGAAACGGAGTATTCGGATCTCATCCTGCCGGCCTGCACGGTATTCGAGCGCTGGGACATCGGCGAAGAGCTGAACGTCGGCGCCGGTTACGTGCATCACATGTACTCGATGTGCAGCCATCGCGTGATAACCATGCAGCACAAATGCATCGAGCCCGAGGGCGAGTCCAAGTCGGATTACGACATCTTCCTGGCCATCATGGAGCGCCTGGAGATGGGCGCGCTGTACTCCGAAGGTGGCAACACCGAGCTCGACTGGTGCAAGCGGATCTTCGATTCCTCCGACATGGCCAAGCACATCTCCTGGCGGCAGTTCCTGAAGAAGGGCTATTTCGTGGTGCCGCCGGAGCCGGAAGCCTCCCGCGCACCGACCGCCTACCGGTGGTTCTACGAAGGCCGCAAGAAGGATGTACCGGAACCGTATCCGCTGCCGTCGGATTACGTCGGCAAGTTCGGCGACGGTTTGCAGACGCCATCGGGCAAGTACGAATTCATTCCCGGGACTTTGGGCCGCATCGACGACCCGGGACGGCCTCCATTGAACAAGTACGACCCGATCTATGAGGATCCGAAGCGGGATCCGGAGCTGGCCGGTTACTCCCTGCAATTGCTGACGCCCCACACCCGGTATCCCTTCCACGTGATGGGGGACGACGAGGGCAGTACGCTGCACGACATCCGCGAGCATCGCGTGCTGGTCGATGGTCACCATTACCTCGTGGCCATGGTCAACCGGTCGGATGCCGAGGCGCGGGGCATCAGGGATGACGACCTGATCCGGCTGTGGAACAACCGCGGCTCGGTGGTCTGTGCGGCCCAGGTGACGGACCGGCTGCGTCCGGGCGTCGTGATGGCGCCGACCGCATCGGCCGTCTACCGGCCGGTGGGTGAGCCGGGCAATTCAACGGATCTCGGCGGCTGCGTCAACATGCTGAACCCGAGCAAGCCCATCACCAAAAAGACCCACAGCATCAAGCCGAACTCGACGCTGATCCAGGTCGAGAAGTGGACCGGCGTCGATACCTGGAAGCGGACGGAGGCAGCGTAATGACCGCGAAATGGAACATGATCATCGACGTGGCCCGTTGCGACAACTGCCGCAACTGTTTCCTCGCGACCAAGGACGAACACATCGGCAATGACTTCCCGGGTTATGCCGCCGCCCAGCCGGCCCGCGGGCACAGCTGGATCGACATCAAGCGCAAGGAGCGCGGCCAGTATCCGATCGTCGAGGCGCATTTCATGCCGGTGATGTGCAACCACTGCGACGATGCACCCTGCATGAAGGTTGCCAAGAACGGTGCCGTGACCAAGCGAGCCGACGGCATCGTCATCATCGACCCGGTGAAGGCCAGGGGCCAGAAGGCCATCGTCGATGCCTGTCCCTACGGCGCCATCCACTGGAACGAGGAAAAGCAGATACCGCAGGCCTGGATCTTCGACGCGCACCTGCTGGACCAGGGCTGGACCAAAACCCGCGCCGAACAGAGTTGCCCCACCAATGTGTTCCGGTCGGTCAAGGTGGAAGACGCGGAGATGCAGCGGATCCAGGCCGAAGAGGGGCTTGAAGTCCTCAAGCCCGAGCTGGGCACGAAGCCGCGGGTGTACTACAAGAACCTGCACCTGATGACGACCTGCCTCGTGGGTGGCAGCGTGGCAGCCCTGATCGATGGCGTGGATGAATGTGCCGCCGGCGCTGAAGTCGTGCTGCAGCAGCAGGGCAAGGAAGTGGCCCGCACCACCACGGATACCTTCGGTGAATTCAAGTTCGACCGGCTGCAGAAAAACAGCGGCCACTACGAGGTGCAGGTGGATTTACCTGGGTCGGGCTGGGCATCGATCAGCTTCGAGCTGGGTGCAGACAGCCTCTATCTGGGCGTAGTCACCCTGGCGGCTGCGGCCTGAGGCCATGCCCTTGCTGCAGGAACGGGCATGATTCTGCTGACGGGAGCCACCGGCAAGCCCGGCGGTGAAACCGCACGACAGCTGCTGGAAAAGGGCGCCCGGTTGCGCGCCCTGGTTCGCGATGCCGGCAAAGCCGCGCCGCTGCAGGCTGCCGGTGTCGAGCTCATCGTGGGGGATATCGCCGACGCTGACGTCGTCAGCCGGGCGCTGGATGGCGCCACCAAGGCATTTCTGACCCTGCCCAATGGCGAGCACCAGCTGGCGCGGGAAAAGCAGTTCACCGATCTGGCGGTGGCGGCCGGCGTCCGGCATCTGGTGAAGATGTCCTCAATGGAGGCCGTGGCCAACGCCCGCTCACCGATACCCAAAGCGCACTGGGCCGCTGAAGAACACATTCGGGCGTCCGGCCTGAAGTGGACCATGATCAAGCCGAATTTCTTCATGCAGAACCTGCTGGCCAGTGCCGGATCGATCAGGAGTCAGCGCCGGTTCTCGCTGCCCATGGGTGAGGGCACCACCGGCATGGCGGATATCGGTGATATCGGCGCCGTGTGCGTCGAGGTGCTGACCGGCAAGGGTCATGCCGGCCGGAGTTATGCCATCACCGGCCCGGAAGTGCTGACCTTTCGCGAAGTGGCCGAACGGTTTTCGAGCGTGCTGGGCGAGCCGGTTGCGTACGTGCCGATGGCCATGGAACAGTTCCGGGCACGCATGGCCAACATCCTGGAACCCTGGCACCTGAATGCCGTCTGCGAGCTATTCCAGGAAATTGCCGATGTCGGCCTCGATCACGTGACCGACACCTTCAGGCAGCTGACCGGTCGCGAGCCGCGGCCTGTGCAACAGTTCATCCACGACCATCTGGCCGCATTCAAATAGGCCTGGCTTTGGTGTTGCCGCTGCTCAGTGATTGAGTTTCAGCGGTTGATCTCAACGGTTGAATTGGCCCTCGGCCTCGGGCTGATGGGTGATTTCCAGAATGCGCAGGCGCAGTGACCGTCCGCCCGGCACCTGCCACGCGATCGATTGGCCCACCGTCAGCCCCAGCAGGGCGGCACCTGCCGGCGCCAGCACGGACACCGTATCGGGCGCAGAAGCGCCGTCGGGATACACCAGAGTCAGTTCCGAAGTCGCTTCGGTGGCTTCGTCGATGAAGCGCACCTTGGAATTCATGGTGACCAGGCCCGGTGGAATCTCGGCCGGGTCGACGATCGTGGCGCGATCCAGCTCTTCCTGCAGCGCTTCGATGCCCGGCCGGTTCTTGTTGGCGTCGGCGTACACGATGCGCTCCAGGCGCGCGAGATCGAGCTTGGATACCACTATCGGGGGCCGGTTCTCCATGGGAGTACTCCGCAAAACCTAAACACTGTCGTCGGACGGAGCCAAAGCCAGCTCCCGGCGGCAACAGAACTGAACAATCAGGGAAATCGGTACCGTGGCGGTTGTTGTGGCCTGGCCGACCATCTGCGCACAGTGCCACGAGTATAGGCAAATTGCCGGGGTCGGACAATGGCGGGCCCATTCGTGATTTCCCGTAGGCCGGGATTCAGCCGGGCCGGCCGTCGGCACGGGCTTGCGACAGGATCGGCACATGAACCGCCATGTACAAGGCAAAGGCAGCCGTCCAGAAGATGGAGCTGGCGACAATGGCCACATTGAAGCGCAGGCCCAGGGCCATAGGGCCGAACACGCGGGTGATCGCGGCCAGCGTGAGGAACAGGTAGCTGGCCGTCGTCAGCGGATAGGCCAGGATCGGTCGGCCGGTATGGCTCAGCGCGGCACGGGTCATGACCGCCATGATCATGGTGGTGAATGCGCCGATGGTGAGCGCGTGGATCCAGTATTGGGCCGGTGGGCCGCCCGCGAGCAACGAGAACGCCTTGAGGAGCAGCGCCACCGGGATCCAGGCATACGCCACGTGCAGCACCCAGACCATCGGCTGGTGCAGTATCCGGAGGGAAGCCCACTGCAGGAGCCGCAGCGCCTGAATGATGGCCGCCACCGCCGCAAGGCCGCCGGCCAGCAGGCTGTCCGGCACCCACAGGTCACCAATCGCCACCACGACCATGGCGGTGATGGCCACGGCACCGAGACGGGGAATGGTGCGCACCAGGTCGGTCTTGCCGGCGGGGCGGAGCGCAGTCCGGGTGAAGGAGGGCACGATCCGGCCGCCGATCACCGTGACCAGCACCATGACCGCATCGATCGTCAGCACCAGCGTCCGGCTGGCCAGGTTCGGGTGGCCGGTGGCGATGGCCCCGTAAAAAGCCAGGTTGCACAGCCAGAGGAAAATCACGACCGCCAGCAGGGGCGTGTTGCGATTGTTCTCCCGGATGAGGGCCGGGGCGATCAGCGCGATGAGAAATGGCAGGAAGGCCAGGTCCAGCACCGCGCCGGCCATCGCCAGGCCACGTTCGGGACTCAACAGCAGCAGCCGGGCGGCAAGCCACAGCGCGGAGATGATGACGAGTGGCCAGCCGGCAAAACCCTTGCGGCGGGTCGAGCTGGGCACCGAGGTCAGCAGGAACCCCGCAATGGCCGCACTGACGAGACCGAACAACATTTCGTGGGCATGCCAGAGCGACGGGGGAATCGGCCACGCGAGCGGCAGATGGCGGAAGTAGATGCCGACCCACAGGGGAATCAGGAACAGCCCGGCCAGCCCCACCAGCAGGAAGAGGGGGCGAAAGGCGTAGGCAAACACGCTGAGACGCACGGGCCCGGCCATCGGCTCGTTGCCGGTCCGTTACCGGGGCCGGTCAGCCCTTTTCCATCCATTGCAGCATCGTCGCCATCCGCTGCAGAAAAGCCTTGGGGTCGCGTTGCCGGAGTTGCATGGCCTCCAGCGCCACCGGGATGCCGATGACGAGTTCGTGTTCCTTCCGCAAAATGCCCTCCACGACCTGTTCGGCGCAGGCCTCGGCGGTGATGCCATTGCGGTTGTCCCAGTCGCTGGCGCCGTACTCGGCGCCGTTGCCTTTCAGCGCATGCCGGAACACGTGGCTCTTGACGCCCGCGATTACGAGCAGGGTCACGTCGATGTGGTCGTGCAGGTGTTCCACGCGCAAGGTGTCGAAATAGCCATGCAGGGCATGTTTGGCTGCGCAGTAGGTGCTGTGATGGGGGACGGCATGTTTGCCCGCCACCGAGGAAGTCACGACCAGATGGCCGCCCTGTTGTTTGATCATCTGTGGCAGCACCAGTTTGGTCAGCGCCACCGGCGCAAAATAATCCACTTCCATGATGCGCCGTTCGACTTCGAGGCTGGTGTCCTTCGCGGCGGAACGCTGGCCGATGCCCGCGTTGTTCACCAGGATGTCCAGGCGCTGGTGGGCCGCCAGAACGGTTTTGACGGCGGCTTCACGGGCCGGGGCATCACAGATGTCGAAGGGCAGGATCTGGATGTCGCCAGGTCCCCCGGTGCAGTCGGCCTTGACGCGTGCCAGCTCATCGGCACGCCGCGCGGACAGGATGAGGTTGGCCCCTTCGCGGTGAAATACGTGCGCCATGCCTTCGCCGACGCCGGAGGAGGCGCCGGTGATCCAGATCGTCTTGCCTGCAAGCTTCATTGGTCAACTCCGATTATGCGGCGCACGCCATGAGCGTTGAATCATGCAACAAATCCCCGGCATTGCAATCACGAGGGCTAGCCGGTGTTGCGCATCCCGGCGGCAATGCCGTTGATCGTCAACGTGAGCGCATAGCGCAACCGGGCCTTTTCGGCAGCCGAAAGTTTCTGCTGGCGGCTGCGCGCCAGCAGCTCGACCTGCAGATAGCTCAGCGGATCCACATAGGGATTGCGCACCGCGATGGAGCGCTGCAGGACGGGCGAGTTGTTCAGCAATGCCTTCTCGCCGGTAACCTGCAGCACCAGCCGGCAGGTGCGGGTGAACTCCGTCGACAGGAGCTTGAATATCCGCCGGCCGATGTCGGCATCCGGCAGTCGCAGGGCGTATTGGCGGGCAATCTGGAAGTCGGCCTTGGCCAGCGTCATTTCGATGTTGGCGATCGTGCTCTGGAAGAACGGCCAGTGCTGATACATCTCCTGCAGCAGCCCCAGCTGCTGACGACGGCGGGCAATGGGCGCCGCGTCGATGAACCGTTCGAGCGCCGAACCGACGCCCAGCCAGCCTGGCAGCAGATGACGGCTTTGCGTCCAGCCGAACACCCAGGGAATGGCCCGCAGGTCATCCAGGGTTTTTGAACCCTGCTTGCGCCGTGCCGGGCGCGAGGCAATCCGCAGATGCTGGAATTCCTCCACCGGCGTGGCCTGCGAGAAGTAGGCCAGGAAACCATCGGTGCCGTGCACGACCTGCCGATACGCCGCCATGGCGAACCCGGACAGCTCCGCCATGGTGCCCATCCAGATGGCCTCCCGGTCCTGCGCACTGCCCGCACGGGGACGAGCACCTTTTGCCCCGGCTGGTGGTGGCAGGCTGGCCACGATGACGGCTGCAGTCGCCAGTTCCAGGCTGCGCATCGCGATGTCGGGCAGGCCGTACTTGGACGACACCACCTCACCCTGTTCGGTGATCTTGATGCGGCTGGCAACCGTGCCGGCAGGCTGGGCGCGAATGGCCTCATGACTGGGGCCGCCGCCCCGGCCGACGCTGCCGCCACGGCCATGGAACAACTGCAAGGCCACGCCATGGGCGCGGGCGACATCCCACAGCCGCTCCTGCGCCTGATACAGCTCCCAGCCCGATGTCAGGATGCCGCCGTCCTTGCTGCTGTCCGAATAGCCGATCATGATTTCCTGGACATCGCCCTGGGTGGCCACGATCGCGCGATACACCTCGTTGCCGAGGAGCTGGTCGAGCACGTCGGGCGCGTTGCGGAGGTCGTCGATCATTTCGAACAACGGCGCCACCCGGACACCTGCCAGGCCGAGGCCCGCCTGTCGGGCGAGAACCATGACGGCCAGGATATCGCTGGCGGCACACGCCATGCTGATCACGAAGGAACCGATGGACTGCGGACTGATCTGGTCGATGGCCCGGCGCGCCACCCGAAAGACATTCAGCGTTTCGGTGGTCTCCGGACTGTAGTTGGCGTCTGCGGCCACCAGGGGCCTGGGATTGTCGAGCTCCGCGATCAGCCACGAGAAGCGGGCGGTCTCGTCCATGCGTGCGTAATCCGGCTGCCTGCCCAGGCTTTGGGTGATTTCGGCCAGCGCGGCGACATGGTGTGCGCTGTGCTGGCGCAGATCCAGTGCGGCGAGGTGCAAACCGAAAACACGAACCTGGCGCAGCAGACGGTTGATGCTCGAAGCCGCCAGATCCGCCTTGCCGGCACGGAGGCTGTCACGGACCAGACGCAGGTCGGCCTCCAGCTCGTCACGACTGCTGTAGCCGGGCCTGCCCGTCGCCGTGGGCGACGGGAGTGACGGGCGGATCGGGATCAGCTCGCGCGGGCCCATGGCGCCTGGCGCACCGGGTATCCCGGCGGCGCCCAGGAGGTCGGCATTGCGGGCGAGCGTGTGCTCCAGACGCCGATACATGAAGGAGAGTTTCTGGCGCCAGGGCTCCTCGGGGTTTCGCCGGAAAATTTCCGTGGCGGTGACCGGCATCGCCTTGCGGTCGCGCTCGATCGAGGCCAGCAGTGCCCGACCCGGTGGTGCGAAGCGTTCCGATCCGCTCATGCGGCGCGAGAGATCGGCGACTGCCACCAGATACTTGCGCAGCACCAGGCGCTGATGCCGGCACAGTGTCTCCCACGTGACCGCCGCCGTGACGTTGGGATTGCCGTCCCGATCGCCACCAACCCAGCTGCCAAAGCGCAGCGGCGGGTTCAAGTCTTCCCGCAAGCCGACTCCGGGGAAGTTCAGTTGCAGTTGCCGGTCCAGTTCTTCGAGCAGGTCCGGGACGGCATCGAAAAGCGTGGCGTCAAAGTAGTACAGGGCATTGCTGACTTCATCGCGTACGCGCAGGTTGCTGTGACGGGCTTCGTCGGTCAGCCAGATGGCTTCGACCTCGGCAGCCAGGCTGCGCATCAATGGATTGCGGCGGCTTGCCGGCAACGCGGGATCGTCGAGCGCAGTGAGCAGGCCGGCAACCCGCCGGTGCTTCTCCAGCAGCGTGCGGCGCGCCGCTTCGGTTGGATGGGCGGTGATCACCGGAACCAGATCCATCCGGTCCACCACCGCCTGCAGGCGCTGGCGAAAGGCGGCAGTGCCACTGTCCGGATGCCCGGCCTTGATCTGGCGCAGGGTGCGGGCAATCGAGCCGCTCTGTGGCTGATCGGGCGTGTGCAGCTCGTAGAACCGCTTGCGGCGGATGCGGTGGTGTTGTTCGGCGATGTTGACGAGCTGGAAGTACACCGAGAAGGCGCGAATCACGCCGATGGCGTCGGCGGCGGACAACCCACTCAGCAGTTTCTTCAGCTGACGCTCCGTTGCCATGACCGGCTGTGACCGGAGCTGCTGATCCCGGAGTCGTTTGCAGAGGGCGCGCACCCGCTCTTCGACTGCAAACAGGTTTTTTCCACCCAGCCGCTTCCGCGAGTCGCCGCGCAGATCACCCAGCAGGCGGGTATCGTTCCGCAGAGGCAGGGTGCTGTCGATTTCATGATGTCTGGCAGCGGCGCGAACCGGTTTTCCGGATGACTTTCCGTTGGGCATCTGGGCGCTCCTCCGTGCTGCACTCCCGCACCACCCGTTGCCGGTGCGCCTGCAGTGCAGGCAGTGTGAGCCTTTTCTGCCATTGATGCAGGGGGTGGTCCGGACTCGCGCCTGCAGGATGGCGGACGTGCTATCGTGCCAAAAAGTGCAGGTGCGGGAACGGGGGGTTCCGGCGCTGCAAGCACCAAGGGGAGGGTCTCATGCAGAAAATCATGAAGACGGTCCAGCAGATACTGGGTGGCAAGTCACCGGGTCTGGTGGCAATCGGACCGGACGCCAGCGTATACGATGCCTTGCGGCTCATGGCCGACCACGACATCGGCTCGCTGGTCGTTCTCGATGGCGACCGACTGGCTGGCATCTTTTCCGAAAGGGATTACGCACGGCAGATCGTGCTCCTCGGCAAGTCCTCGAGGGACACGCGGGTTCGGGACATCATGACCCAGAAGGTCATGTGCGTCAGTCCGGATCAGACCGTTGACGAGTGCATGGCATTGATGACCGCGAAGCGTGTCCGGCACCTGCCGGTGCTGGCCCACAAGAAGGTCATCGGCGTGATCTCGATCGGCGATGTCGTGAAGGTGATGCTGTCCGAGCAGCAGCAGGTCATCGAGCACCTGACGCAGTACATCCACTCGTAGTGGCGGGCAGCCGCTGCCGGGCAGAGAGGGGGTTTGTCGGCCT
>CAYLKO010000075.1:0-10154 GCA_964384525.1 uncultured Chromatiaceae bacterium
CCCCCCCCCCCCCCCCCCCCCCCCCCCCCCCCCCCCCCCCCCCCCCCCCCCACGACCGGGCTTTCGAACCGGAAAGCGCCGAGGGAGCCGTGCAGGTGGTGAGCCTCGGGGAAGCGGCGGGGCAGACCTTCGACGGCTTGTGGATCACCGGCCTGACCGCCGACCAGTGGCCAGCGCCCGCTCATGCACATGCCTTGATCCCCTTGAGCTTGCAGCGGGCCGCCGGCATTCCGGAAGCCGCGGCGGCGACCCAGGAAAAGGCGCTCCGCCTGCAGCTGACGCAACTGATGGCGGCGGCAGTGGAGGTGGTGCTGAGCTGGCCCGCTGAACGCGAGGGCGCCATCCAGCTTGCCAGCCCCATCCTGCATGACGAACGGGTGACAGGCCCGGTATCTGCGGAGGAGGCCGATGCCACGGCACCCGGCGCCCATCCGCTGCGTGACGCACTGGCGGCGTCCGCCCTCGGCGCTGAAGCAGCCGTGGAAACCACTGATGACTGTCCATCGGCCCTGCCGGTTGGCCGGACGCCCACGCGGCTGTCCGGCGGTTCGCGCGTACTCGCCATGCAGGCGGTCTGCCCGGCACGGGCATTCATCGAGTTTCGGCTGCGGGGTGCGGAATTGCGGGCACCGGCCCGGTTGCTGGATCCCGCCAATCGGGGCCGGCTCCTGCATCGTCTGCTCGAGCAGCTCTATGGCCTGGAAGCCTGTCGCACGGGTCTGGGAAAGCTGGACCAAGCCGGGTTGCGCGCCCAGTTCGCCAGCGTTATCGATACCGTTCTCGATGAATTTCTGCCCGCCACCGAGCCCTTCTGCGCGGGGTTGCGGCCATTGGAGGCCAAGCGCCTGTGGACCCAGCTGCAAGCGTTGCACGCGCTGGACACGGACCGCCCGGACTTCACCGTGGCAACCGAAGTCTCCCGGGAGGTGCAGATCGGCGCACTGCTGCTGAAGCTGCGGCTGGATCGCATCGATCACCTGGCTGATGGGGGTGAGCTGGTGATCGACTACAAGACCGGTGCCTTCCAGCCGACCGGCTGGAAGAAAGGGCGGCTGCAGGATAGCCAGCTGCCGCTGTATGCCGTCACCGACGGGGCCCGCGGCGTGGCGGTCGTGCAGATTCTGCCGCTGGGTGCGCGGCTGGTCGGCGTTGGCGAGCGCACCTTGGCGGTGGCCGGCATGAAAAGCCCTGACAAGTTCTTCAAGGATGAGGCACTGGAGTGGCCGGCCGTGCTCGAACGCTGGCAGCGCCAGCTGGAAAGCCTGGCAACGGAATTTGCCGCCGGTGACTTCCGCGTGAATCCAGCCGATCGCTCGCACGCCGTCGGCCAATATGCGAGCGTGACCCGCATCTTCGAATGCCAGGGCGGTGACGGCGAAGAAGACGCAGAACCGGAAGCAGGCGAATGAGCAGCGGCATCCCGGCAGATGTCGACGAGCGCCGGCGGGCGCTGGACACGACCCGCTCGTTTCTGGTTCAGGCGCCAGCCGGTGCCGGCAAAACCGAGTTGCTGGTGCGCCGCTACCTTGCGCTGCTGGCGCGTGCAGACGAGCCCGAGGAGATTCTGGCCGTCACCTTCACGCGCAAGGCGGCTGCCGAGATGCAGGAGCGTGTCATACGCACCCTGACAGTTCAGGATGACGCCACCAGCGTCGAGCTGCAGGCGTTAGTGGCCGGCGTCCGCCGGCGTGACGCGGAGCGTGACTGGCGACTGGCTACCTTCCCGGCACGGCTGCGCATCAGCACGATCGACGCCTTGAATGCCGCCCTGGCGCGGAGCACACCGCTGACTGCAGGTGCCAATGTCCTGCGCCCCATCGCCACGGATCCGGAGCGGCTTTACCGGCTGGCCGCCCGGGCAAGCGTGCGTCACCTGGCCGACGGCGATGAGTCTGGCGCGGCCGTGGCCGATCTGCTGCGCCATCTCGACAACAACCCCGGCCTTGCGGAAAACCTGCTCGCCATGCTGCTCGCGCGTCGCGATCAGTGGCTGCCACTGGTCGGCACGACGGCAGATCCGGCGGCGGTCAGGCAGGTGCTCGAAGGCACCCTGGCGCGCATCGTCGAGGCCGGACTTGGGCAAGTGACGGCACTGCTGCCACCACATCAACATGCAGTCCTGATCGAGATCGTGCAGGCCGCCGCCCTCAATCTTGGCAAGGAACTGACCAGTCCGGCTGCCGAAGACTGCAGTCTGGCCGAACGTCACGCCTGGTGGCAGTTTGCCGGCAACACGTTGCTGACGAAAACCGGCGAGTGGCGGAAAGGCCTGAACAAGACCAGTGGCTTCCCGCCCGATCAGCCGGACCTGAAGACCCACGCGACAGCCCTGCTGGCCGAACTGCAGACCTGCCCGGACCTGCTCGCGGCCATGGTGGCCATGAGCCGGCTGCCGCCGCCGGTTTACCCGGCAACACAGTGGCGGGTACTGCAGGCCCTGCTCATGCTGCTGCCCAATGCCGTGGCGGAATTGAAGCTCGTGTTTGCCGCGGAGAACGCCACCGACTATGCCGAGGTGGCCATGGAGGCCAGAACCGCCCTGGGCGATGACATGGCGCCATCCGATCTCGCCCTGCGCATGGACTGGCGCCTGCAGCACATCCTGCTCGACGAGTTCCAGGACACATCCCGGACCCAATATGCGCTGCTGCAGGCCCTGACACGTGGCTGGACGGCCGGTGATGGCCGGACGCTGTTCCTGGTCGGCGATCCGATGCAGTCCATCTACCGTTTCCGGCAAGCCGAGGTCGGGCTGTTCATCGACGTGCGCGACAGCGGACTGCCGGATGTGGCGCTCGAGTTCCTGCGCCTCCGCACCAACTTCCGGTCGGTTCCCGCACTGATCGCCTGGACAAACGCCTCGTTCCCGCAGATTTTCCCGCCGCGGGACGACATCATGAGTGGCGCGATCAGCTTTGCGCCGAGCGTGCCGGCGCGGATCGAGGCAACGCAGGTGCCGTCAGCGGTCACCGTGCATGCCGGCGACTGGCAGTGTCCGGAAGCCGAGGAAGCCGTTGTCCTCGGCATCGTGCAGGATTGCCTCGTGCAATGGCCGCAGCAGAGCATCGGCATTCTGGTCCGCAGTCGCGCCCATGCCGCGCGTCTCGTGCCGGTGTTGCGGGCCGCCGGCATCCGGCTCGCGGCCAACGAGCTGGTGTCGCTGGACCAGTCGGTGCTTGCCAATGACCTGTTGGCCATCACGCGCGCCCTGGTCCACGTTGGCGATCGGCTGGCGTGGATGGGTGTGCTGCGGGCGCCGTGGTGTGGCCTGACACTCGCGGACCTGGCGACTCTCTGCACGACGGACGGGGAGGCCACCCTCTGGGAGCAGATCCAGTCTGCACCCGTGGCCGGCCGGTTGAGTGCCGATGGCCGGCAGCGCCTGTCACGGGTGATCACGGCTTTCTCGGCGGGTCTGGACCGGTTGGGCCGCATACCGCTGCGCGATGTGGTCGAGGGCGTCTGGCTGGCACTCGGCGGACCGGCAGTTGCCGGTCGCGAACTGCCGCTTGCCGATCTGGTCCTGACCGAAATCGAACGCCACGATGTCAACGGTGATTGCCCGGATACGCTGGCGCTGGCACGCACGATCCACGGCGCCCGTGGCTCGCTGCCGGATGCCACCGCCCGCGTGCAGGTGATGACCATCCACAAGGCCAAGGGTCTGGAATTCGATACCGTCATCCTGCCCGGGCTGGGGCGCACGGTCCGGGGTGATTCGCGACCGGTGCTCTTGTGGCAACAGCTGCTCCAGCATGCATCAGCTGCCGACGACAACGACACCACGCCGGATGAGCGCGCCGTGTTGCTGGCGCCGATGACCTCACGCGGTGATGTTGGCGATCCACTATACGAATGGCTCTGGGAACTGCGTGCCCAGCAGGCGCTGGCGGAAACCGATCGCCTGCTCTACGTCGCGGTCACCAGGGCGCGTGAACGGCTGCATCTGCTCGGTCAGCTGCAGCCGCCACGCGGCGCCACCATGCCGTCATCGGCGGATGCACCGGCCCCTGGCAGTTTGCTGGCCCGCCTGTGGGCGGTCGTGGGGCCCGACTGGCCGGCACCGTCTGCCGGCCGGGTTGCACCAGCAGCTGCCGATGACGACCCGCCACATCCCTGGCAACAGCCACCGTTGCGACGTCTCCATGACCGCTGGTGTCCGCCAGCGCCACCAGCCCATCTGGTGCTGACGAGCAACCATGACAACGCGCGCGCCCACACCCTGCCGGTTTACGACTGGGCCGGCGCGTGGACGCGGCATGCGGGGACGGTTGCCCATCGCCTGCTGCAACAGGTCGCCACGGAGGGCGTCGCCCGATTCACGCCAGCCCGTGTCGAGGCGCTGGCGCCCCGGATCCGCATGTTGCTGATGCGCCAGGGCGTGGCTCTGGATGCACTCGATGGGGCTGCACTGCGTGTCGCCCGGGTGCTGAAGATGGCGATCGACGATGAGCGGGGGAGCTGGCTGCTCGGGCCACAGGCTGACCAGCGCAACGAGTGGGCAATCACCGTTGTCACCAACGGCCGTTTTCAACGGCACGTGATCGACCGGGCATTCATCGATGCCGACGGCATCCGCTGGATCATCGCCTACAAGACCAGCAGCCACGAAGGTGGTGACGTCCGGACCTTCATCGATTCGGAAGTGGGTCGTTATGCGCCTCAGCTGCAGCTGTACCGCAGCGCCGTGGCGAAGCTGGAACAGCGTGATATCCGCACCGCGTTGTATTTTCCCCTGCTGCAGCATCTGCAGCTGGTCGAGGCCGATGGCAGCCCGGGTTGAATCCAGACAGGGTTGAATCCAGGCAGGACTGGCGGAGCCGGGCCGGCGCTGATCGAACTAGAACGTTCCGGCGAGTGACAGCGCGTGGCCGCCATCGGGCAGGGCCGGCCCCAGCATCGTCAGGGCGTCGCGCAGTTCGGGTGGCGCATTGGGGCGCGCCTTGGCGGTACCACGAATCTCGTAGGAGCGGGGTGGTGTCATCAGCACGGTACCGGTGAGCTCCAGCGGTCCGCCGGCATCCTTGAGTTCGCCGGTCAGAGGCTGCCCGGCCGGCACGTTGCCCGCATCAAAGGTCAAGGTGTAACTGCCCGGACCGAGCGGTCCACCGCGGGTCGCGATGGGCAGCACCACACCGGCCATCCTGAGGCTGCCGACGGCGGCGGTGATCCGGTCATCGGCAATGACCAGTTGTTCGAAGCGCGCACTCAACTGGCTGCCCGGATCAGCCGTGCCGGGCGCGATCCAGGTCATGGGTGCGGCCGCCTCCAGATCATTCAGGGTGAGCACGCCACGGGCAGACAAGGCCAATTCAGTGCTCAGAAAGCCCTCCGGCAACTCGGCCCGCACATCGGCAGCCAGCGTCGCCAGCAACAAGCGGCCCGGCTTGACCCGCCACTGCACGGGCCCCAGTGCCAGCCGGCCAGCCTGCGTGCTGCCCGGCGCTGCTTGAGCCTGGCCGCCAAGAACCACATGCCGGATTTCACCGTGCCACACCGTGCCGGATACCCCGGACACCATGCCGGGTGGCGGGCCGATCAGGCTCACGGCGAACCGTGCCGGAATCAGGATCACCAGCGAGAGCAGCAGGGCAATGCTGCCGATCCCGATGAGCAGGCGTGTGCGGTACGGCTCGTTCACCGGCATGCTCGTGGTCAACGCCCGACGCGGTCGAGAACGAGGTTCGAGTTCACGCGGCCGGGTTCGCCCGCAGGATCAAAGGTGGCCGACACGATGCCCAATCCGTGTTTGGTCTGAACGCCGGCGAGCCAGGTGGTCAGCGCATCGAAGGGCACCTTTTCCATGCGCAGACGAACACCGGTGGCGCCTTCCGGCTGATTGCGCTTCAGATACGGCCCCAGCCCCTCATCACGGGTCGAGCGATCGATGAGAACCACCAAGGACTCGCCATCACCCTGGACTGCGGCGGTGTCGCCGCTTTGCGGACCATGGCGACTGGCGACCTGCTCGACATCATGCAGGAGCTGGCGTTGCAGCTCGACGTCCGCTGCCGCACGCGCATGCGTGGCATGGAGGGGGCGCAGGCCCAGGGCATAAATCAGGGCGGCGACGGCGAAGAGGCCGGCCGCCAACACCAGCCAGCGCTCGCGCGGGGCCAGTTTGTCGAACCATTCACGGAGCACGCTGATGTTCATTCCATGGCCTCAGGCGCCCGCGGCCGCAATCCGGATGCGCCCCTGGATCTGATCACCGGCGGAATTGGAGGATTGAATATCCGCCTGCAACTTGCCGCCTTCAGTGACCAGGCGGCGAATGGTATCCAGCGCATCTGCACTCGGAGCGCGCACCTGCAACTCCATGACTCCGGCGCGATAGTTCATGCCTTCGACATGGGCATCGCTGGCTTTTGCAACGGCATCGGCAACCGTCTCCAGGGTCTGCAGAAACTGCCGGCTGCCGGCCGCACCCGCTGGATTGCCGGCACCCTGCAGCCGCGCATCCACCAGCCGCCGCAGATTGCCACCGGGCCCGACATCAACTTCCACACCGGGAAAGGTGAAGCTGGCAGCCTCGCGCAACTCGGCCTGCAGGTCCGCACTTTCCTTTTTCAGGCGCCAGGTGGCGGCACCAGTGACCAGGGTCATCGTCACCGCCACGCTGGCGAGCAGTGCCGCTGCCAGGCGCCAGCGGGGCCAGTAGCTCGCCACGCTCGTCCGCGGGGCGAATTCACCCTGCAGGAGATTGAGGCCCGGCTGGATCACGATCGACGCCGCCAGGCGCAACAGGGCGCCATCCGGCAACCGGCGTACTTCCAGGCTCTCGACCTGATCCTGATACTGCTCCCAGAAACTGTTGGGCAGGCCATCGACGGTGGCGTCGTACACCTGCAGGTGGCGGGGCGGAACCACGCCGTCCGGACCAACCGCCGGCGCCTGGGCAAGCCACAAGGCCAGCATGCCGTCGAGTGCGGCCAGGCCGGTAACGACCGGGTCCAGCGCCGGCTCGCGAAGAATGGCCTGGTGTTCCTCGAGCAGCAGGGTGGTGTTGCCGGCCACGTCCGACACGCCGTCACTGTCCGCATACAGCGCCTGCGCCGTGAGTCCGGCCGCAGCGAGTTGCGCGCACCAGCCCTGCATCCACTCCCGACGCACCACCGCCACGGCGACCTGGCCATCGGCCAGGCGTGGACCGGCGGCAAAATGCAGTTCTTCCACATCCTCCGCCATCAGGTCTTCGAGGGCGAAGGGGAGGGCCTGGGCAATGCGCCCGTGTCCTTTCACCGGCACATCGGTGCGGGTTCTGAGCACCCGGGTGGCAGGCACCATCGCCACGACCCGCCGACCACTGCAGGCGGTGGCCGCCAGCGCAAGCGGCCCGGTGGCCGGGGCCACGACACAGGCGCCGGTGCTGTCCACCACCGCCCACTCGGCTGCAGCCGGCAGCCCGGCCTCGGGTACGGCTTCCGCGTGAGGCGACAGCAAGCGGATTACCAGGGTTTCATTCATGAGCGGGTTCGGACTGCAGGCAGTTCCGGTTCCATGGGGTGCACATCATGCAATCAGTTGGCCTCGAAAGTACGCCGTCGGGTGCGCACCACCTCGCCATCGCGTTCAAGGAGGCTGTACATAGTGGACTGGGCGGTAGCAATTGAAGCAGACGCGGTTAACAGAAACCAGCCACTGCGGACATCGAGCGGCAGGTCCTGGGGAATCTGCGCCGCACCCGGCACGTCGGCGCGGAAATCCGCTGCGGATTCCCAGGTTCCGTCCACGAATGGCTCCATGGCTTCCCCGGTGGTGTTTTCCATCAGGGACGCCAGAACGAGAGCGGTGGCGGTATTGATGTTCAGCGGCCAGCCGTTGCCCTGCCGGGGTCGTGGCAGGGCGGTGATGTGTGGCTGCAAGGCGGAGTAGATCTCGCCGGTATAGCCTTCAACGGCCATCAGCTCGCTGGGGGAGGTGAACCAGAAATTGGCGGGCCGATAGGGCGGCTGGCGGCTGGTATAGCGGTCGTCCTCGGCGCCGTTCAATTCGGGCAGGGTGTCCGGATCGAGCCAGTCGATCGTGGCATCAACCAGGGCGTCGGCAGTGCCGGGGTCCAGCGGCTGCTCCAGCTCGAGGAGCGTCAGCAAGCGTCGATACTGGTCAGCGGCCGGGGCATTGCGCTTGCCATCCGCGCCGATCAGGCTGTTCAGATCAAAGCGCCCCTGTTGATCCTGCAGATAGCCTTGGAGGCTGCCATTCTCCACCGTGAACGCCAGGGGTTTGGCCCACCCTTCATCCGTGGAATCGATGCCGGTCGTGCCATTCTGACGGAAATCCTCGGCCAGCCCGAATTTGGCAAACTCCTCGCCGCCGAGATCGTACTGGCGCGCCTGATCCTGCAGCAGCAGGTTTTCGGTGCGGCGCATCTCGACACTGGTCTGCCACAACAGATTCACGGCCAGCACCGTGGCGATCGCCACGACGAGGATGGCGGTGAGGGCGGCGATGCCCTGCTGCCGATGCCGGGATCTCACTGCACGACCTCGATCAGGCGCTCGATCTCGCCCCAGTCCTTGAGCTTCAGCGTCACCTGGACGGCCCGTGGTCGGCCGGCAACCGCAGTCGCGGTCGAATTGACGAGGGGAGGCCACTGCTGCTGCCATTCCGGGGCGCCCGACTGGGTGGCGAGAAACAGGAACTTCACCTCCTCGACGCCGGTGAGCAGCTCCTCGCTGCGCGGCTCCTCACCCAGCACCTGGTCGAGCACCGGCCAATACTCGCGCAGGAGTTTGCCATCCTCCAGCCGATACTGGACGCGTTGCAAGGTTCCCCGATACGGCAGTTGGGCGGGGTTGGCCCAGCCACTGCGCGTCAACCGGACCAGATAGTCACCACGACCTTCAGCAAGAAACGGCGCCTCCCGCTGGTTGCCAAGCTCATCCCGGACCGAACGTGGATCGGCACTGCCGATGTCCAGCGCAATCAGCCGCAAGGCGCGCTGCAAACCGGCCAGACGTTCGTCCTGCTCCGCCGCGAGGCTGCTCTGACTGACGATGTTGTTGAGCCCGCCCAGCGCCATGGCGCCGATGATCGCGAAGATGCCCATCGCCACCAGCAGCTCCAGCAGCGTGAAGCCCGCCTGTCCGCTCCGCCGCCTCAATGGGTGGGCTCCAGTGGCAGCCAGTCGGCATTGCCGGCTGGATTCGCTGTCGGCTGCGCCGGTGGCGGCTGCCCCAGAAAGCCGGTCAGGGTGGTGACCACGGTCTCCGGCTTGTCGGCCGGGGCCACGCTGATGTCGACGCGCCGGATGGCGGCGAGGTCGGTCTTGACGACCTTGATCGTGTAGCGCCAGTTGACGCGCGCCATTTCCACTTCATCGGATCGCGAACCCACCGCCGGGAATTCACCCAGCAGTCGCAGCCGCGTCATCTCGTTCAAGGCGACCCAATGGGCAATGGTCTTGTCACGCAGGCGGCTGGTGGCGGTGATGGTCTGGTTGACCTGGCCGAAGGCCGCCATCAGGCCCAGGGCGACGATGACCAGCGCCACCAGCACTTCCAGCAGGGTGAAGCCGTGCTGGCGGCGGGGTCCATCACTCATCTTTGCTGAGTGTCGTGCTGCCATCCGTTTCCACGGCGAGCGAGTAACTCCGGTCTTCCTCCAGACTCCGGATGCGCACGTTGAAGGCATCGCTGATGTCGCCGGAGGAATAGATGAAGAGCTGCGGCTTGTAGACTTTCTCGACATCCTTGGCGCTGCGCTCGAGGTTCACGGCCCGGCCGCCGATTTCGAGCTCGAAGCCAAAAACCTCGGGCAGCGTGCGTGGCGCAAAGACATCCTCCGTGATGGGCGGCCACTGGTCGTCGGAGGGGTCGAGCAGATTCCCCCGGGCGTAGATCGCAATGGTCCGGATATAGGCGCAGGCCCTTCTCGTGCGCCTGGAACGTTGCATCTTCCAGTGCCAGCCTGATCAGCGTCTGCAGGCGCTCCGTTTCCTGCCGCAGTTCCTTGTCCGACCCGCCGGCAACCCCCACCGCCAGGGTAAACATCGTGGCCACGATACCGATGATGAAGACCACCACCAGCAGTTCAAGAAGCGTGAACCCCTGGTCGACACGCCGGCGGGCACGTGGCGTCACGCTAATCGAGTTGCCAGTTGCCGACGTCGGCGTCCGGACCCTCGCCACCTGGCTGGCCGTCACGTCCCA
>CAYLKO010000076.1:0-9876 GCA_964384525.1 uncultured Chromatiaceae bacterium
TTTCCCGCCGGGATGCCGCGGGCTACGGAGTGCTCAATCTGTCACGCCGGGATGCCGCGGGCCACGGAGTGCTGAAGCTGCCGCCACGCCGCGATGCCGGCGGTACGTCAACTACCCGATGGCCGGCTGCCAGGCCAGCAGCTCTGCCACTGACTGAAACCGGTCATCCGGCTTCTTCGCCAGCATGCGCTGAAGCAACGGCTGGAATTCGCGCAGTGACGTCGGCAGGCTGGGCACCGGGGCGAGCCGGTGTTTCACGATCACGGCCATCGCGGTATCCCCATCGTAGGGTTTCTGCCCCGTCAGCATCTCGTAAAAGATGATGCCCAGGCTGTAGATGTCACCCCGCGCGTCGACCCGTTCGCCGTGGCCCTGCTCCGGACTCATGTAATACGGCGTGCCGAAAATGGCGCCTGCTCCGGTGACTTCCGCCGCCAGCGCCACCTGCTTGGCAAGCCCGAAGTCGATCAGCGCAAGTGAGCCATCGTCACGGAACAGCACATTGGTGGGCTTCAGATCACGGTGCAGGATGCCGGCGGCATGCACCGCCGCGAGCGCACCGCCAATATCGCGCATCAGCCGATAAGCCTCGTACCGGTCCATGCCCGTGCCGATCTGTCGTTTCAGGCTGCCGCCGCTGCAGTACTCCATGGCAATGTAGGCATGATCATCGGCGACACCGAAGTCGTGGATCCTGACGACATTCGGATGGTCGAGATGAGCGATGAGTTCGTATTCCCGCAGGAATCGGTCCAGTACCTTGCCGCTGGCGGAATCCGCCACCTGGTGCAGCACCTTGAGAACCAGTTGCCGGTCGGAGTTGCGTTCCCGCGCCAGATACACCGTGGCAATTTCGCCATGTGCCAGCTTGCGCACCACTTCGTAGTTCCTGGGTACGGGATGCGGGCTGGAAATGGTCGCTGACGTCGTGCCGGCAGCGGTGTCGGCCGCCGCCTCGGCATGATTGCCGCGGTTCCTGAGCACGGCGCCGATGGCTTCCACCAGTCGCGCATTGGTCAGGCCGGGCTTGCCCACGTAGTCATCCGCTCCCGCCTTGATGGCCGCCACGATCTGCCGCTCGTCGCCACTGCCAATCACCACCAGCGGCGGGAATTGCGGCAGGCTGCGGAACTGACGCACCCAATCGAGCGCATCACCGCCGCCACAGGGATGGCCCACCAGAACCACATCATTGCCGGCGCCGGAAAAAGCCGTGGGCAGGCGCCCGGACACGAGCGGGTCGAATTCCCGAATGACGGCATCCGGCCAGTGGGCTGCCAGGTGGTGCGACAGCAGCCGCCGATAGTCGGGATGGTCGTCGATAATGAGGAACTTGAGCAGATGCGGCCGTCCGGTCAGCCGGCCTGGCGGCTCTCGCCGACCGGCACGTCGCGAAACTCTCCGGAGCGGCGCCCCCGCTTGCCTTCGCGCTGTCGCTGGGCCCGATCCGAACGCTGCTGCTCGAGACGCGCCAGATACTCCGGTGTGACGTCACCCGTCACGTAGCGGCCCGAGAAACACGATGTGTCGAAGTCGGTGATGTCACCGTTGTCGTAGCGCACGGCGCGAATCAGGTCATCGAGATTCTGATAAACCAGCCAGTCGGCACCGATGAATTCCTGGACCTCCTGATCTGTCCGCCCATGGGCCACCAGCTCACTTGCCGAGGGCATGTCGATGCCATAGACATTGGGGTACCGGACCGGCGGCGATGCAGAGGCAAAATATACCCGGCGGGCACCGGCTTCACGGGCCATCTCGATGATCTGCTTGGAGGTGGTGCCCCGCACGATCGAGTCATCCACCAGCAGGACGTTCTTGTCGCGGAATTCGAGCTCGATGGCGTTGAGCTTGCGGCGTACGGATTGTCGGCGCTGTTCCTGGCCGGGCATGATGAAGGTGCGGCCGATGTAGCGGTTCTTGATGAAGCCTTCGCGGTATTTCACGCCCAGCCGGTGGGCGACTTCAAGCGCACTGGTCCGGCTTGAATCCGGAATCGGTATGACCACGTCGATGTCGTGGTTGGGCCGCTCCCGCAGGATTTTTTCAGCCAGCTTCTCGCCCATGCGCAGCCGGGACTTGTAGACGGATATCCGGTCGATGATCGAGTCCGGTCGCGCAAAATAAACATACTCGAAGATGCACGGCGTGTAGCTGCGCCGCGGGCAGCACTGCTGGCTGTGCAGCGTGCCATTGCGCTCGATGATCACCGCTTCGCCGGGCTGGATGTCGCGCATGAAGGTGAAATCGAGGGCATCCATCGCCACACTCTCGGACGCCACCATGTGTTCAAAACCTCCGGGTGTTTCCCGGCGGCCCATGGATAACGGGCGGATGCCGTGCGGGTCGCGAAAAGCCACTATGCCGTAGCCGATCACCAGCGCGACGACGGCATAGCCTCCCCGGCAGCGTCGATGCACGGCGGCCACGGCGGCGAAGATCGCCTGGGGCGTCATCTGCTCGGTGTCCTGCCGCTGCAACTCGTGCGCAAACACATTGAGCAGCGCTTCGGTGTCGGAACCGGTATTGAGATGCCGGTGATCCTGACGGACCAGCAGGTCTTTCAGTTCATCGGCATTGGTGAGATTGCCATTGTGCGCCAGCCCGATGCCGTAGGGTGAATTGACGTAAAACGGCTGGGCCTCCGAGGAATTCAGCGTGCCGGACGTTGGATAGCGGCAATGGCCGATGCCGATGTTCCCGCGCAGTTCATCCATGTGCCGCTGCTGGAAGACATCGCTGACGAGGCCGTTCTTCTTGCGGGTGTGCAAGGTGCCGTTGCAGTCAGTCATGATGCCGGCGGCGTCCTGGCCGCGATGCTGAAGAACGGTCAGCGCATCGTACAGCGCCTGATTGACCGGCCGATGACCGACGATGCCGACGATGCCACACACTTTAAAGCCGGACTCCTGATCGTTCGGCCAGCTGCTGTTGTGCCACATCACGCAGTTCGGCCCCGACTGCGGCGGCATACGGTATCAGCTTGGACTGCTGCCACCAAGATTCATTGCCGAAGCCACCGATCTCGAGGGCCATGGCGAGCAGGCCCGCCAGCACCACGCCGCGCGCCAGGCCAAAGAACATGCCGAGCAGCCGGTCGGTGCCGGTAATCACGCTGTGGCTGACGACATAACCGATCAGCCAGGCCAGGAGTGTGCCGATGAACAGCACGCCCACGAACACCGCCAACCGGCCGGCCCACAGCTGCCACAACGGGTCGCTCAGCCACTGGGTAAACAGCGGGGCGGCCCGCTCCCCAAAACGGGCTGCAACCCAGATGGCAAGGATCCAGATGATCAGTGACAGGGCTTCGCGGATCAGGCCGCGAAATATGCCAACCAATGCGGAAATCGCCAGGAGCCCGATCAACAGATAGTCGATGGTCGTCATGACCCGGGCCGCCCGCTATTGCTGCCCAACCCGGCCACCGGTAAATCCGGCCGACTTGAGCTGGCCGGCCAGCGCATCCGCAGCGGCTCGATCGTGCACCGGTGTGGTACGCACCCTGTACATGGCGCCATTGGCGCCGCCACCGGCCTCAAGTGTGGCGGGGAAGCCCTTGCGCTTGAGCTCCGCCACCAGCCGGTCGGCGTTCGCACGCTGGGAAAAACTGCCCAGCTGAACGTACCAGCTGCCTCGGGGCGCTGATGAGGCTTTTGGCTGTGGCACAGCGGTTGCGACCACCGGTTCACGAGCCAGCGACCGTACCGGTTCCTTCGGCAGGGCTCCGGGAGCGACGCGGCGAGTCTCGACAACCGGTGGAGGAACTTCGGCTGGCGCTGCTGCGGGCGGCGTTGCGGGCTCCGCAACAGCCGGCGGGGCCGGCGGCTCGGATGCCGTCACCGTCGGGATTTCCACCGCCGCGGCAGGTGGTGGCGACTCCGCCGGCATGGGCACCGGCGGCAGCCGGTCGTCACCGTCCAGGCGAATCGTGTGGGTGCGCAGATCCAGCGAATCATCCATCACCGGGTGGGTCACCCTGGCGCCGGATTCGGGATTGCCGTCGAGAATGGCTGGCACGACCAATACCAGTACCGCGAGCAGACACGCGGCTCCAACCATTCGTTGTGCGAGCTGGCGGTCCATGGACAAACTCTTCCGTGAGCGACTCAGTATAGACCAAGCCATTCGAGGGCGGGCGCCACGAGCCGGAACGAACCCGTGACCACGATCCGTCCACCCGGTGGCGTTGCAGCCTGTGCCTGATCCAGGGCAAGTGCTGCCGTCGGTGCCCAGCTCACCTCATCGACACCGGCTGCGTGCAGTGCCCTGCGCAAATGGCTTTCGCTGCTGGCGCGGGGATCATCGATGCCACAAATGATCCAGCGACAGTCGGCAATGCATAGTGCGGCAACGAAGCCGCTGATGTTCTTGTCGGCAAGCAAGGCCACCACGATCGTGTCGACCATCGGCCTTGCCGGCCGTACCGGCAGCGTGGCGAGCTGCTCGTGCAGTACCGCAGCGGCTTGCGGGTTGTGCGCCACGTCGAGGATCCAGTGATGCTCGCGCTGTACCTGCTGGAAGCGCCCCGCCGGACCCGACGCGAGCAGGATGGGATTCAGGAATCCGGCCGTGAGCGGTACCACGGTGCGGCCCGGTCGGTCAGTGGCCCGGGCAGCAGCCGGCTGCAGTGCGCTGAGGGCCGCCAGCGCCAAGGCGGCATTGCCGAACTGGGCTTTGGTCCAGTGGGGTGGCGCCTGCAAGCCGTCGATCCGGATGCCGTCACCGGCCCAGGACCACAGTGCATCCTCATCGATGCTGACGGTGTAGTGCACGCCCGCCAGACGCAGATCAGCCCCGATCTCGCCGGCACGGGCGCGGATGGCATCCGGAACCGGGGCATCACCGTAAATTGCCGGCTTGCCCGGCCGCAGGATGCCGGCCTTCTCCGCCGCAATTTCCTCGATCGTGTTGCCCAGCCAGTCCTGGTGGTCCAGCCCGATCGTCGTCAGCACCGCGACATCCGCATCGATGAGGTTGACGGCATCCAGCCGCCCGCCGAGACCCACTTCCAGCAACCAGGTGTCACACCCCGCCTCCGCAAAGCAAAGCATGGCAGCCAGCGTGCCGAACTCGAAAAAGGTCAGGGAAACATCCTGCCGCGCGGCTTCAACGGCCTCGAATGCGCGCAGCAGCACGGCGTCGCTGACGGGCTGGCCGTCGATGCGGATCCGCTCGTTGTAGTGGATCAGATGCGGGGAGGTGTACAGCCCCGGCCTGCCCCCGGCTGCCATCAGGCAATCGTGAATGAGCCCGATGGTGGAACCCTTGCCATTGGTGCCGGCCACCGTCACGACACGACCTGCCGGCGGGACCAACGCCAGTCGGTCGCAGACCTCGCGGACCCGGTCGAGTCCGAGGTCCACCGGTCGCGCATGCAAGGCGGACTGAAAGCTCAACCACTCCGCGACCGAGGCGGGCCGCCGGCCCCGGATCTTCAGGTGGGCACCTCGGGCGACGGGGCTGGCTGCTTCATGATCTTGGCAAGCAACATGGCAATTTCATCGCGCATCTGCCGACGGTCGACCAGCATGTCGAGCGCCCCGTGTTCCAGCAGGAACTCGCTGCGCTGGAAGCCTTCCGGCAACGTCTCGCGGACCGTCTGCTGAATCACGCGGGGTCCGGCAAAGCCGATCAGGGCATTCGGTTCGGCAATGTTGATGTCACCCAGCATCGCGAGGCTCGCGGAAACTCCGCCGGTGGTGGGATCCGTGAGCACCGAGATGAACGGCACCCGCGCCTCGGCCAGCGCCGCCAGGGCGGCGCTGGTCGTGGCCATCTGCAGCAGCGAATACAGCGCCTCCTGCATGCGTGCACCACCGCTGGCTGAAAAATTGATGAGCGGCTGCCGGTTGTCCCGGCTGACTGTTGCCGCACGGGCAAACTTCTCGCCCACCACCGAACCCATCGACCCGCCCATGAAGCGGAACTCGAAGGCACAGGCCACCACCGGCTGGCCTTTGAGCAGGCCCGTCATGGCCACCAGCGCATCGCGTTCGCCGGTTTCCTTCTGCGCCTGAGTGATCCGGGTCCGGTAGGGTTTGGTGTCCTTGAAGCGCAGCGGATCCTGCGGCCCGAGCTTTTCGGCGATCTCGCGGCCGGTGCCTGGATCCAGAAAGACCATCAGCCGGTCCCTGGCCACGAGCCGCATGTGATAGCTGCATTTGGGACAGACGTGGAGATTCCGCTCCAGCTCCGCCCGATAAAGCTGGGCACTGCACTGTGGACACTTGATCCAGAGTCCCTCGGGAACCGACCGTGTCCGTCGCTCGGTCTTGATCCGCGACGGCAGGACTTTTTCATACCACGTCATGAGGGAATCATAATCAACTCGGGCGCACCGATCACGCGGGCCAGCCGGATCGTGGACCGGACCCGGGCAAATCGAACTCGGGCGGATAATGCACCTCCGCCAGATACAAGCCCCCGGGCGGCGCCGTGGGCGCACCCAGCCGCCGGTCCCGACCGGCCAGCACGCTTGCCATCCAGTCCGGCGACTCGACTCCGGCGCCCACCCACACCAGCGCGCCGACGATATTCCGCACCATGTGATAGAGGAAGCCGTTGGCGCACACGGTCACATGGAAATCGTCGCCCGTGCGGGACACCGTCAGGGCATGCACGTGGCGCACCGGACTGCGCGCCTGGCAACCCGCACCACGAAAGGCGGAGAAATCGTGCTCACCGAGCAGATGGGCCGCAGCGGCCGACATCGCCTCCAGAGCCAGTTCGCCCCGGCGACACCAGGCGCGGTGACGATCCAGTGGTGACCGGACCTCGCGAATGAACAGCGCATAGCGGTAGGTTCGGGCATGCGCCGAATAGCGCGCATGAAACCCCGGCGCCACCTCCCGGACCCATTGCACCGCGACGTCCGCCGGCAGATTGCTGTTGATGCCCAGGAGCCAGGAGCGCAAGGACCGCTCGGCATTGGCATCAAAATGCACGACCTGGCCGCAGGCATGGACGCCGGCATCGGTGCGGCCTGCAACCGCGGTGAAAACCGTCTCGTCGGCCACGCGACTGATGGCCTCGTTGAGCACATCCTGAACGTTGCGGGCATGCCGTTGCGACTGCCAGCCGAAAAATGCGCTGCCGTCGTACTCGACACCCAGGGCATAACGCCGGGAATTGCCTGCGCCTCCCTGCCTCACGCCCCCGGCCTGCCTCACGCCCCGGCTGATCAGCCCGTCAGGTCGTCGAGCAGGCGGCGCGCTTCCTGGCGCTGGGCGGAGTCGCCTTCCTCGATAACCTCATTCAGGATGCTGCGGGCCCCATCCGGGTCGCCCATGTCCACGTACGCACGGGCCAGATCCAGCTTGGTACCGACTTCGGTCATGGTCGGGCCGTCAGGGCCGCGGCGCCTGCCGGTCATGACGGCAGTGGGCTCCAGCCCCGCACCATCATCCACACCGATGTCGAAATCGACGGCGCTCAGTTCGCCGGAAACATCACTCAGCGTGGCCGGCCGCACGGCAGGCTGTTCGGCCGTGTCATCGCCGATGACGGGATCTGCACTCCGGCCGCCGAGTTCCCGGCGGGCGTCGTGCTTGTCCATGGCCTGGCCAATCTCCGGCAAATCAAAGGTGCCGTCGTCCAGCGCCATCCCGCGCATTTCCGCGGTGGAGTCGCCTTCCAGGCCTTCGAGCAGGCCGGACTCGTCGTCATCATCCGCCACACCGATGTCGAAAATATCGGAATCATCCCCGGAATCATCCTCGGAATCATTCAGGGATCCAGCCGCATCACGCCGGCTGTCCGGATCGGCATCATCCTCCAGGCCATCATGCACACCGGTGCCGAGTTCGTCGGCGATCTCGTCGAGGCCGGTGAGATCCAGGCCCAGATCCTCGAGGTTGATCTCCTCCGTCTGCTCGGCGGCACCTGACCTGAAGGGGTCGGCGTTGTCCCGTCCAAAGCCCTGGTCATAACCTGGTACGGCACTTTCCAGCGTGGGCGTTTCCGTGGTCGGTGAGTAGTCATCCGGTCCCGGCGCCTCGATGGTCGGCACCTCCGAGGTCTGACCGGCAGAAGCATGGCCGGCAGAAGCATGCCCGGGCGCCACCACGGTGCGTCGCAGGTTCGTATCGTCGATGGAAAAATCGATCTCGTTCAGGTCAGCGTCGCTGCCATCGACTTCGGCGGAACCCGGATCGAAATCCAGCAGGTCGGAGGCTGGCCCTTGCCGGGCCGCGGTCAGATCGAGGTCGAGGTTTTCTTCGTCGCCGCCATCAAAGGAGATATCAACCGCAGCCGCGTCTGCAGACCCGTCGTCGGCCAGCGTCAGATCAAGGCCGGCACTGCCGCCGGCCACCGCACCTGCGAACAGGCTCTCTGCCGGGCAGATCTGCTTGCCCATGATGACAATCTTGTTCCAGTTCGGATCATCAGCCCCCTTGAGCTGCTGTTTGTAGGCCTGCGCTTCCTTGAGAAAGGCGGCCTTGTTTTCCCAGATGAAATACACCTCGAGGAGTTTCAGGCGCAGATCACGGCGGCCGGGCGTCGCGGCCAGCGCGCGGGTCAACAGCTCAGCCGCCTGGTCATACAGGCCGTAAGCCATGTGAAACTCGGCCTCGGCCACCACATCGGCCTGATCGAGTTCCACCGCCCCTTCGGTGCTGATGGTGCGCTCGAGCGGCGTTTCCGCATCCGGATCACGGGCAGCCCGGCCAGCGGCCGACGTTGCCAGAGTCTGGTCATGGCCGGAACCGATATCGTGCGACCGGTCTGCGCCGCCTTCCTCGACACTGTAGCCATCCCGGCGCAACGCCGGCTGGGTGCGTGCAGCGCTCGGCGTGCCGCCGCTGCGCGGATCCGTCTCGAACTGCCGGGAGGCGACATCCGCAGCCATCATCCGTCGTCGGCCGAACACGAAGATCGTCCCGGCCAGCAGCACGGCGGCTGCCGCCACCAGGAACCAGATATTGAAGATCAGGCCCAGCAGGGTGTCGAAGCCACTGCGCTCAGCCTGTCCGCCAGCGCGGACCGCCTTGGCCTGATCGGTGGCCGGACGCCGGGCAGTTTTCGTGGCGGCAGCTGCCGCAGGCGGCGCCTCGACCACTGCGGATGGCTCGGCAGGCGCGGCGTCTGTCGTCTGCTCAACTGACTGCTCGGGTGACTGCTCGGGCGCCTGAGCACCGGCTGGCGGCGACTCTCCACCTTCCAGCTGGCTGACGCGATCCTGCAGGGCCTTGAGCTGATCGTCCTTGAGGTTGAGCAGTCGTTCCTTCTCGGCCAGCTCCCGCTCGAGGGCCGTCCGATCTGCCGCTGTTCCGGCACGGTCTCCGCCGGCGCCCGCTTGATTGCCGGAACCACTGCCGACCGAAGATTCGGTGGGTGGAACCAATTGCAGACGAGCCGGGGCTGCCGTGCTGGCTGCTGCGGTCGGCGGCTCACTTGCCGCCTCACCGGACTGCCAGGCCGTATCCTGGCGCAGGACTTCGGCCGTTGCCTGGCTGCCCGACAAGGCCGCGACATCACTGCCACTCGGCACACGCAACACCGCGCCCTTGTGCAGGCGATTGATGTTGCCTGCAAAGGCCTCCGGATTGGCACGGTAAAGCGCCATCATCATCTGGTTGACCGAGAGCTCGCTGGTGGCGTCAAGTCCGGTTCTGAGCCGTGCGGAGATGGCCCACAGGGTCTCATTGGACTGCACCGGTCCATAGCTGGATTCACCGGCGGCATTGGTCGTCACCTTGCCGGCAGGCTGTACCGGCACGGGCTGTACCGGTGGAGCAGCCGCATCAGCCCGTTGAATCGGTGCCGGCCGTGGCACTGGCCCTGCCGCAGCCGGCGGCGCGGCCGCGATGGCTGGCCTGCCCGTGGCGGTATCGGCCAGCCGGAAGGCCGGTGGATCCAGCACTTCGGTGTATT
>CAYLKO010000077.1:0-8276 GCA_964384525.1 uncultured Chromatiaceae bacterium
CGGGTCCGCCCGCCAGGCCGCAAAAGGGCTTTCTCCTCCGCGGGCCCTCGGCAATCGCATGGAACAGTGCATGGGAGTCGCTCTGACATGGATCCCGTGATCACCTGCGACCAGCTGAACGTCCGCTTCCGCACCGACGGCGGCGAAGTCGCAGCCGTTGCCGACCTGGATTTCAATCTCAACTCCGGCGAGTGTCTCGGCGTGGTCGGCGAGTCCGGGTCAGGCAAGAGCCAGACCTTCATGGCCATGTTCGGCCTGCTGGCGGCCAACGGCATGGCGACCGGGAGCATGCGGTACCGCGGCACCGAACTGCTCAATGCGCCACGGCCAATGCTGGACAAGCTGCGCGGCAACCGGCTGGCGATGATCTTCCAGGACGCCTTGTCGGGCCTGACGCCAACCATGCGCATCGGCGACCAGATGGCGGAAGTCCTCCGGCGCCACAAGGGGCTGAGCCAGCGAGCCGCGCGGGCGCAGGCGATCGAGGCGCTGGAGATGGTGCGCATCGCGGATGCGGCCCGGCGCTACACCGAGTATCCCTTCGAGATGTCCGGCGGCATGCGCCAGCGGGTGATGATCGCACTCTCCACCCTGTGCGAGCCGGAAGTGCTGATCGCCGACGAACCGACCACGGCGCTGGATGTCACCGTGCAGGCGCAGGTGCTGCGTCTCCTGACCGGCCTGAAGCGCCACACCGGCACCTCGCTGGTGCTGATCACCCATGATCTCGGTGTCGTGGCCGGCATCTGCGACCGGGTGCTGATCATGTATGCCGGCCGTGCGGGCGAGCTGGGTCCGGTTGCCGATATCTTCCAGCGCCCCGCCCATCCGTATACCGCGGCCCTCCTGCGCTCCATGCCCGGCCTGGCCATCGATCCCGGCCAGGATCTGCCGGTGATTCCGGGACAACCACCTGATCTGGAATCGCTGCCGGCCGGTTGTTCCTTTGCCAGCCGCTGCAACTTCAGCTTCGATCGCTGCCGGGTTGAACGGCCGCTGCTCAGAGCGGTAAACAATGGGGCGGCAAACACCGACAACACCCACAGCCGGGCCTGCCATCTCGACCCATGAAAGCTCCCGACAACACACCTCTCATCGTTGAACACCTGGCCGTTCACTATCCGGTCCGGCGCGGTAACGGCCTGCGGCGTCAGGAGCTGCTGCTGAAAGCCGTCGACGATGTCAGCTTCGAGCTGCACGCCGGCGAGACACTCGGCATCGTCGGCGAAACCGGGTGCGGCAAATCCTCGCTGGGCAAGGCCGTGCACCAGCTGATCAAGCCGGCGGCTGGACGCGTGCTGTGGCAGGGGCGCGACCGGTGCACGCTCCCGGCCAACGAGCTGAAAAGCTGTCGCAAGGAGCTGCAGATCATCTTCCAGGATCCACTGTCCAGCCTGAATCCGCGCATGACCATCGGCGAGATCATCGGCGAGCCCCTGGAAGTGCATTGCCCGGAGCTGCCGCGCGCCGAGCGGGCCCGCCGCGTGGACCAGATGCTCGAACGGGTGGGTCTGCGCAGTGAAATGCGCGGCCGCTACCCGAACGAGTTCAGCGGCGGCCAGTGCCAGCGCATCAGCATCGCCCGGGCCATGATTGCCGAGCCCAAGGTCATCGTCTGCGACGAGCCGGTGAGTTCACTGGATGTGTCGATCCAGGCGCAGATCTGCAACCTGCTGCGCGACCTGCAACGGGACACGGGCATCGCGCTGCTGTTCATCAGCCATGACCTGCCGATCGTGCGCTACATGAGCCATCGCGTGATGGTGATGTATCTGGGCCGGGTCATGGAGCTGGCCGATCGCCTGGAGCTGTTCGAGGCACCGCTCCATCCCTACACCCAGGCCTTGATCAACGCCGTGCCGCGCACGGATGTCGTGCCGGATGAGCCGGTCAATGCCCTGATATCACCCGCCGCGCTCACGAAGGCCATGGATGGCGAATTGCCCTCACCGCTCGAACCGCCGAGCGGCTGCGTGTTCCGCACGCGCTGCCCGATCGAGGTTCCGGTGTGCGTGAGCCGGCAGCCGGATCAGGTGCTGGCCGGGCCCACCCATCTGGTCGCCTGTCATCGCTGGCCGGAAATCCAGGCGGCCCACCGCCCGCTCAGCGATTGAGGCGCGTGAGGTGCACGTGGTGCTGGTAGTGATCACCCCGGTACCAGGCCTCCAGACGCTCCACCGGCTGACGGCGACTGTCGAACACCACCAGCCGGATGTGCACCAGCGGTGCGCCGACCGTGGTCTTCAGCACGGTCGCCAGGCCGGCATCGGCCAGCGTGGCGGCGATGACCTGGTCGCATGACGCAATATCCACGCCCTTGCGCTCCAGCAGGGTCAGCATCGGGCTGGCATTCAGCTCGCGCAGGTCAAAGCGGATGTCCAGGGTCGAGGGAATGTAGGTGACGACGTAGCCGATCGGCTCCTTGCCGAGCAGGCGCACATGCGAGGCCCGCTGGACACGGGCGCCGCCGGCCAGACCCAGATCCTGACGGGTTTCCGCATCGGCCTCGATCTCGTCCACATGCGGTTCGGCCACGCGGGTGTTCTTGCCCAGCCGTTCCACCTTGCGCAGCAGCTGGCCCATGTCGGCCACCACAGGTGCATCCGCGAGATCCTCCACGACGAAGGTGCCGCGACCAGGCTGACGCACCACGAGGGCTTCATCAACCAGCATGTCGACGGCTTTGCGGGTCGTGATGCGGGAAACCGCAAAAAGCGCGCAGAGCTCGCTTTCGGTCGGCAACCGGTGGCCCGGCTTGACCGTGCCCTGGTACACCCAGTCGCGGATCACCGAATACACCTGGATGTAACGGGGACTGCGCAGCGCATGATTGACCGCCCCGCGAAAACGCCCGGGATCTGCTGCAGGCTGCCAACGGACCGGAGGTGGCCGTTTGGCAGGGCGAATGGCCACGGTCAACAAATCCTCATCACGGCGGCCAACTGTATTAACATCATGATCCCATCATAACCGCAACGATTCGAGAGCATGAGCCGATGAGCAGTTCCTCCGCGACGCCGCCAACGACCACGGGCCCCCATGCAACGGAGAGCATGGTGCGGGCCGATGGCACCTATCCCGTGATTCCGCTCCGCCAGGAAACGATCACCGCCACCGTGGTTCAAACCCGGGTTCAGGGAGTCAACGGCGCCAACTCCGGCCCGGACCTGAAGCGCAACCTCGACTACTTCCTGGAGTCCATCGACATCGCCCAGGGCCTGGGCGGACGCAGCGACCTGCTGCTCTTCCACGAATTCCCGATCACGGGATTCTCCGAGTGGACCCGCGAGCAGCATTACAACCTGGCCCTGGAAATTCCCGGACCGGAAACCGCGCTGGTGGCCGAAAAAGCCAAGAAGTACAACTGCTACATCGTCTTTGGCACCTATGCCAAGGATCCGAAGAACTGGCCCGGCCACATCCTGCACCTGATGGTGATGGTGAAGCCCGATGGCTCGGTGGTGCAGCACTGGAAGCAGCGGAACGTCCGCGGCATGTTCCCCGGTGGCGAGCAGTACACCTCGGTGATCTACGACGTGTATGACCGCTTCGTCGAGATGTACGGCATCGATGCGGTGATCCCCGTGGAAAAAACCGACATCGGCAACATCGGCATGTCGGCCGTCCAGTTCGAGCCCGAACTCTTCCGCTGCATGGCTTTCAAGGGTGCGGAAATCATCTGCCGGGTGGCCACGGGCGGCTTCGAATTCGACGACATGCGCCTCACCTCGTACCACAACAGCCTGTACACGATGATCGCCAACAACTCGGTCAGCACGCAGGGACGCAATCCGGGCTTCTTCGAGGACGCCAACTTCGGCGGCCCCGGCCGCTCGGCGATCTTCGGCCCGCGTGGCGTCGAGCTCGCCAAGGCCGGCCCCTTCGAGTGCAAGGAAATGGCGCGGATTCCGATCGCCGAGTTCCGGGCACGGCACCGGATCCCGGATCTGCACCTGCATCTCTACAAGCCGGTGTTTGACCAATATCGCGAGCGCTACGCGCCCGGCGGCTACATCGACTACCTGCCCAAGGACAAGCGCGACGCCTTCCGCCACTTTCAGGAGCGCAGCAGCTGGACACACTACTGGTAGGCAACCCGCCGGCCCGGACCAAACTGACGCCGACGAGCACCCGCACCCGCGAACAGCTGATCCTTGCCGGGGAACAGTTGTTCGCGGAACAGGGGCTGGACAACGTCTCGCTCCGCCAGATCAACGCCGCGGCCGGTCAGCGGAACTCATCGGCGGCGCATTACCATTTCGGCTCCAAGGAAGCGCTCGTGTCGGCGGTGTATCACTACCGGCTCGACAACCTGGACAGGCGGCGGCTCGCCCTGCTCGCCGCCCACCCCCCGAGCGCACGTCCCCGGCCGGTCAGCGAGCTGGTCGACTTGATGCTGATGCCGTTCGTCGAGGAAGTCGAAACTGCGGAAGGCGGCCGGTACTTCATCCGCTTCCTGTCGCAGATGTTGAGCCATCCCAAGCTGGATCTCGTCAACCTGTGGCGATCGCGCCTGAACGAAAGCCTGGGCACGGTCTTCGATGAGATGCACCAGGCCCTGCCCGACGTGCCTGTCGAGATCTTCGGGCATCGCTTCGGCCTGATGTGGCTTTTGGCGGTCAACACCCTGGCCGACCGCGAGCGCATCAATGTCCAGGCAGAAACCACACTCAAGTACAAAGCCTCCCCCGCGCTTTTCATCAGCAATCTGCGGGACACCCTGACCGGACTGATCGCCGCTCCGGTATCCGCCACCACCCGGTCGGAGATCTCCCGGCCCTTGAGCTGAGGACTTTCGTGGAAAAACGCAAACTCGGATCGTCAGACCTGCACATCAGTGCGATCGGCGTCGGCTGCATGAATTTCGGCTCGATGTGCGACCAGTCCACGACCACGGCGATCATCGACCAGGCTTTTGAACTCGGCATCAATTTCTTTGATGTGGCCGACATCTATGGCGGCCGGATGGGCCTGTCGGAATCCATGCTCGGCAAGGCGCTCGGCAGCCGGCGCCGGGAGGCGGTTGTCGCCACCAAGTTCGGAGCCACCCTTGGCAGCGGCGGCGGCGCCGGCGATGGGCGCGGAACGGCGGCGTACATCGTGACGGCGGTGGACCACAGCCTCCGCAGCCTCGGCACCGATTACATCGATCTCTATCAGCACCACTTCCCCGACCCGACCACGCTGATCGACGAAACGCTGCGCGCCCTCGACGACCTTGTCAGTGCCGGCAAGGTGCGGCATATCGGCTGCTCCAACTACTCGGCGGCACAACTGACCGGGGCCATGGCAGTGGCCGAGGCCGCTGGTCTCAAGCGCTTCGTGTCCGCACAAAACCGTTACAGCCTGATCACGCGGGATGTGGAAGCCGAACTGCAACCGGCCTGCCTGCGCTTCGATGTCGGCATCCTCCCCTATTTCCCCCTGGAGAGCGGCTTGCTCACGGGCAAGTACCGGCAGGGTGAGCCGCTGCCAGCGGATTCGCGCTTCGCCAAATGGCGTGGCGGCGGCAGCTTCGCCTCGGAGGCGCGATATCAGATCGTCGCCCGGCTCGAGCGCTGCGCCCAGCGCCTCGGGCGGAGCGTGCTGGATCTGTCCATCGGCTGGCTGGCCGCGCAACCGGCGGTCACCAGCGTGATTGCCGGGGTTACCCGACCAGCCCAGCTGGCGCAGAATGCCGCCGCCGGCAGCTGGCGACCGACGCCGGAGCAACTGGCCGAGATCAGGGGCTGCGTGGACAGCTTCAGTACTCCGTAGCCCGCGGCATCCCGGCTGGATGTATGCAGTATCGCTTCGTCGCCGCGGCATCCCGGCTGGGTATGCCTTCACCTGCGGTACGGTTGCCCGCTCATCGGTGAAGGCATACCCAGCCACGCTGCCGCTGTAGCGGAGCGTAGACAGCGTATCCCGGACTTCTGAGCATAGCGGCAGCGTGGCGGGTGTCTTGTCCGCCGATGAGCGGGCAACCGTACCGCAGGCGGACAAGATTTCCCGCCGGGATGCCGCGGGCTACGGAGTGCTAAGCCGCCACACCACGATGCCACAGGCGTGCCGTTCAGAGCACGCTGCCCCGCCAGTGCCCCACCGCCACGTACCAGCAAAAACCAACTACCGCCACCGTGCCGAGCCCGGCGAGCTGCTGCACGGATCGGGACGCGAGCCAGGGCGGTCGCAGCGCCTCGAACAAGGCGCCGGCAAACAAGCCGGCGGCGAAGCCGGTGAGGTGGGCCACGGCATCCGTGCGGGCGTCGCCGGTGCCCAGATAGGCCAGCAACATGATGGCGACGATCAATGGCGCGAACCGTCGGGCCCAGCGCGTGGGCGCCTGCACATGCCGTCGCGACTCGGCGCGCCACATCAGGGCGCCTGCCAGTCCCAGCGCCGCGAACACCGCAGTTGACGCGCCAATGGCCCGATGGGTGGCCGGCAGCAAGGCGAGATCCAGGGCATTGCCGACACCCGCGGCGAGCAGGATCGTGGCCCAGCCCACGCCGGCGCCGAGATACTGGCTGACCAGCGCACCAAACACCGCCCCGAAAAACAGATTGGCCACCAGATGTCCCACGTCGCCGTGCAAGGTAAGCGCCGTGATCACGCGCCACCAGTCGCCACTGCGCACAGCCACGCCGTCGAGGCCACCGGCCGTCAGCCAGTCCACCCCCAGGGCGGCCCAGCCCTGGCAGACAAACACCACGATCAGGACCACGAGATAGGCCAGCGTGCCGACGGCACCCTGGTTGGGCAGGCTGTTTTCCACCGTGTAAGGCGCCACCTGGCCACCGGCCGATGCGCCGTCCGGACGGTGCCGCCGGTTCTCGGCTGCATACAGCCGCAATTGCTCGCGGGCGCGATCGGCAAACTCGCCCGGCACCAGCAGCAGGGCGCCATGGTAGGGACCATCGGCAATCAGGTTGGGGATGTCGACCGCGTCGAGCACCAGCGCCTGCTCCTGGCACAACTGCCGTTGCCGCGCTTCAAAGACAATCGTCCAGTCAGCGCCCGGGTCGCTCACCGACATCAGGCCGGCGGCGGGCTGCGGTCCTGATCCACCGCCGGGTCCGGCAGGGCAATGCTGCCCGTCTGCCAGGCCAGATCTGCGGCGATGAACGCCATGATGCCGGACACGACCCGGGCATACAGCGAACCGGCGGCGATCCGGTCCACGCTGGCCACGAGCTGCGGCACCCAGCGCGCGAGGTGGCGTTCGGTGAAATCGGCCTGGGCCAGCTGGAACGACACGGCATCGGCGGCGCTGCCGGCCTGCGCCTCGTGAAAACACAGGTAGTGCATGAATTCGAGCTGCACGGACAGATGATCCGGCTGCCACGCGAATTTTTCATCGAGCACATACCCGAAGTAGTCGTAGAAGCGGATCACCTCCTCGCGGGTCCCCGCCCGCTGCCCGGTTTGCAGATCCTCGCGGATCGGTGCGGGCGGACCCTGGCTGCCCACTTCGAAGAGGCCGCTGTATTCAACCTGCAGTCGCGTGAGCTCAGCCGCCGCAACTTCCGCCATCAGCAACTCGAGCGTGTCCGCCTGGGCGATGGCGTCGCCCAGGTGTTTGCGCCCGCGGAGTGCCGGCCGCGGATCCACATCGTGTGGCGATGCCACCAGCTCCGAGCACGCGGCGTAACAGAGGCAGCGCAACGTGGCTGTTTCCCCGGCCGTGAGTTCGGCGATCCCGCGGTGCCGGATGCTTCGCCCGCGCAAGGGATTGCCGGTGGCCGGATGGGTGATCGAAAGTACCTGATTGATATTTGTCATGCGCCTGCCCCTGATGCCCGGGCCAGCGTTTGTGGTTACAGTGCGCGCCCATCGTTTGTGCCTTTGGTCTGTCAAGATACCCGGATGATCAGCTACGCGGAAGCTTTGCAGCGACTCCTGGCCACCGCAAAGGCGGGCCGGGAGTCCCGATCCACCCGGGCACCGCGGATCGTTGCGCTGGCCGATGCGGCCGGCTGCATCAGCAGCGCACCGGTCAGCTCGCGCCTGAACGTGCCGGGCTTCGCCACCTCCGCCCTCGACGGTTATGTACAGCGCGCCAGTACGACGGCCGCCGCCTCGGCCGCGACGCCGCTCGCCTTCACCGTGGATGGTTGCATTGCCGCCGGCGCGGCCGCGCCGGTCGCGGAGCCGCACGCAGTCTTTGAAATCTATACCGGCGCGCCGGTGCCCGCGGGCCTCGAAGCCGTCGTGCCGCTGGAAGAGGTCCGCGTGACGCCCGCCTCCCCCGCGCCCACCGCGGGCAGCGCTCATGCCCCCACGCTGCACCTCGG
>CAYLKO010000078.1:0-7886 GCA_964384525.1 uncultured Chromatiaceae bacterium
AGCAGCCCCTGGGCGGCAAGGCGCAGTTCGGTGGCCAGCGCTTCGGGGAGATGGAAGTCTGGGCGCTGGAAGCTTATGGCGCCGCTTACACACTTCAGGAGATGTTGACCGTCAAGTCCGACGACGTGCAGGGCCGCACCAAGATGTACAAGAACATCGTGGATGGCACGCATGAGATGGCCGCGGGAATGCCGGAATCCTTCAACGTACTGGTGAAGGAAATCCGCTCTTTGGCCATCAATCTCGAACTAGAGCAGGAATGATCCCGGCACGCATCCGCAATCAAACGCGCGTACCGAATAATGGCAGGTGGTGACAAATGAGAGACCTACTGAAGCTTTTCAAGCAGCAGCACACGGTCGAGGACTTCGACGGGATCAGGATTGCGCTGGCTTCGCCCGATTTGATCCGTTCATGGTCCTTCGGAGAAGTGAAGAAGCCGGAGACCATCAACTACCGCACGTTCAAGCCGGAACGTGATGGCCTTTTCTGCGCCAAGATCTTCGGGCCGATCAAGGATTACGAGTGCCTCTGTGGCAAATACAAGCGCCTGAAGCATCGTGGCGTGGTTTGCGAGAAGTGTGGCGTGGAAGTGACTCAGGCCAAGGTGCGCCGGGAGCGCATGGGCCACATCGAGCTTGCCAGCCCGGTTGCCCATATCTGGTTCCTGAAGTCACTGCCATCGCGCATTGGCCTGATGCTCGACATGACGCTTCGCGAGATCGAACGCGTTCTGTACTTTGAAGCTTTCGTGGTGGTTGATCCGGGCATGACCCCGATGGAGCGCGGCCAGCTGCTGACCGACGAGCAGTACCTGGAAGCCGTGGAGCAGCATGGCGACGAGTTCGACGCCCGCATGGGCGCCGAGGCCGTTCACCAGATGTTGCGGACCATCGATCTGTCCCGTGAAGTCGTCCAGGTCCGTGAGGATATTGCCGGCACCAACTCCGAGACCAAAATCAAGCGCCTTTCAAAGCGGCTGAAGCTCATCGAGGCGTTCCTTGAATCCGGCAACCATCCTGAGTGGATGGTGATGACCGTACTGCCGGTCCTGCCGCCCGACCTGCGGCCACTCGTGCCGCTGGATGGCGGCCGCTTCGCGACTTCGGATCTGAACGATCTCTATCGCAGGGTCATCAACCGCAACAATCGCCTGCGCCGCCTGCTGGAACTCAATGCGCCGGACATCATCGTCCGCAACGAGAAGCGCATGCTTCAGGAGGCCGTCGATGCACTGCTCGACAATGGCCGGCGTGGCCGGGCCATTACCGGCACCAACCGGCGTCCGCTGAAGTCGCTGGCCGACATGATCAAGGGCAAGCAGGGCCGGTTCCGGCAGAACCTGCTCGGCAAGCGCGTCGACTACTCCGGCCGATCCGTGATCGTCGTCGGACCGACGCTGAAGCTGCATCAGTGCGGACTGCCGAAGAAGATGGCGCTGGAGCTGTTCAAGCCATTCATTTTCTCCAAATTGCAGATTCGGGGTGACGCGTCGACGATCAAGGCCGCCAAGCGCCTTGTCGAGCGTGAAGGCCCTGAAGTCTGGGACATCCTCGAAGACGTCATTCGCGAGCATCCAGTGCTGCTCAACCGGGCACCCACGCTGCATCGCCTGGGCATTCAGGCCTTCGAGCCGGTGCTGATCGAGGGCAAGGCCATTCAGCTGCACCCGCTGGTTTGCACGGCATTCAACGCCGACTTCGACGGCGACCAGATGGCAGTGCACGTTCCGCTGTCACTCGAGGCGCAGCTCGAGGCGCGTGCGCTGATGATGTCGTCCAACAACATCCTTTCGCCGGCCAACGGCGAACCGATCATCGTCCCTTCCCAGGACGTGGTTCTGGGGCTTTACTACATGACGCGCGAGCGCATCAATGCGCGCGGCGAAGGCATGAAATTTGCCGATGTGGGTGAAGTGCACCGGGCCTATGAGACCCGCGCGGTCGAGCTGCACGCCAGAATCAAGGCGCGCATACGCCATACCAGCCTTGATGATGCCGGCAACGTGATCGCCACGACAAAGCTGGTGGATACCACCGTCGGGCGCGCACTGCTGTCGGAGATCCTCCCGGAAGGCATGGATTTTTCGATGGTCAACCGGAATATGGACAAAAAGGCCATTTCCGGCAGCATCAATGCGTGCTATCGCCAGGTCGGCCTGAAAAAGACCGTGGTCTTCGCGGACCAGCTGATGTACACCGGCTTCGCCTATGCCACACGCGCCGGCATCTCGATCGGCGTCAACGACATGGTTGTGCCTCAGGAGAAGGTCAAGATCCTGAAGGAGGCCGATGAGGAAGTTAAGGAGATTCAGGACCAGTTTGCCAGCGGTCTGGTGACCAATGGCGAGCGTTACAACAAGGTGGTGGACATCTGGTCCCGCACCAACGACCGCGTCGCCAAGGCGATGATGGAAAAGCTGGGTACGGAAACCACCATCAACGCCAAGGGTGAGCAGGATACGCAGGCGTCGTTCAACTCCATTTTCATGATGGCGGATTCCGGCGCCCGAGGCTCCGCGGCCCAGATCCGGCAGCTCGCCGGCATGCGCGGCCTGATGGCCAAGCCGGATGGTTCGATCATCGAGACGCCGATCACCGCCAATTTCCGCGAGGGTCTTGATGTTCTTCAATACTTCATCTCGACCCATGGCGCCCGCAAGGGTCTTGCCGATACGGCGCTGAAGACCGCCAACTCCGGGTACCTGACCCGGCGGCTGGTCGACGTGGCGCAGGATCTGGTGGTGTCGTCGGAGGACTGCGGAACCACCAATGGTCTCTACATGAGCCCGCTCGTTGAGGGTGGTGACATTGTCGAGCCGTTGCGGGAGCGCGTGCTGGGCCGGGTTCTTGCCGAGGACGTCACGCGCCCGGGCACCGACGACGTGATCCTGGCGACGGGCCTGCTTCTGGATGAGCACCACGTCCGTGCCCTCGAGGAGTCCGGCGTGGATCTGGTCAAGGTCCGCTCGTCAATCACCTGCGAAACCCGCTACGGCGTATGCGCCCAGTGTTACGGGCGCGATCTGGCCCGGGGCACGCGCGTGAACATCGGCGAGGCGGTTGGCGTCATTGCCGCCCAGTCCATCGGCGAGCCGGGCACGCAGTTGACGATGCGCACCTTCCACATCGGCGGTGCCGCCTCGCGCGCGGCGGCCGCGACCAGCGTGGAAGTCAAGCGCACCGGAACCATCCGGCTCCACAACGCAAAAACCGTCCGCCATGAGAAGGGCTACCAGGTTGCCGTCAGTCGCTCGGGCGAAATAGGCATCATGGACGCGCAGGGCCGCGAGCGGGAGCGATACAAGATTCCCTATGGTGCCGTGATCAATGTTGATGATGGCGTCACCGTGGAAAGTGGCCAGATCGTCGCGACCTGGGATCCTCACACGCACCCGGTAGTTGCAGAAGTGGGCGGCCTGCTGAAGTTCCAGGATTTTGTCGAGGGTGTCACGGTATCGGAACAGGTGGATGAGGTTACCGGCCTGTCCAGCTATCTGATCATGGACCCCAAGCAGCGCGGCATGAGTGGTCGCGATCTGCGGCCAACCGCCAAGCTGCAGAATGCCAAGGGCCAGGAGATCTGCTTCGCCAATACCGACATCCCTGCAGTCTATGCACTGCCGGCCGGAGCCGTGGTCACGATGGCCGATGGCGCCCGGGTGTCGGTTGGTGACGTTATCGCCCGCATTCCGCTGGAATCATCCAAGACCCGTGACATCACGGGCGGCCTGCCGCGTGTTGCGGATCTCTTCGAGGCCCGCAAGCCAAAGGATCCGGCGATCCTGGCCGAGCACAGTGGCACGGTCAGCTTCGGCAAGGAGACCAAGGGCAAGCGTCGGCTCATCATCACTGATGAGAACAATGAGAAGTATGAAGAGCTGATCCCGAAGTGGCGGCATCTGGGCGTCTTCGAGGGCGAACAGGTGGCGCGTGGCGAGATGATCGCGGATGGTGAGCCCAATCCGCACGACATTCTCCGGCTGCAGGGGGTGGAGCGTCTCGCCAACTATCTGGTGCGCGAAATCCAGGATGTTTATCGGCTTCAGGGCGTCAAGATCAACGACAAGCACATCGAGACGATCATTCGTCAGATGCTTCGCAAGGTCGAGACGGTACAGCCCGGTGATACGGGCTTGCTGCCCGGCGAACAGCTGGAACGCACCCGGGTGCTGGATCTCAATGAAACCGCCAAAGCCCAGGGCAAGGAGCTGGCCGTCGTCGAGCCGTTGCTGCTCGGCATTACCAAGGCCTCTCTTGCCACCGAATCGTTCATTTCGGCGGCATCGTTCCAGGAGACGACCCGGGTACTCACTGAAGCGGCGGTCAAGGGTCTGCGTGATGACCTCCGGGGCCTCAAGGAAAACGTCATCGTCGGGCGGCTGATCCCGGCCGGTACCGGCTACCGGTACCATGCCGAACAGCGCCGGACTCGCGAGCAGGAGCTGCGCATGGAGTTGCAGGGCCTGGATGAGGGTCGTGCCGGGGCCGATACCGGTACCAGCGAGGCCGCCAGCCCGGCCGCGGCGGGCGAAGCGGCAGTTGCAATCGATGGTGATTCGGTTCGGGAGGGGGCGGAGTGAGCCGCCCCCGGACAGTCGGGTTACCGACCTCCCTTGACACCATTTCATGTGGGCCAATAGACTTATCGGCTCTTTGCAGGCTGCCCTGCAGCGTTGCGGTCCTCAGCTCCGGCTCCGTGGATCGGCGCAAGTCCCTTTAATTGTTTGCATAACCTGAGCAACGGAAACCCATGGCGACAGTCAATCAGCTAGTTCGCAAGCCACGCAGCGCACCCACGTACAAGAGCAAGGTCCCGGCACTTGCCGGCGGACCGCAGAAGCGTGGAGTTTGCACCCGTGTCTATACGACCACGCCCAAGAAGCCCAACTCCGCACTCCGCAAGGTCGCCCGCGTCCGCTTGACCAATGGCTTTGAAGTCAGCAGCTATATCGGTGGAGAAGGTCACAACCTCCAGGAGCATTCGGTGGTCATGATTCGCGGTGGTCGTGTCAAGGATCTTCCTGGTGTCCGCTACCATACGATCCGCGGGACGCTGGATTGCGCCGGTGTTTCCGACCGCCGACAGGGCCGCTCCAAATATGGCGCCAAACGGCCCAAAGGCTGATAGCCCGTTCCCCTCCCGTAAACGTGAACGACCCCGAATAGCGAAAGCAGAGCCATAGCATGTCCAGACGTACCTCGGCACCCAAGCGGACCATCCTTCCGGATCCGAAGCACAACAGCGATCTGTTGGCCAAATTCACCAACATGATCATGGTCTCGGGCAAGAAGTCGGTTGCCGAGGGAATTGTCTACGGGGCGCTGGAGCGGATTGCCGAGCGCAGTGGCCAGGACGAGACCAACGCGGTTGAACTTTTCGGGCGCGCATTGGAAAACATAAAGCCGATGGTCGAGGTCAAGTCGCGACGGGTGGGTGGCGCCACCTATCAGGTGCCGGTCGAAGTGCGTCCCATGCGCCGCCAGACCCTGGCGATGCGTTGGGTCATCGATGCCGCCAGAAGCCGCACTGAAAAATCGATGGCGCACCGCCTTGCCCATGAAATTCTCGACGCAGTCGACAATCGCGGCGCCGCCGTCAAGAAGCGCGAAGACACGCATCGCATGGCTGAAGCGAACCGCGCGTTCTCCCACTACCGCTGGTAGTGCCGGCCTGCTGATGATCAGATCCGGCTGATGTCTGATTGTCAGGGAATCGTCGTGCCGCGCATCACGCCCATCGAGCATTATCGGAATATCGGGATTTCGGCGCATATTGACGCCGGCAAGACCACAACCACCGAGCGCTTTCTGTTCTATACCGGTGTGTCCCGGAGGATGGGCGAGGTGCATGATGGCGCGGCCATCATGGACTGGATGGAGCAGGAGCAGGAGCGCGGTATCACGATAACCGCAGCTGCAACCACCTGCTTCTGGTCCGGGATGGCCCGGCAGTATCCCGAGCACCGGATCAACATCATCGATACGCCCGGGCATATTGATTTCACGATCGAGGTTGAGCGTTCCCTGCGCATTCTGGATGGTGGGGTCAGTTTGTTCTGTGCCGCCGGAGGCGTGGAGCCGCAATCCGAAACCGTATGGCGCCAGGCCGACAAACACCAGTTGCCGCGCATTGCATTCATCAACAAGATGGATCGGCCAGGAGCGGACTTTCACCGCGTTGTCCGCCAACTCAAGGACCGGCTGGGCGCCAATCCCGTACCAATCCAGATTCCGATCGGGGCGGCCGCCGGGTTTCAGGGGGTCATCGATCTGATTCGCATGCAGGCCGTCCGCTGGGACGAGTCCACGCAAGGCATGCGATACACCATGACCGAAATCCCGTCGGAACTCCGCAAGGTCGCGCAGGAATTCCATGAGCGGATGGTGGCCGAAGCCGCTGACGCCAGCGATATCCTGCTGTCGCGCTACCTCGAGACGGGGGACCTGTCTCCGGACGAGATCCGGCAGGGGCTGCGCCTGCGCACATTGCAGGGTGGCGTGGTGGTGGTCACCTGTGGAGCTGCCTTCCGGAACATGGGTGTGCAGGCCGTGCTGGATGCGGTGATCGACTATCTCCCGTCACCCGCCGACAAACCGCCAATCGTCGGGATACTGAAAAGCAATGGTCATGCGCGGCGCCTGGCCAGTGACGATGAGCCGTTTACCGCCCTGGCATTCAAGGTTGCCGCGGATCCGGCCAGTGGCAACCTCACCTACTTTCGGGTCTATTCCGGCGTCCTGCATGCGGGCGACACAACCTTCAACTCGACCAGATCCGAGCGCGTGCACATCGGTCGATTGCTGCAGATGCATGCCAATGAGAGCAGGGAAATTCCCGAAGTCCGGGCTGGCGATATCGCCGTGGCGCCTGGATTGGCTGGCGTGTTGACTGGCGACACGCTGGTCGACGAAGGGGCTGCGATCATCCTCGACAGCATCGACTCTCCGGAATCGGTGGTTTTTCTGTCGCTGGAGCCGCGGACTGAAGCCGGGCAGGAAAAGATGCTCGCCGCACTGCGCAGTCTCGCCGCCGAGGACCCATCCCTGCACGTGACGGACCAGCAGGATTCCGGCCAGACCGTCGTGGCCGGCATGGGTGAGCTGCATCTGGAGATTGTCGTTGATCGGCTGCGGCGCGAGTTTGGCGTGGAGGTCAAGGCAGGCATGCCCCAGGTCGCCTGCAGGGAAGGCATCCGGCGGGTCGTTGAACAGGAAGGCCACTGCGTGCGGCAGGTTGATGGCCGCGCCCACTACGGGCAGGTGTTCCTCCGGCTGGAGCCGTTGGCGCCGGGTGGCGGAGTCCAGTTCGAGAGCCGGGTATCGGATGCTGTAATGCAGTCAGGATTAAGGGCGGCTGTTGAATCAGGAGCGCGAAGGCAACTTGCACAAGGGGATGTAGAGGGCCATCCGGTGGTCGACGTCCGGGTCATTCTGACGGGTGGCTCATTTCATGCGGAAAAGTCCGGCGAGTTCGCCTTTCAGATGGCGGCCGCGATGGCTGTCCGGGAGGGGCTCCCGAATGCCAGCCCGGTATTGCTCGAGCCGGTGATGATGGTCAATGTCGTGACGCCGGAAGAAGCGATCGGTGATATCAATGGCGACCTCAAGCGCCGTCGCGGTGAACTGCTCGGGCTGGATGATGCGCCGGGTGGCAAGATCGTCAGTGCGGCGGTCCCGCTGGCCGAGCTGTTTGGTTACGCAACCAAGCTGCGCTCCATGACGCGCGGGCGGGCAACCTATACCATGACGTTCGCCCGCTATGCCGAAGTTCCTGCGCGCAACCACTTGCCGCCTCACTGAGGCAACCCGTTTTCCAACCTCCAGGATAAAGAGAGAAGGACATGTCGAAAGCCAAATTTGAGCGGACGAAGCCACACGTGAACG
>CAYLKO010000079.1:0-7242 GCA_964384525.1 uncultured Chromatiaceae bacterium
GGCGAGCGGCCCGCCCCGATGTGTACGCTAACTTCATGAATTGACCCTGTGAATCTGCGATGATCCGCCGCAACCCGCGGCGGCGGAAAGCCCGGACCAATTATCTGCCACGTGTACGGCCCTGTCAGCAGTTTTCATCCAGATTTCATCAAGTGCTCCCAAGCATCGGAAAAATAACACTTTCTCCGAATCTACCATCGTCTTCGCTGGTCTGGGCTACGGGTTTTGCCGTGCTGCTCATCGCCCTGCAGTTCCTGCCGGCGGACTGGCATCGGGCGCTGTGGTTCGATCGGGCAGCCATCGATCACGGCCAGTGGTGGCGCCTGCTCACCGGGAATCTGGTCCATCTGGGCTGGCGACACCTGGCGCTGAATGTGGCTGCCCTCGTAATCGGCATCTGGGTGTTCTACCCGGCCCGCACGCCGATCGCCTGGGCCATCGCGCAAACCCTGTGTGCATTGGTCAGCAGTCTCGGCCTGTATTTTTTCAGCCCGGACATCCTGTGGTGCGTGGGCATGTCGGGTGCGCTGCACGGCCTGCTGATGATCGGCGCCATCGACTGGATCCGGCAGGGTGACCGCACGGGCTGGCTGCTGCTCGCAGCGTGGACCGGCAAGCTCATCTGGGAACAGACGCACGGTGCGCTGCCATTCTCGACGGAAACCGTGGGCTCCACGGTCGTGGTCGACGCCCACCTGTGGGGCGCCATCGGTGGCCTGTTGTATGTTGCGCTTGAATATCTGTATCACCGCTGGAGACCCACCAGGAGAATTGCCGCATGACCGCAAAACCCATGAACCATGAGTCCACGACCAGCGACGCGCAGCGGCCGCTGGCTGGCGAAATCGCCCTGGTGAGTGGCGCCAGTCGCGGCATTGGTGCCAGCATCCTGGTGGCGCTGGCCCGGGCAGGTGCCCGCGTCATCGGTACGGCCACCACGGCGGCCGGAGCCGAAGCCATCAGCACCCGCTGCCGCGAACTCGGCCTGGATGGTCGCGGCCTGCAACTGGATGCCTCGCAAGCCGGGTCGGTTGCCGCCGCGGAAAAGGACATCACCACCCGCGACGGACCGGTTTCCATACTCGTCAACAATGCCGGCATCACCCGTGACAACCTCTTGCTGCGGATGAAGGACGAGGAATGGCAGGCAGTGCTCGACACCAATCTGTCTTCGGTTTTCCTGATGAGCCGGACGTTTGTCCGCGGCATGCTCAAGTTGCGTCGTGGCCGGGTGATCAACATTTCGTCCGTCATCGGCCAGATGGGCAATGCCGGCCAGGCCAACTATGCGGCGTCCAAAGCCGGCATCATCGGCTTCTCCAAATCACTGGCGCGTGAGGTCGGGAGCCGTGGAATCACCGTGAATGTCGTGGCGCCGGGATTCATCCAGACCGACATGACCGACGGGCTGCCGGAGGAGCAACGCACGAAACTGACCGCCCAGATCGCCCTGCAGCGCCTGGGAAGCGTGGATGACGTGGCCGGAACAGTGGTATTTCTCGCGTCGCCGGCCGGCGCGTATATCACAGGCGAAACGCTGAATGTCAATGGCGGCCTGCTGATGACGTGAGCCGTGGCCCGGCTCGCAGCTTATTTTTTGCAGCGCTAGATTGGTTGCGGGCCTTAACTTAGAATAGCCGCCGGTCAGGGGGTGCGATCTGCGCATTGCAGAACGACCTGGCTGTCTGGTCGGACTCACGAAGAGGACATAGCAAACATGAGCAGCATTGAGGCACAGGTCAAGAGCATCGTCGCCGAACAACTCGGCGTAAAGGAAGAAGAAGTCACCAATCAGGCTTCTTTCGTCGATGACCTCGGCGCCGATTCACTGGATACAGTCGAGCTGGTCATGGCGCTCGAGGAAGAATTCGAAACGGAAATCCCCGACGAGGACGCCGAGAAGATCAAGACCGTGCAACAGGCCATCGACTACATCAGCCAGCGCTCGACCGCTGCCTGATCCACCGGACGCACCGGGCAGGGGATGACTAACAGACGCATCGTCGTCACCGGGATGGGGATCATCTCCCCGGTTGGCAATGAACTGGAATCTGCCTGGCAGAATGTCGTCGGTGGTCAATCCGGAATCGGACCCATCACCGACATCGACGTCAGCCAGTTCTCCACACGCTTTGGCGGCAGCATCCGTGACTTTGATGCCAGCCAGTATGTTCCTGCCAAGGAACTCAAGAAGATGGACCCCTTCATGCACTTCGGGATTGCCGCCGCATCCCAGGCGATCGTGCATGCGGGGCTTCCGGCCAGTGGCTACTCACCGGACCGCATCGGTGTCGCCATCGGCTCCGGCATCGGTGGCATTGGCACGATCGAAAGCAACCACGAGCGCCTGAACGACGGCGGACCACGCAAGATCTCGCCGTTTTTCGTGCCGGCCAGCATCATCAACATGGTCTCCGGGCATGTCTCCATCCAGCACGGCTACCGGGGGCCCAACATCGCCCTGGTCAGTGCGTGCACAACCGCCACCCATTCCATCGGCATGGCGGCGCGCCTCATTGCCCACGGTGATGCCGACGTCATGCTGGCAGGCGGCGCCGAGCATGGCATCACCCCATTGGGGTTGGGGGGCTTCTGTGCCGCCCGCGCCCTGTCACAGCGCAATGACAATCCGCAGGCGGCAAGCCGCCCGTGGGATCTGGATCGGGATGGCTTCGTGTTGAGTGACGGTGCCGGCTGCCTCGTGCTTGAAGAACTGGAGGCGGCCCGCGCCCGCGGCGCGCAGCTCTTTGCCGAGGTCGTTGGCTTCGGCATGAGCGCCGACGCCTTTCACATCACCGCGCCACCCGACGACGGCGAGGGTGCCCGGGCCTGCATGGCGGCAGCACTCAAGGATGCCGGCATGAACCCCGACCAGATTGATCACGTCAACGCGCATGGCACGTCGACACCCTTGGGCGATGTTGCCGAAACCCGGGCCATCCACCGCCTGTTCGGTGCGCATGCCGGGAAAATTGCCGTCAGCTCCACCAAGTCGACCACCGGCCATCTGCTGGGCGCAGCGGGCGCCGTCGAGGCGATCTTCAGCGTGCTGGCCATTCGCGATCAGGTGGTGCCACCCACGATCAACCTCGACACGCCGGATCCCGCCTGTGACCTGGACTATGTGCCGAACACCGCCCGGCAGATGCAAGTCAACAACGTGCTCACCAATTCATTCGGATTTGGCGGCACCAACGGCAGTCTGATCTTTCGCCGGATCTGAGTCCCGCCGAGATCAGCATGGCGGAGGGCACCACGCATGATGCCCCGGTAATGCATCCGGTCGCATTGCCGGATGATTTCGATCTCCTCACCCTGCATGCCACCCGTCCCGATCGCTATCCCTTTCTGCTGGAAACCATCACGGCTGCCACGCGCAGCGTGACTGCAGCGGATGATGCTGCCGATACTTGGGACGTGTTGTTTGCCTTTCCCGGGCGCACGTTGCGGCTCGATCACGATTTCAGTCTTGACGGCCCCGGCATTGAACCGGATCGGCAGACGGATTTCCTGCATGCACTGGATGACTGGTGGCGCGCGACCGGAGCACCCCGTGATCCTGCCGGCCAACTGCCGTTCACCGGCGGCTGGTTTCTGTTTCTGGGCTACGAGCTGGCGCTGCAGATCGAACCAGGCCTGCGTGCCGCGGCACCTCCGGACCGGCAGTCCGACGATGCAGACCATGGACCCATTGCCTTTGCCACGCGGGTGCCAGTTGCCATCGTGCGCAATCGCCGCTGGCAGCAGGCGTGGATCGTTGCCGAGGCCACACATCAAGCCGCGGTCGATGACGTTCTCGCCGATCTTGCCGCAGCAACCAGCCTGGCAGCCGCGACCAACGGCGCCAGCCTGCAGAAATCACTGCCGCTGGTGAACGGGATTCGGGAGCCGGATCCCGCCAGCTTTCTGCGGGCCGTTGATGATGTCCGGCATCTGATCGCCAACGGCGATGTCTATCAGGTCAACCTGTCGCATCGCTGGCAGGCAACCGTACGCCATGGCGTAACCCCGGCGGCAATTTATCACCGGCTGCGCCAGACCAATCCCGGACCATTTGCCGGGCTTGCCACACTCGGCAACTGGGCCGTGATCAGCTCATCTCCCGAGCGCCTGCTGCGCTGCCGGGACGGCCGGGTCGAGACCCGGCCGATTGCCGGTACCTGGCCCAGGGGTACGGATCCGGCAGACGAGGCGGCCTTGCGTCAGGAGCTGCTCGACAATCCCAAGGAGCGGGCCGAACACATCATGCTGATTGACCTGGAACGCAATGATCTGGGCCGCGTGTGTGCGCCGGGCACAGTGATCGTGGATGAATTCATGGTGGTGGAGTCCTACGCCCATGTGCATCACATCGTGTCCAACGTCTGCGGTCAGCTGCGCCCCGGCGTCACGCCGGGTGAATTGATCCGGGCCGTGTTTCCAGGCGGCACCATCACCGGCTGTCCGAAGGTGCGCTGCATGGAAATCATCGCCGCACTGGAACAGACGCCGCGCGGCCCCTACACCGGCTCCATGGGTTATCTGAATCTCGACGGCAGCAGTGACCTCAACATCCTCATCCGCAGTTTTGTCGTGGAGGGTGACCACCTGACTTTTGCGGCGGGCAGCGGCATCGTGGCCGATTCGAACCCGGCACGTGAACTGGCCGAAACCCGCGCCAAGGCCAAGGGACTGCTCATGGCGCTGGGCAGCGCCGAACCCATGACCGGCAACACCTGATGAATCACTGGTGGGTCAACGGCCAGCCGCAGACACGGATTGAAATCACCGATCGGGGGTTCAGCTATGCGGATGGTCTTTTCGAGACCATCGCCATTCGCGGTGCGCGACCGCGCTTTCTCGATCAACACCTCGATCGCCTGCTCGATGGCTGCAAGCGCCTGGGCATCGAGCCGCGGATGACGCGGGATCACTTGTCCGCAGAGCTCGCGGCTGCCGCTGCCACCCTGGTCTGCGGGGTACTGAAGTTGATCGTTACCCGGGGCGCTGGTCCCCGCGGTTATGCCTTGTCGCCGGAAGCGGCCCCGCCCATCGTCTGGGGCATTGCCGCCACGTCGCCCATGCGGTCTGATCCGATCCGGCTGCGATGGTGTGAGACCATGGTGTCCGTCAATCGGGCGACGGCCGGGCTCAAGACCCTGGGGCGCCTGGAACAGGTACTGGCCCGTCGCGAGTGGACCGATCCGGCGGTGACGGAAGGCCTGATGACCAACAGCCAGGGGTGGCTGATCGGCGGCACTGCCAGCAATGTATTCCTGGTTGCCGGCAATCAGCTGCTCACCCCGGCGCTGCACCATGCCGGCGTGTCGGGCGTGATGCGTCGGGTCGTGCTGGCAGCGGCACAAGGTGCCGGCATCCGGGTGACGGCTGCCGATATCCGGCCGGCGCTGGTCAATGAGGCCACCGAAGTCTTCGTGACCAATGCCTTGATCGGTATCCGGCCTGTGGCACGCCTGGAAAACAAGGTCTGGATGCCGGGCCCGATCACCGGGCGCCTGCGTCAGCTGCTGGCCGATATTGGAGTTGAGGAATGCTCAGCAGGCGACTGATATATATCAGCATAATAGTCAGTGCCATGCTCGGCCTGTTGGTTGGGGCCAGTCTGTCGGCGCGCCACTATCTGGCCACTCCGCTGGCTATTCCGGCAACGGGCTACCGCCTGGATATCCCGCCAGGCACCACCTGGGCGGCCGTGACCCGGCGCCTGCAGAATGACGGCATCGTCACTGCCGCTCCGCTGCTCAGAGCCTACGGGCAATGGATCGGTCAGGCCGGGAAGATCCAGGCAGGGGAATACCAATTGGAACCCGGTCTCACGCCGCGAGGCCTGTTGCAGGAGCTGGTGACGGGTCGGGTGATTCTCCACAAATGGACCCTGATCGAAGGCTGGACCATTCGCGACGTCCTGCGCACGCTTGCGGCCGACGATGCCATCACGCAGACCCTGGGAACGGTGGACGCCATGGTGCCGGCGCTGGAGCAGGCCCGGGCGCTCGCCACCGAACTGGACCTGCCCTGGCCAAGCGCTGAAGGCGCCTTTCTGCCGGAAACCTATCGCTACGCCCGCGGCACGACTGACCGCGCACTGCTGTTGCGCGCTCACGCTGCGTTGCTCGAGCGCCTGGACCAGGCGTGGGCCTCACGCAAGGCAGACCTGCCGCTGACCAGTCCCTATCAATTGTTGATTCTCGCCTCCATCATCGAACGTGAAACCGGCCTGGCCAGCGAACGGGCCCGCATTGCCGGTGTGTTCATTCGCCGGCTGAAACTGGGGATGCGCCTGCAAACGGATCCCACGGTCATTTACGGACTGGGCGACGACTTCAACGGCAATCTCACCCGCCGACATCTGGAGACCGATGCGGCATGGAACACCTATACCCGTGCGGGCTTGCCGCCAACGCCCATCGCGGCGCCGGGTGCCGAAGCACTGGCGGCGGCTGCCCAGCCCGCCGACGGCACGGCGCTGTTCTTCGTGGCGACAGGCGCTGGCGACGGCAGCCATCGTTTTTCCGACACCTTGAGCGAGCACCAGGCTGCGGTGCGCGCCTATCTCGCCACCCTGAGAAACCGTCGTGAATGATGTCATCATGAGCCCGTTACCATGAGCAACGGTCGATTCATCACAGTGGAAGGTATCGAGGGCGTCGGCAAGTCGACCAACTTGAGCTTTATCGCGGAAGTGCTGCGTCAGGCCGGGCACGACGTCGTCGAAACCCGCGAACCGGGTGGCACGCCCTTCGGCGAGCGGATCCGGGCGCTGCTGCTGAATCCGGCCGAACCGATTGCGCCCTTGCCCGAGCTGCTGCTGATGTTCGCCGCGCGCGCCGCCCACCTCGACGCGGTGATCCAGCCGGCGCTGGCCCGGGGTCAGTGGGTGGTGTGTGATCGCTTCACGGATGCCAGCCGCGCATACCAGGGGGGTGGTCGCGGCCTGCCCGCCGCCAGCATCGACATGCTGGCGACGCTGGTGCAAGGAGACCTGCGACCCGATCACACCCTGCTGCTGGATGCCCCGGTGGCGGTTTCGAACGACCGGCAGGCCAGTCGCAACCATCGCGATCGCTTCGAGCGCGAAGCCCCGGCCTTCTTCGAGCGGGTTCGCCAGGCCTACCGGGAGATCGCTGCCCGGGAGCCTGAACGCGTGCATGTCATCGACGCCAGCCCGCCACTGGCCGACGTGCAAAATGCCATTCGCCGCTGGCTGACGGAACTGGAGTAGGGGGTCGTGACGGAACTTCC
>CAYLKO010000080.1:0-7187 GCA_964384525.1 uncultured Chromatiaceae bacterium
GCCCGTGATGTCCTGTTTGTCGACGAGATCCACCGCCTGAGCCCGGTCGTCGAGGAAGTGCTCTACCCGGCGATGGAAGATTTCCAGCTGGATATCATGATCGGCGAGGGGCCGGCCGCCCGGTCGATCAAACTCGACCTGCCGCCGTTCACGCTGATCGGGGCCACCACGCGCGCTGGCCTGCTGACGTCACCGCTGCGGGATCGTTTCGGCATCGTCCAGCGTCTCGAGTTTTACGATCGCGAGGACCTGCACCGGATTCTGCTGCGCTCGGCCCGGATCCTCGATGTGCCCCTTGACGAGGCGGGCGCCTGGCAACTGGCCGCCCGCTCGCGGGGCACGCCCCGGATCGCCAACCGGCTGTTGCGCCGCGTGCGCGATTTTGCCCAGGTCGAGAGTGAGGGCCGGATCGATGAAGCAACGGCCCGCTCGGCCATGGATCTGCTGGATGTCGATCCCAATGGCTTCGATCTGCTCGACCGCCGCCTTCTGCTGCTGATCATCGAGCGCTTCGAGGGCGGACCGGTGGGGGTGGAATCCCTGGCGGCGGCGCTCGGCGAGGAGCGTGGCACCATCGAAGATGTACTTGAACCATACCTGATCCAGCAGGGTTATCTGAGCCGCACCGCGCGCGGCCGCGTGGCAACCCGGCTGGCGTACCAGCATTTTGGTTTGAAGCCGCCCCAGGCGGTTCCGGATGCCGGCCGCAACTTGTTTGATCCCAAGGAGTCCTGACGATGCCGGCCCATACGTCCCTGCTCGATCTGATCTTGTCTGCCAGCCTGATAGTGCAACTGGTCATGCTGCTGCTGCTGGCGGCATCCGTCATGTCCTGGGCCATCATCGTGCGCAAGCGCCGCGTATTGCGGGAGGCGGTCGCCGGCTCCGATGCATTCGAGACCAGCTTCTGGTCGGGTGGCGATCTGTCCGCGATCTATAGGGACGTGACCCGTGGCGGGCAGCCGCCGGCCGACATGGCCGGGTTGTTCGAAGCCGGGTTTCGCGAATTCCGGCGACTCAGCGGCCAGCCGGACATGACGGCAGACCAGGTTCTGGAAAGTGTCCGACGGGCGATGCACGTGGCGCAGATGCGTGAGATGGACCGCCTGGAGGAGAGCCTGTCGACGCTGGCCACGATCGGCTCGACCAGTCCCTACGTGGGTCTGTTTGGCACGGTCTGGGGCATCATGAATTCCTTCCGCGGGCTCGGCAACGTGCAGTCCGCCACCCTGGCCGTGGTCGCCCCGGGCATCTCCGAAGCCCTGGTGGCCACCGCGATGGGCCTGTTTGCCGCCATTCCGGCCGTCATCGCCTACAACCGCTATGCCGACAAGGTGACGCGCCTCGAAGTGCGTTACGACAGCTTCAGTGAAGAATTCTTCAGCGTCCTGCAACGCCACGCGCACGCCCGAACCCACCCGGTTGCGCCGGGCGGGAGTGCCGGTTAACCGCCATGCGCAAGTCACGGAATCGACGGCTCATGGGCGAGATCAATGTCGTCCCGTACATCGACGTCATGCTGGTGCTGCTGGTGATCTTCATGGTGACGGCGCCGCTGCTGACCCAGGGCATCGACGTGGAATTGCCGAAAGCCGCCGCCGATCCCATCGTCACGTCGCCCGATCAGGAACCACTGGTGCTGTCCATCAATGCCGGGGGGGAGCTGTTCCTCAGCGTGGGCGATGAAAAAGCCTCACCGATCGAGGACGGCACGGTGGTGACCCTGGTATCGGCGGTTCTCCGGCGAAACCCCGGGACACCGGTGCTGATCAAGGCCGACCAGCGCGTGAACTACGGCAGCGTGGTGCAGGCCATGGTGCTGCTGCAGGAGGCTGGAGCCACCAACGTGGGCTTTCTGACCGACACCCCACCGGTGCGCCGTCCGCCGGGCTGAACCATGTCAAGCGCCGTGACGCCCGCCGGTCCTGCACATCCTGACAGGGCATTGGTCTGGTCCCTGCTGGGCCATGGCCTGCTGCTGGCGTTGATGCTTGCCAGCGGCGTCGTTCTGCATCGTGCGCCGCCGGTCTCGACACTGGCGATCAAGGCGACGGTCGTGGATCGGGATGCCATCCCCCGGACCCGATCGGCCCCGGTCGAAAAACCGGCGCCAGTACCGCCGGCTCCCCCGGAAGAACCACGCGTTGACGATGATCGCGCCGTGCTTGAACAGCAGCAGGCAGCGGAAAAGGCCAAGGCAGAAAAGGTGGAGGCAGAAAAGGGGCGGGCAGAAAAGATCCAGGCAGAGCAGGCCATGGCCGAGTCGGTGAAAAAGCGCGAGGCTGCGCAGGTGGCAGCTGAAAAAGCGGCGGCAGACAAGGCCAGGGCAGACAAGGCCAAGGCTGAAAAAGCCAAAGCTGAAAAAGCCAAGGCCGAGAAGCTCAAGGCAGATCAGCAGAAGGCCGAGCAGGCCAAGGCCGACCAGGAAAAGGCAAAGGCCGAGGCACGGAAGGCGGCGCAGCTCAAGGAAAAGGCCGCTGAGGCCGCGGCGCAACGCGACATCGCGCGCCAGCTGGCCGAGGAGGAGCGTCTGCTGGCTGCCCGGGATTCAGGTGCGCTGGATGTCTACGTGTCCCTGATCCGCCAGCGTGTCGAGCGCAACTGGGTCAAGCCGCCCGGTGTGCAGCCCGGCCTCGAGTGCGAGGTCCAGGTCACCCAGATTCCGGGTGGGACGGTAACCGGCGTGCGTCTGGGACGCTGCAACGGGGACGAAGCCGTGCGGCGTTCGATCGAGACGGCGGTGCTGCGGGCCTCGCCGCTGCCACTGCCCGATGACCCGGCACTCTTCGAGCGCAACTTGCTCTTTACCTTCAAACCCGAACAATAGCGGCTCAAGGTCCGTTCATGGGCGTGCCTCATACTGGATGCCGCGCGCGGACCGTGCTGTTTAGGAATCGATTGATGACCCGTCAATTTACCGTGCTGATGGCCGTTCTGGTCACCGCCCTCACGACGCTCCTGGCCGGCCCGGCCCGGGCCGAACTGCAGATCCAGATCACGCAAGGCACCGACAACGCCATCCCGATCGCGGTCGTGCCCTTTGGCTGGCAGGGGACTGGTACGCCACCACCGCTGGATGCGGCGGCGATCATCGCCGCCGATCTGGCCCGCTCGGGGCGCTACGCACCCCTGGAGCGCCGGGACATGCTGCAGCGCCCGACCACCGCCGCTGATGTCGATTTCGGCAGCTGGCGGATCCAGGGCAGCGATGTCCTGGTCATCGGTCAGGTGGTGGCCACCGGCGCCGGACAATATGAATTGCAGTTTCAGGTGTTCGACGTGTTGCGTGGCCAGCAGCTGCTGGGCTACCGGCAGCCCGCCACCACGGCTGACTTTCGTCGCAGCAGTCATCGTGCCGCCGACATCATCTATGAAAAGCTCACCGGCGTTCGCGGCATTTTCTCGACGCGGATCGCCTACATCACGGTGATTCGTCCGGCCGGGCGGGTTGCGGGCAAGACCAGCTACCGGCTGATCGTCGCGGATGCAGATGGCGAAAACCCCCAGATCATGGTGGAGTCGGCGCAACCGCTGATGTCGCCGGCCTGGTCGCCGGATGGCCGCAAACTGGCCTATGTGTCTTTCGAGGCCAACCGCTCTGAAATCTATGTCCAGGATCTGCGCTCGGGCACACGTCAGCGCGTGTCGGCGCGGCCCGGGGTCAACGGTGCGCCAGCCTTCTCGCCGGATGGCCGGCATCTCGCGCTCGCGTTGTCACGGGCAGACGGCAATCTGGATGTTTACACCCTGGATATCCGCGCCCAGATGCCCACGCGGCTCACCAGCGGGCCGGCAATCGACACGGAACCGGTCTGGTCGGCGGATGGGCAGCAGATCTATTTCACGTCGGATGCCACGGGCGGGCCGCAGATTTACCGTATCGCCGCCGAGGGTGGCAAGGCCCAGCGTGTGACCTTCGAGGGCACCTACAATGCGAGTCCCCGCATTTCTCCCGATGGAAAGCAGCTGGCCGTAGTGCATAACGATCGCGGCAACTATAGAATTGCACTGGTCGATCTGGCGCGTTCCACCTTGCAGGTGCTCACGGACGGTCGGCTCGACGAATCACCGAGTTTCGCACCCAATGGAGAAGTACTGATCTACGCAACTCGCGAGGGCTCGCGGGGAGTTCTTGCCACTGTCAGCACGGATGGTCGCATCAAACAGCGCATCTCGGCGGCGGAAGGCGATGTGCGGGAGCCGGCATGGTCACCATTTTCACCCAATTGAGCTTGTTTTCAGGAGTTTATGTGCATGGCTAGTTTGAGGATGCTTGCGGTTTTGCTGGTGGTCGCCCTGGTGACCGCCTGCACACCGTCTTCGAAGTCCACGACCGATGATGCCGCAGCGTCGACGGTCAATGCCGGGGCGGCGTCCTCCGGTGTCAACGAGGGTGGCCTCGGGCAGGGCGGCAGCATGAATGGCACCGGTGGCGGGGCCCTCGGTGGTCCGAATGCCTCCCAGGAAAACCGGGTGATCTACTTCAATTTTGACAGCTTCGATGTCAAGCCTGAGTACAACGCCATCCTGCAGGCACACAGCCGTTATCTGGTGGCCAATCCCGCGGCCCACATCCGTCTGGAAGGCCATGCCGACGAGCGCGGCAGCCGTGAATACAACATCGGTCTCGGTGAGAAGCGGGCCCAGGCAGTGCGCAACATCCTGCTGCTCCAGGGCGCCACCTCCAGCCAGATCGCCACCGTGAGCTTCGGCGAAGAGCGGCCTGCAGTCATCGGCAGCGATGAAGAAGCCTGGTCGCTGAATCGCCGCGTCGAGATTGTCTACGGGCCATAACCATCATGCGGATATCTGCACTTGTCCTGACCGGTGCCGGCCTGCTGTCGGGCTGCACCTTGCTGCAGCCCCCCGAGCAGAATCCGCTGTATATCCGGCAGGCGGAGCTGGATTCTCGAGTGACCCGCGTCGAGCGGGTCGTCGACAGTGAAGGACTCGTCAACCTGCTGAAGCAGGTTGAGCAGCTGCAGCAGGAAAACCAGAACCTCCGGGGTCAGGTGGACCAGCTGGAATTCAGCCTCGAGCAGGCGGGCGATGCGCAGAAGCAGCAGTACCTCGACGTCGACCAGCGTTTGCTGGCCTTGGAGGAAGCTGCCGGCCAGCGGCAGGCCAGCATTGCGGATGGCCGCAGCGTTCTGGATGGTGGCGAGTTGCAGCCCGGCCAGCTGCCGGTTCCGGGCGGTACCGACCGGGCCAACTACCAGGCTTCCTTCGAACTGCTGAAACAGGGACGGTACAAGGAAGCCAGCGGCGCTCTCAAGCAGTTCATGGTCGCCTTTCCGGACAGTGCCCTGTCGGACAATGCGCAATACTGGCTGGCGGAAACCCACTATGTCAGTCAGAGCTATGACAAGGCGCTGCGCGAGTTCACCGTGGTGGTCGACAAATATCCGCAGTCACGCAAGATCCCGGATGCGCTCCTCAAGATCGGCTACTGCAACTACGAATTGAAGCGCTTCGCCGAGGCGCGGACGGCATTGAAGCGGGTGGTGGCTGAATACCCCGAAACCACGGCCGCCCGTCTGGCCGGGCAGCGGCTCGAGCGGATGACCACCGAAGGCGTCTGAGCTTCATCATCCGTCAGCCTTGGTCCCGTTCAGGGGCCGGCAGCGGGAGCGAGCCCTTGTCCACACTGCGCATCACCGAGATTTTCCATTCGCTGCAAGGGGAATCACGGCCAGCCGGCTATCCGACGGCATTCGTCCGCCTCACGGGCTGTCCACTGCGGTGTGCGTATTGCGACACCGCCTATGCCTTTCACGGCGGGCAGCGCCACAGCGTGGCTGAAATCCTGGCGCAGGTAGCCACGTTCCATACCCGACATGTCTGCGTGACCGGCGGTGAACCGCTGGCCCAGCCGGCTTGCCTGCCGCTGCTGACGGCCCTGGCCGACGCCGGCTACAGCGTCTCGCTGGAAACCAGCGGGGCCCTCGACATTGCCGGCGTCGATGCCCGGGTGATGGTGGTTCTGGATCTCAAGACGCCCGGGTCCGGGGAGTCGCACCGCAACCTGCCCGGCAATCTGGATCACCTGAAACCTGCCGATCAGATCAAGTTCGTGATCTGTGACCGCGGGGACTATGACTGGGCCCGGCAGCAGCTCCGTGATCTCAAGTTGACCGAGCGTTGCGAAGTGCTGTTTTCCCCGGCCTGGGAGCAGCAGTCGGCATCTGCGCTCGCCGAGTGGATACTGGCTGACCAGTTGCCGGTGCGCTTCCAGTTGCAGTTGCACAAGATCCTGTGGGGCGATTCGCCGGGACGCTGATGCCAGTGTCACCCTCAACCAGAGCCGTGGTGCTCCTGTCAGGTGGCATGGATTCGGCAACCTGTCTCGGGCTGGCTCGGCGGGACGGCTGCGAGTGCCACACCTTGAGCTTTGACTACGGGCAGCGACATCGGGCCGAGCTGGATGCGGCCAGCAGCCTGTCGGTGCAACTCGGCGCAGTCCAGCACCGCACCGTGCGTCTGGGGCTGGCTGACATCGGCGGTTCGGCATTGACCGATCCCGGGCTTGCCGTGCCGGAAACAGCCGGCAGCAGCGCCATTCCGGTGACCTATGTGCCAGCCCGGAATACGGTGTTCCTGGCCTTTGCACTCGGTTTCGCGGAGGTGACCGATGCCGACCGGATTTATGCAGGCATGAATGCCGTCGATTATTCCGGCTATCCGGACTGCCGCCCGGAATACCTTGAAGCATTTCAGCAGCTCGCCAATCTGGCCACCCGGCGTGGCGTGGAAGGGCGCCCGGTGCAGATTCACACGCCGCTCCTGCATCTCGGCAAGGCCGAGATCGTCCGGACCGGCATCGAGCTCGGCATCGATTTTGGAGCCACCGTGTCCTGCTATCAGGCCACTGCGGCGGGCGAGGCCTGCGGCGTCTGTGACGCCTGCCGGCTGCGCCGGGCCGGCTTCGAGGCCGCCGGCGTAGCGGATCCGACCCGCTATCGCTAGAATGCAGCGCATTCCCGCTCCACGCATGATCCTCTGGCATCGTTTCGGGCCGTTAGCTCAGTTGGTAGAGCAGCGGACTTTTAATCCGTTGGTCGATGGTTCAAATCCATCACGGCCCACCACACCACCAAGGTCCATCCCGGGCACATGGGGTACACCGGTACTTCGTGGCCCGCGGCATCCCGGCGGGAAATCTTGTCCGCCTGCGGTGAGTACACCGC
>CAYLKO010000081.1:0-7070 GCA_964384525.1 uncultured Chromatiaceae bacterium
GAGCGCTTGCTTCGGGAGCAAGAGGTCGCAGGTTCGAATCCTGTCACCCCGACCAAATGGCCACGGTCCGTGGCCCGCGATATCCCGGCTGCACGCCCTTTCGCCAGTGTGTGGCATCGCTTCGTCGCCGCGGCATCCCGGCTGGGTATGCCTTCACCTGCGGTACGGTTGCCCGCTCATCGGTGAAGGCATACCCAGCCACGCTGCCGCTGTAGCGGAGCGTAGACAGCGTATCCCGGACTTCTGAGCATAGCGGCAGCGTGGCGGGTGTCTTGTCCGCCGATGAGCGGGCAACCGTACCGCAGGCGGACAAGATTTCCCGCCGGGATGCCGCGGGCCACGGAGTGCGGAAGCACTCACGCCACAAAACTACTGCGGGCCACGAGTATCTGTGCCGATAAAGCAAAGGCCCCGGCTGCTTTCGCAACCGGGGCCTTTTTCGTCATGACGTCAGCGAAGACTTAGCCGGCGTCGCAGTCTGTGCGGCGCAGGACCACGCGACGGTTCTGTGCACGGCCGTCCTTGGTCTTGTTGTCCCCGATGGGCTGGCTTTCACCGGCGCCGGAAACGGCCAGTCGGCCACCGCCGATGCCCTTCGCCGCCAGGTAGTCGGCAACGGCCTGGGCACGACGCTCGGAGAGCTTCTGGTTGTAGCTGTCGGCGCCCGTGCTGTCGGTGTGGCCAATGACGGCGCCGGAGACGAACTTGAGTTTGGTCATCGTTTCCGCCAGCTCATCCAGCATCTTCTTGTCGGCAGCGGTGAGTTCGGCGGAATCGGTGCCGAAATTGACCTGCCGGATCACATCACAGGTGCAGCCTTGCGGCCCGACCCGCTCACCCTTCGGGGTGTTCGGGCACTGATCAGCCGTATCAAGTACGCCATCGCCATCGCTGTCGGCGGGCGGTGCGGGGGTCGGGGCCGGTGGTGGCGGTGGCGGCGCAGCCACAGCAGCGACGACCGGTGCCGCAACAGCCGCAGGCGCGGCCTTGCTGCCGAGGGCGATGCTGAAGCCGGCATTGACCAGAACGTCGGTCATGTTGTCGGAGGCATTCTGCCAGCGACCCAGAACCTCGGTCCGCAACGACACCCGCTCACCCCACACGCGGGTCAGGGTGCCCACGCCGAGCTGTGCCTGGAAGTCGTCATGGTCGTCGTTGTTGATGTCCGTATTGACGATGCCGATACCACCGAGGATGTAGGGCGAGAAAAGCCCCGAGCGGTTGTAGATATTCATCAGGTTGAGGTTGATCGCCGACTGGTCCTGATCGGGAAACCCGCTGTCGCCATCCAGGTTGAGGCGCTGGAAGTCGATTTCCGCATTGAAGTGCTCACTCAGGGCGTAGCCGAACCCGATCACGCCGCCGGCCACGTTGTCATCCACATTGCGGTCGCTGTCCGCACCGATGTAGGTGGCAAGACCCTTCACGTAGGGTTGGCCGACCGCCTCGGCGGCGTGCGCGCCGACCTGGCCGAAAAGCAGCAGGGCGCCAAGTGCCGTGCTGGTAATTGCCGTACTTTTTCGCATGGGTTGTCCCCTTGAAAATCTGTTGTTTCTGATTGGTATTTAAGTGGCAGGCTACGCTGTCATGGCCGGCCGAAAAGACGTTGCATAATAACGCAACTCATTCGGAACTGCTGCGCTTCCACCCGGCGACTGTGTGGCGATATACCAACAGCCACCCAAGCCCGACACTCCATCACCCCGCCGGGGCTGTCCTGGCCTGATCGGGAACGTGACCGGCTTCAACGCCGCGGAGCGCGGGGCCACCTACGCTGGCTCTCACTCTCTGCCAGCGGATATGGGGCAACATGCGGGCACTTTCCACGCGGCGTACTTTCGGCAGCCTGGGCTCTTCATCCCAGGGCGGTTTCACCTTCGGCGAGGTCCTGGCAACCCTGGGGGTGTTGGGTGTCAGCCTGTCGCTGGTGGTCCCCAGCATGGAGAGCGTGACCCGCAGCAGCAGCCGGGCTGACGGCATCAATGCGCTGGTGGGCACGCTGCATGCCGCCCGCAATGAGGCGATCACCCGCAACGTCGCGGTGGTGATCTGCCCGAGCAACGATGGGCACCGCTGCGCCACGGCCGATTGGGAGGCCGGCTGGATCCGCTTTGCCGACCTCAATGGTGACTATGTAGTGGATCCGGGTGAGACCGTGCTGGGCGCCTCGCCGGCCATTCCGGGCCTGCACATCCAGAGTGAAGCATTTCGGACAGCGGCGGGCTTCAGCCCGACCGGGCGCAGCGTCAGCCCCGGGACCACCACCACTCCGGGCGGTGATTTCACGATCTGTCAGGGTCCGGAAGCGGCCGATGGCCGGGTGCTGTCGGTCTCGGCTTTGGGTAATCCCACGCTGGCCAGGCAGCGTCTTGATGGGCGGGATCCGGACTGCTCGCCCAGCTGATCTGCCCACCGGAACTGCCACCCCGAGTCCGCCCACCCTGTAGCCCGATGGCCACAACCAGCCCCTGGCTGGATTGCGTCAAGGCATTGCCTGTGCTTATTATCCGGCCAAGAGGCGACGGGGTGCGCTCTGACACCAGGTTGTCCGGGCGCAATGACGGATCAATCAGGGGGTATCCATCGCCATGAGCGGCAAACAAACTTCTGGCCGAAACCGGCCGTCCACCAGACGCGGAGTTGTCACCAAGCGCGCTGCCCAATGCGCCATGTTCACCGGTGCAGTGGCCGGTATCCAGCAAACGACGCCAGCACTGGCACAGGACACGGGCAACGCCGCCCTCAACGAAATCATCGTCACCGGTTCGCGCATTCGTCGCGTCGATGCGGAAACGGCGAGCCCGGTGCAGATCGTTACTGCGGAAGCCATCCAGCAGACCGGTGTGGCGACGATCGGCGAACTGATCCAGAAACTGCCCTCGATCGGTGGTGCGGCTACCAACCCGGCTGTAAACAACGGTGGTGGCGACGGCGCCAGCAACGTGGAATTGCGCGGCCTCGATGTCAAACGCACCCTGGTTCTGCTGAACGGTCGCCGCTATGGCGCACTGGGCAACCTCTCGAGTGCCGTCGACATCAACTCCATCCCGGTCTCAATGATCGAGCGGGTCGAGGTTCTGAAACAGGGAGCCGGCGCCGTCTACGGTTCGGACGCGATCGGTGGCGTGGTGAACTTCATCACCAAAAAGTCGATGGAGGGTGCCGAGGTCAGCGTGGATTACGGCACGTCCAGCGAACACGACGGAGACCGCCGAGGCATTTCCCTTTCGTTCGGTGCCTCGAACGACACCAGCAACCTGATCCTGGGTTTCAACTACAACAAGCAGGAGGAGATTGGAGCCGGCGATCGCGAATTCTCGAAAAACGCAATCTACTTCTACGGCTCGGTATTCGAGGGCGGTTCCAGCCGGACACCCCGAGGCCGAATCTACATAGACACCGCCAGCGCCGCTGGTGCTGGCCTCAATGCCCAGTATCCCGGCTGCACCAGCATCACCCGGGAACAAGGTACAACCGGTTCGACACTCGGAGACTATCGCTGCTACGGCGGTTCCGGCACACCCAATGACTCCTACAACTACCAACCGCTCAACCTGATCCTCACACCGACGGAACGCGCCAGTGTCTTCGCGCTGGGCACGCACGAGATCACCGACGATGTGGAGATGTACACCGAATTCCTCTACAACCGGACGACTTCTGGCTTTTCGATCGCGCCGCTGCCATTTGATGCACGCAGCGACAACACGGTGATTTCGGCAGACAACATCTACAATCCGTTCGGCATCAGCTTCGGCGGCAACGCCACCGATCCGGTCACGGAAGAGCTGCTCAATCCCAACGCCAGCTATCGCCTCGAAGCCTTGGGCAATCGCGCCAACGATGTGGAAACCTGGCAGGGCCAGATACTCGGCGGACTGCGCGGCGCGCTGCTCGACACCGGCTGGAACTGGGATGCGAACCTGGGCTACAGCCGGCTCGACCAGAACCGAAGTTTCGCCGGTTATCCGTTCAAATCCAGTTTTGCCAACGCCTTGGGGCCGTCCTTCATCGACACGGATGGCACACCGACCTGCGGTGTACCCGGCGCACCCATTGCGGGCTGCATTCCGCTGAACATCTTCAATCTGGCGGACCCCGGTCAGCTCGCGGCCATCAAAGCCATCTCGGCCGTGTACCGGGACCAGTACGAGTATTCGATGACTCAGGCCAACCTGGCATTTAACGGCCCGGTCTTCAGTCTGCCAGCCGGCGACATCATGGCGGCGCTGGGCGTTGAATACCGCGACCAGCGCGGGGAATTCAGCGCGGACTTCCTCACCAAATCATCGCCGCCGCTCTACAAGGATTGCCTCCTGGCCAGTGATACCTGCACCGGCGATCAGGAAGGGTCCTATGACGTGACGGAGTATTACGGCGAGGTGCTGGTCCCCCTGCTGAAGGATGCACCATTCGCCCGGTCGCTGAATCTCACTGCCGGTCTACGCTACTCGGACTATTCCACGTTCGGCAGCACGACCAATGCCAGCTTCAAGGTTGACTGGCGACCGATCGACGACCTGATGATACGGGCCTCGTATGCCGACGTCTTCCGGGCACCAACCATCATCGAGCTCTACCAGGCGCCAACGGCCAACGCGGCCACCTTCACGGATCCCTGCGTCGGACTAACCGCGGCAATGGTGACCGCCAACCCCAACTTTGCGCTTCTTTGCCAGAACGTCCCGACGGATGGGACTTTCGCCCAACCGAATGCGCAGGTCGACGGGCTGCTTATCGGCGGCAACGTGCTGGGTGGGACGGGGCTTGATCCGGAAGAAGGTGACGCCTGGACAGTCGGGTTCGTCTTTGAGCCCGCAGCGATCCGTGGTTTGTCTCTCAGCATCGACTACTGGGATTACTCGATCGATCAGATCGTCACCCAGCTCGATCCAAACAAGGGGGCGGACCTCTGTCTGGCAACCGGAGCAGCCGAGTACTGCGGCCTTTTCGATCGCTTTGGCGATGGCACCATCCGGCAGGTCCGGCAACCCACCATCAACCTGGGCACACTGGAGACCAACGGCGTGGATATCAGCGTCGTTTATGTGTTGCCCCAGTTTGATTTCGGCACCATCCGCGTCGGCCTGGATGCCACCTACACCGACAAGTACGACAACCTCGTACCCGGCAGCCCTGTGGACAGGGTAGCCGGAACCTACAACCGGCAGTACGGCAATATTGCCGAATGGCGGACCTCGACCCAGCTGGGATGGAAATTGCAGGGATGGGAAGCCCAGCTCTACTGGCGCTATATCGATTCCATCAGGCTGACCGATCCCGATGGTGCCCCGGGAGTACAGCCGGATCTCAATATCGCCTCCCAGAGCTATTTCGATCTGACAGCTGGCTACAATTTCGATCAAACCAACACGAGGGTGCAACTTGGCATCAACAACGTGTTCAACAACCAGCCGCCGATCCTGTACCAGAACAACGTGACCAACGCGAACACGGACGTGGAAACCTACGACACCATCGGCCGCTTCTTCTTCGGTTCGATCACGCAGAAGTTCTGACCCAGGCATGAAGTTGCTCCTCGGGCCGCGCCGCGCCGGCAGCGCGGCCCGTTAATTTGGGCAGCAAAGAACAACCCGGACTAAACAAAATAACAAACAAAACGCGCAAATGCGCTGCTCGCCGACCAGCGAGACGCCGAGGCCGTGATGGTGTTTCAGGAACTCGTGCGGGCAGAGCCCCGGCATATCAGTCACTGGATGAACCTGGGCACCGTCTTGCGCCGGCTGCAGCGCCACGATGAGGCCTTGCTGGCCTATGCGCAGGCCGGCGCCCTCGGCGAGTGTTCAGCCAGCTTCTATTTCAACGTTGGCCTGTTGCATCAGGATCGCGGCGACCATGACACGGCCCGAGTGGTGCTGGCCGACGCCATGCGGGCCGCGCCGGACGATGCGGAGATCTGCTGCCAGTACGCACAGTGCTGCTATGAGTCGCTGCGCATCGAGGAAGCGACGGCGGCACTTTCCGGCTGGGAACACTGGCCGGAGCTCGACAGCGAACGGCTGGCCACGATCGCCCTGTTGCTGCTGAATCTCGGCGAGCCAGCAGCCTCCGCACAGGCGGCCGACCGCGCGGCGGCCGATCCTGACCCATCAGCGGGCACCCTGCTCCGCCTCGCCCAGATCCAGGAACGCAGCAACCGGCTCAAGGATGCGCAATCCACCCTGCAAAGTCTCAAGACCATGCCGGATGCAGCGTCCGTTCTGGGACCGGACCTCGAGTTGCTCGAGGCCCAGATCGCCTTGCGGGAGGGTCGCCATGAAACGGCCCGGCAGCTCTATACGGCACTCGCCGAGCAGTGCACGGAAGCCCATCGCCGACACCTCTACCTGTTTCCGCTGGCCAAGACACTGGATGCACTGAAGCGCCACGACGAGGCGTTCACCTGCCTGCAGAAGGCCCATGAAGCCCAGATGCTGCACCTGGCCCGCAGCAATCCGGAAGCTGCCAGCCTCAAGGAAGTGCCGCTGCTGATCACCCGGCATGGGTGCGTGCCGGGGGATATCGCCCGCTGGGATGCTGCGGACCCGGCGCCCAGCCCTTCGGCTGCCGAGTCACCGGTCTTCATCGTGGCCTTTCCCCGCTCCGGCACCACCCTTCTGGAGCAGATGCTCGATGCCCACCCACAACTGGTCACCATGGATGAACAGCCGTACCTGCAACATGCCATCGACCGCATCATGGACCTGGGCATCGACTATCCCGCACGGCTGGCTGAGCTGACGGCAAGGCAACTGGCCGAGGTACGTGAGCACTACTGGTCGCTCACCCGTCGGAAAACAAGGCTCGAGCCCGGTCAGCGCCTGATCGACAAGAACCCGCTGAATCTGCTGCGTCTGCCGGCGATCCGGCGGCTGTTTCCGGAGGCCCGGATCCTGCTGGCGATCCGCCATCCCTGCGACGTGATCCTGAGCTGCTACATGCAGCATTTCCGTGCACCCGAGTTCGCCCTGTTGTGTCGGGATCTGCCAACGCTCGCGTGGGGCTACCGCCGCTCCTTCGATTTCTGGTTCGAGCAGGCCCGGCTGCTGAAGCCGGCAGTGCATGAAGTT
>CAYLKO010000082.1:0-6555 GCA_964384525.1 uncultured Chromatiaceae bacterium
ACATCTTGCCGGCGCCGAACAGGTCGCCGACCACGTTCATGCCGTCCATCAGCGGCCCTTCGATCACGTCGATGGGCTTGTCGGCGAGCAGCCGCGCCTCCTCGGTATCGGCGACGATGAATTCGTCGATGCCCTTCACGAGCGCATGCGACAGCCGCTGCCCCGGCGGCAGCTGTCGCCATTCCTGACTGACGGGCTTCGCCGGGCCACCACCGGAATCCCGATAACGGCTTGCCAGTTCGAGCAAGCGCTCGGTGGCATCCGGGCGGCGATTCAAGATCACGTCTTCACATGCCGTGCGCAGCTCGGGATCGATCTCGGCGTAGATGCCGAGCTGCCCTGCATTGACGATGCCCATGTCCATGCCAGCCTGGATCGCGTGATAGAGAAACACCGAATGCATGGCGGAACGCACGGTTTCGTTGCCGCGGAAGGAGAAGGAGACATTGCTCACCCCGCCGCTGACCAGCGCATGCGGCAGGGTCTGCTTGATGGCCCGCGTGGCCTCGATGAAGGTCACGCCGTAGTTGTTGTGCTCCTCGATGCCGGTCGCAATCGCGAAGATATTCGGATCGAAGATGATGTCTTCCGGCGGGAAACCGACTTTCTCCGTCAGCAGCCGGTAGCAGCGTTCGCAGATGGCCAGCTTGCGCTCGGCGGTGTCCGCCTGGCCCTCCTCGTCGAAAGCCATCACCACCACCGCGGCACCGTAGCGCAGCAGCTCCCTGGCCTGGGCCAGGAACGGCTCCTCGCCTTCCTTCAGGCTGATGGAATTGACGATGGGCTTGCCCTGGATGCACTTGAGGCCGGTTTCGATCACGGTCCAGCGCGAGGAGTCGATCATCAGCGGCACGCGGGCGATGTCCGGCTCGGTGGCCACGATCTTCAGGAAGCGGTCCATGGCCGCCACCGAATCCAGCATGCCCTCATCCATGTTCACGTCGATGACCTGGGCGCCGTTCTCCACCTGCTGGCGGGCAACCGCCAGCGCACTGCCATAATCACCGGCGACGATCAGCTTGCGGAACTGGGCCGAGCCGGTGACGTTGGTGCGTTCACCCACGTTGACGAACAGCGAGTCATCGCCGATGTTGCAGGGCTCGAGGCCGGACAACCGCAATTTGGTCTCGATGGTCGGGATGGCTCGCGCCGGGTGCCGGGATACCGCTTCCCGGATCGCGGCGATGTGGGCCGGCGTCGTGCCGCAGCAGCCGCCGACCATGTTCAACATGCCGGCCGAGGCAAATTCGCCGAGCACCGCCGCCATCGCGGCCGGTGTGTCATCGTAGCCGCCGAAGGCATTGGGCAGGCCGGCATTGGGGTGCACGCTGACGCCGGTATCGGCAAAGCGCGCGAGATCATTGATGTGGGGTCGAAGCTCCGTGGCGCCGAGGGCGCAGTTGAAACCGATGATGAACGGCTTGACGTGCCGGACCGAATTCCAGAAGGCTTCCGGCGTCTGGCCGGACAGGGTGCGGCCGGAGGCATCCGTGATCGTGCCCGAGATCATCACCGGTACGACCATGCCAAGCTCCTCACCCACCTTGGCAATGGCATAGAGCGCGGCCTTGGCGTTCAGCGTGTCGAAGATCGTCTCGACCAGAATGAAGTCCACGCCGCCCTCGATCAGCGCCTTCGTGGCCACGGCATAGGTCGCGACCAGTTCATCAAAGCTCACGTTGCGAAAGCCCGGGTCGTTCACCTCCGGCGAGATCGATGCGGTGCGACTGGTCGGGCCGCGCACGCCGGCCACGAAGCGGGGTTGGCCGGTCTGCCCGGCCACTTCGTCGGCCACCGTGCGCGCCAGTCGTGCTGCGGCCAGGTTCAGCTCGGCCACACAGCTTTGCAGGCCATAGTCCGACAATGACGGCGCCGTGGAATTGAAGGTGTTGGTTTCGATCACATCGGCACCGGCCTCCAGGAATGCCCGATGAATGCCGCTGATCACCTCCGGTCGCGTGATGCTGAGCAGATCGTGATTGCCCTTCAGTGGCCGGGCGGAACCCGCAAAGCGCTCACCGCGGTAATCAGCCTCACCCAGCGCATGCGCCTGCACCATCGTGCCCATGGCGCCATCGAGGATGACGATGCGCTGCGCCAGCAACTGCTGCAATGCCGGGAATCCGGCCGTGGTTTTCTGCTTCATCATGAATTTCCGTTGGTATCCGGCCGCACGCCCAGGGCATCTGTATCCGGGCGCACGCCCAAGGCGTGACAAATGGCATAGGTGAGCTCGGCGCGATTGAGCGTGTAGAAATGAAATTCGCTGATGCCATGACGGCGCAGCGTGGCCACCTGGTCGATGGCGATGCTCACACCCAGCATCCGCTGTGTTTCCGGATCGTCATCCAGGCCTTCAAAGCGTTCATGCAACCAGCGCGGCACGTTGGCGCCGGCGCGATTGGCAAAGTTCAGCATCTGGCGGAACCTTGCAATGGGCAAAATTCCCGGCACGATCGGCGCATCGATGCCGCGGGCGGCGCAGCGGTCCCGGAAGCGCAGGAAGTTGTCGGTGTCGTAAAAGAACTGGGTGATCGCCCGGCTGGCCCCGGCGTCGAGCTTCTGGCGGAGATTCTCCAGATCAAAGTCGGCATCGGGGGCTTCCGGATGGCCTTCCGGATAGGCCGCGACCGAGATGTCGAAGTCCGCCACCTCGCGCAGCCCCCGCACCAGATCGGTGGCGTATGCGTAGCCGCCCGGGTGCGGGTCGTAACGGGTTGCGCCCTGCGGGGGATCGCCGCGCAAGGCGACGATGTGCCGGATGCCTTCGTCGCGATACAGCCGTGCAATGTCCTGAATCTCGGCCCGGGCGGCGCCCACACAAGTCAGGTGCGGCGCACTGATAAGGCCCGTTTCGCTGACGATGCGGGACACGATGCGATGGGTGCGGTCCCGCGTCGAGCCATCCGCCCCATAGGTCACCGACACAAAGCGCGGCTTCAAGGGGGCCAGCTTGCCAATGGCCTGCCACAGGACCGCCTCCATTTCCGGCGACTTGGGCGGGAAGAACTCGAAGGAAATCTGGACCGGCGGGTTCGCGGGCTGCGTCATGCTGGGGTCTCGCGGTTGGTTGTCAGTCATGGGTGCCGGTTCTCGCGGCCGGCTCATCGCCGGTGCCTGCCACCATGCGGGTGGCGAGAAACAGCGCCCGGTCCGGGCTGGGTCCCGGCAACCACTGCCGGTGGGTGATTGCAAAGCCCTGGCCTGCAAGCCGTGGAGCCAGGGATTTGTCGGTGGGCAGAATCGGCCCATGAATCAACAGCTGGCCGGTGGTGCGCAACCAGTGGATGCCGTCAGCCCACGAGCTATCGTGAGGCGCCGCCGGCAGAACTTCCGCCACGATCAGATCAAAGCTGCCGGCGGCAAACAGCTGCCGGCCTTCCTGTGGATCGCGGATCGTCCAGTGCGGCCGCCCGGCATGATGCAGACGCGCCCGGGCCAGCTCCCGCAAGGGCGCCGATGACTCGATCCCTGCGGCCAGACGCACCCGGGGCAACAAGGACCCCAGCAGCTCGCCCGACCCGCAACCGATGATCAGGACGTCGGCCGGTGATGCCGGCAGCAATTCGTGCAGCGGCTTTTGCAGATCCGCCTCGGTCAGGCCCCGTCGGTGGCCGGTGCGCAGCACACGACGCAGCGCACTGCGTTCCCGGTGCCGGGCCTGTTTCAGCTGGCGGCCGCGGTCTGCCGCGATGCCGGGATCGTTGCTCGCCGCCAGCGCCGCCACGGGACTGGCAACGCCGGCCGCGAGTCCCTGGGCAGTCCAGCGGTAGAAGATCGACCGCCCCTCGCGAAAGGACTCGACCAGGCCGGCCTCCGTCAACAGCCGCAGGTGGCGCGACACCCGGGGCTGGCTCTGCTCGAGCACCGCCACCAGATCGCCGACGGTCGTCTCCCCCGCCAGCAACGCGACCAGCAGACGCAGGCGGCTCGGCTCCGCCGCGCCACTCAACTGGTTGATGACCTGGTCCAACTGCATCCGTGAAATATAAAGATATCTTTATATATTCACAAGGAGTTGCAGCAGGTCAAGCCTACAACCTGCGCAACTGGCGTCGTGACCCTGAGCTGGGCATCCCGATGGTGCGCAGCTCATAACAACGCCGCCTCAAGTTGTCGCTTGCGACTCTCCCAATCGGGCATCACGCGTTCCAGCAGCTTGAAGAATCGTGCGTCGTGGTTGCGGTGCCGCATGTGGCAAAGCTCGTGAGCGACCACGTACTCGATACAAGGTCGGGGGGCGCGCACCAAATTCACGTTCAGCGTCATGGTGCCGGCGCGTGACAGGCTGCCCCAGCGGGATTGCATGGCGCGCACGATCAGGCGCGGATGCCCCACGCCTTTGAAGTGCTGCAGGCTGCTGCTTAGCACGTCGTCAAAAACTGCCCGGGCGCGGTCGAGGTACCAGCGATGCAGCAGTGCCTTGATCCTGCCGGGGTCCGGTTTGTCGGGCAGACTGACGATCAGCTGGCTGCGCGTGAGTTTCACATTGGCCGCATCGCCCGCCACCAACTTCAGCCGATATTGCCTGCCGAGGTACAGGTGGGATTCGCCATGGATAAACTGCCGCGCTGGCGTGCGCGGACGATAGCGCTCGAACTCGGCCAGTTGCCTGCTGATCCAGGCTGCTCGTTTCCGCACCCGTTGGGCGATCAGGTTCTCCGGGCACCCGACCGGTGCGCGTACCAGCACCCGGCTGTCGGGGTGCACCTCGATGGCCAGCGTCTGCCGAGATGCCAGAAAGCGCACCTCGTACCGAATCAGGTCAGAGCCGTAGGTCAGGGTGCCGACCATGAGATTCACCCGGCCATCCGGTGGCGGGCGAGCTGCATGGTTTTCTCGATGATCTCGTCCATCTCGCTTGTGGCGAGAGCAATGGCCCGTGCGCCCTTCACCTCGTCATAGAGGTAGTCGTCGATCTCGTTCATGGTCTGGCGCTGGGCATCGAGGTCATCCCAGTAGCCGACCTTGCGGTTGCGCAGGAAGATGGCCCACACCGCCGTGGCCGCCACCGCAGCGGCCATCCGGGCCTGCTAAGCGTAAGACAGATGAATACCCACAAAAGGATGCAGGAGGCCAAACACCGCCGCCGCATCGGCATTGCCATTCAGCATTGGTGGCAGGTCGTCGTCCTTGCGCAAGACCACCGCATCCCTGATCCCGATGACCCGCTGCAGGTATTCCAGATCCGACAGGCGGCTCGAACGGTAATCGTCGATGGCCTGCTGGATGAGCTTGGAGAATTTCTCGTAGAAGGCAGGGTCCTGCTCCAGTCGTTCATTGATGGCGCGTTTGGTGGCGTGGGCGATCGTGTCCGCCTTGGCGCCGAGCTGTTTCCCGGTACCGGCACCTTGCTCCTCAACCACCTTCTGGAAGGCTGCTTCGTCGAAGATGTTTACTGGTGCGTTGAGCTGCATCACTTCTGAAGCCGAGATATGGGTATCCAGGAGCTTCTGGATGCGCGACTCGAAGTCGCGGTAGTCCACCGACTCCGCATAACGCAGCTTCACCGCCGCCTTGAGGTTGACGAAGCGCTTGAGGTCGGTCCGGTAGGTTTGGAGCTTCTGCTGGGGCGTGTCAGTGATGAAGCGCTCGCTGGACAGCGCAATGGCGAGGGTCTTTGCGAACGCCGACAGTCTGTCGTAGAACATCGCACGCAGCTTCTCGTCGCCCAGCAACAGCTCGAAGCCTTCCTCGTCCTGGCGATTCTTCACAGACTTGAACAGGTCCCACAGCTCGGCATGGCGCTGCGGCAGAGCTTTGGTTTCTTCATGGATCGAGGTGAGCGCCCCGGCAAGGTCCCCGGCATCAAAGTCCTCCAAGGCGCTGTAGGTGGTCAGCGCCTCGTCGAGCGCGCCCAGCACGCCCGCGTAATCGATGATGTAGCCGAAATCCTTCGCCCTGCTGCCGGACTCATCCTCGTATAGCCGATTGACCCGGGCGATGGCCTGCAACAGGTAATGGTCCTGGAGCCGGCGAGTGAGGTAGAGCACGGTGTTGCGCGGCGCATCGAAGCCAGTCAGCAGCTTGTCCACCACGATCAGGATCTCGGGCTCATCACCGTTCTTGAAGGCGTTGGTGATATTTTTGTTGTAGTCGTCTTCCGAGCCATGGCGCTTCATCATCCGTTGCCAGAAGGCCACGACCGCATCAGAGGATTCGTCGGCATCGATTTCGTCGAAGCCTTCCCGTTCATCGGGTGGGGAAATGATCACCTCGCTCGTGACCGTGCCCAGCTCGTCCAGAAACGCCTTGTAACGCAGGGCGGCTGCCTTGTTGGGCGCCACCAGCTGGGCCTTGAAGCCGGTGCCCTGCCAGTTCTGCCGGTAATGCTCGCTGATGTCGAAGGCGCGCATGTAGATCACCTGCTCAGCCTTGTTCAGCATCTCGGCACGGGCATACTTCTTCTTCAGGTCCGACTTCTGCTCATCGCTCAGCCCCTGGGTGTGGCGCTCGAACCAGGTGTCGATGGCGGACTGGTTCTGCTCCAGCTCCACCATGTGTTGACGTCCATCCAGAATTGACCCACTTGGCGGGGTAATTTTCATCCAAAAC
>CAYLKO010000083.1:0-2038 GCA_964384525.1 uncultured Chromatiaceae bacterium
GCCGCCGTAGCCACCCCGGCCGCGCCCCCCGCCGCCACCGACGCCGCCACCTTCGCGCTCGCGCGCTTCATTGACGCGCAGCTGGCGGCCTTCCATGTCGTGACCGTTCAGCCGCGCAATCGCATTCTGCGCATCCGATTCCGGCATCTCGACGAAACAGAAGCCGCGAAAGCGGCCGGTCTCGCGATCGTTGATCAAGCGCACAGCTTCCACAGTTCCGTGCTGCGAGAACAGCGCACGGATCGAACCCTCATCTGCCGTATATGGCAGATTGCCTACATAGATCCTGGTCATGACGGGTACCTTTTGAACTCCTCAGTTGATGGACAACACTAGAACGTCGAACGTCAGCGCCTTGCCCGCGAGTGGATGGTTCATGTCCAGAACCACCACGTCGGGACGTACTTCGGCAACCCTGATCGGGCCGTCGAATCCTTCCGCGCGCAACAGTGTCCCCACCTTGCGCGCGTCCTCCGGGATCTTGTCCAGCGGAACTTCCTGCAGGTTCCGCGGATCGATGGGGCCGTAGGCCTGCTCGGCCGGAATCCTGACCTTGATCCGGTCATGCACGACCTTGCCATCGAGCGCCGCTTCGAGGCCGGGAATGATCTGCCCCTTGCCGGCCACATAACTGAGTGGTGGGCCACCGACATTGCTCTGGACCTCGGTACCGTCATCGAGGGTCAGGGTGTATTCAATGGCGATGGTTTTCCCCCGGGCAATGACGGAGGCTGTTGCCGGGGTTTCAGCGGAAGCGTTGCCTGACAGGATCATCGTCATGGCCAGCAGCCATGACGCAGCGACGGAGGGAGCAGGGCTCACCACCATATAGCGAATCTCCGGAGGGGAAAATGCACGGGAGGAATGAAAGATCGTTGCGCGCAGCTTCGATGCGGATGCGGCGATTGCCACAAGTCGGAACGCGGGCGCCTAGCCTCTCCAGTAACGAACGATTGTGACCCTGGTGGACACTGCCTGCGCAATGGCCAGCGACCCGACTCTAGCACGGGCTTTGCACGGATGCGATGGGTTCACACCCGCTTCGGAGTCGCGGCAAATACGTTGCCCCACCATGCAAAGCACCGCAAAATAGCCCGGCAACGATCGTCCAGCAGACTTCTGCATTCCATCCATCACTGTCAATCGAGGTGCTCCATGTCGAATCCAGGTCCACGGACAGCCATCGAGGTACGGGCATGAGCTCTGGTCAGGGCCACAAGCCGGGTATCTGGTCCCGCATGGCGCGGGTGAAGCCCATGGCCATGATCAGATCGGATGCTGCTGATCCGGAGCACCGCCTGAGCCGCACGCTGACCGCCGTTGACCTGACCTCCCTCGGCGTCGGCGCCATCATCGGCACGGGCATCTTCGTGCTGATCGGCACCGCCATCGTGGGCGACAGCATTCGCCTGGGATCCGGTCCGGGCATCACCCTGTCGTTTCTGCTGGCGGGGATCGCCTGTGGCCTGGCGGCGCTGTGTTATGCCGAATTCGCCGCAATGATCCCGGTGGCCGGCAGCGCCTACACCTACTCCTACGCCACCCTGGGCGAGTTCATCGCCTGGATCACGGGGTGGAACCTGGTGCTCGAGTACGGCGTGGCCAGCGTCGCGGTGGCAGTCGGCTGGTCGGGCTACTTCAACAAGCTGCTGCAACTGGGCGGCATCCATCTGCCCCATTGGGCCACGCACGCACCGGGCGGAGTCGACGGTGGCGTGGTCAATCTGCCGGCCACGATCATCGTGCTGCTGATCACCTGGGTGCTGATCATCGGCATCAAGGAGAGTGCGCGGGTGACATCCCTGATCGTGGTGCTGAAGCTGGCCATCATCATCTTCTTCATCGCCGTCGGTGGCGCCCATGTAAGCCCCGAAAACTGGACGCCCTACATGCCCAACGGTTTCGCCGGCGTGGGTGCGGCGGCGGCCGTCGTGTTATTAGCCAACATAGGCATCGCTGACGAAAACACGGCAGCCGAAGAATACAAAAACCCGCAACGTAACATAACGCAAAGCCTAATCGCCTCGCAGGAAATACG
>CAYLKO010000083.1:2048-6372 GCA_964384525.1 uncultured Chromatiaceae bacterium
TCGCGCTCGCCGTCGGCATTGCTGGCGGCAACCTCATCGTCTTCGTTGCCGTCTCCTCGGCTGCCGAAGAATCCAGAAACCCGCAACGTGACATGCCGATCGGCATCATCGCCTCGCTGGTCATCTGCACCATCCTTTATCTGCTGGTAGCCGCCATCCTGACCGGCATGGTGCCGTGGCAGGAGGTGGACGTGTATGCACCGATCGCGACAGCCCTGGAAATGATCGGCTTCAAGTGGGGCGCCGCCCTGATTGCCGTGGGCGCCGTCGCCGGCATTACCAGCGTGCTGATCGTGATGTTGATGGGCCAGGTCCGGATCTTTTTCGCCATGTCACGCGATGGCTTGCTCGGCGGCTGGCTGGCCACCGTCCATCCGCGCTATCGCACGCCGTATCGCGCCACCTGGCTCACCGGTATCGTCGTGGCGATTCTGGCCGGCGTGGGCGATCTGGGTGCAGCAGCGGACATGACCAACATCGGCACGCTGTTTGCCTTCATGCTGGTCTGTGTTGCGGTGGTCATCCTCCGCTATACGCGACCGGAAGAACACCGGCCTTTCCGTACGCCACTCATGCCCGTGCTGCCGATCGCCGGTGCGCTGGCCTGTCTCGGTCTCATGACGTTCCTGCCGTGGGTCACCTGGGCACGGTTCATCGTGTGGACCGCGATCGGTGTCGCCATCTACTTCGGTTACAGCATGCGACGCAGCCGCCTCAACCAGTTGCCGCAGGCGTAGGCGCAGCTCAGGACGCCGGCTGGCAACCGGACAGCGAGTTGATCCAGTTGGTCAGCAAGGCCACGCCGTCGGCATCGACGGCACTGGAACCAACCGGCGGCATGCCATCCGCATCCCGCCGGTTGGTCCGCTGCACCACCATCGACCGGCTGGCATCGCCCGGCGCCAGCAGGCGGGCGTTGGCCATGCCGAGGTCACCGGCCTGTGGCACGACATTGCAGACCTGCATGGCCGCCAGCGTCACGGTCGCGCGCAGATCCATGCTCGAGGGTGTAGGCCCACCGGGTTGGTGGCACTGGGCGCAGTTCGTGTCCAGATAGCTGCGGGCCCGATCAGCCAGCGGGGCCGTGGTGTCTTCGGGGTCGACCTGCGCCGCCAGGGTCTCCGGCGCGCCGGGCAGCGGGTTCGTGAATAGACCGATGTGTTCCAGGGTGGCGAGCTGGTTGGCCGTGATCCCTGTGGACGGATAAGTGAGAGGGCCATTGAGCTGGGCCGTGGTCGGCCCGAGGCTGAAGCCGGCCGCTTGCGTGTGGCAGCGCATGCAATCGCCTTCGCTGGGATAGATCCACGTGACCGATCCGACCTGCCGCGTCTTGCCGCCGACGACCCGCGTGGCCGCGGTCCGGGCCTGGTTCCACTCGTAGGTATAGCCCGCCCACACGCCGTCGGGGTGCCGCATCAGAAGACGCGTCTCGACCAGCTGCCCCGCCACCCGGAATGACTTGACCAGTACCGAGCCGGGCGGCAAGCCGAAGTCTCCATCGGCCGTGCGGCCGATCCGGCCGTTGTCCGGCAGGGCAAGCCAGCGTTCCTTGGAAGCACCGTCCGACCAGAACGAGGCATTGACGGTGTAGGGAATCAGCCCGGTGGCCGGCCGGCCCGGATCGGATGCATCAACGCAACCCGTTGCCGCGAGATCATTCGGGATCAGGCCGTTGGCGCCGCCGCCGGTCTGCACCAGTCGCCGGATCCGGCCGTTGCCGTAATCGGCGACGTAGAGTTCGCCATCCTCACCGAGTGCAAAGGCGCTGATGTTGTACGGCGTGTCGATCAGGAGATCGTTGCTGTAGCCGCCCTGGCCATCATCTTCCAGCGCCCAGATGCGTCCCGAGCCAAAGTCACCAAAGACGTAACGGCCGGTGAGTGCAGGAATCCCGCTGCCGCGGTAGACGTAGCCACCGGTGATCGAGATATTGCCATCGGTGTGCGGGTAATCGGCAACCGGATCCCGGGCATCGGCAGGGCTGCAATTGCCGGGGCCCGCAACGAAGCCTTCGCGGCAGTTCCAGCCATAGTTGCCGCCGCGCTCGATGCGGTTGATCTCCTCGCGACTGCCCTGCCCGACATCACCGGTCCACAGGGCACCGGTCGATGCATCGAAGCTGAAGCGCCACGGATTGCGCAGGCCAATGGCATAAATCTCGGGGCAGGCCGCCGCATTGGCCGCGGGACCGCACTTCGGATTGGCGGCAAAGGGGTTGTCCGGCGGGATTCCATAGCCCGGGGTCGGCCAGCCCACGTTCACGACATCGATCCGGAGCATCGAGCCCAGCAGACGGGTCGGATTCTGGCCGTACCCGCGGGGATCGTTGGCGCTGCCGCCATCACCGAGCCCGAAGTACAGGTAGCCATCCGGGCCAAAGGCGATCTCGCCGCCGTTGTGATTGCTGAATGGCTGATCGACAGTCAACAGCACCTGCTCGGTGACTGTCGATGGCGCACCGACGTCATCAAGGAGAATCCTGGAGACACGGGACTTGAGCTGGCCGGCGATCGTGGTGGTGTAGGAAACAAACACTGTGCGCGTTGCCGGATAGTCCGGGTGAAAAGCCATGCCCAGCAGACCACCTTCGGAATCGGTATCGACCTGGGAGGAAAAATCCAGCCAGGTCACGGCGGCGCCCGGGTTGCTCACCTCGAAAACCCTGATTCGCCCGGTCTTTTCCAGCACGAACCACCGGGCACCCTGGCCCGGCGCCTGCAATATCTTGGTGGGCTGACGAAAAGCCGGTGCCGCCGGAAAAGCATCGACGACATTGACCGCGGCATTGGCGTCGGGGCGCGCCGGCGCCACGCAGCTGCCGTTGGCCGGCCGTGATTCCAGGCCGAAGGGGCCTGGCCCGCCATCGCCACCGCCATCACCGCCACTGTCGCCACCACCACCACCGCAACTGCCCAAGGCCAGCAACGTGGCCAGTTTGAGGACACGGCCGATGGTGCGCGTCGCATTGCCTGTCAACATGCCCCGATGGTGACCATTCAGCGCCTGCCTGTCGAGTGCGGGTTGCTGAAAGCCGTGCTTATACTGCAACTAGCGAGGATCCAGATTCATGACCCATTCATTTCATCCGCCGGCCCGGATCCTGCTGGGACCAGGCCCATCCGACGTCAGCCCCCGCGTTCTGGCGGCGCTGTCGCGCCCGACCATCGGCCATCTGGACCCGGCATTCATTCATTTGATGGATGAGCTGAAACGCCTGCTCCAGTTCAGCTTTCAGACGAGAAACGCGTTGACCCTGCCGGTGTCTGCGCCAGGTTCGGCCGGCATGGAGTGCTGCTTCGTCAATCTGGTATCGCCCGGCGACCAAGTCATCGTCGCGCAGAACGGCGTGTTCGGCGGACGCATGCAGGAAAACGTCGAGCGCTGTGGCGCGACGCCGATCCTGGTGCAGGATGAGTGGGGCGCTCCCGTCGATCCGCAGAAGGTGGCCGATGCCATCCGGGCCCATCCCGACGCACGCACGCTCGCCTTCGTGCACGCGGAAACATCCACCGGCGCCCGCAGTGACGCCGCGGCGCTGTGTGCGCTGGCGCGCGAGCATGATCTGCTCACCATCGTCGATACCGTGACCAGCCTTGGCGGCATCGATGTCAATGTCGATCGCTGGGGTGCCGACGCGGTGTATTCAGGCAGCCAGAAATGCCTGTCCTGCGTGCCCGGCCTGTCACCGGTCACCTTCAGCCCGCGGGCGCAGGCCCGCATCCGGCAGCGCCAGCACAAGGTGCAAAGCTGGTTTCTGGACATGGGGCTGATCATGGCCTACTGGGGTGGGGAAGCCCGGCGGACCTACCATCACACCGCACCGGTCAACGCGCTCTATGCCTTGCACGAGGCGCTGATCATCCTCGAAGAAGAGGGCCTGGAATCCGCCTGGGCGCGCCATCAACGGCATCACGCAGCGCTCGCGGCGGGCCTTGCGGTACTCGGCATGGAGTTCATCGTGGATGCAGCCCACCGGCTGCCGCAGTTGAACTGCGTGCGGGTTCCAGCCGGCGTTGATGAGGCCATGTTGCGCCGGCAGCTGCTCGATGAATACGCGATCGAAATCGGCGCGGGGCTGGGGCCGCTGGCGGGCAAGGTGTGGCGCATCGGGCTGATGGGGCACGCGGCGAACCAGCGCAACGTGCTGTATCTGCTGGGGGCGCTGGAAGGGTTGCTGGGAACTACGGGTGCGGTAGCGGCGGCGCGGGCGCAATACGCGGCTGCAACTTAGGGCGAATCGTTCGGACACGATAGCGGTTCGTCGCCGGGGCTCGCTGGAGTCTGAAGCTGCCGCGGGACGTTCGCTTCGGCCATCCATGGCCTG
>CAYLKO010000084.1:0-6304 GCA_964384525.1 uncultured Chromatiaceae bacterium
GTCGCGGTCGATCGTCGCGTCGGCATCGACCGAGATCGCATCGGCCTCGACCACCAACCCCATACCCCGCGAGACGCCGCGCGCGGAGTTGCGCCGGGACGGGCAGGCGGGACAAGCCCGGCAGGCGGCGCCATGCCACCGCCGGGTCAACGATGTAGAGGGCCGGATCGACGAGGCGGGCGCTGTCTTCCGCGGCCCACGCATACCGGCCCAGGGATTCCAGCTGTTCGCGGAGCAGGCGATAGACCTCGGGCAGATACAGCACGTCGCTGGCTGCATAGCTGATCAGTTCCGGTGCCAGCGGCCGACAGGACCAGTCGGCCCGCGTGTGGGTCTTGTCGACATCAACATCGAGCAGCGCCTTCACGAGACCGGCGTAGCCGATCTGGGCGGGATATCCGACCAGTGCGGCCGCGATCTGCGTATCAAACAGCGGTTGCGGCAGGCGCTGGTGACGCACCCAGGCCACTTCCATGTCCTGCTTGGCAGCGTGCAGGATCCGCAGGCCCTGGCCGGCACTCAGGCTTTGCCACAGCGGCGTGGTGTCCACTTCCGTGAGTTCATCCACGCAGTACACGTGATCGCCGATGGCGATCTGCGTGAGGCAAAGGCGCGGGGAAAACTGCGTCGTGCGCATGAATTCCGTGTCGATCGCGATCAGCTCTCCGGGTGCGATCGTGCTGCATGCAGCGGCGAACGATTGTGGTTTGTCGATCAGTACGGTTGCGGGGTCGAGGACTGGCATAAACGGGAAGTGTAGAGGATCATGGCATCTCGTCACCACGGGCCCGGGCCGCGAGGCCTCTGATGATGCTGCCGATCCTCGATGTTTTTCTGCAGATAGTGCTGCGCCGGCGCGGACCGGAAGATTTGCCCGACTCCCGGTTTCTGCTTTTGACGGCCGGCATTGTTTATGTCATCTCGCAGTGCCTGCTGGTGCTGCCGATCTACCGGTTGGCGTGGCCGCTGGCGCAGGTGCTGGCCCTCGACCTGCTCGTGCTGTGCGGCTTTCTCTGGGTGCTCCTGCGCGTGGCGAAGCATGCATCCCGCTACCGCCAGACATTGACGGCGCTGCTCGGTACGGGTGCCGTGCTCGGCGCGTGCATGCTGCCCTTCTACTACTGGATCTATGCGGCAGGCCCGGCGGCAAAAAGCCTGTTCTGGCCGCAGCTCGGCATGCTGGCGGTCATCAGCTGGTCGCTGCTGGTAAATGGCCATATCTTTTCCCGGGCCCTGTCGACACCCTTTGCCGCAGGCCTCGCCGTGTCGGCCGCTTATTTTTTCCTGAACTTTCTCGTGGTCAGCCAGCTGGGTTCCGCCCCGGCCTGAATTGATGGTCATTTCCGCACACGACATGTCTTCATGAAGCACATACACATTCTGGGAATCTGCGGGACTTTCATGGCGGGCGTCGCGGCGCTTGCCCGGGAAGCGGGCTATCGGGTGACCGGCTCCGATCGCAGTGTGTACCCGCCCATGAGCGACCAGCTCGAAGCCCTCGGCATCGAACTCATAGAGGGCTACGAGGCGGATCAACTGGATCCGGCCCCGGACATGGTGGTTGTCGGCAATGTCATGACCCGTGGCATGCCGGTGATCGAGGAACTGCTGAACCGCCGCATTCCCTATCAGTCCGGGCCCGAGTGGCTGGCGACAGCGGTGCTGCGTGACCGGCATGTCATCGCGGTCTCCGGCACCCACGGCAAGACGACGACCACCAGTCTGCTGGCGTGGATACTGGAGCAGGCCGGCCGGCCGGCCGGGTTTCTGGTGGGCGGCATCCCCGCGAACTTCGGCGTTTCAGCGCGCCTCGGCAGCGATCCCCTGTTCGTGATCGAAGCCGATGAATACGACACCGCCTTCTTCGACAAACGCGCCAAGTTTCTGCTCTATCGGCCGCAGACGCTGATCATCAACAATCTCGAGTTCGATCACGCCGACATCTATCCGGATCTGGAAGCCATCACCCGCCAGTTTCATCAGCTCGTGCGGGCTCTGCCGGCCAATGGCCGCTTGATCGTGCCGGCCACGGACCCCAACGTCGCGGCGCTGTTGCAGCGGGGCTGCTGGACGCCACAGGACCGGTTTGCCAGTCGTGCCGGGGTCGAGAGTGCCGACTGGCTGGCTGTCGAGGAGCCACCCGGCACGCTGCGGCTCAGTCATGAGGGCCGCGACATCGGCAGCACGCCGTGGGGACTTTCCGGGACGCATAACGCCGAGAATGCGGTCGCTGCCCTGCTGGCCGCCCGGGCCGTCGGCATCGAACCCGGGGTGGCGCTGGCGGGCATCAAGACCTTCACCGGGGTGCAGCGACGCCTGCAGCTCCTGGGTGTTTTCGGCGGCGTGCAGCTTTTTGATGACTTCGCGCACCATCCCACCGCCATCCGGCGCACGCTGGAAGGCGTGCGCCGGCGCACCGACGTGCAGCGCGTGATCGCCGTGTTCGAGCCGCGCTCGAACAGCATGAAGATCGGTGTGTACCAAGGTGCGCTGTCGCCGGCGCTCGGCGCAGCCGATGAAGCCTTTGTCCTGCGACCCGCCGGCCTCAAGTGGGATCTGGATGCGGAATTCCGGGCGGATGCCCATGTACGGGTGTGCGGTGACACCGGTGCCATCGTCACCGGCATTGCGGGCTTCGTCCGCCCGGGAGATGCGGTGGTGGTCATGAGCAATGGTGATTTCCAGGGGATCCACCAGTCCCTGCGCAAGGCACTGGCTGCGCGAGCGTGAGTCCGGCGCCGATTCCGCTGTTTCCACTCGGCACCGTGCTGTTTCCCGACGGACCGCTGCCGCTGCGCGTGTTCGAGCCGCGCTATCTGGCGATGGTCAGCCGTTGTCTGCGCGAAGATGCCGAATTCGGTGTCGTGCTGATCACCGAGGGCGCAGACACCGGCAATGTCGTCACCAGCGAGGTGGGCACGCTGGCCCGCATCATCGACTGGTATCAGGGCAGTGATGGCATACTGGGCATCACGGCACGCGGCACGCGGCAGTTCAGGCTGCACGGCATGTCGCGTCAGGCTGATGGCCTGTATCTCGGCGAGATCGAATTGCTCCCGGAACAACCACGCCAGCCGCTGCCGGAGGAATTCCGGCCGCTGGCCGCCCTCCTCGAATCAGTCATCGATGACCTGGGGCGGTTGTACGATGCCATCGAGAAACATTACGACGACGCCGCCTGGGTTGGCTGCCGACTTGCGGAAATCCTGCCGATGCCGCCAGCCGACAAGCAGCGTTGCCTCGAACTCAACGACCCGGTGGAACGGCTGCAGTTCCTGAGGCCCATGCTGCGGCCCTTTCGCCGGGAAAATACCCAATAGGAATTGCCAGTCGATGAAAACCTACATGTGCCTGATTTGCGGCTATCTCTACGAGGAGAGTGCCGGCGATCCGGAAGCCGGCCTGCCGCCCGGCACACGCTGGACCGATGTGCCCCTGTCGTGGCGCTGCCCCGATTGCGGCGCCGGCAAGGAAGACTTCGAGATGACCGAGATCTAGACGCGGTGTCAGGGCGCCTGCAGCTGTCGGGCCGTGATGCCGTCTTTGGCCAGCAGGTTCAGCACGCTGTCCGGACCCACCAGATGCAGGGCGCCGACCACGATCAGATAATCGCGTGAGTCACCGCTCAACTGGCGGATCCGCCGTGCAAAGTGTTCGTTACGCCGCACGATCAGCGCCTGGTAGGCTTCCGGCTGCCTGCGAATTCCTTCCAGCAGGTCCGCATCCAGCGCGTTGACATCGCCCGCTTTCCACGCAGCGATCATCCGGTCCGCCATGTCCTGAACGGCGGCGGCCTCGTCGATCGTGCCTTGCAGAAACTCCCGTTGGGCGCCCGGTGACAGCTGGTCCAGCGCGCTCAGCTGGCCTGCCAGCGTTTCCAGTCCGCGGATTTCCTTGTGGTCGCGTTTGGCCTCGGTCACTAGGGTGGCCTCCACGCCCAGCGAGGCATCGATGCCGAGCTGCGCCAGACGCATCTGCGTCAGCACGACGGCGGCGTACCAGGGTTCGTAGGGCATCAGCGGGCCGAGATCGAGGCCGAGCTCGCGGGCCCCGGCTGATGCCCGCCGCCAGGCCTCGGGCCCCAGCAGTTGGGAGAGATTCCGGCCGGCCGTGTCGCGGGCCAGGGTGGCGATGGTCCGGGCGCTGGCTTCCGGATCGAGATCGTCCATGTCGAGCTCCATCAGGACGATATCCGCGTCGTGCAGGGCGGCGGTAATGGCCGGATCGAGGGGGTAGTCGGTGGCGCGCAGAAAGTGTATCGAGCCCAGCACCTTGATGTGATTGCCGGTGTTGGCGAGTTCCCACAAGGGCAGGGCAGCTGCCGGCTGGAGGACCAGTGCGCAGAGCAGCAGGGTGAGGAGCCGCATGGGTGTCAACCGCTGGAAAACCTTGCGGCAGCCTACCACCGACTTCCGTCGGCCGAGGCCAGCCATGCCACCTGCGTTTCGATGCCGCCATCCGCTTGAAGTTCGAGCCATCGGTAGCCCGGCGGCCGATCATCCAGCGCGAAAGTTTCCGCGCCGGGCTTGAACTGCGCACAGGTCGAGGGTGTGCTGAGGAGGCGAACCTGGTGCCGCTGCCGGTCGGAGGCCTGATGGACATGGCCCCAGACGATGCCGCGCACATTGGCATGCCGGTCGCAGACGGCCAGAAACTCATCGGCATTGCGCAGTCCGACGCCATCCAGCCAGCGACTGCCCATGGGCACCGGTTGATGATGCAGGGCAATCAGGCAATGGCGGTCGCTGTGCGCCAGCGTGTGCTCCAGAAACTCGAGCTCGGCTGGGGCCAGCATGCCGGCATCATCGTTGGGTGCGAAGGTGTTCAGCATCACCAGCTGCCACTTCCCGTGCTGCGCCGTGCCGCAATACTGAAACGGGGTGGTGTCCAGCAGCTCCCGCATCAGGTCCGGGACGTCATGATTGCCCGGAATGACATGCACCGGCACCTTCGCTGCCGCGGTCAGGCTCCGGAAGCGCTCGTAACCTGCCCGGGTTTCGTCCTGCACGAGATCACCGGTTGCCAGGATCACGTCGGGTCGACGACCGTCGGCGAGCGCCTGCGTCAGGGTGGCTGCAAACAGGGCGTCGGTATTCACGCCCCGCATCCGTGCGTTGCGGTCGCCGTGCAGGTGGGGAGCAGTGAGGTGCAGGATGCGCAGGGGATCAGCCATCGCCGGACTATAGCGATCGACACGCGCCGACGAGGTACGGGTTTCGCAGTCGCGACAGAGCCCGGTTTCCGGCCACCGGATTCTGCGAAGACCGTCGCGTTATGGTGGGCAGCGGCCGGCCGCTTTTTTTTCAGTACCGGTAATGGTACCGTTTGTAGGGTCACTAGACCGGAACGCGCAGGTAATCAGCCTGGTCGGTGGTGAGCACCGTCAACTGGGCGCCGATCTTCTGCAGGTGCAGGCGGGCGACCTTTTCGTCGCGCTGCTTCGGCAGCACGTAGACCTTTTTGTCGTACTTCGTCGGGTTTTGCCACAGGTCGATCTGGGCCAGCACCTGGTTGGTGAAGGAATTGGACATCACGAAGCTGGGATGGCCGGTGCCGCAACCGAGATTCACCAGCCGCCCCTCGGCCAGCAGGATGATCCGCTTGCCATCGGGGAAAATCACGTGGTCGACCTGCGGCTTGATGTTTTCCCACTTGAGGTGGCGCAAGCCGGCCACGTCGATTTCGCTGTCGAAGTGGCCGATGTTGCAGACGATCGACTGGTTCTTCATCTTCGTCATGTGGTCGAAGGTGATCACGCCGAAGTTGCCGGTGGCGCTGACGAAGATGTCGCCCTGGCTGCACGCCTGATCCATGGTCACGACGCGATAGCCTTCCATGGCGGCCTGCAGGGCGTTGATCGGATCGATCTCGGTCACCCAGACCGTCGCGCCGAGGCCCCGCAGCGACTGGGCACAGCCTTTGCCGACGTCGCCATAACCGGCGACCACGGCGATCTTCCCGGCGATCATCACGTCGGTGGCCCGCTTGATGCCGTCCACCAGCGATTCGCGGCAGCCATAGAGATTGTCGAACTTGGACTTGGTGACCGAGTCGTTGACATTGATCGCGGGGCACTTGAGCTTGCCGAGCTTGGCCATCTCGTAGAGCCGGCCGACACCGGTGGTGGTTTCCTCCGAGATGCCCCGCACGTTCTGCATGAGTTCCGGGTATTTGTCGTGCATGACGGCGGTCAGGTCGCCGCCGTCATCGAGGATCATGTTCGGCGTCCAGCCATCCGGGCCGTGTATCGTCTGCTCGACGCACCACCAGTACTCCTCCTCGGTCTCCCCCTTCCAGGCGAACA
>CAYLKO010000085.1:0-5995 GCA_964384525.1 uncultured Chromatiaceae bacterium
CAAGCGTGCCTACTGCGACTGGACGCGCTACCGCCAGTTCATGCAGGAGTTCCACAAGCAGGGTTTCGAGATGATCGACATCCCCCAGACCAAGGTCAGCGGCAAGAACAGCGCCGATATCCGCATGGTCGTCGACGCGCTCGATCTGTGCTATTCGAAGGATCACATCGATACCTTCGTGCTGCTGACGGGTGACAGCGACTTCTCGCCGCTGGTCTCCAAGCTCAAGGAGAATGACAAACGCGTCATCGGCTGCGGGGTGCGCAATTCGACCTCCGATCTCCTGGCATCGAGTTGCGACGAGTTCATCTTTTACGACGACCTGATCACCGTCTCGAAGCGGCCCCGCACGCGGGCGAAGCCGGCCAAGAACAAGGAGCAGGAAGAAGCCCTGGACAAGGTGGCAAGCACGGTGGAATCGCTGTCGCGGGATTACGATCCCTTGTGGGGGTCGCTGGTCAAGCAGACCGTGCGCCGCGTGTATCCCGACTTCAATGAAACCGTGTATGGCTACCGCAGCTTTTCCGAGCTGCTGGAAGATGCGGCCAAGCAGGGCATTCTGGATCTGGAGTTCGACGAGCAGCGCGGCAACTACAAGGTCCGGTCACACGGCGGCTGACTGCTCCAGCTTGCCGTCTGCCTGGCGCTGGAGCAGCGGCGCCACCACGATTTTCGGATAGCGGGCCCGCAGCCGGGCAGCCTCCGCCGCGATGAACTCCTCGGGGCTCTGGATGCCGAAGAGATCATTCCAGTGATCGAAGTGCTGTTCAGCCGCCGGCCGCTCCCAGCCGGCAGTCCCGGTCATGCGCTCGATGAATTCGTCACGCTTGCCCGCGAGTCCGGTCAGCCCGCAGTTGTCGTGGCCGATGATGGCAATGGCCGAAACCCCCGCCACGCCGATCGCCCACGACACCATGAAGGGATCCCGTTTCAGGCTGGCGGCGCCGGTACGCGCCACGATCGCGAAGCCTTCGGGGAGATGCAGGGTCGTGCCGGATTCGAAACAGGTGCTGATCAGGATTTGGGGTCCGGCCCGGCTGCCGGCTGCCGTTTTGGCCGCCGGGTCCCCGAGGTTCTGCAGCCGCAGCAGCACCTCGACGGGCGTGCCCCGATAGGCGGGCAGGATGTCGGCATCACTGTGGACGGGAATCAGCATCAACCACTCTCTTGCGGCGTACAACGTGCGGTAGTGTAAGCGAATCCAGTGGCAGTGCTTCGAAGGTGTCGGTGGCCAGGCCCACGCCTGCTTCGGCGAAATAGTTGTAGGTCACATCGGCACCCGCCGCGAGGATCGGTGCGCGTTCCTCGGCCCAGACATGGGTGGCGCTGATCAGCCCGGCATAACCCCGCCGGCGCAATTGCCGGCTGGCCACCACCTTCGCTTCCAGATCCGGCACGGCGAGCATGATGACCTTGATCTGGTCCAGATGGAGGCGGTGCCAGAGCAGGGGATCCTCGGCGTCGGCGTAGACCACCCGTCGGCCTTCGGTCAGGTGGCGTTTGACCTTGCCGAGATCGCTGTCCAGGCCCACCACCTTCAAGCCCAGTTCGCGCACGTGATTGTAGGCGCCGGTGCCCACGCGCCCCATGCCAACCACGACGACTTCGGCGCGGCCCAGCGAGATCGGCTCGTCATCCGGATGACGGCGCCGCCGCTCGAAAAGCCGCAGGAAGCGCTCGAGCACCGCATGCAACGCATGGGCATGGCGATTCAGTGGTGCGGCAAGCACAAATGAAACGGCAACCGCGATGGCGGTGGCCACCAGCCATTCCGCCGGCACCAGTGCCCGCTCCACCGCCCCGGCCATCACGATCAGCCCGAATTCGCTGTAGGTGGCAAGGCTGAGGCCGGTCAGGAAGCCGGTGCGGGCAGACAGGCCAAAAGCCACCAGCAGAAAAAAGAACAGCAACACCTTGAGGGGCAACAGCAGCACGGGAATGGCGGCCAGCCCGAGCGTATGCAGGTCCGGCAGGCCGGTGAGGCCGATGCCGAGAAAGAAGCCGACCAGGAATAGTTCCTTCAGGCCCCACAGTGCATCGCTCAGTTCCACGGCCCGGGCGTGACTGGCCAGCAACATGCCGACGAGCAGCGCACCGAGTTCACCGGACAGCCCGATGGCTTCGAAGCCGTAACCGCCGAGGCCAATGGCCAGCACCCCGCCGAAAAGAACCAGCAATTCGCCGTGGCCGGCCAGATCCAGCAGCTTGCGCAGAACCGGTTGCGTGAGTGGCAGCAGCAGGGCGAGGCCGGCGATCCAGGTGAGCGGGGCGCTGTCGTTGATGCCGAGTATGCCCACGGCAAGGATGTCCTGAACGATCAGGATGCCGATGGCGATATGCCCGTGGAAGCCGCGGATTTCCCGGCGCTCTTCGAGGATCTTGGCGGCCAGCACGGTGCTGGAGAACGACAGCGTGCCGGCCAGCACCAGCACGACCGGCAGGTCGGCAGCGCTGAACCAGCGACCAGCCACCACGACCGCAAGCATCACGAGGCCAAACTGGATGAGTGCCACGCCCCAGACCTCGACCCGGATGAGATACTGGATCCGCAGCTTCAAGCCGACGGTGAACAGCAGCAAAAGAACGCCGAGATGCGCGATGTCCGACAGGCCGGGTACCTGCTCGATGCCGGCGGCATTGAGGAGAAAACCCGCAGCCAGAAAACCGATGAGTGGTGGCAGGCCGATCTGGCGTGCCAGAAGGCCGAGCGCGAAGGCCGCAGCTATCCATATCGCGAGCATCGGCCCCATCTTGGCGCAATAATGGGGAATGCAACAGCTGCGCTCCCGCTTCCCGTGGTTGATCCCCGCCGGCATTCTGGTCGTGGTGCTTGGCCTGTACGCCGCTGGCGGCTTTTTCGGTGTCCCGGCGCTGATCGACAGCCAGGCCCGGAAGTTTGTCCGGGCAAATTTCGATCGGGAGTTGAGTCTCGGCCAGGTCCGCTTCAATCCGTTCACGCTGACGCTTGAAGTGGAACAGCTGCGCATTCCCGATGCCGATGGCGGCCCGTTGCTGGGTTTCAAGCACTTGCTGATCAACGTCGGCAGCAATTCCCTGTGGCGCCGGGCGCTGTCATTCCAGGCGATCGCGCTGGATGATCTGGTCATCGATGCGGTGGTGCGCCCTGGCGGGGCGCTCAACCTGGCCGACCTGCAGATGAAGTCTCCGGATGCCGCACCGGCTGTTGCCGATCAACCGCTGCCGCGCATCGTCATCGATGATCTGCAGGTCAACAACGGGCAGCTGCATTTCGAGGATCGGAACCGGCCCGCACCCTTCGTGACCACGGTGTCGCCGGTGACCTTCCGCATGGCCAACTTCAGTACCTACCGGGATGGCGAGCACTATGAACTCGACGCACATCTGTTCGAGTCCGGGCGGCTGACGTGGCGGGGGTCGCTCACCGCGCAGCCACTCACGTCGCAGGGCGAGTTCAGCCTGGGTGGCATCCCGTTGTCACGGGTCGATGATTTTCTCGGTGATGCCCTGCCGGTGACGCTGAGCAGTGGTGTCGCTGCCCTGCATGGCAGATACCACCAGAGCACGGATGATTTCACGATCGATGATGGACAGGTGGCGGTTACTGCACTGGCCGTCCGGCCGCGCGGCGGCGACGTGGATTACCTGGGTCTGGACAAGGTGGTGGCATCAGGCCTCAAGCTGACGCTTGCGGGCCGGCAGGCCGAGGTGGGCCGGCTCAAGCTCGACGGAGGTCAGGTGCAGGCGTGGCTGTCGCCTGCCGGTGAATTGAATCTGGCGGCGCTGGCCGGGCCAGCGTCGGCCGAGCCATCAGCCGGAGCACCTCCGCAGGCTGCCGAACACCCGGCCAACGGCAAGGCGTGGGAAGTGCGCGTGCCGGACATCGAGCTCGACAACTTCGCCGTGCACGTCGAAGACCGCAGCCTGAAACCGGCAGCGGCGCTGGTGCTGCAACCCCTGCAGCTCGGCATCAAGGGTTTCTCGACTGCACCGGGGACCGTGATCGAGTCCCGGCTGGTTACCACCATCAACAGCACCGGCAAGGCCACGGTGGCGGCCAGCACGGCGCTGGATTCGCTGGCGTCCACCGCAGACCTCGAGATGACGGAGCTGCCGCTCGACATGCTGCAGCCCTATATCGCCGACCGAACCAGCATGACGCTCACCAGCGGCACGCTCACCGTGAAAGGCAAGGCGGCCTATGCCGGCGCGGCGGATACCGCTGACACGGCCAAGCCCAAGCCCAGGATCAGCTTCGACGGTGATGTCGCGATCCAGGGACTGCACACGATCGACAACGCCCTGCATGACGACTTCGTGAAATGGGAACGCCTCGGCATCCGGGGCATTCACTACCAGTCGGCACCGCAGGCCGTGCGCATCGAGGCAATCGATCTGCGCAAGCCTTACGCCCGCCTCATCATCGCGCCCGACGGCACCAGCAACCTGACGGCGATTCTCGCCGGGCCGGGAGCTACCGCCGTGCCGGCACCCGGGCCCACCCTCGTGCCACCGGCCGACCAGCCGAACATCCCGGCGCCCGCAACGGTCGTGAAGGCGCCGGCAGCTGCATCATCCAGCGCGGTGCCCTTTCCGGTCCGCATCGGTGTGATCAGCATCGAGAACGGGTCGGCGCGGTTTGCCGACCTCACCACCCAGCCGAATTTCGACATCGGCCTGCAGAAATTGAAGGGCACGATTACCGGCTTGTCGTCGGCGGCCGGTTCACGGGCCAAGGTGGTCATCGACGGCCAGGTTGATGAGTTCTCGCCGGTGACCATCCGCGGCACTATCAATCCGCTGGCGGCAAAAACCTTCCTCGACATGTCGATGACCCTGCGCAATGTGGAGCTGGCATCGTTCACGCCGTATTCCGGGCGCTTTGCCGGGTACTCCATCCAGCAGGGCAAGCTCTCGGCGGATCTGGGCTACCAGGTGCAGGACCGCCAGCTGAATGCCGATCACAAGTTCGTGATCAACCAGTTCCAGCTGGGCGACAAGGTGGACAGCCCCGATGCCACGTCCCTGCCGTTGAAGCTTGCGGTTGCCCTCCTGAAAGACCGCAATGGCGTCATCGATCTCGATCTGCCCGTGACCGGCAACATCGACGATCCCAAGTTCCGTATCGGACCGATCATCTGGAAGGTCTTCGTCAACCTCATCACCAAGGCGGTGACGGCACCGTTCGCCCTGCTCGGGAACATGGTTGGCGGAGGCGAAGACTTGAACCTGATCGGCTTCGCACCAGGCAAGGCCACGCTCGACGGCGAAGATCTCACCCGGATCGGTTCACTGGCCAAGGCGCTCACCGAACGCCCGGGCCTGCAACTCAGCGTGCCCGCCACCTACAATCGGGCCGCCGACCTGCCGGCACTGCAAGAGGCGGCGTTCGAAGAGCGCGTGGTCCGCTTCGGGAAAGCGGAACTGGTGGCACGGAAGAAGCCGGCAGCCGATCTGGACTACGCCACGATCATCAGCGATCCGGTGGCGTACCAGAAAATGCTGGAGAGCATCTACCGCACGGACTACGGGCAGAAATTCACCCCGCCGAAGCCGCCGACGACGACGGGCGAGCAGGCCGATGACAACCCGGCGCCCGTCATCCCATTGCTGGAAAGCGCCATCCGCGAGCGGCAGAGCGTTGACGACAATGCGCTGTTTGCCCTCGCCAGGGCGCGTGCCGTGGTCGTGCAGGAGCTTTTGCTGACCGATACGGGTGTCGATCCCGGGCGGGTATTCCTCACTGCGCCCACTGAAGGGACGACCGGCGATGCCGGTGTCGTGCTGGAGCTGAAGTTGCGGTAGGGGTCGACGTGGTGTTGGCGCGAGGGATTGCTAGCCCCACCGTCAGCGGATATCGAACTGTCAGTCAGCGAGCAGGTGATGTGTTCCGCAACAGAACTGCAACTACCGTAGGCGGAGTGAACGATGCCTGGACAAGCCTTATCGACACGGCAGCGTCGAGGCAGGTGAGCTGCCTGGAGAGTAACTGATGGAACTTGGCGGCAATCGCCTG
>CAYLKO010000086.1:0-5837 GCA_964384525.1 uncultured Chromatiaceae bacterium
CCGTGCTTGTCACCCTTGACAACGAAGAGGCGGATATCACGGTGGGCCAGGAGGTGCCCTTCGTCACCGGCCAGTTCACCAACACCGGCGCGACCGGTGGCAACACCTCGGTGAATCCGTTCCAGACCATTCAGCGCGAACAGGTCGGCTTGACCCTGAAACTGACACCGCAGATCAACGAGGGCAATGCCGTCCGGCTGAAGGTCCAGCAGGAAATTTCGTCCATCCTGCCGAGCAGCCAGGCAGTCGACCTGATCACGTCCAACCGGTCGATCAATACCGCCGTCATCGTCGAGGATGGCGGCACACTCGTGCTGGGCGGCCTGATCCAGGATCAGGTGACCGAACGCCAGCAGCGGGTGCCGATACTGGGACGGATTCCGATCCTGGGCGCCCTTTTCCGGTCGGACAACACCACCAAGACCAAGACCAACCTGATGATCTTCATCAAGCCGACCATTCTCCGCGACAATGTGCAGGCTGCTTTCGAGACCAACGCCAAATACAACTATATCCGCGATCAGCAGCTGGCCATCCGGCCGCAGAATCCCCGCCTGATGCCACTGACCAATCGCCCGTCCCTGCCCGCACTTGCGCCGGTAGCGCGGGAACCAGCAGCACCGGAGGGTGCCGCTCCAGCTGCTCCCGCAATCGACCTGCGCAAGATTCCCGGGACGGCGCCTGCCACACCGGCTCCAGCTCCAGCCCCGGCACCAGGCGGAGGCCCACCCGGTGAATCCAGCGAGCCCTGAACTGATCGATGACCTGGCCCATGCCGCCGGATCGGGGCATGCAATGCCTGCGCAACACGGCGTGGACGACAACATTGCCGGGCTTGAGACGGCGCCCGTCGTGCCGGCAGCTTCCGTACCTGCCGAAGTTCGCCGCTTCGTGCTGCCCTTCGCGTTTGCCAGGCGCCACGGCGTACTGATCAATGGCCTGCTCGATGGCGTGCCACTGACCATCGTCCGCGCCGATGCGAAGCTGACGGCCATATCCGAGGTCCGACGCTTCGTCGACGGCCCGATGAAGCTGCAGGTGGTGCCACCGGAAGAGTTTGATCGTCAACTGCAGCAGACCTACGAACGGGAATCCAACACCACCATGCAGATGGTGGATGGACTGGGCGAAGACACCGACCTGTTTCGCGTCGCACAGGATCTGCCGGAGCCATCCGATCTGCTGGAAAGCGATGATGACGCGCCGATCATCCGGCTGATCAACGCCCTGCTCACCTCCGCCGTGAAGGAGAACGCCTCCGACATCCACATCGAGCCCTTTGAAAACCGGCTCGTGGTGCGCTTTCGGGTGGACGGCATCCTGCGCGAGGTCCTGCAATCACGCCGGGCCGTCGCACCGCTGGTCGTATCCCGCATCAAGGTCATGTCGAAGCTCGACATTGCCGAAAAACGCCTGCCGCAGGACGGCCGGTTTTCCCTGCGCATTGCCGGCCGGGCCGTCGATGTGCGCGTGTCCACCATGCCCTCGGGACACGGCGAGCGCGTTGTATTGCGTCTGCTGGACAAACACGCCGGCCGCCTGGAACTGGAAAACCTCGGGAGGGACTCGGCCACCAACGACATCATCGACGGCTTGATCCACAAACCCCATGGCATCATCCTGGTCACCGGCCCCACCGGCTCCGGCAAGACCACGACGCTGTACGCGGCCCTGGAGCGCATCAACGACAACACCCGCAACATCATGACGGTCGAGGACCCGATCGAGTACTACATCGACGTCATCGGCCAGTCGCAGGTCAACACCAAGGCAGACATGACCTTTGCACGCGGGTTGCGGGCCATCCTGCGGCAGGATCCCGACGTGGTCATGGTGGGCGAGATCCGCGACCTGGAAACGGCGGAGATTGCCGTGCAGGCGAGCCTTACGGGTCACCTGGTTTTATCCACACTGCATACGAATACCGCGGGCGGCGCCGTGACCCGGCTCAGGGACATGGGTGTCGAACCGTTCCTGCTGTCATCGAGCCTGATCGGCGTGCTCGCCCAGCGACTCGTCAGAGTGCTCGATCCTGCCATCAAGAGCGCCTACCCCGCCCGGGACTACGAGTGCCGCACACTGGGCGTCGATCCCGCCACCCCCCCGCTGCTTTATCGCGCCGACGAGGCCGCGTTGCAGGCGGGCGGCGCGGGTTATCGCGGTCGCACCGGCATCTATGAACTGGTCAGCATCGATGACGAGTTCCGGACCATGATCCACGACGGTGCCGGCGAGCATGAGCTGGAACGCTATGCGCGCACCCGCGGCCCGAGTATCCGCGACGATGGCCTTCACAAGGCGCTGGCCGGCGTGACGACCCTGGAAGAGGTTCTGCGCGTCACCCGCTCCGACTGAATGCCCCACACGGTTGAATATCAGGACTGATGGGTGCATTTGAATACACGGCGGTGGATTCCAGCGGCAAGGAGAGCCGCGGCATCCTCGAAGGCGACACCGCACGCCATGTGCGCCAGGTGCTGCGCGAACGCCAGTTGCTGCCACTGACGGTGACGGAAATCGCCGAGCGTGAAGCCTCGCGCCAGCGGTCATTCACGATCCGCCCCACCATGTCGGCCACCGACCTCGCCCTAGTCACGCGCCAGCTTGCCACGCTGGTGCAATCCTCATTGCCACTCGAGGAAGCGCTGCTGGCGGTGTCCGAGCAAACGGAAACACCGCGCGTCAAGAGTGTCCTGATCGGCGTGCGATCCAAGGTCATGGAGGGCCACACGCTGGCCGACGGCTTCGGTGATTTTCCGAAGGCATTCCCCGAGATTTACCGGGCCACGGTTGCTGCCGGCGAACAGTCGGGCCATCTGGATGCCGTACTGGAGCGCCTGGCGGATTACACCGAAAGCCGGCAGGTGCTGCGCCAGAAAATCCAGAACGCGATGATCTATCCGATTGTATTGACGGTGCTCGCCCTGTTCATCGTCAGTGGCATGCTGGTTTACGTCGTTCCCAAGGTCGTCGGGGTGTTCTCCAATACCGGCAAGGAGCTGCCGGGACTCACGGTATTCCTGATCACCCTCAGTGATTTCCTGCGGGACTACGGCATTTTCCTGCTGGCCGGCATCGTCGTGGCCGTGATCGCTGCGCGTCGGGCGCTGCGCAAGCCGGGTCCCCGCCGGTGGCTGGACAAACTGCTGCTGCGCATACCCCTGGTTGCCAAGCTTGTCCGCGGCTCCAACACCGCACGCTTCACCCGCACCCTCAGCATCCTGACCGGCAGCGGCGTGCCGGTGCTCGAAGCCTTGCGCATCTCGGCGGGCGTGGTCACGAATGTGCCCATGCGCGAAGCGGTGGAAGGCGCCGCAGAAAGGGTTCGGGAAGGCGCACCGATCGGCAAATCGCTGGCCGTCGGCGGCTATTTTCCACCGCTCTGCGTGCATCTGATCTCGAGCGGTGAAGCCAGTGGTGAGCTCGACACCATGCTCGGGCGGGCGGCGGTCAATCAGGAACGGGAAATGGATGGCCTGATAGCCGCACTGCTCGGCATTCTGGAGCCGGCACTCATCGTCACGATGGGCGTGATCGTGCTGATCATCGTGCTGGCCATCCTGATGCCCATTTTCGAACTGAATCAACTGGTTAAATAGGTCATACCAGTCACTGCCGGTAACAGTTCACGAAACGTGGAAACCGGGATTGTTTTCACGCGCAGAGGTGATTATAAGAACGGCGTTGGCGTTGCTCCTTCAACATAAGGATTGACCAGATGGCACGCAAAGCAGCCGTACAAGCCAAGGCCCACCGGGGCCCAACCCCCAAACCGTCAGGGATGCCCCAATCACCGAACCTTGCCGAAGTCGAAGCCAATGTCGACGACGACGACGGCGGGGATCAGCTCGAAAGCGAAAGCGATACCGGGATTGCCGAGGGCGTATCCGACAACATCGGTGAACAATCCGTCGAGATCAATGTCGAAAACCTCATTGCCGAACTCGAAGCGGAATCGCATCGGGGTCGCAAGCCAGAGGTGCACAGTGCGCGCCAGAAGCTCGAAGACTACCTTGAGCGCAAGCGCACGGCCCGTGACCTGGAGGATTTCGAGGACTGGTGACGAACACCGGGAGCAAGCCATGAAGTCACGCAGCCAGCCCGTCTGGGCCGGCATCCTGCTTTGCATCGGGCTGATCACCAGCCATCAGGGCGTGGCGGATTCGCCGGCTCCGGATGCCACCGTGCTGGATGCCACCGCCAGGGCGATCACCGGCAACTGGCTGACGGAACCGAAGGACGGCATCATCCAGCTCACGATAGGCGCCGATGGCAAGCTCGAGGGACGCATAGTCGGCGGCAATGCACCCGAGCGCACCGACGAGCACAATCCGGACGCCTCACGACGCTCCGCCCTGCTGCGTGGTCAGGCCATCGTGCACGACCTGTCCTACGACGGCGACGGCCATTGGTCAGGCGGCACCATTTATGATCCGGATTCCGGTCGCACCTACCGCTGCAAAATGACAATGACCGGCAACGACAAACTCGAAGTGCATGGGTTCATCGGCTTTGCATTGCTTGGTCGCACCCAGATCTGGACCCGCTACAACGGCACGACACTGGATTTGCCCGCCGCGAAGTAATCGATCAGCACTGCCGACGGTCGCAGCCAATGCTGCGGAGCCAGATAACAATGCCGCGCCAATGCTCCTACACTGCCTGTCAACAACCGACAGAATCAGGGCAGTGCGATGACAACCAGCAAACCCGGCTCGCTCCGCACGACCATGATGGCGGCAGGCATTGCGTTGATCGCCCTCGCCTCCTTCCAGATTGCCTACGGCGCCGGATTTGCCCTGCAGGAACAAAGCGCCAGTGGCATGGGCAATGCATTTGCCGGCGGAGCAGCCATTGCGCAGGACGCCACCACCGTCTATACAAATCCTGCCGGAATGGTTCGCCTGCCCGGCTTGCAGACGGCGGCCGCCACCAGCTTGATCTGCCCGTCGATCAAGTTCCTGAATGACCAATCGCAAGCAGCTGCGCTCCAGCCACTGGGCGGTGATGGTGGCAACGCCGCTTCCTGTGCGGCAGTGCCCGCCTTGTATCTTTCCGTGCCACTCAGCGAGCGCTGGTGGTTTGGCATCGGCGTGAATGCCCCGTTCGGCCTGACAACCGATTACGACACCTCGTGGCTCGGCCGCTTTCAGGCCATCAAATCCGAAGTCGAAACGGTCAATCTCAACCCTTCCCTCGCGTTCAAGTTGAACGATCATCTCGCGGTTGGTTTTGGCCTCAACTGGCAGTACATCAACGCCGAGTTCACCAACCGCGTGAACTATTCCGGCGCCATCATTCAGGCTGTCGAGCAGGGTGTGGCCGCTGGCGGGATTCCGACTGCGGCAGTTCCGGCATTGCTCGCGTCGGCGTTGGACCTGGAAGCGGCGGCCAGGGTCAAGGGCCACGACAGTGCGTGGGGCTGGAATATCGGCGCACTGTTGACGCTGACGCCGGAAACCCGCATTGGCCTGCAGTACCGCTCCAAGATCGACTACCAACTGCACGGTCACTCCAATTTCAACAACCCGTCACTCGGCCCCCTGCCGCCGTCGCTGCAGCCCATCGGGGCATCGGTTGCCGCTCTGGTCAATGGCGGACTGCTGGCCAACGGTCCGGTGAGCGTTGCACTCGATGTGCCGGAGGCTGCCAACCTCTCGGTGGTGCATGACCTCGGCCCCGGATGGCAGGTGATGGCGGACGTGCAGTACACCGGCTGGGACAGCGGGCAACAGCTGGTGATCGACCGGGCCGATGGTTCGATCCTGATCAATACACCGGATGATTTTCGTGATGCCTGGCGTTACTCACTGGGCGCCAGTTACGCGGCCACAGAC
>CAYLKO010000087.1:0-2983 GCA_964384525.1 uncultured Chromatiaceae bacterium
TGCGAGTTCGACTACTCCGGCGTGCAGGCCTGCAAGGCGCTGCGCGAGGAGGGCTTCAGGGTCATCCTCGTCAATTCGAACCCGGCCACGATCATGACGGACCCGGAAATGGCCGATGCCGTCTACATCGAGCCCGTGAACTGGCGGACCGTCGCCCGGATCATCGAAAAGGAGCGGCCGGACGCCCTGTTGCCGACGATGGGCGGCCAGACCGCGCTCAATTGCGCACTGGACCTGGAACGCGAAGGCATTCTCAGCCAGTTCAATGTCGAGATGATCGGCGCCTCGCGGACCGCCATCGATACGGCCGAGAACCGTGAGCTGTTCCGCAATGCCATGCAGGAGATCGGCCTGGAAGTTGCCAACGCCGGCGTTGCCCACAACCTGGAAGAGGCCATGGCCGTGCAGGCCATGGTCGGTTTTCCGACCATCATCCGGCCGTCGTTCACGCTCGGTGGCAGTGGCGGCGGCATTGCCTACAACCGGGAAGAATTCGAGGTCATGGTGGCCCATGGCCTGGATCTCTCACCGACCACCGAGGTTCTGCTTGAAGAATCCGTGATCGGCTGGAAGGAATTCGAGATGGAAGTTGTCCGCGACACCGCGGACAACTGCATCATCATCTGCTCGATCGAGAACGTGGACGCCATGGGCGTGCACACCGGCGACTCCATCACCGTGGCGCCGGCGCAGACGCTGACCGACAAGGAGTATCAGCGCATGCGCGATGCTTCCATTGCGGTCCTGCGCCGGATCGGCGTCGACACCGGCGGCTCCAACGTGCAGTTTGCGGTCAACCCCGAAGACGGCCGCATGATCGTGATTGAAATGAATACGCGCGTGTCGCGCTCGTCGGCGCTCGCTTCCAAGGCCACCGGCTTCCCGATCGCCAAGGTCGCGGCCAAGCTGGCCGTGGGTTACACCCTCGATGAACTGCGCAATGACATCACCGGTGGCGCCACACCGGCGTCGTTCGAACCGGCCATCGATTATGTGGTCACCAAGGTGCCGCGCTTCACCTTTGAAAAATTTCCAGGCGCCAATGGCCGCCTGACCACGCAGATGAAGTCGGTGGGCGAGGTGATGGCCATGGGCCGCACCTTCCAGGAGTCGCTGCAGAAGGCGCTGCGTGGCCTCGAAACGGGCATCAACGGGCTCAACGAGAAACTGCCGGCGGAACCGGATGACGATGATCTGGATCTTCTGCGGCGCGAACTGGCCATGCCGGGCGCCGACCGGATCCTGTATGTGGGTGATGCATTCCGTCACGGGCTGTCGCTGGACGAGATCGCCCGGCTGAGCGGCATAGACCGGTGGTTTCTGGCCCAGCTCGCCGACCTGATCGAGTGGGAGGCCCGGCTGAAATCCACCGGGATGCCCCTGCTCCAGGGCGACACCCTGCGGACACTCAAGCGCAAGGGCTTTTCCGATGGTCGCCTGGCGGCACTGCTGGGCATCAAGGAAAGCATCGTGCGCCAGACGCGCCTCAAGGCGGGCGTGCGTCCGGTCTACAAACGCGTCGACAGCTGTGCGGCGGAATTTGCCACGAGCACAACCTACCTCTATTCCACCTATGAGGAGGAGTGCGAGGCCAAGCCTACCGACCGTGACAAGATCGTGATTCTGGGCGGTGGGCCGAATCGCATCGGCCAGGGCATCGAGTTCGACTATTGCTGCGTCCATGCGGCTTTCGCCCTGCGCGAAATCGGCTATGAGGCGATCATGGTCAACTGCAACCCGGAGACGGTGTCGACCGACTACGACACCTCCGACCGCCTGTATTTCGAGCCGCTGACCTTTGAAGACGTCATGGAAATCGTCGAACTGGAGCGCCCCAAGGGCGTGATCGTCCAGTTTGGTGGCCAGACTCCCCTGAAGCTTGCGCGCGCGCTGGAACGGGCCGGTGTCCCTATCGTGGGCACGAGCCCCGAGTCCATCGACATAGCCGAAGACCGGGAGCTCTTCCAGGGCCTGGTGCAGCGCCTGGGGCTGCGCCAGCCGCCGAACTGCACGGCCCGCACGCCGGATGAGGCCGTGCGTCTGGCGGCGGACGTGGGTTTCCCGCTGGTGATCCGGCCGTCATTCGTGCTCGGTGGCCGGGCGATGGAAGTCGTCCATACGGAAGATGACCTGCGGCTGTACATGCGGGATGCCGTCAATGTCTCGAACGAGAGCCCGGTGTTGCTGGACCGCTTTCTGGATCTCGCCGTTGAAGTGGATGTCGACATCGTCAGTGACGGCACCGATGTCCTGGTCGGTGGCATCATGGAGCACATCGAGCAGGCCGGGGTGCATTCCGGCGATTCCAGCTGTTCATTGCCACCGGTGACCTTGAGCCAGGAGGTGCAGGCGGAATTGATCAGTCAGGTCACCCAACTGGCGAAGGCGCTGAATGTGGTGGGCCTGATGAACACCCAGTTCGCCATCCAGAACGGCATCATCTATCTGCTGGAAGTGAATCCACGGGCATCGCGCACTGTGCCGTTTGTCTCGAAGGCCATCGGCTTGCCGCTCGCCAAGGTGGCGGCGAAGACCATGGTGAATGTCACGCTTGCCGCCCAGGACGCCACGGTGCAGCGCATACCCGCTTACTTTTCAGTGAAAGAGGCCGTATTTCCCTTCGTGAAATTCCCCGAGGCAGATCCGATACTCGGCCCGGAGATGAAATCGACCGGCGAGGTCATGGGCACCGGCAAGACCTTCGCGGAAGCCTACGCCAAGGCGCAGATTGCCTCCGGCGTGGTCCTGCCCCGGCGCGGTACGGCATTCTTGTCGGTACGCGATCGCGACAAGCCGGCGGCCATCAAGCTGGGACAACTGCTGGTCGATCGCGGCTTCGACGTCATCGCCACCGGCGGAACAGCCACCGAACTGGCGAAGGCCGGCGTGGGCTGCCCGCGCGTGAACAAAGTTAACGAGGGGCGGCCGCAAGAGGGAGCCAATAACACAACCACCCAACACCCCCAAAAAGAAACTACCCCCG
>CAYLKO010000087.1:2993-5572 GCA_964384525.1 uncultured Chromatiaceae bacterium
GTGTTCTACATTTTCATTAACGACTTATTGTCCCTGATCGTAAAAACCTCCGAGTTCATGCAGGCCTTTCGTTTTTCGCATTCCATACGCTGCGCGGCCGTGCACCGCAAGGTGACCTACTACACGACGATGCCGGCAGCCCTCGCCACGACCTATGCCCTGGATCACATGGAAGACAGCAGCGTGAACCGACTGAAGGACCTCCACGCCGGAGTCGTGTCATGAGCCGCATTCCGCTGACCGAAGCCGGCGCAGCCCGCATGCGCGAAGAAATCCGGATGCTGAAGGCCGAAGCCCGACCGCAAATCATCCAGGCCATTGCCGAAGCGCGTGCGCACGGCGACCTGAAGGAAAACGCCGAATATCATGCCGCCAAGGAGCAGCAGGGCTTCATCGAAGGCCGGATCCGGGAGCTGGAGAATCAGCTCGGCAATGCTGAAGTCATCGACGTTGCGCGCATGGTGGGCAGCGCCAGGGTGGTTTTCGGCGCCACGGTGAGTCTGGTCGATGAAGACGACGGCACGGCCAGCCGGTACCAGATTGTTGGTGAGTACGAAGCCGACATGAAACTCGGCATGATCTCCATCACCTCGCCACTGGCCCGGGCGCTGATCGGCAAGAGCGAGGGCGATGTGGCGTCTTTCGTCGTGCCGGCCGGTGAAAAGAATCTCGAAATCGTGAAGGTTGAATATCTCTGAGACCGGCTGATGATCAGCCGGGCTTCGGGGCCAGCAGCCGGCTTCCGGATGGCAGAGGGCGGAACAGCACGGCTACGTTGCCGATGCGGGTGATGACGGTGGCGCTGCTGCTCCCGGCAAGGGAGGTGATCGCCGCATCCCGACTGCCCCGGTCGGCGGCCGCCACCTTGACCTTGATCAACTCATGGTGACTGAGCGCCGCATCCAGCTCGGCCAGCAGCGGCGCGGTGATGCCGGCATTGCCGATCCGCACGACCGGTTCCAGGGCATGCGCCAATCCACGCAGATGCTTTCTCTGCTTTTCGGTGAGAGTCTGTGGCGTATCGTTCATTGCCCGGCAGTATAACGGCAGCCCCCATCCGCGAGTCAGCAACATGAGTCGGAAATCCTCCAGTTCGCGCTGGAAGGCCCGCCAGGCCCGCGACCCCTTCGTCAAGCAGGCAAGGGAGCAGGGGTGGCGTTCCCGTGCGGTCTTCAAGCTTTCGGAACTGCAGGGACGTGAACGCTTGCTGAAGCCGGGCTCGGTCGTGATCGATCTGGGCGCAGCACCTGGTGCCTGGAGCCAGTTTGCCGCGGAAACGGCCGGGGCCGCCGGTCGCGTCATTGCCCTCGATCTGCTGCCGATGGCCGCCATTCCCGGTGTGGAAATCCTGCAGGGCGACTTCCGGGATGAGCAGACCCTCGCGGCCCTGCTGGCGCCCCTCGACGGTGCCCGCGTAGACCTTGTGTTATCCGATATGGCCCCCAATATGAGTGGTACCCGGGTCGTGGATCAGCCCCGGGCCATGCATCTGGCAGATCTGGCGGCTGACTTTGCCGGCCAGGTGCTGCGTCCAGGTGGCAATCTGGTGATCAAGCTGTTCCAGGGCGAGGGCTTTCAGGAATACGTGGAGAATGTGCGAACCCGGTTCGGTTCGGTACGCCTTCGAAAGCCTGCCGCGTCGCGGTCCGGAAACCGGGAGACATATCTGGTAGCCAGAAACTTCCGGTTGTAGTAGGGTCTAAAAAGTCACTTTGTATCTGCCGCTTAGAGGCCAATTTCCGTGCTGAATGACCTGGCCAAGAACATCATTCTCTGGATCGTCATCGCCATCGTGTTGCTGGCGGTGTTCCAGAGCTTCGGATCCGGCAATCGACAGCCGGATACGATCGAGTATTCCGATTTTCTCGATCTCGTGGACAGCGGCCAGGTGAATCAGGTCGTGTTCGAGGGCGATGTGATCCGCGGATCCCGCTCCTCGGGTGAGGCGTTTTCCACGCTCAGCCCCGAGACCGACAACACCGCCCTGATCGGTGACCTGAAGAAGCACAACGTGCGGATCAGCGCCACGGCGCCCAAGGGGCAGCCGTTTCTCGTCAGCCTCTTCCTGAACTCCTTTCCGGTACTGCTGCTGATCGGTGTCTGGGTGTACTTCATGCGCCAGATGCAGGGTGGCGCCGGCGGTCGCGGCGCCATGTCCTTCGGGAAGAGCCGTGCACGCCTTCTGGGTGAAGACCAGGTCAAGGTTACTTTCGTCGACGTCGCGGGTGTCGAGGAGGCCAAGGAAGAGGTCTCGGAGATCGTGGACTTCCTGAAGGATCCGGCCAAGTTCCAGCGTCTGGGTGGCAAGATCCCGAAGGGCGTCCTGATGGTCGGATCCCCCGGCACCGGCAAAACCCTGCTGGCCCGGGCCATCGCCGGCGAAGCCAAGGTGCCGTTCTTCACCATTTCGGGCTCGGATTTCGTCGAGATGTTCGTGGGCGTCGGTGCATCCCGGGTTCGCGACATGTTCGAGCAGGCCAAGAAGCATGCGCCCTGCATCATCTTCATCGACGAGATCGATGCGGTCGGCCGGCAGCGCGGCGGCGCCGGATTCTCGGGCGGCAACGAAGAGCGCGAGC
>CAYLKO010000088.1:0-5553 GCA_964384525.1 uncultured Chromatiaceae bacterium
AGTTGATTCCCTCGTCGTATGTTTGCCGGCGTAGATCAGTGCCATCGCGCTTGATCGTGAAGATGGTCATCGGTGTGGGCTTGATCTTCTCGCGCTCGGCGGCGCGCCAGGCGCGGAAAATGATGTGCTCATTGTCCGGCATGAAGAAGGGCGCGCCTTCCTGCCACTCCGCCGTGCGGGTGACCTGGAATTCACCCGTGCCATCGGCACGCATCACCCAGAGATCCATGTTGCCGTCGATCTGCCGGCCGAAGGTGATCCACTGGCCGTCCGGCGACACCGAGACTTCAGCTTCGTAGTACTGGTTGTTGGTCAGGCGCTTGATGTTGCCGCCGTGCAGGTCGGAAACATACAACTCGCCGCCCTGCGGGTAATTGTCCGAATCGGACCAGTTGCCCACCGGCAGATCGAGATGGTCGCGCGTGGAGGTCCAGACGATTGACTTGCCGTCGGGAAAAAAGAAGGAACAGGCATCCTGCCCGCGATCATTGACGCGCCAGAAGTCCTTGCCATCGTCGCTGAAGATCCAGGTCAGGGCGCCATTGCGGCCCTGCTCGCTCTTGACGGCCTGCGGGTCCCGCGTCTGGGCGATCAGGTGCCGGGAATCCGGCGCCCAGTAGGCCTCGGCGGCCTCCACGGGGATCGGCACCATGTGGCTTAGCAGCTCACGCTGATCCACCGGCGGTGCCGTGGGAGAAGTCGCCGGCGGCTCTGCATGAGCCGCTGGCGCCAGGAGCAACAAACCGAGAATACTGACTGTTGGGTAACTCACGGTCGACTCCCCGGTTTGACGTGTTACTTGGTGACCGCCTTTTCTTCCGGCAGCTTCCAGCCCGCGGGCGGGTTGGAGGTGGGCGGTACGCTCGTGTAGTTCTCCGGACCGATGTTCAGTGAGGAAACATCCATCACGTAGGTATAGAGATCAGACATGAACCTGTCGCCCGTGCTGCGCGTGAACAGCATCTTCTTGCCGTCCGGCGAGATGGACGGAAACCCATCGAAGCTGGGGTTCCAGGTCAGGCGCTTCGGGGCTTCGACACCGGCCAGGTCGCCCAGGTACACATCCCAGTTGTTGCCGTCGTCGATGCGGACGAAGACGAAGTGCTTGCCATCCGGCGCGGGGAACGGGGCCCAGTTCATGTCGTCGGTGAAGGTGCGCGGCACGACGTTGGAACCATCGACCTTCATCGTGAAGATGGTCATCGGCGTCTGGCTGTGCTTGCCGGTTTCCTTGCGGAGCTTCTCGAGGTCGGCCTTGACGCTGGCCTGCCACGCGCGATAGATGATCGTCTCGCTGTCCGGGAGGAAATACGGCGCGCCTTCCTGCCAGTCCGGCGTGAAGGTCAGCTGCTTCTCTTCGGTGCCATCGGCCTTCATGCGCCAGATGTCCATGTTGCCGTCGATCTGCCGGGCAAAGATGATCCACTTGCCGTCGGGCGACACGGTGACTTCGGCTTCGTAGTATTTGTTGTTGGTCAGGCGCTTGATGTCACCGCCCTTGAGGTCCGACACATAGAGTTCGGCGCCCTGGGGGTAATCGGTGTCGTCGGACCAGTTGCCGATCGGCATGTCCATGTGGTCGCGGGTGGAGGTCCAGACGATGTGCTTCTGGTCCGGGAAGAACCACGAGCAGGCATCCTGGCCACGGTCATTGACCGCCCACTTTTCCTTGCCGTCGTCCGTGAAGATCCAGGTCAGCGCGCCACCGGCTGCCTTGTCATTGGGCGGACGCAGGGCCTTCGGATCCTGGGTCTGGGCAATGACGTGGTAGCTGTCCGGTGCGTAATAGGCTTCGGCGCTTTCCGGAATATTCGGAATGATGTGGCTGGGCAATTCCTTGGCCGCCCAATCGGCGGAGGCAGCGTCGGCGCTGGCTGCGGCCGGTGCCGATGCCGCGGGTGCCGCTGCGTCAGCGGCAGGTTTGGCGTCATCCTTCGGGCCGGAACAGGCGCCCAAGGCAAGCGCAGCAATGGCTGCGATGGCCAGATGTTGGCTCTTCATTGATATCCCCTGCAAGTGGTACTGATTGGATTTCAGAAAGTGGACGGCAGCGGATGATAACTCATCCCGTCAGCGCTGCCGCATGCCACGGGCGACAAAGAGTGGCAGATCGGCGCCGCGGTACGTAGTGAATTTACGGTAATGCACAGCGCCACTTCGTGTCACGGCGTCGGTGGCGTTAGCATGGCGCACTCGATCCCGGAACCTCTGCCATCAGGAATGAGCCCATGACCTCACCCACTTCTGTCAGCCGCCGAACCGTGCTGGGAGGCCTCGGTGCCCTGCCAATTGCGGCCGCCTTGCCCGGCGTCCTCGGTGCCGGACCGGCACGAGCCACGAACCGCAGCAAGGTGCTGATACTCGGTGCCGGCTTGTCGGGCCTGAATGCGGCGCTGCTGCTTGAAGAACAGGGAGTGGATGTCCTCGTGCTCGAGGGTCGCCAGCGCGTCGGCGGGCGCGTGATGTCGCAACGCGACCTGCCCGGCAACCCCGAATCCGGCGGCACCACGGTGTTCCCCGGCTATGCGCGCGTGCTGGATGCCTGCAAGCGTTTCAAGGTAGGGATGATCGACGTCACACCGGTGGTGCCTTTCTACCGGAACCGGGAACTGGTGCTGGGCGGCAAGCTGATCACGCCGGCGGAGTGGCCCACGCATCCGCAGAATCCCTTTCCGGCCGACGCCAGGAACAGCCTGCCGTGGTCCTATCTCAATCCCGTCATCGGCAAGAACAATCCGCTGAAGACCACCGACGCGTGGCTGGATCCGGCCAATGCGAAATACGATGTGTCACTCAGGCAGTGGTTGATGGGGTTGGGCGTTTCCGCAGAAACCATCGAGCTCTGCTGGAACACCAATCCCGCCTACGGCACCACCGCCGACGACGTGTCCGCCATGATGGTGATGTTCAGCGCCACCTTCACCGTGATGCAGATCCGCCTCAGCGGCAACACCTTTGGCTACACCGCCGTCGGCGGCAACCAGTCCATCCCCGAAGCCATGGCGAACGGACTGAAGACCCCCGTCCGGCTGGGCTGCAACGTGGTGGCCATCCGCTCCGGCGACAAGGGCGCCGAAGTGCACTGCGCCGACGGGACGGTCTTCAAGGCCGATCACGTGATTTCCTCCCTGCCGACATCGGTGCTTCGTCGCGTCCATATCGACCCACTGGTCAAGGGCGCGCAGGGCCAGGCGATCAACACGCTGGCTTCGCAACCCATGAATCTCCTGCACCTGATCGTGAAAAAGCCGTTCTGGGAAGATGACGGCCGCACGCCGGCAATTTTCAGCGATGGCCTTGCCGGCATGGTGGTGCCGGAGCGCAATCCGAAATCTCCGCAGGACGTGGACAGCATCACGATCTGGGTCCGCGGGCGGCACGCCACGTGGATGGATACGCTGGAACACACCGATGCCGTGGCGGCGATCCTCGAGGACTTCTACCGGATGCGACCGGCCGCCCGGGGCAAGGTGGAGCCCAAGGCCTATCAGTCCTGGTATCGGGATCAGTTCTCCGCCGGCGACTGGGCCGTGTGGGCGCCGGGCCAGGTCAGCGCCTTTGCCAGCGTCGTCGGCAATGCACATGGCCGCATTCATTTCTGCGGCGAACACACGGCGGCCGCCAACCGTGGCATGGAAGGCGCCATGGAATCCGGCGAACGCGCCGCCTTTGAAATCCTGGGATTGATCTAGCATGCACCACACCTTGATGAAGCCGTTCCGGGCGCTGCGCCCGGCCCCCGGCCAGGCAGCCGCCGTGGCCGCTCCGCCCTACGATGTGTTGAACACGCTGGAGGCCCGCGAGCGGGCCGCGCATCGCCCGGCAAGTTTCCTGCACATCTCCAAACCGGAAATCGACCTGCCGGACGGCACCGACCCGTACTCGCCCGCGGTGTATGCCAGGGGCGCCGACAACCTCCGTCGTCTGATCGATGAAGGGGTCCTGCAACGGGATGCACAGGCTCACTACTATGTTTACCGGCTGCAGATGGGCGCCCATGTACAGACCGGGATTGCCGGCATCGGCAGTGTGGCGGAATACAACCGCAACCGGATCCGCAAACACGAGTTCACGCGGCCCGACAAGGAAGATGACCGCGTCCGGCAGATCACCGCCCTGAATGCCCAGACCGGGCCCGTGCTGCTGGCCTATCGCAGCAACGCGGCGCTGGCAGAGCTCATCGCGCAGCAGACCAGCGCTGAACCTGCGTGCCGCGTGACCGCCGACGATGGCGTGATCCACACGATCTGGGTGATGACCGACCCCGGGGTGATCGCGGCCGTCACCGACATCTTCGCTGCGATGGAGTCCCTGTACATCGCCGACGGCCACCACCGCTCGGCTTCCGCCTCGCGCGTGGCGGCGGCTCGCCAGTCCACCGGCGAAACATCCGCCGACTATTTTCTGTGCGTCGCCTTTCCCCACGACCAGATGCGGATCTTCGATTACAACCGCGTGGTGCATGACCTGCACGGCCTGTCGCCCGAGGCCTTCCTGGCCCGGGCAGGTCAGTCGTTCACGATCACGCCGGCAGCCACCGAAGTGCGACCGGCACGGCCCGGGCAGTTCGGCATGTATCTCGCCGGTCAGTGGCATCAGCTGGAGATCGCGCCGGAGCTGATCCCCGACGACCCGGTGGCCAGCCTCGACGTCAGCCTGCTGCAGCACCATCTGCTGGCGCCGGTGCTGGGCATCGGCGACCCGCGCCGGGACAAGCGCATCGATTTTGTCGGCGGCATCCGCGGCCTCGGCGAGCTCGAGCGGCGTGTGGACAGTGGCGAGATGGCGGTGGCGTTTGCCCTGTTCCCGACCAGTCTCGAAGCCCTGATGCGCGTGGCCGACGCCAATGAAGTCATGCCGCCGAAATCGACCTGGTTCGAGCCCAAGCTGGCGGACGGGTTGTTGTCGCACGTGCTCGACTGAGTCGGCCAGCCATCGCAGCTTAGAGAACCACTCAGAGCAGCACGGTCCGGTCCGGCAACTCGTTCGGGTTGGTGGCCGTGGCCGGGAAATGGCGCCGGGCAATTTCGCCGATCCGTTGCAGCGCTGTCACGGTGCCGTCGCGAAACCGGCCGGTGGCGCAGGCCTTCTGCATGTCGTCGCAGATCAGCTGCCAATCGGCCGGGGCAACCCGCTCCGTGAAACCCCGGTCGGCGATGATCTCGATCTTGTGTTCAGCCAGCAGGATATAGAGCAGCACGCCGTTGTTCGCGGCCGTATCCCACACCCCCAGCTGGGCAAAGACTTCGGCAGCACGCGCCCGGGCATCGATGCCGCCGGCGAGCTGCCCCATCGTCAATGTGGTTTCCACGGCGCAGCGGATCTCCGCCCCATGCAGGCGTTCCGATGCCGTGATCGCCGCATCGATGGCCGCCAGCGTTGCGGGCGGAAAGCAGCGCCGCAACGCCAGGTGCGTTGTCGTCAGGTTCTGCAACCAGCGCTGCCACATGGCTTGTGTCACCAGCGCCCGGACGCGCCGCCGCCCCCCACGCCACCCCCACCCCCCCGCAAAACCCCACCCCCCACACAACCCACCCCCCCAACCCCCCCCCC
>CAYLKO010000089.1:0-5433 GCA_964384525.1 uncultured Chromatiaceae bacterium
CCCCGAGGGTCGCGTATTTCAGGCGGGTGTAATTGCCGCGGGAGAAAAAACTATCCGCCAGAACCTGTGCAGCTAGCGCCTTGGCGGCCGGCTCGGTGATAAGCGACCCCAGCAACGGCAGCAGGATCAGCGCCACGATGTAAGTGCCCATGCTGCCCGGTAATGGCACTGCGTGCGCCACCAGCCGCACGCTGGTCATCGCGGTTTCCAGGATCGGCCGGGTGCCGGCGATGACCATGATGACAAAAATGAACATCGGCTCCGTGAAATTGCGCGAATCGATGTAGGCAACCGTGGCCCCGGGGCCGTCGATGGCAAACATCATCACCGCCAGAACCACAGCCCAGAAGCCGAACACCACTTCGACTTCACCCAGCAAATGCCACAGCCCGGCGTGGGTTGGATGGGAGCGCGCCAGTCGCTGGAAGTACCCGGCCAGGAAGGTGTGCAGGATGGCCACCGCCAGCAAGCCAGCACCGATCAGTTGAATCGTTGTCGGACTCATGCTGGGGATTTCATGCCAAGGACTTTCATGCCGTTGGCGGTGGGTAGTGGCGCCAGAGCGTCTTGCCGCCACTGTGCTTGTCCAGCAGTTCCAGTTGACCGGCATGCTCGGCGAGTTCGGCGGCGGTGGCCCGGATGACCTTCAGCTGGATGCCATCGCGGACGATGGCGGTGACTGTAGACCGACGGGAGCTGGACTGCCCGGAGGCATCATCCAGCAGCAGGGTTGCCTGGCCACCGGTCATGGCCAGGTAGACGTCGGCCAGCAATTGGGCGTCCAGCAGTGCGCCATGCAGGTCGCGCCCGGTGTTGTCGATGGCATAGCGCCGGCACAATGCATCGAGCGAGTTGCGCTGCCCCGGATGCAGGCGGCGCGCCAGCGCCAGGGTATCCACGACGGGGCATAGCGCGGCGAGCCGGGTGGGAGGCGGCTTGCCCCCCGGCCACAAGCCGGCCCGGGTGATTTCCGCGTTCAAGAAACCCAGGTCGAAATCGGCGTTGTGGATGACCAGTTCGGCACCGTCAACAAAGGCCAGGAATTCAGCGCCGATATCGGCAAAGCGTGGTTTGCCCGCCAGCATGGCGGCGGAGATGCCATGCACTTCCTGGGCGCCGGGATCGATCTCGCGATCCGGCTGCAGATAGTGATGCAAGGTGCGGTTGGTGCGGCGTCGATTGACCAGCTCGACACAGCCGATCTCGATGATGCGGTGGCCCTTTTCGACTTCCAGCCCGGTGGTTTCAGTGTCAAGTATGATTTGGCGCATGCGTCAGTCAGCAGCGTTGCCGGTCGGCAAAGGTCCGGCGAGTATAGCGTCGAGTCCGCGGTTGGCGAGCTGATCGGCCCGCTCGTTGTCGACGTGGCCGGAATGACCCTTGACCCAATGCCATCGCAGCTGATGGCCGGCAGTCGCTTCGTCGAGGCGCCGCCAGAGGTCGGCGTTCTTCACCGGCTTGCGCGCAGCGGTACGCCAGCCCGATGCCTTCCATTTCGGCAGCCATTCGGTGATCCCGCGCCGCAGGTATTCCGAGTCCGTGTAGATATCGACCTCGCAGGAACGGCGCAGGGCCAGCAATCCCTCGATGGCCGCCATGAGCTCCATGCGATTGTTCGTGGTGGCCGGATCACCACCCGAGAGTTCGCGTTCCCGGCCATTGGCGCGCAGCAATGCGCCCCAGCCACCGGGTCCCGGATTGCCGCGGCACGCGCCATCGGTATACAGCTCCACGACGCTCAAGCGGCGTTCCGCGTGGTCGGATTGATGAGTCCGCCAACGAGCTGTGTGCGGCGGGGCATCGCCGGCCGGATGGGTGTGACCGTGTACACGTCACGGCGCGCAACCAGCAGGTAGCAAACGGCAAACGGATGCCAGCGACGGGCCGGCAAGGGCGTAACGGCCCGTCGTCGTGCGCCATACAGGGGCGGCGCGACAAAGTGGAACTGGGCTGGCTCTGCACTGAATTCCAGCAGCTGCAACCAGTCGCGCACCCTGGACTCCGACACCATGCGACGTACGCCGGCCGGAAATTTCCCGCGCGACAGATGGTGGCGCACACCCCACCACCCCCAGGCGTTGAAGCCGGTCACCACCACGCGTCCATCCGGCCGCAGGATGCGATCAACCTCGCGCAGTACCGCGTGCGGCTGTTTGGCGGTCTCGAGAATGTGCGGCAGGAAAACCGCATCGATGGAGCCATCGGCAACCGCCAGATCATCCAGGGCGCTCACGAAATCGACTCCCGGACCACACTCCGCCGACACGACGGCATAGCGCCGCGTACGGGCAAAACGCCGGAACAGGCCGGAGTCCCCCCAGACGCCGATCTGCAGGAGCTGGTCGCCGAAAATGCTCTCGAATGCGCCGGCAACCTGCAACGACTCCTCCTGGAGCAGGGCCGGACCAATCCCCGATTCAAGCCAGATCAACGCCATGTGGCTATATTAGCCTTCAAATTTAACCCGGGTGTGGCCGCCCGACTTACAATGGCCGCCGTCATCACGCGGTGGAGTACAAGACGCATGGGTTTCCTTGCTGGCAAACGTGCATTGATTGTTGGTGTCGCCAGCGACCGGTCGATCGCCTGGGGCATCGCCAAGGCCATGAACCGCGAAGGCGCCAGCCTTGCGTTCGCCTACCAGGGCGAGCGGCTGGCCGACCGGGTGCTTGAGCTGGCCTCCAGCCTGGGCTCATCCATCTGCCTGCCGATGGATGTCGCCAGCGATGACGAGATCACGGGAATGTATGCCGCCCTGGGGGCGAGCTGGGACACGATCGACATCATTGTGCATGCCGTTGCCTTTGCCCCGCGCGACCAGCTTGCCGGCAACTATCTCGATTCCGTGACCCGCGAGGGCTTCCGGATTGCGCACGACATCAGCAGCTACAGTTTCGCCGCGCTGGCCAAGCACGGGCGGGCCTTGTTGTCGCCCGATTCAGCCCTGCTGACCTTGAGCTACCTCGGCGCCGTCCGCGCCATACCCAACTACAATGTCATGGGCCCGGCCAAGGCCAGCCTGGAAGCCAATGTGCGCTTCATGGCGGCGGAGCTGGGCGCCAGCGGCACCCGGGTCAACGGCATATCGGCCGGCCCGATCAAGACGCTGGCGGCGGCGGGCATCTCCGGATTCAGAACCATGCTGGAGCGCGTCTCGACACAGACACCGATCCGTCGCAACGTCACCATCGACGATGTCGGCAACGCCGCCGCATTCCTGTGCTCGGATCTGGCAGCCGGCATCACCGGTGAAATTCTTTATGTTGACGGTGGCTACAGTCAGGTCGGGATGAACCTGTAACTGCCGATGCCGGTGGCCGATAACGGTGGCTAGCCTTCGTCGTCGGCCTTGAACAGATCCGGAGCCACCACGACCTTGGCTGTGTCACGCAAATCCGCTGCCAGGGCCCCGACTTCCGCCAGCGCTGCGCGTTGCGCCAAGGCCTGCTTGCGCTGGTCGCGCTGATCCTGCGGAATATCTTCCGGCGTGCCAGGCAATACCGCACGCAGCTCGAAAATCGCATAACCCCCGTCACCCAATGCCGTGCCGTCGATCACGGGGGCCTTGTCCGGTGCGGGTGCACGAAAAACCGCCATGAGCAGATCAGCCGGGACAGTCGGGCTGCGCCGGGTCAACGGGCCGGCCTCGATCAGCTTCAGACCAGCTGCATCGACAGCCGCGACCAGCGTTTCACCCGCCTTGACCTTCTTCACGATCGCTACACCCCGGGCCCTGGCATCGGCACTGGCGTGCTCGGCTCGCAGGCGAGTCACGATTTCCTCACGGACGTCTGCCAATGGCTTCGGTGCAGCCGGCCGATACTGACCAACCCGGGCCACCACCGCATGGGTTTCATCCAGTTCGATGAGTGGGGTGTTTTCACTGCCCTCCAGGACGCCCGGAGAAAAAACCGCATTCGTGAAGCTGGCATGGTCGCCAAACGAGCCGGTATTGGTCCGGCTGAAGCCCGCCATGCGATGAATGGCGAGACCGGTGGCTTTCGCTACCGGATCCAGCGATGTCGGATTTTCCAATGCCAGATCATCGAGGTGTTCCGCCAGCGCATAAAATTCGTCGGCAGCCTTCTTCTTGCTCAGCTCGTCGGACAGCTCTGCACGGACCGCGTCGAAACTGCGCTCGGCACCGGCCCGTACGGCGTCCAGATGAATGATGTGATAGCCGAATTCGGTCTTGACCGGCTGGGAGGTCTCGCCCGGCTTCAAGGCCCACAGGGCGTCTTCAAAGGCCGTGGCATAGGTTCCCTGCCCGGCAAAGCCCAGATCGCCGCCCTTGGCTGCTGATCCGGAATCGTCGGAATATTTGGTCGCGAGCTGGGCAAAATCGGCGCCGGCACGGAGCTGTTTTTCGATATCCTCAGCCAGGGCCCTGGCGGCAGCATCATCCCGGTCCTTGCCGGGCGTGATGAGGATATGCCGGGCATGGCGTTCTTCCGCAGAGCGGAATCGGGTTGGATCGGCTTCGTAGGCTGCACGCAATGCGGCCTCATCGGGAACATAGTTGCGCGCCATGTTGGCCAGATCGACTTCCAGGTATTCCAGGTCAACCGACTCGGGCGTCTGGAACTGGCTGCCGTTGGCCGCATAGTAAGCCTGCACTTCTTCGTCGCTGATCTTGATGCCGGCGCCAAGCGCCTGTGGATCGAGAATCGCGTAGGCCACATCACGGCGCTGCAGATCGAGCGCAATCATGCGCCGGTATTCCTGCGGCGTGAAAAAGGCGCTCTCCCCCAGGCCGTCCTGCAACTGGCGGATGGCCAGCGTGTCCTGCTGCTCGCGCTCGAATGCCGTCGGGCTGATGCCTTGCGAGGCAAGCGTGGCATCGTAGGCGGCTTTGGAAAACTGGCCGCCGACCTGGAAGATCGGCAGGCTTTGCACCTGCTCGATGACCTGGGCCGGGCTGATCCGGAAACCGCCGTCGTGAACGTACTGGGTCACGACACGATTCAGGACCATGCCATCAAGGGTTTGTCTTTTGAGCTGCTCCTGGGCTGCCGGAGACACGTTGCCACCGGAGGCCTGCTGCTCGGCAATCAGGCGGTTCTGATATACCCGCTGGAACTCGACCTGGGGAATTTCCTCGCCATTGACCCTGGCGGCGTAGCCGGAACCGGAGATGGTGAAATCCCCGCCGACGAAAGTCAGCGCAAGCGGCACTGCAATGAGCAGGAGCATTGCAATGGCGACCCAGCCTTGAAGCTTCTCCCGGATATTTTGCAGCATCGACTTGCGCGTTACGGTTGGTGGCGGAGTGGACGGGACTCGAACACGCGACCCCCGGCGTGACAGGCCGGTATTCTAACCAACAGAACTACCACTCCTAGTAGTACTCTTGTTTTGGAAATCATGCGAGATGTTTTACCAGCAATCTAAATTGCTGGTGGGTGCTGAGGGGATCGAACCCCCGACATTCGC
>CAYLKO010000090.1:0-4886 GCA_964384525.1 uncultured Chromatiaceae bacterium
ACCGTACCGCAGGCGGACAAGATTTCCCGCCGGGATGCCGCGGGCCACGGAGTGCAGAGGCTCCCCACGCCGGGATGCTGCGGGCCATGGGCGAGATGAAACTATGACATCGCGGGCGCTGGTGGCGCGGGTTCATCCGGCAACGGGATGAACTCCTGGTTGTCGGCATCCGGCAGCTTCATGCGACCGGCTTTCCAGTCTGCCGCCGCCTGTGCCAGCCGCTCCTTCGAGGAGGACACAAAGTTCCAGTAGAGATGCCGCTCGCCGAGCGGCTCACCGCCCAGCACCATCACGGTTGAGTGTTCAACGGCCTGGATGCGCGACGCCGCCCGGGCCAGGACCAGCATTGATCCCGCCGCATGATGGTGGCCGTCGAGATCCAGTGCACCGGTGGCAATGTAGACCGCCCGTTCAGCATGCCCGGCAGGGACTTCGGCAGTGGCGCCTGCCGCCATGTCGAGATGAGCGTAGAACAGCGGTGAGTGCGTGCGCACGCCGGCGGACAGGCCATAGGCGTTGCCGGCAATCAGTGTTCCGTCCACCCCTCCTTCGTTCCATCGCGGCAGGTCCGTGCCTTCATGGTGTGAAAATGAGGGGGTGGTTTCCTCATCCGCCTTCGGCAGGGCCACCCAGGCCTGAATACCGTGCAGGTGGTCACCCACAGCCCTGGCCTTCTCAAATCTCTCGCTGTGGGTGATGCCGGAACCGGCCGTCATCCAGTTCACCTCGTGTGGACGGATCGCCACCTGTGAACCGACGCTGTCCCGGTGCATCATTTCCCCGGCAAAGAGGTAGGTCACCGTGGAGAGGCCGATATGCGGGTGTGGCCGCACGTCGACCGAGGCCGGCACGCCGGGAGGCATGTCGAGTGGCCCCATGTGATCGAAGAACACGAAGGGCCCGACCATGCGCCGTTTGGCGAAGGGCAATACCCGCCCGACTTCCAGACCACCGCCGAGACTCCGCCGGCGTTGATGAATCACCATTTCCATCACGGATGTGCTCCCCCCCGGCATTTGCGCCAGACCTGATGTGCCCGTTATTGCAGGCTCTTCAGATGCTCGCGCAAGGGCGCTGCGAGGTCGGGATCGGCCAGCGCGTAGTCCACGGTGGCTTCGATGTAGCCCAGTTTGCTGCCGCAGTCGTAACGGTGGCCGGTAAACGGCAGGGCAAAAACGGCTTCGGTCTGCAGCAGCCTGGCAATGCCATCAGTCAGCTGGATTTCGCCACCGGCACCCCGGCCGGTGGATTCCAGCAGGTCAAAGATGGCTGGTGTGAGCAGATACCGGCCGACAACAGCCAGTCGGGAGGGAGCCACCTCCGGCGCCGGCTTTTCCACAATCTGTTTGAGTTGATTGTGCTCGTCCACGGCCACGATGCCGTAGTCGCGGGTGCGGTTGGCCGGCACCTCCTGCACGGCGATCACGCTGGTGCCATGGCGGGCATGGTGCTGACCCAGCTGGGACAGGCAACCGGTTTCGGCCCGGATGAGGTCATCCGGCAGGTGCACGTAAAAGGGCTCATCCCCCACGGCAGGCCGGGCGCACAGCACCGCATGCCCCAGCCCCAGCGGCTCGCCCTGGCGAATGTATACGCAGGAAACACCACTCGGCAGGATGGCGCGGACGACATCCAGCAGATCCTGCTTGCCACTGCTGTTCAGGGCACGCTCGAGCTCGGGGTCGCGATCAAAATGATCTTCAATGGCGCGTTTGCTGCTGCCGGTAACGAAGACCAGCCGCGTGACCCCAGCCTGCAGGGCTTCCTCCACCGCGTACTGGACCAGGGGCTTGTCCACGACCGGCAGCATTTCCTTCGGCATGGCCTTGGTCGCCGGCAAAAAGCGGGTGCCACGACCGGCAACTGGAAATACGGCAGTACGGACAGGATTCGGCATGCGGGTGGCTCCGGCACTGATGGATGAAGGGGGCCATCATAGCCAAAGCCCATGCAATCCGATGCCACCTGCGTCTCTGGATCAGGGGTTCACCGGACGATGCGGTCGGCCCCCGGAGCGGAGCGACGGCCGCATCGCCCGGCTTGCCTCAAGGTGCGGCGGCCGAATCGCCTGACGTGGTGCGTGCCGGCTTGGGTGTCGCACCAGTGCGGATGTAATCCCGATTGAGCTTGAAGACCTGCGGGCCAATCCCGCTGACTTTCAGCAGATCTTCGGGATTGGCAAAGCGGCCATTCTTTTCCCGATACTCGACAATGGCCCTGGCCCGGCTTTCACCAACGCCATTGAGTTCTTTCGCGATCGTCGCCGCATCGGCCGAATTGATGTCGACTGGCCCGGCTTCGGCCATGATGGATCCGGCCATCAGGATCCCCAGGCAAAGGACTCTCAGCATCACTTTCTCCTACCATCAGAATGTTTTCCCAACTGCCTGCCCCGATTCGAGTTGAGGCAGTGCTTACATCCTGAGCGGGCGGCACGGCATATTGAAGCGCGAAATCACCTCACTTCATCGGGAAAGGGGCAGATCACCGAGTGGTTTGGTGGTGTCCCAATATCGGCAGCCCGGACACTGCCAATGCAGCATTGCACTCTGGTAGCCGCAGTTGCCGCACTGGAATCGCTGTCCGGAACCGATCAAGGTCCGCAACAGCGGGCGCAAGCGTTCGACTTCGGCAATCGGATCAGTCACCGCTTGCCCATGGCGCACCACCAGCGGATGGATCTCCGGTTGCTCCAGGAGCAAGGTCGCCAGAAACCGGATGATCGACGGATCATCCAGACCCGGATTGCGAATGAGTTCCAGCGCCATGTGCCGCCGGGCCTCGGGTGCATTGGCCAGTTCTGCCAGGGCCTCCAGAACCAGGCGCTGCGCGCCCGGGTTGTTGCCATAGGCCAGCAGTCGGGGCAGCAACTCACCGATCAGGGTTGGCTGGGCCCTGCCCAGCCTGACCAGGACGGCAACAGCTGCCTGGGTTTCTCCAGCATCCCGATGGATATCCGCGTCGAGCAGGGCGATGCGGGGCATGGCCACCTGGATGGCCTGGGCTTGCTGCAGGAATTCCCGCGCCGCAGGCAGTGCCTTCTGCTGCCGGGCGTGCTCGGCGAGTTCGCAGTAGTAATGCGCCAGCTGTGCGGGTGGCACGCTGCCTGGTTCCGCACCGTTCAGTTCCCCGCAGAGATCCACCGCCCGGTCCCAGTCACTGGTTACCTCGGCGATGCGCATCAGGCGTCGCAGCGCTGCGAGGCGGTAGTCCGGCGCATCGCGGAGCCGCAGCAGCAGCTCTTCGGCACGGTCAAACAAACCGGCACTCAGAAAGTCTTCAGCGAGCGCGAAGGCCGCGGCCTGCCGTTGTGCAACGGAGCTCGATGAGCGATCCAGCAGGTTCTGATGAAGGCGGATGGCCCGGTCCAGCTCGCCCCGACGCCGGAAGAGGCTGCCCAGCGCCAGCTGGGTGTCCAGTGCCTCGTCGGTCAGGTTGCCGGCATCGGTGAAGACATCGACCGCACGGTCGGAATCCTCATTCAGGAGATAACGGAAACTGCGCAGGAGGCTCGCCCGGGTCGAACGCTCGGCAGCCTCTTCTTCATCCTCGTCGCCGAAGCGGGCGAAGACATAGCCCATGGCCGCCGCGAGGAACAGGAGCCCCGCAAAGAGAAAGGTGGATTCAGTCGGCATCCTGCGCTGGCAGGCTGCGCAAGGCCTGAACCTCCTGTTCGGCCAGCCTGAGCGCCTTGCGCAAGGACCGGCGCTGGGCGACGAGACGCAGCATGCCGAACATGGCGCAGGCAATGCCGAAAACCCAGCCGACTGTCAGGGCCAGGATCAGCGCCAGGGACTTTTCCATGTCGACGGCCATGAAGGCCAGATCCAGCGAGATGTGGCCCGGGTTCAGCGCCGCAAACAGGGCCGCCAAGCCCATGAACACGACAACCAGAAGCGCTGCCAGCACAGTGCGAATCATCAGACGGCCTCCTTGCCGGCCCGGCTAATTCTCAATCCTGTATCGGCAGCTGCCGGTTCTCGTTGACCCTGTCGCGCAGATCCTTGCCGGGCTTGAAGTGTGGAACGTACTTCCCGGCCAGGGCAACCGCGTCCCCGGTTTTGGGATTCCGGCCCATCCTCGGGGGGCGAAAGTGCAGGGAGAAGCTGCCGAAGCCGCGGATTTCGATACGCTGCCCACTGGCCAGGGCATCGCTCATCAGATCGAGCAGATGCTTTACCGCCAGCTCCACATCCTTGGTCGGCAGGTGCTTCTGCTTGCGGGCCAGTACCTCTATCAACTCCGACTTCGTCATTGCTGCGTCCCCTTGCCGTCCGCCCCTTTGGCCCGCCTCTTCCGGTCAGGAGTCGCTGGCGTTGGAAATGTGCTCCTTGAGGAGCTCCCCTAACGTCGTGGCGCCGCTGCTGGAGCCATCAGACCGATAGTTCTCGACAGCCTGGGCCTCCTCCTGCGCATCCTTGGCCTTGACGGACAGGGAAACGGTGCGGGTCTTGCGATCGAGGCCCATGAACCGGGCTTCGATTTCATCGCCCACCTTGAGCACCGTCCGGGCGTCTTCCACGCGATCCCTGGACAGGTCGCTGGCGCGCAGCTGGCCCTTGATGCCACCTTCAAGATCCACCACGGCACCCCGGGCATCCACTTCCGAGACGATGCCCTTCATGATCGTGCCCTTGGGGTTGTCCGCGAGGAACCGGGAGAACGGATCCTGATCCAGCTGCTTGATGCCGAGGGAAATGCGCTCGCGCTCCGGGTCGATGGCGAGCACGACGGTGTCGACATCCTCACCCTTCTTGTAGTTGTGCACGGCTTCTTCGCCGGCAACATCCCAGGAGATGTCCGAGAGGTGCACCAGGCCGTCGATGCCGGCAGGCACGCCGAACAAGCAAAAGACGTAGAAGATCAACAAGAACAAGAAGAACAAC
>CAYLKO010000091.1:0-4632 GCA_964384525.1 uncultured Chromatiaceae bacterium
CAACGAGATTCTGCCGGTGCTGATTCATGGCGATGCAGCTTTCGCCGCCCAGGGCGTGGTCGCCGAGACCTTCCAGATGTCGCAGGCGCGCGGCTTCAAGACCGGCGGCACCCTGCATGTCGTGATCAACAATCAGGTGGGCTTTACCATCAGTGATCCGCGGGATGCGCGCTCCACCCATTACTGCAGCGCCATTGCCCGGATGATCGAGGCGCCGGTTTTTCACGTGAATGGCGATGACCCGGAAGCCGTGGTGTTCGTCACCCGCCTGGCGCTCGAATATCGCCAGACCTTCCGCAAGGATGTCGTGATCGACCTCGTCTGCTATCGCCGGCACGGCCATAACGAAGCGGATGAGCCGGCTGCCACCCAGCCGAAGATGTACGGCGTGATCCGCAAGCACCCGACCACCCGCCAGCTGTATGCCCGGACGCTTCGCGAAAAGGGCATCGTGGATGCGCCGGAGGCCGAGCGGCTGAACGAGGACTATCGTCAGCGCGTGGAGTCCGGCCAGCCGTTGCCGCAGACAACGCTGGGCATGATCGGTAATGAATACACCGTCGACTGGAGTCGTTACGAAAAAGGCGACTGGAACGAAGTGGCCCGGACGGCCATCGATGCGGAGACCATTGCCGGACTCGCCCGGGACATCAATACCGTGCCGGCTGCCTTTACCGTGCATCCGCGCGTAGCCAGGATCATTGCCGATCGGGAACGGATGGCTGCGGGTGAAATTCCGATGGACTGGGGCTTTGCGGAATTGATGGCCTATGGAAGCCTGATCCGCGACGGCCTGCGTGTGCGCCTGACCGGTCAGGACAGTGGTCGTGGAACCTTCTTTCACCGTCACTGCGTCCTGCATGATCAACAGACGGACCAGACCTTCACGCCACTCGACAACCTTTCCGGCGCGAGTCGTGATTCGTTCACGGTTACCGATTCCCTGCTGTCCGAGCTGGCGGTTCTCGGTTTTGAATATGGCTTCTCGACGACCGATCCCGATGCGCTGGTCATCTGGGAGGGGCAGTTTGGCGATTTTGCCAATGGCGCCCAGGTGGTCATCGACCAGTTCATCAGCTCCGGCGAGGCCAAATGGGGCCGGTTGTGCGGGCTGACCCTGTTTCTGCCGCATGGCCAGGAAGGGCAGGGCCCGGAACACTCGTCGGCCCGGCTTGAGCGCTTCCTGCAGTTGTGCGCCGAACTGAACATGCAGGTGTGCATACCTTCGACGCCGGCGCAGATGTTCCACATGTTGCGGCGGCAGATGCTGCGGCCCTTGCGCAAACCGCTGATCGTGATGACGCCGAAGAGCTTGTTGCGCCACCGGTTGTCGAGTTCGCCACTGGAAGATCTGCGGACCGGCCATTTCCAGACGATCATTCCGGAAGTGGATGAGCTGGATCCACGGGGTGTCCGGCGCATCGTATTCTGCAGCGGCAAGGTGTATTTCGACCTGCTGGAAGCCCGCCGGGCCAAGTCCATGGTGGATGTGGCTCTGGTGCGGATCGAACAGCTGTACCCGTTCCCCGCCGACGAATACGCGGCTGCGATGGCGCACTATCCGGCGGCGCATGAAATCGTCTGGTGTCAGGAGGAGCCCCAGAACCAGGGCGCCTGGTATCAGATCCGCCATCAGCTGCAGCGACCGCTGCCGGAGGGCAAAGAGGTATTCTATGCCGGGCGTGCCGGGGCTGCAGCGCCGGCGCCGGGAATTTTCCAGCTCCATGTCCAGCAGCAGCAAGCACTGGTCGAGGCAGCACTATCCGCTGAAGTCCGGTAGATTTGGTGAGCACCGGCAGATTGGTGACCGTAAATGAGTATTGAAGTCAAAGTGCCCCGTCTTCCTGAATCCGTGGCGGATGCCACGCTCGTGGCCTGGCACAAGTCGCCCGGTGATGTTGTCGAGCGCGATGAGAATCTCGCCGACCTCGAAACCGACAAGGTGGTCCTCGAGGTGCCATCCCCGATACGCGGCGTTCTCAAGGAAATCCGGATCCAGGGAGGCACGACGGTTACCAGCGGGCAACTGCTGGCGGTGCTGGACGAGGCGGGTGCGGATGTCGCGAGCACGGCCCCGGTTCCGGCCCCAGCCTCAGCCCCGGCTGCTCCGCCAGCGGCAAAGCAGGCTGCGCCGGCCGCAGGCCCGGGTCGCAATGCCGGCAGGACCGGTCCCGCTGCGCGCCGCGCCCTGCAGGAAAAAGGCGTGGATCCGGCGACCGTCCAGGGGACGGGTCCCGAAGGTCGGATTCTCAAGGCGGATGTCGTGAAGGCAGCGGAAGCGGCGGCCCCGGTACGGCCGGTCAGCAGTCCTGCAGCCAGCCCCGTTGCCAGCTCCGTTGCCAGCCAGGCAGTCGGCAGGCGAGGCGAGCGGCGGGTGCCGATGTCCCGCTTGCGGGCGCGGATCGCCGAGCGGATGGTCGAGGCCCAGCACAACGCCGCCATGCTCACCACCTTCAATGAAGTGGATCTGTCGGCCGTGCTGGAGCTGCGCAGCCGCTACAAGGAAGCCTTCGAGAAACAACACGGTGTCCGTCTCGGGTTCATGGGCTTTTTCGTCAAGGCCGCCATCGAGGCGCTGCGACGCTACCCGGCCGTCAATGCCTCGATCGAAGGCAACGACACCGTTTATCACGACTACTACGACATCGGCATCGCCGTCTCCACCGATCGTGGCCTCGTCGTGCCGGTCGTGCGGGATGCGGATCAATTGGGATTTCCGGGTATCGAGTCGGCGATCAACGAGTTTGGCCGCAAGGCTCGCGACGGTGCCCTCAGCATGGAAGATCTGACCGGCGGCACGTTCACCATCACGAACGGCGGGGTCTTCGGCTCGCTGCTGTCCACCCCGATTCTTAACCCACCCCAGAGCGGCATTCTTGGCATGCACAAGATTCAGGAAAGGCCGGTGGTCGTGGCTGGCCAGGTCGTGGCCCGGCCGGTGATGTATGTGGCGTTGACCTACGATCACCGCATCATCGATGGGCGTGAAGCCGTGCAGTTTCTCGTGGCGATGAAAGAAACGCTCGAGGATCCCGCCCGACAGATGCTGGGGGATTGAGTCGTGGCCCGCCGCACACCGGTGGGCGGAAACAAATATGATGTCGTCGTCATCGGTGGTGGCCCGGCCGGTTACGTGGGCGCCATCCGTGCCGCACAGAACGGGCTGCACGTGGCCTGCATCGATGCCTGGCAGGGTCGCGATGGTGTTCCCGCCTTCGGTGGCACCTGTCTGAATGCCGGCTGCATACCGTCCAAGGTATTGCTCGAGTCTTCGGAGCTGTTTCACCGGGCGGCAACCGAGTTTGCCGGCCACGGCATACGCATCAACCCGCCCGAGCTCGATCTCAAGGCCATGCAGGCGCGCAAGGCGGGGATCGTCAAGCAGTTCACCGGCGGCATCCAGAGCCTGTTCAAGGCAAACGGGGTCACGGGATTGTTCGGCACCGGTCATCTGTTGCCCGGCAACAAGGTGCGCTTCACGCCTCACGGCGGCAAGCCCGAGCTGCTGGAGGCACAGCACGTGGTGCTGGCCACGGGCTCCACGCCGATCGAATTGCCATTCGCCCGCTTCGATGGTGAGTTCATCCTCGATTCCTGGGGTGCCCTGGATCTGGCTGCGGTGCCGGGCAGGCTCGGCGTCATTGGCGGTGGCGTGATCGGGCTGGAACTCGGCAGTGTCTGGAGCCGGCTGGGCGCCCAGGTGACGGTGCTCGAAGCGGTGGATCGGTTTCTCGCCCTGGCCGATGGGCAGATTGCCAAGGAAGCCCAACGCCAGTTCAAGAAACAGGGGCTCGATATCCGGCTCGGCGCCAAGGTGACGGCAGTCGAGCGGGGTGCCACCGGAGTGACGCTCACCTACGACGACGAGCGTGGCCATCATTCCCTGGAGGTCGACAAACTGATAGTCGCCGTGGGCCGGCGTCCCAATACGCATGATCTGCTCGACCCGCTGGCCGGCATCACCCTGGATGAACGCGGTTTCATCGCCGTCGATGACGAGTGCCGGACAGCCGCACCGAACGTGTGGGCGGTGGGTGATGTGGTGCGTGGCCCCATGCTGGCGCACAAGGGCTCCGAGGAAGGCGTGATGGTTGCCGACCTCATCGCCGGTCGTGCCGGGCACATGAATTACGGGGTCATTCCCAGCGTGATTTACACCGCGCCCGAGATTGCCTGGGTTGGCCGGACCGAGGAAGAGTTGAAGGAGGCGCGTGTCGAGTACAAGACCGGCACCTTCAATTTTGCGGCCAGCGGTCGTGCCCGGGCGATGGAGCAGGCCGCAGGTCTGGTCAAGGTCCTGGCAGATGTCGCCACCGATCGCATTCTCGGCGTGCATGTTGTCGGACCGATGGCCGGTGAGCTGATCGGTGAAGCCGTGGTGGCCATGGAGTTCGAGGCCAGTGCCGAGGATCTGCAGCGCACCATTCATGCCCATCCCACGCTGACCGAGGCGATACACGAAGCGGCGCTGGCCGTTGATCGACGCGCCCTGCACGCGATCAATCGCTGATTCCAATTCGGTTATGATGCGCCCGTTGTTGCGGGAGTGCGTTATGCGAAAACTGTCTTTTTCCGGCTTGATCGCCGGTGTTCTGGCTGTGTCGTCCATGCTGATGACGCCAGTCATGGCTC
>CAYLKO010000092.1:0-1585 GCA_964384525.1 uncultured Chromatiaceae bacterium
CGATGGGCGTTTCCGGCGCCAGGAGATCCCCGGGTTTGGTCAGGTAGCCGTCCAGGGCCGGCTGATCGGGAGCTGCGTGGACCAGCTGCAACCGGACCTGGCCGGCCGGAATGCTTTCCGTTGCATTGCTGAAGATCAATGACTGCACGGTGTCGGTCTCATCCTTGCCGATCATGATCAGCGTGTATTCCCGGCCGCCATCCAGCACCATCCGTGACGCATCGACGATGGTCTGGTTGGCGCCGGCAAGGAGGGCCTCGACCGAAAAATCGTAGGTGCGCGGCGTGACGATGGTGAAACCGGTACCCCCCTTGTAGGGAATGCCTGAACGCAATGCGACCTGGTCAACCTGGAAATTCACCATCGGCGAGTCGGGTGAGGCCTGAATGAAGCGGAAGGCCACATCATTGTCGACAGCCTCATTGCCGCCGCAGCTGGTCAGAAACAGGGCAGCCGCCGCCAGGGCCACCAGTCGGCACGTGATTCGAACGGTCGTCATGCGATTACCTTTGAATGCTGCGGGAGCCCGTGGCAGTGAAGCTGGCTGGATGGTGCATTATACCGACCGATGTCACATCGGCTTAGCAGACGCCAACTCCTGTTGACGACAGCAACCCTGGCCTTTGCTGCCGGCAGCCGGGCGGGCCCTGCCTCCCGCCGCCTGGCCTTTCAGCACACCCACACGGGCGAGAGCCTGGATATCGTGTATTTCGACGCCGGGGCGTATCTGCCGCAGAGTCTTGCGCAAATCGACCACCTGTGTCGTGATTTTCGCACCGGCGAGGTCCACCGCATCGACCCGGCCCTGCTTGATCTGCTGGTAGAGGTCCGGACTGCGGTGCTGGCGCCAGCCACCGGGGCAACGCCGGCGCCGGGATGCTTCGAGATCATCTCGGCCTTCCGGTCGAAGACGACCAACACCATGCTGGCGCAGGAACGGGGTGGCGTCTCGGACCGGAGCCTGCACCTCGAGGGTCAGGCCATCGATGTCCGGCTGCAGGGTGTCGCCACCACCCGCCTGCATGCCGCGGCGCTGCAGTGCGCCCGTGGTGGTGTTGGTTACTACCCGGAGTCCGACTTCGTGCACCTGGATACCGGTCGCGTCCGACACTGGTAACATGCCGCTCATGCCCTCGCGACTCATCCCCGCCACCCTGCTCGTCACAAGCCTGATGGCATCGCTGCCGGCCCTGGCCGGCGACTGCCGGCAACTACTCCATCCGCTGCTGCTGGAGGCCACGCCGGATCAGGTCGAACTGGAACGCGTCCGGTCGATCTGTACGGCGGAGTCGAACGCTGGTGATGCCGATTCAACCTACGAGCTGGCACTGTTTTCGCTGGGTCTCGCCGGCAACTGGCAGCCGGATGTCGCCATCCCGCTGATCCGCTCGGCTGCCGCCCAGGATGTCAGCGAAGCCCAATACTGGCTCGCCTGGCAATCCGCCACCGGCCCGCCCCAGCAGCCCGCCCCGGCACTGCAGCCAGCACGCACCACACCCCTCTCCCAAGCCTAGCAACGCTTACCCATAATATATTCACAAAAAAAAAAAAAAAAACACAAACAAAAAAACACAAAAAGGAAAGA
>CAYLKO010000092.1:1595-4533 GCA_964384525.1 uncultured Chromatiaceae bacterium
AGCTAAGCCCAATACTGGCTCTCTTGGCAATCCTAATCCGGCCCGGCCCTGCCGCACGCCCCGGCCGTGGCCCTCTGCTGTTACCGCATGGCCGCGGCCGGACGCCACCGTCTGGCACTGCAGCGGCTTGCCGAGGCCTCTGAACGGGGCGAGCTGGGCTTGGCTGTGGATCCCCGTCAGGCGCTGGTCTATCGCGCCCAGATTCGTCGCTGCGAGACCGAAAACGCCCGATAGCCGGCCCTCCTCCGGTTTCGTGACCCGGTCCGCTCAAGATTCCTGACCACATGCCGATGGCCTTGCTGTAGCGGGCGGGTCCTTGATGGTAATGAGCTGGTCGGAATTGCTGATTTACACGCTGTTGGTGCTGTGCGGTTATGGGCTCGCACGAGCCGTGGACCGGGCCCGCGCATGGCGGCAGACCCGGGACCGGTCACGACCTGACGGCCAGGCAGCCGAGCCGGCAATGCCGGGCACCATGCGCCGCCGGGTTCCGGAACGTCAGGCTGTCTATGGGCGTTTCCGCAAGAGCGTCAACGCGGCGGTGAACGCTGCCGTGAACGATGGTCATGGATCCTATGGCCTGCTCTACCAGATCCGCGACGATTACGGTGAACTCCTGCGCCTGGCGCCAAGCGCGGTGAGCCAGTCTGCCGACAGCATGATCCGCTGCGTCACGCTCCTGCTGAACCTCGGTGCTTCGGATCAGCGCCACGCGATGTATGCGCGCGCCCTGCATCAATTCGACGAAGCCTGCAGCGCTGCCGATGGCACGACGCCGTCATCCATCAACCAGCGACAGGAATTTTCGGTACTTGCTGATCAGATGGCCGACCAGCTGGCCAATCAGGCCGCAGACCTCAGCGCTCCACCGTCAGGTATCGGCTCGGCGTCGGCCCACGCCCCGACGTGACCCAGCCACGCACCGTGGGCGCGACCAGATAGCGCCGGACGTAGTTGTAGATCGGAAGCACCGGCGCATCCTTCATCAGGATCAGTTCGGCCTGCTCCAGCACTTTCCGGCGGGCCACCGGATCCACCATGGTATTGGACTGCTGCAGCAGTTGATCGTATTGGGCATTCCGGTAGCCGGCATAGTTGTTGGTGTTGTCGCCGGCAAACAGCTGCAGCAGCGCAACCGGGTCGTCATAACTCGCGAAGTAGGCCCAGCGCGAAACGTCGAATGATCCCGTCCGGATCTGTCGATTGAGCTGGCGGAAGTCCACATTCACCGGCTGCACCTTGACGCCAACGGCCTGCCACATGGCGGCCAGGGCCACGGCTATCTTCCGGTTCTCTTCATTGGTGTCATAGGCATACTGGAAGGTCAGCGTCTTGCCCGGACCAAAACCGGCTGCCGCCAGCAACCGGCGGGCCTCGGCCTGACGTTTGGCAAATGGCAGCGCCTGTTCCGGCAGCTTCACGCCGTTGTAATTGCTGAAGTTGGGACCGGCGAGTGAATAGGCCGGATCCACACCGGTGCGCAGCAGCTTGCTGGTCAGGCCATCACGATCGATGGCCAGGGACAACGCCAGTCGCACGCGGGGATCGGCAAACTGGGGCTTTCTCGCATTGACCACGAGGAAGTACACGCCCTGGGTGGGAACGATATGCACCGCCTTCGGCATTTCCTTCTGCAGACGTTCTATTTCATCCGGTGGAAAGTTGAGGATCTGATCCAGCTCACCGGCACGAAAGCGGCGCAGCGAGGTGGCGAGGTCCTGCGTGGGATACCACTCGACCACGTCGGTGCGCACGGCCGCGGCATCCCGATACAGCGGATTCTTCCGCAGGCGGGTCACGGTCTGTGGCACGCGCTCGGCCAGCGTGTAGGCGCCGTTGGTCACCATGTGATCCGCGCGTGTCCAGTCGTCGCCATATTTCTCGATGACGTGCCGGGGAGCCGGCGACACGATCAGGCTGCCGACCAGATCGATGAACCAGGGCGCCGGTGTCGACAGCTGCATGACCACGGTGGTGGCATCCGGCGCCGACACGCCCAGCTTTTCCGGCGGCAGCTTGCCTGTGACGATCTCGTGCGCGTTCCGGAGCAGGTAGAACTGCCCAGCCAGCGGTGACGCCACGCTCGGCGTGACCAGGCGCTGGTAACCATAGACAAAATCGCTGGCTGTCAGTGGCTGGCCATCCGACCAGCGCAGGCCGGGGCGCAGCTTGAAGGTGTAGGTGAGTCCATCCGGGCTGAGCGTCCAGCTCGTTGCCGCACCCGGAATCCGCTCCAGGGCCGGGCCCTTGCCAAAGAGGCCTTCGAAGAGGTCATTGATGATCGGCGCGGAGAGGCTTCCCGCCGCGACGACCGGATCCAGCGACGGGCCATCGGCGGACGTGCCCCGGCGGAGTACCGTTTCGGCGTGGGCACTCGACATGGCCAGCACACCGAACAGACTGGCAGCACAGAACGCCGCCACGACCGGAAGCACGTCAACCCGCTTGCATCGCATCATTCACTCGCCTTTCCGGAGAACCGGCTCACCGTTGGTCAGTGTGCTTCCACCTTCTCGCCCCAGGCTGGATCGAAGGGCACGTAGTGCTCCTTGCCCAGATTCAGTGACGAGACGTCCATGACAAAAGTCCGGATATTCGACATGAAGCCGTCGCCGGTGGCGCGACCCCAGTTCATCTTCCGGCCGTCCGGGGAAATCTGGGCAAGAATATCCAGCTTGTCGTGGTACGTGAGCCGGCGGGGCTCGCCACCGGCAAGATCACCCAGATAGATTTCCCAGTTGGTGGGCGTCAGGGCTTTGACATACACATAGTGCCGGCCATCGGGCGCCGGCGTGGGATGCCAGTTCATGCCCTCGTCGAAGGTATGCCGGCGCAGATCAGTGCCATCGCGCTTGATCGTGAAGATGGTCATCGGGGTGGGCTTGATCTTTTTGTAGTCGGAGGCGCGCCAGGAGCGGAAAATGATGAGCTCATTGTC
>CAYLKO010000093.1:0-4506 GCA_964384525.1 uncultured Chromatiaceae bacterium
GGCGAGGGCGAGGCTGAAACCGTGCCGCTGGCCACTGCCTGTCATTCCAACAAATTCCTGAATCCCGTGTGTGATGGAGCGGTGCTGCCGATCCTGCACCTCAATGGCTACAAGATCGCCGGGCCGACAGTGCTGGCGCGGATTCCCCACGACGAGCTGGCGGCGCTTCTCACCGGCTACGGTTTTGTGCCGTATTTCGTCGAGGGCGATGACCCGGAGCAGATGCATCAGCAGATGGCAGCGGCGCTGGATACCGTCATCGCGGCCATCCGTGCCATTCAGGATGATGCCCGCAGCAAGGGCTACTCGGGGCGCCCCCGGTGGCCGATGATCGTGTTGCGCTCGCCGAAGGGCTGGACCGGACCCGGGGAGGTGGACGGCAAGCAGACCGAAGACAGCTTCCGGTCACATCAGGTGCCGATGGGCGAGATGAGTCATCCGGGGCATCTGCAGATACTCATCGACTGGCTGAAAAGCTACCGGCCGGCGGAGTTGTTCGATGAAAATGGCCGACCCCGACCTGAAGTGCTGGCGTTGGCGCCGGCCGGCGAGCGGCGCATGAGTGCGAATCCGCACGCCAACGGGGGCCTGCTGCTCCGTGATCTCGAGATGCCGGATTTCCGGGTGCATGCGGTCGATGTGCCGCAACCGGGTGCCGTGTTCGGTGAGGCAACCCGCGTGCAGGGTTGTTTCATCCGCGATGTCATCGCCCGCAATCCACACAACTTTCGCGTCTTCAGCCCCGATGAAACCACCTCCAACCGCTGGAATGCGGTCTTCGAGGTGACCAACCGATCCTCAACGGCGCAGATCCTGCCCACCGACGAGCATGTCGCCCCCGACGGCCGCGTCATGGAGGTGCTGAGCGAGCACCAGTGTGAAGGCTGGCTGGAAGGCTACCTGCTCACCGGTCGGCATGGATTTTTCTCCTGCTACGAAGCGTTCATCCACATCGTCGATTCGATGTTCAACCAGCACGCGAAGTGGCTCAAGGTTGCCGGCGAAATCCCGTGGCGGCGATCGATTGCCTCGCTCAACTACCTGTTGACCTCGCACGTCTGGCGGCAGGACCACAATGGCTTCAGCCACCAGGATCCGGGCTTCATCGATCATGTGGTCAACAAGAAGGCAGAGGTGATCCGGGTTTATCTGCCGCCTGACGCCAACACGCTGCTGGCGGTGACCGACCACTGCCTGCGCAGCCGCGACTACGTCAATGTGATCGTGGCGGGCAAGCAGCCCTCACCCCAGTGGCTGGACATGGATGCGGCCATTCGTCACTGCACGGAGGGGCTGGGGGTCTGGTCATGGGCCGGCAACGACGCAGGCGGTGAGCCCGATGTGGTCATGGCCTGCTGCGGCGATGTGCCCACAATCGAAACCCTGGCGGCCGTCGAGTTGCTGCGCGCCCATCTGCCTGATCTGCGCGTGCGCGTGATCAATGTCGTCAATCTGATGAAGCTGCAGCCACCGAGCCAGCATCCGCGCGGCCTCCCCGACGCCGCCTTCGATGCCCTGTTTACCCCCAGCAAGCCGGTCATCTTCGCGTATCACGGCTATCCGTCGCTGATTCACCGGCTGACCTACCGGCGCACCAACCATCACAATTTTCATGTGCGCGGTTACCAGGAAGAGGGCACGACCACGACACCGTTCGACATGGTGGTGCGCAACGCCATGGATCGCTTCCATCTCGTCACCGATGTGATCGAACGGGTGCCGGACCTGCAGAAACATGCCGGCCGTGCACGGCAAGCCATGCGCGACAAGCTCGAGGAACACAAGCGGTATATCAGCCAGTACGGCGAGGACCTGCCGGAGATTCGTGCGTGGCGCTGGGGCTTATGAGTTGTGCTCTTGCAGCCAGGTCATGAGTTGTACCTTGCGGCTGCCTTCGGCCTCGACCAATATCTGCGTGGAGTCACTCGGATTCTTGACCGGCTCGCGACCGGTGAGGGCCACGATATAGGGGTCGTAGCCGGCCAGATCGACATCGGAATCCAGATTGACGGTGGGGTGCGGGCGTCCCGGGGACTTTGGCGCTGCCATAAATTGTCTACTTTTTCTGTTGTTTTTCTCTATCAGGTGCGCAAGATCATCCATGTGCAGTGACTATAGCCCCACGAACCTTACTGGCGGCTGAAATTCTACATAAGATTCAACCCGGCGAAGTCCGCCTATACCCCATCTGTTGCGCACAAGCAGCACTTGCCTGAGGAGAGCACGATGCCCTGGATGCTGTTGACCATTGCCGGCCTGCTGGAAATTGGCTGGGCTGTGGGCCTCAAGTACACCGACGGCTTCAGCCGGCCGGTGCCGACGATCCTCACCCTGATGGCGATGCTGGTCAGCATGTGGCTGCTGGCGCTGGCGGTTCGGGACATTCCCCTGGGCACCGCCTATGCGGTGTGGACGGGGATCGGCGCGGTGGGAACCGCCATTCTGGGTATCGTTCTTTTGGGGGAACCCGCCACGATTGCCCGCGTGGCCTGCATCGGCCTGGTGGTTGCCGGCATCGGTGGCCTGAAACTGGTCAGCTGAGGTCCAGGTCCGGTCAATATGGATCCGCCCGTGCGGATGTAGCCCGCCATGAACTACAGCCTGCTCGCCGACCTGACCCTCGTGGTCCACGCGCTGTTCGTGGCTTTTGTCGTGCTGGGCCTCATCCTGACGATCGTCGGCATTGCGCGGGGCTGGCGCTGGGTGCGATTGCCGGTATTCCGCTATTTGCATCTGCTGGCGATCGGCATTGTGGTCCTGCAGGCCTGGTTCGGGATCGAGTGTCCGTTGACCACGCTGGAGGCGGCGTTGCGGCTTCGCGCCGGGGAAGCCGGCTATGAGGTCTCGTTCATCCAGGACTGGCTCTACCGGCTGCTGTACTACCGGGCTGCACCCTGGGTGTTCACGCTGGTCTACACCCTGTTCGGTGCGGCTGTGCTGCTGGTCTGGTGGATCGCCCCGCCGAAGCAGGAGCAGCTTCCCGACAATCGGCTAGACTTGAAAACATGATGCAACCAGGTGCCACAGCAGGACCAGGACCATTGCCGGTTCTGGAGCGTCGGGTGATTGCCGCGATGCTGAAGGGTGATGCCGCTGGCCTCGCCATCCTGCGTGAACAGCTGACCTATGCAACCATGCTTTCGCGGACCTACAGCGGCGTGGGGCTGGTAACGCGCCTCGCCATCCCGGACGGCGTTGCCACTGTGCCGGCCGACGCCTCATTGCGTCTGCCGCCCGTGCTGGCCACCCATCCGCAACTGCCCGAGGCCACCGAATTTCTGCTGCAGATCCGCGATGGACGACTCGCGGTGCTGGAAGCCTATTGCTTTCAGGGCGGCTGGCCGCAGGACGAGCAGGCCTTCAAGGTGGTGGGGTGACCCGCTGATGGTGCCGCCGACCCGCTTCACGCCCTATGCCGCCGCTCGCGAACTGCCCCACGTCGTGGTCGATGGGGCGCCCTTGCCCTCGACCAGGCTGACTTTGTCGCACTGGCCGAACAACCGGTCGCCAGCGGCCGTGCAGCGCGATACCTCCACGGCCACGGTATTCGCCTATCTGGACAGGCCTGATCTGCATCAGCCCATCCCGTGGGTGACCAACAACCACTTCGACGAAGACGGCCTGTTCGGCATCTACGCGCTCACCGAGCCCGCCGCCGCGCTGGAGGACCGGGAGCTGCTGATTGCCGGGTCGTTCGCCGGTGACTTCGGCGTGGTGACCGGCGCGGATGATGCGCGGCTGGTGTTTGCCATCGAAGCATTGACCGATCCCGAGGCGAGCCCCTTGCCGGCCAGTCTCTTTGCCGAAACCGATCGCGTGGCGGCCCTGTACACCGCCATGCTGGAGGCTCTGCCGTCCCTGCTGCGCGACCGTCGCGATGGCTGGCCGCGTTACGGTGATCTCTGGGCCGGTCAGGATGAACACCTGGCAGCCAGCCGGATGCTGCTGGCGGATGGCGTGGTGACCCTGACGGAATCCAGCGCGCTGGATCTTGCCGTGGTGCGCATTCCATTGCACCTGCGGCGGCGCACGGTCCGCCGTTATCTGGCCGATGAGCTGGCTGCCGTGCATCCCTTTGCCATCAACAGCGCCACGCGATGTTCGCGCATCCTCACGGTCCGGGGTGCCCACTACGAGTTCCAGTATCGCTATGAAAGCTGGGTGAAACTGGCCAGCCGGCGCGTGCCGCTGCGCGTGCACCTGACGCTGCTGGCGAACCGGTTGAACGGGCTGGAGAAGTCGAAAACCGGCTGGGTTGCGGAAGATGCAACAGGCTCCGTGCCCCGGCTGCATCGACCGGATGGCTCGCCATCATCCCTTGCGCTCGACACCTTCCTGCTGGAGCTCGAGCAGGCGCTGACGTCTGCTCCCGTCGCCTGGGACCCGTATGACTGGGAGCCGTCTGCTACAGGGCAGCGTTCCGACAACCAGCTCTGATGTGTCTGCGCTGTACTCCGTGGCCCGCGGCATCCCGGCGGGAAATCTTGTCCGCCTGCGGTACGGTTG
>CAYLKO010000094.1:0-4245 GCA_964384525.1 uncultured Chromatiaceae bacterium
AATCAACGGCATAATCGCACGATGGTGACTATCTGGACCCTGCGCTTTCTCGGCGTCGGCAACGCCGCGGCCCCGCATCTAGGGTCGGCCAGTGTCATGCTCGAGCGCGACGATACCCCATTGTTGATGGTCGACTGTGGCCAGGAGGCCCTCGCCGCCTGCCTGGAACACTATGGCAAACCGCCACCGGCGCTCTTCATCACGCATGTTCACCTGGATCATGTGGCCGGCTTCGAACGCCTGTTTGGTCTCAATTTCTTCAGGCTGGCCGGGCTGTCGCGCACCCGGTTGTACCTCCCGGCTCTGCTGGTGTCCCTGATTCAGGGGCTGATCGCGGACTATCCCAACGTGCTGGCAGAGGGTGGCGCCAATTTCTGGGATGCCTTCGAGCTGATCCCCGTGAGCCATGGCTTCTGGCATGCCGGGTTGTGGTTTGATGTCTTCCCGGTCCGCCATCACGTGCCGGGAACGGCCTTCGGCATCTGCCTGCCGGGCAGCTTTCTCTATACCGGCGATACCCGTCCCATCCCCGAGACCGTGGCGGCGCATGCCGATGGGCTCATGCCGCTGATTCACGACTGCGACCTCGAGGGCAACCCCTCCCATACCGGATTGCCGGATCTGCTGCGGGAATATCCGGTGGAGCTGCGCCGGCAGATGGTCGTTTACCACTATGCATCGGCAGCCGACGCCGCGGCGCTCGCTGCCGCCGGCCTCAAGGTGGCGCGACCCGGTGAGCGCCTGAACCTGCCCGCGCCGCGCGACGCCCATGCGGCCCAGGCAACGGCTATCCGGCAGCGCGTGCAGGGTGAGCGTCGCCACCCCGGATCGTCTTGATGGCCCGACCTCCCAGAATCTTCAGCACATGCAGGAGATTGTTGGTGGTCCAGTACAACACCATGCCCGCCGGGAAGGTGTACAGCAGCAGGAAGAACAGACCGGCCATCGCATAGAGGCGCAGGCGTTGTCCCGCGCGCAGCTCGAGGGCCAGACTGGCCTCCTGTTGCAGGCGGGCCGCAACGATCGTCAACACCGACATCAGCACCGGCATCAGGTTCAGATAGCCACCGAGCCCGGGGATCACCCATGGCAGCGCCCACACGCGATCAGGCAGCGCCAGATCCGGCACCCACAGGAAGGCTGCACCGCTCAGGCCGAAGTGTTCACCGAGCATGTCGAAGGCGGCGATGAACACCGGAATCTGCACCAGGAAGCCACCCAGGCTTTTCATCGTGTAAAAGGGGCTGACACCGTGCTGTCGGTAGATCTCCAGCGTGCGGTTGTGGGCCGCCTCGCCCTTCAACTCCCGTTTGACGGCAGCCAGCTCGGGCGCCAGCAGGCTCTGCGTGCGATTGACCTCGGCCTGCCAGCGCTCGGCAATCCATGTCAGCGGCCACATCAGGATCTTGACTGACAATGACAGCAGCATGATGGCCACGCCCCAGTTGCCGATGAGGCCCTGCCAGAATTCCAGGATATGTCGCAGGGCCGTCGCGAGCAGGCGCAACCACTGCCACAAACCCGCATAGAGCATGCCGTCCAGTTCCGGCGCGGCGTGCTGCAGGTCGGCGGCTTCGATGGGCCCGCCGTAGATGCGCAGGTCGACCAGCCCACCGCGGGCATCATCACGCCCCAGGCTCAGGCTCATCGGTGCATCTGCGTTGCCGTTGCCGACTGCCGGTACATACTGCTGCAGCGCTGACTCCGACTGCAGCAGCACGGTCCAGAAGCGGCCGCGAATCCCGGCCCAGGTGCCGGCTGGCAGCGTGGTGGAGAGCGTGGCCGGCGGCTCGTCACCCTCCGCAGCCAGCGCCGGGGACTGGCCTTCCGCATCGACGATCACCGCACGGACGCGGGTGTAGACGCTCGCGAGGCCGGTCAAGGGCGCACCCGCCAGCGCCGGACCGCCCACCAGCGTCAAGCGGGCGCCGGGTGGCACCTGCAGGGAGGCCGACAGCACCCGGCCGTCATCGGCCAGTCGATAGCGGTGGATCAGCTGCATCCCCTGGAAGGCAGTCCGTGAGCTGAGAATCACGCTGGTCGCGCCCGCCGCCCGCCGCAACACGGGCTCGTATTCCAGGTTATCGAGGGCCTGCGTCGCGGCCGGGTCGCCGGCCACTTCCCAGTGGAGGTGGGATTGATCGGCCATCGGCCCCAGCAGCGTCTGCGACTTGCCGCCGTCGCGGCAGCTGCCGCGACAACTGTCCCAGCGCCCCGGCAGACCGCCGCGCAGGTTGATCAGCACCTCGCTGCTGTCGGTGACCAGCGGAACTGCAGCACCGAAGGCCACGCCCGGCTGCAACGGGGCAATGCCACCCAGCACCACAGCCACTGTGAGCCAGACCCTGCTCCGGTGCATGGCCTGCCGCAGGGTTCTAGCGATGGAAGCGGCGCATCGCACGCAGCGATTCCTCGATCAGCGCCGGGTTCAGCCGGGCGTCCGCCGGCGGACGGTAGTCGGCGCCCAGCACCTCGGCAAAGCCGCCGGGCTCCGAGACCATCACCCGATCCGGCTGTACCACGGCGTGGGCCGCATAGCTGGCGGCGATGATCCAGTCCCAAGAATTGCCAGCAAACAGGTTGCTGCCCACGCTGTAGTCCGCGGGCGGGTTGGAACACTGAAACAAACCCTCGAGCAGGGTGGCCGGCAGATCGAAATGCGAGCTGCGATGGGTGTAAACCTGCGCCGGCCGGTCCGGCCAATGCATCATGAGCGTGGCCCGCAACTGATACGGCCCGAAGTTACTCGCATGCCCGTAGTAGCCCAGGCCCAGATCATCGAATTCATAGCCGTGATCGCTGGCCACGATCACCACCGTGTTGTCATCGAGATGCGCCGCCCTGAGCGACTCGAACACCCGGCCCACTTCCCCGTCGACCACATGAATCCCGCGCCGGTACTGCTGCCACAGCTGCCGGGCTTTCTCCTTGCCGGCATAGCGATCATCCGCTGCCAGCTGCCCGCCGCCGTCTGCCGCCAGCTGTTCTGCCGACAACTGGGGCGGGTCGTAATACAGGAAGGCAAAGAAGCGTCGGGGTGGTTCGGCCGATGCCTGGCGCTGCTGCAGCCAGGCAAGCCAGTCGTCGGTCACCTGCCGGTTCTTGGCAATGCCGCCGGCATCGGATTCCGGATTCAGGCCGGTGACGCCGGCAAAGACCGTGCGATCGATCAGCGTCGGGCTGCCGTAGCCGACCGCGCTCGAAGTCATCAACGCATAGTCGTGCCGGCGGAACTCATCCATCAGCAGGGGCGGACGCTGGGTGTTGTAGAAATCCTGCCAGTAAGTCCCCGGCAGGCCATAGAACATCGAGAACAGGCCCATGCGCGAGGAATTGCCACCGCTCCAATTGTTGGCAAACACCTGGCCGCTCGCGCCAAACTTCGTGAGCGCGGGCATGGTGACCGCATCGATGGCATCGGGCCGCAGCGCATCGATGAGCACCCAGACCACATTGGGCGCCGGAGCATCCGGCGCCGAACACTTGAGTGGATGCAGCGGGTAATTGATGACACCGGACGCCCCGGCTGACGTCTGCTGCAGCAGGTGGGCCTGCTGCACCCGGTCGGCATCCAGCCAGCCGAGTTTCTCGAGCCGACGCTTGGCATGGATCGGATAGTAGAGTGGCAGCATGGCGGTGAAACCGGTCACCGGACTGTAGCCGACTGCGTCCGCCCAGATATGCATGCCCTGGCTGCCCGTCCAGCAGAACGCCAGCACGAGCGCAATCCACCGCCCGCCAGCCGGGCGACGCTGCACCGTCAGCCACTGCCGGATGCTGCCGGCGAGGACGGATTCAAAGGTCAGCGCGATGACCAGCAGGATGGCGCCGAAGATCCAGGTCGTGCGGCTGAACAGGGTCGCCATCACAAGGCTCAGGTGAAAACGGCGTTCGACGAAAAGATCGGTATCGAGCACCAGCAAGGTCAGGCCCACGGTGGCGATGAGCACGGCGATGGGCATCACGACGACCCGTTTCGGGCAGATCGCAATCAGGAGACCCAGGATGAGAAATGGCAGAACAATCGCCAGCAAGGCCGAGTGGCCCACCATCGCAAGCGGCACATAGAGGATGCCGGCCCACGACAGTGGCTGTGACCACGCGGGGAAGGTCCAGAGCGGCACATAGCGCAGAGCGACGAGCAGATAGAGCACCGCATTGACGGTGCAGAACCAGCCGGCCCAGCGATACAGCTCCCGCCGGGTCATGGTGTTGCGGCGCGCTGCTGCCTGGCAATCCCGGCGA
>CAYLKO010000095.1:0-4168 GCA_964384525.1 uncultured Chromatiaceae bacterium
CCAAGGTGCTGCGCATGCGCTTCGGCATCGACATGAACACCGACCACACGCTGGAAGAGGTCGGCAAGCAGTTTGACGTGACGCGCGAGCGGATCCGGCAGATAGAGGCCAAGGCCCTGCGCAAGCTCCGCCATCCCTCACGCAGCGATCAGTTGCGGAGCTTCCTGATCGACGACTAACCGGACGGAAACAATTCGTCCAGCGGGATGGATCGGCCATTGGCCTGGACGATCCGGCAGTGGCGCCGCCGCCGCTGGCGCACCTCAGGCACCCCGCAGGAGTGGGCAATGACGCTCACTTCATGTTCCATGTGCTGCTGATAGCGCATCACGCGGGCCGCCTTGTCTGCCGGCACGAGGCCGCGCTGCAGGCGGGGATCGTGGGTGGTGATGCCGGTCGGGCAGGTGTTCTGGTTGCAACGCAGGGCCTGGATGCAGCCCAGCGCAAACATGAAACCCCGGGCCGATGTCACGAAGTCGGCACCCATGCACAGCGCCCACGCCACATTGGCCGGCGTTGTCAGTTTGCCGCTGGCGATCAGCCGGATCCGCTCCCGGAGGCCATGGCGCTTCAGCAGGTCCACCACCAGCGGCAGGCTTTCCCGGATCGGCAGACCGACATTGTCGATGAGCGCCATGGGCGCCGCGCCCGTGCCGCCATCGCCGGAATCCAGCGTGATGAAGTCCGGAGCGGACGACTCACCACGCGCCCTGACCTCGATCAGCATCTCTTCCAGCCATTGCACCGAACCGAGCACCGCCTTGAAACCCACGGGCTTGCCCGTGAGCTGCCGCACGCGCCCGATGAAATCCAGCAGCTCATCCGGATTGCGGATTTCGGCGTGACGATTCGGGCTGAGAGAGTCCTCGCCCACCGGAATGTGCCGGATGGCTGCGATCTCCGGCGTGACCTTGGCCGCCGGTAAAATGCCGCCCTTGCCGGGCTTTGCGCCCTGGCTGAGCTTCACTTCGATCATGCGCACCTGCGGGTGCGCAGCCAGTTCGCGCAGCCGGTTGTCATCCAGCTGGCCATCGGCGTCCCGCACGCCATACTTTGCCGTGCCCATCTGGAACACGATGTCGGCGCCGCCTTCCAGGTGGTAGGGCGCCAGGCCACCTTCGCCGGTATTCAACCAGCAACCCGCTGCGTGCGCGCCTCTGGAAAGCGCCTGCACGGCCGGTCTGGAAATCGCCCCGAAGCTCATGGCCGAGATGTGGAAGAAGCGATCCGTGGTGTAGGGATGACGGCAGTACGGCCCGATGGTCAGTGACGCCGTCGGCTGATGTTCCTCATCCAGCCCCGGGAATGGCGCATTGACGAAGATGGCAGTGCCTGCCGGCCGCAGGTCCCGCGTGGAACCGAAGGCCACGGTGCTGTCGACGCCCTTGGCAGCCCGATAGGCCCAGGCGCGCTCGGCGCGGTTGAAGGGCAACTCCTCGCGATCCATCGCGAAGAAGTACTGGCGGAAAAACTCGCCCATCGTCTCGAAGGCGTAGCGGAACCGGCCGACAACCGGAAAGTTGCGGCGGATCGCGTGCCTGGTCTGGGTGATATCCACCACATACATCACCGCCACAGCCAGGGCGCCCAGACCCATGGCGATGACAAACACGGCGGAGAAGATGCCGAGTATTTCCGAGATGACATTCAAAGCGGCGTACCACGCAACCAGGAAGTCACTGATGATACGGGACGCGCCGCGACGACAAGGCAACACTACACTCGAGCGGCAGGTGATCCGAGCCGACTGCCGGTCCGGTATCGACGGCGGTCACGATCAGCCCGGGTGACGCCACGCAGTGATCGATCGGAATCCCCAGCGGGGCCGCCCATGACCCTGGCCAGGCAGGCCAGGTCGCCTGCAGCCCAAAGGGCCGGCGCGCGTCCTGCAGGCCCGTGTCATGCAGGAAATCCTTGAAATAGGGCGAGAAGGGCGTGGCGTTGAAATCGCCCACCACCAGGCGCGGCAGGGCTGGATCGGCCGCCGCAATCCGGGCGGCGAGTCGCTTGAACTGGCTGTTGCGCCGGGCGGCGTCCTGCGGTGTCGGGGGTGACGCGAGATGGACTCCGTAAACCTCGAGCTGGCCAGCAGGCAGGCGGACCAGCACCCGCAGCTGCGAGCTTTCGTCGTCATCCAGCTGCAGATCCTCGATCGCGGCCAGCGGATATCTGGAATACAGGGCCATCCCCCAGGGGTTCCAGCGCGGGCGGATCACGGTGTACGGATAGAGCCTTTCGAGGTCGTGCAGCTTCTCGTGCCAGCGGGGCGTCAGCTCGGACAGCACGAGGATATCGGCCGAGCGTGTCGCCAGATAAGCGAGGGTGGTGGTCGCATCCTCGCGGGAATACTGCAGATTCAGGGCCACCAGCAGGATCGGCGTCGGCGATGCGCGATCGGGCTGTTCCTGCATGGCGTGCGCCGGCGATGACCACACGAGGCCCGGCAGGTAGGCCGCAATGGCCGCGACATTGGGAATCAGGACCAGCAGCGCCAGCGCCGCCCATGACCAGCGGCGCAGCACGAGACACACGCCGGCAGACAGCACCAGCAAAATCGCGTACTGCACGGAGAAGTGGCTGAACAGCTCCAGAAACCAGTGCATGCGGGCGAGCAGCGCCGCCACGGTGGCGGCTGCTGTTGCCACGATGGTGAACACGGCAAGGCCAAAAACGATCCGGATCATGCCGGCACAGTGTGAGCCACCGGGGACTGCCGCGTCAGGAACCACGTCGCTGCCGGCGCCGCGCGCGCCAGGCCTTGCGGAACCGCCGTCCGGTGAGTTTGCGCCAGGTGCGCCGCAGAATGCGCGCAATGGCCTCGACCGTGGTCGGGCGATAGTACTGTTGATCGTCCGCCGCGATATGCGCGTACTGCCGCCGGTATTTCAGCTTGATCCAGGCATTCAGATCCATCCGGCAGGCCTGCCGGAACAGGAACCGGTTGAAGATGCCGCCGTCCAGCTGCCTGAGCACCGCTGAGCCGAAATCCAGCAGGATGGGCTCACTGTCCGGACTGATCAGCAGGTTCCCGCGCCGCTTCAGGTCGGCATGGGCCACACCGGCCTTGTGGAGCGCCAGAATCTGCTGGAGCAGCTGCCGGAAAAACCGCTGGCGATCGGTCAGCGCGCTGGCGGTCTCCCTGAATATCTCGCCATCCACGAACTCGAGCACGAGACTGCCGTCGGCCTGCAGGCCGAAACAGTGGGGAATGCCCGCGATGCCTTCAAGCCGCTGATAGGCGGCATGCTCCCGACGCAGCATGGCGGCCCGCAGCCGGCGGGCCAGCCAGCCACCCATCGGCTGCTTGATGACCCGCCGTTCCGATCCGGAACCGCACACATACACGACGCCTTGATAGCCGCGGCTCAGGAAGGTGGCGGCCTCCGGCTTGGTCGGCACGGACTAGATCCTGGTGCCGATCCAGACCAGGCATGCCAGCGTGAAGATGATGACGATCGGTTCGGCGTTCTGGCGCACGGACGTCATCAGCGACCAGCCGGCCGGCAGGGTCGGCCGCAGTCGCCGCGGAATCACCGCCGGTACGCTCCGGCTCCACTGCTCCCAGGCCTCGCCGAAGATCCGCTGCAGCTTGCGGTCTTCGTACTGGATTGCGGTCGGGTAATAGAACCACCAGAAGATGATGGCCACGAGCGGCGCCCACCACTGTCCGCAGGCCAGGGTAAAGCCGACGAGCACCAGCAGATTGCCGGTATAGAGCGGATGGCGGACCAGCGAGTACGGACCGTCGGTGGCCAATTGCTTGTTCTTGACGATGTAGCCGGAGGCATAGATCCGCACCAGGCAGCCCAGCACGACCAGCACGACACCAGCCAGGAACAGCGTTGGCATGGGGCTCGACAGCCAGGCAAAAACGGGCATCAACGCCAGACCGAGACCCTGGCGCATCGCCTCTTGATGGCGCAGGTCACGAATGATGCCGGGCAGACCCGACAGAGGTGGTAAATCAGCGGTTCGATTGGCCATGCCGGCAAGTGTAGTCTGGCCCGACCGTCTGCGGCCATCGGCAATCTGCCAGGGGCCGGACCAAACCGGCGTCGTGCGACTGGTAGAATTCGTGCCGCGGGCCTGTAGCTCAATGGTTAGAGCAGGAGACTCATAATCTCTTGGTTCCAGGTTCGAGTCCTGGAGGGAAAACCACGCAGAGACC
>CAYLKO010000096.1:0-2734 GCA_964384525.1 uncultured Chromatiaceae bacterium
TTCACGAAGGTGATGATCGGCGTGTTGCGCAGGCGGCAGACTTCCAGCAGCTTGAGTGTCTGCACCTCCACGCCCTTCGCCGCATCGATCACCATCACCGCGGCATCCACCGCCGTCAGCACGCGGTAGGTGTCTTCGGAGAAGTCCTCGTGGCCGGGCGTGTCCAGCAGGTTGATGGTGTGCCCGGCATACTCGAACTGCATCACGGAACTGGTGACGGAAATACCCCGCTGCTTTTCCACTTCCATCCAGTCCGAGGTGGCATGGCGGGAACTCCGCCGCGCCTTCACCGTGCCGGCCAGCTGGATGGCGCCACCGAAGAGCAGCAGCTTTTCCGTCAGCGTGGTCTTGCCGGCATCCGGGTGCGAGATGATCGCGAACGTCCGGCGCCGGGCCACCTCCGCGGCCAGATCGAGCGGGGCGGCAGACGAGGTTGCGTTGGCATGGGAGGTGGACATGAGGGCGCGCAGGATAGCACCGCTGGAGGCGGCTACAGTGGCCGCCTGAAGCGCAGGATCACCTGGGTCGTGCGTCCCTGGATCGAGGGATCGAAGGCCGACTTCGTGCGATCGTCTTCCGGATTCAGCAGCGCGGCGCTCTCGCCATCCAGCACGAAACCCGCAGCAGTGATGTCTTTCTTCAGCAGGGCCGGGTCGATCCGATGCAGCGTATCGCCGGTTTCGGGCGGGGCGCCCGGCAGGGCTGCGTGATCCACCACGCCCAGCACGCCGCCGGGCTGCAGGCTCTGATAGAGCATGGCCAGCATCTTCGGCCCGTCGATGCGGGGCCAGCCGGCCTTTTCGTCGACGTGATACACATCGTGATAGACGTCGGTCATCACGATGGCATCAAAGTAGGCCGAAGGCAGCGTGAGCTCATTGTTCTCGGCCAGCAGCCGCTCCACGTTGGGCAACCGGCCTGCGGCGTAACGCCCGGCGAGTTCCTTGCCGGCAACGCGCAGATAGGGGGTGTTGTTGTGGGCCACCACCTTGCCGGCCGGACCCACGATATACGACAGCAATTCGGTGTAGTAACCACCGCCCGAGTAGAGATCCAGCACCGTCATGCCGGGCGCGATGCCGAAAAAGCGCAGCACCGCGGCGCTCTGGCGGGCCTTGTCGCGCACCCTATCCGAGGCCGGCCGTGCCGGGTTGGCGAGCGCCGCGGCGATGGCCGCCTCGATCGGGTCGGTCGACTTCCTGGCTGTGGGGCCCTTCACCGCATCCTCGGAACGCAGCTCGGCGCCCGGCGTCGTCGCCGCCGTGCTCGCCGTGTCGGCAAGTGCCGCGGAGCGCTCGGGATTCAGCTGGGGTCCGGAGCTGCCACAGCCCTGCAGGGCAATGGCAAGGATCGAAAAGAGGATCAGGCCTCGGATGGTGGTGATCATGGCGGCGGTCCTTGTGGTTGTTGCCGGCTCATCTGGAAATCAAATCGGAAACTCGAAACTGAAACTTTCACCATCGAGATGCCGCTGCCAGACGACGGTCGCGGGCGGCGCCAGCACCAAGTGCCAGCTTTGCTGCTCATGTCGAAAGGGCTCCGGCACCGCCCTGAACACCGCCGGGCTCAGCACGGCGAGGCAATGGCCGGCCGGGTATCGGGCCGATTCGTAGCGTAGCAGTTCGACCGCTGCCCGCCGTGCCACGCCCGCCAAGGCCTGCGTGGCGCCATAGTGGTCCGGATCGATCCATTGGCTGCGGTCGCGGGACAGGGGCGGCTCACTCAGGTCCAGCAGGCGGGAACTGGCGCCGTGAAACTCGAAGAGCGTCATGTCCACCGAGGCTGTGCGGTCTGCCAGTCCGGTGCTGTCCCGCCAGAACCGCAGCCGCCAGTAACCGGCCTCGGCACAGGCGGTGGGCCGCTCCGTTGCGCCATACAGCACCCCGGGCTCATGGGGCAGCCTGAAGCGGGAGCCCATCCCGACCGGTCGATACCGGAATGGCGTGCTGAGCAACCAGTGCAAACCACGCAGGTCATCCGGTACCGGGGGTTTGGCCTCGTCGAGGATGGACTCCAGCAAGGCCTGATCGTCCAGCCTGCCACCCGCGAGGAGCATGCTGGCCACCCGATGCTGCGCCTCCACGGCACGCCAACCCGCGCCCTGCCACGCCCGGCACTCAGATGCGAGCGCGGTGGGCGTCCACGTAATCGCAGGCATGCACCAGTCCCTCCACCCTGCCCAGGGCCTCGAGCGGTGTCCGGCCACCAAAGGCCTGATTGCCCGACTTGAGCCAGCTCCGCGCCAGCTCATCATCGCCACCGACCATGGACGACAGGGAACGATAGAGCCGGACCAGATGGGTGCCGAGCTCCCAGGGCTTGGTGCCCTCGGTCAACAGGAATTTGTTGTTCAGCAGGCGAGACGCCGTCGGCTGGCTGACCCCGATGATGACCATGAGATCCGTGGTCTTGAGCTTCAGGCGGGCGGCGGTCTCGGCCACGGCGTGCGTCAGCACCCTGGCCCTGTCCGGATTGGCCGGATGTGCGGGAGAAGGAGACTTCTTCAATGAATGCAGCGTTGCCATACGGCTACTCTACAGCATTACTATTGACATACAACCAATTACAGAATATATTTCTTCATTATGACAGCCAAGTACTGGCTGCCATCAAGGCGCCGAATACCACCAGACCCCGTCGGCACTGGTAGTGCGGTGCGCCCGCCCCCGCCCGACCCGGCAAATAGCGAGGGGCCACGCCGACCCCCGTCGCAAAACCGGCTACAACGGAAACA
>CAYLKO010000096.1:2744-4095 GCA_964384525.1 uncultured Chromatiaceae bacterium
AACCAGCTGATCGGTACCAATCCCGCCCGGAAACAAGGCGGGAAAGAGATCCACAGAGCGGCGAGGCGCCTCCCGCAGCCGCTGCTCGGCGCGATCCAGAGAACGTTCATGGCCACTGATCAAGGCCTCAAGCCGCTCCTGTGCACCAACGAAGGGCTCATTGTGAGCCGGCAGGACCAGGACCTCCGGTGGCAGTTCCCGACCGAGGCGGGCACAGGATTCCAGCCAGTCGCGGAGCGGGTCAGCAGCCGGTTCGGTCGGGAATACCGACACATTCGACGAAATTCGCGGCAGGATCTGGTCACCGGAGATGAAGAGATTCAGTTCCGGACACCACAGGCAGACATGCTCCGGGGAATGCCCGTTGCCACCCAGCACCCGCCAGGCCCGCCCGCCGATGGTCAGCGTATCGCCAGCTGTCACCCGCTGCATCGACGCCGGCATCGGTGAAACCAGGCGACCAAAACTCCCGAACCGCTGCCGATGGATCGCCAGTGCATCCTCGTCCCAGCCCGCTGCCCAGTAGAAGCTCACAAACTCCTCCGGCGCCTCTCGTCCCACGTCGGTCAGCAGCATGCGTGCGGTGACGTACTCCAGACGCGACATCCACAACGGACAATGGAATTCCCGGGTGAGCCAGCCGGCCAGTCCCACATGGTCCGGATGCATATGGGTCACCAGCACCCGGCTCACGGTCCGGCCCTCGAGCGCCGGGCTTGCCAGAATCGTGCGCCAGTGCCGCCGGCATTCATCGGTGGCGATGCCGGTGTCCACGATCATCCAGCCATCGCCGTCTTTCAGCAGCCAGAGATTGATCCAGCGGAGATCAAAGGGCAGCGGCATGCGCAGCCACAACACCCCCGGAGCCAGTTCCCTGGTCTCGCCGGCCGCTGGCGGATCGCCACAGGGATAGATGAGGGACATGGTCATTGCGCCAACGGGAGGGTGGTCAGCATATACCGCGGGAAGCGGTTCGCCGTCAGCAGGCCGGCAAAACTCAGGCACAATACGCGCCCCCCGCGAACGACCGCCCCATCATGCCCCCCGATGCCGAATCCCCGACGACCGTTACCCAGAGCTTTGCCGATCTCGCCTTGCCCGACCCGCTCCTGAAGGCCTTGTCGGACCTGGGCTATGAATCGCCCTCGCCCATCCAGGCGGCAACGATTCCCGCACTGCTGGCCGGCCGCGATGTCGTCGGCCAGGCGCAAACGGGCACCGGCAAGACCGCCGCCTTTGCCCTGCCCATCCTCACCCGGCTGGACTTGCGCCGCTTCGGCCCCCAGGCGCTGATCCTGGCCCCGCCGCGCGAACTGGCCATCCAGGAGGCCGAGGCTTTCCCCCAATACGC
>CAYLKO010000097.1:0-3998 GCA_964384525.1 uncultured Chromatiaceae bacterium
CACGGCCCAGCACCACGGGCCGCGTCGAACCCTCCGGCGTGTTCAACTGGAGCCAGCATCCGTGGTTGCGCGGGGGTAACGGCTATCGTGCGCCCGGCGACATCACCCGCTATGCCAACGTCATGGCCAACGCCCATGGCCGGATCCATTTTGCCGGCGTCGATACGGCGATCACCTCGGCGGGCATGGAGGGCGCGATGGAATCCGGCGAACGGGCTGCGCTCGAGATTCTCCAGCGACAAGGCTGAGACCACCCAGCTCAAATCCCTGCCGCCAGGATCGATGCCTGGCGGATGGCGCGCTCCGCATCCAGCTCCACGGCCCGGTCGGCGCCGCCAATGAGGTGCGTGGTCACGCCGGCTGCCTCGAGTGGCGCCCTGAGATCGCACAGCGGCTCCTGGCCGGTACACAGCACCACGTTGTCAACGGTCAGCAGGCGCGGCTGATCATCGCCGCGGACATGCAGGCCGAGGTCATCGATCTGCTCGTAGTGCACGCCCGCCAGCATCTCCACCTGCTTCATCCTCAATGACGCACGGTGGATCCAGCCGGTGGTCTTGCCGAGACTGGCGCCGGGTTTGCCGGTCTTCCGTTGCAGCAGATGGATCTGCCGTGCCGGCGGGCTTGGCGCCGGCCTGACGCCATCCACACCCCCACGCGCAGCCGATGGATCGCCAATGCCCCATTCCTGCCGCCAGAGCGCCGGGTCCAGCGTCGGTGATAACCCATCCGATGCCAGAAACTCCGCCACATCAAAGCCGATGCCACCGGCGCCGATCACGGCAACGGCGGCGCCCACCGGCTGCTTGTGCAGCAACACATCCACATAGGAAAGCACGCGCGGATGGTCCTGCCCGGGTATCCGCGGATCACGCGGCACCACGCCGGTGGCCAATATGACTTCGTCAAAACCGCCGGCGACCAGCTGTGCCGCCGTCGCCCGGGTGTTGAGTCGCAGCGTCACGCCCGTGTGTACCAGCTGCTGCCGGAAGTAGCGCAGACTTTCGTGGAACTCCTCCTTGCCGGGAATGCATTTGGCCATGTTGAACTGGCCACCGATTTCCGCCGCTGCTTCGAAGAGCACCACGGCATGACCACGTTCCGCCAGCACGCAGGCCGCCGCCAGTCCGGCCGGTCCGGCGCCGACGACCGCCAGATTTTTCAGGACACCTGCCGGCCGATAGTTGAGCTCGGTCTCGTGACAGGCACGCGGATTGACGAGGCAGCTCGCCAGCTCGTTGCGGAAGGTGTGATCGAGGCAGGCCTGATTGCAGGCAATGCAGGTGTTGATCGCCGCCGCACGGCCGGCTGCGGCCTTGGCCACGAACTCTGGATCAGCGAGCAGCGGTCGGGCCATCGACACCAGATCGGCTTCGCCGCGGGCCAGGATGTCTTCCGCCACCTCCGGGGTATTGATGCGGTTGGTGGTGCAGAGCGGAATGCCCACTTCGCCCTTCATCCTGGCGGTGACCCACGAGAAGGCGCCACGCGGCACCGAGGTGGCGATGGTGGGCACGCGGGCCTCATGCCAACCGATGCCGGTATTGATGAGCGTGGCGCCCGCGTGTTCCACCGCTTTCGCCAACCGGACCACTTCATCCCAGCGCTGGCCATCCGGAATCAGATCCAGCATCGACAGGCGGTAGATGATGATGAAGTCCCGCCCAACCGCTGCACGCACCCGGCCCACGATCTCGACCGGCAGCTGCATGCGGTTGTCGAAGCGACCGCCCCAGCGATCGGTGCGGTGGTTAGTGTGCGTCACCAGAAACTGGTTGAGCAGATAGCCCTCGGACCCCATTACCTCGACGCCATCGTAGCCGGCCTCGCGCGCCAGTGTCGCGCAGCGCACGAACGCCCGGATCTGCCGCTCCACACCGGCAGCAGACAAGGCCCGCGGGGTGAATGGCGTGATCGGCGACTTGATCCGCGACGGCGCGACGAGCAGCGGCTGGTAACCGTACCGGCCTGCATGCAGGATCTGCAGGGCGATCTTGCCACCGGCTGCGTGGACCGCACCGGTGATCAGCCGATGCGGGCGCGCTGCACGGCGTGAGGCCAGCCGCGAGGCGAAGGGCAGCAGCCAGCCTTCGATGTTCGGCGCAAAGCCGCCGGTCACCATCAACCCGACACCACCGCGGGCCCGCTCGGCGAAATAGGCGGCGAGCCGCGGAAAATTCCGGGCGCGATCCTCGAGCCCCGTGTGCATGGAACCCATCAGCACCCGATTGCGCAGCGTGGTGAAGCCCAGATCCAGCGGCGCCAGCAGATGCGGGTAAGCGGGTTCCTCAGCTGCCATGGCGGGGACCGATGCGACGGGCTGCAAATGCGGGCAACGTCTTCACCTCCAGCGCCTCATCCGGCGTAGAGGCGGGGCTTTTCTGCCCGGGGCTTTTCCGTCCGGAATTGCGGGCCACGGCAATGCGCTGGTTCCGGCGACCGATCACCCGGCGCTGCCAGCGGCGTTCCGCAGCCAAGGCCTCGGGCTCACTGCCCGGCCCTGACGTCAGCAGAAGAAGTTTCGCGGCGGCAACCGCATCCGGAGCCCGCTCGCTGATTTCGGTCGCGAGGGCCAGGGCGTCTGCCAGCGGATCGTCGCTGAGGTGGGTAACGAGGCCAAGCGCGTGAGCTTCCACCCCGCTGATGACCCGTGCCGTCATCGTCAGTTCCCTAGCGACATCCAGCGCCACCAACTCACGCAACAGGACCGTGCCACCCATGTCCGGCACGAGGCCCCACCTGGCCTCCATCACCGACAGGCGTGCATCCGGCCGGCACAGGCGGATGTCGGCGCCGAGGGCCAGTTGCAGGCCGGCGCCAAAGCAGTTGCCATGTACAGCCGCCAGCACCGGTACGGGCAGATCACGCCACGCGAGGCTCCAGTCCTGGAAGCGGTTGCGAAAGGGCGAGCACAATGCTGCCAGACCAAGGAGGCGCGCCCGGGTACTGCCCAAGACCGCCTTTACATCCAGACCCGCACAGAATGACGGACCCTCGCCCGCCAGAATCACCACCCGGACGTGGCGCAGGCGCCGCAAGCGACGCGCGGCGGCGGCCATCGCCGTCATCATTTCGGGATCCACACCGTTGTGGCGGTCGGCACGCGTCAGCGTCACGCGCGCGATCGGCCCGTCACACTCAACCTTCACCCGGTCGGTCATGTGCGCCCCCTTGCCTGGACAGTCTACGCGTCAGCCCGCCTGCCTGTGCTCCCGCAACGGCGCACCTGCTCCAGGTTCGCGGCCGCAGGCGGCACTCATTCGCCCAGCCGTTCGCCGTGCTCCCGGGTGGCGTGAAAGCCGATCGTCGGCCAGCGTTCCAGCGTGAGTTTCAGGTTGTATTTGTTGCTGGACAGGAAAACCGGATTGTCGTCGACATCCCGGGCGAGAGACATCGCTTCCTCTTTCTCGAATTTCCTCTGCGTCGCATCATCCGGGAAGGTGAGCCAGCGGGCGGTGTAGATATCCACGTTGTCGTAGGTTGCATCAACGTTGTATTCGGCGGACAGGCGATGCGCGACGATTTCGAACTGCAGCCGCCCGACCGCACCGAGCAGTGTCTGGGCGCCCTGCCGGGCACTGAACACCTGAATCGCCCCCTCTTCGCCCAGCTCCTTCAAACCCTTCTGCAATTGCTTGCTCTTCATCGGATCCCGGGGCCGCGCCGCGCGGAACAATTCCGGGGCGAAGTACGGGATGCCGCGGAATACCAGCGCCTCGCCCGAGGAGAGGGTGTCGCCGATCTGCAATTGGCCATGGTTGTAGATGCCGATGATGTCACCGGCCACGGCGCCCGTGCTGGTCACCCGCTCGTTCGCCATGAAGGTGAGGGCATTGCCGAGCTTCATGTCGCGGTCGCTGCGCAGATGCCGGGCCTTCATGCCGGGCACATACTGGCCGGAACACAGGCGGAAAAATGCAATGCGATCGCGGTGCTTCGGATCCATGTTGGCCTGGATCTTGAACACGAAACCGCTGCAGGCCGGCTCGGTGGGCTCC
>CAYLKO010000098.1:0-3353 GCA_964384525.1 uncultured Chromatiaceae bacterium
GCGTGCTCAAGGAAACGTTGCGCCTGTATCCACCGGTCTGGCTGTTCTCGCGGCGCGCCATCGCGGGCGACCATCTCGGCCCCTTCGAAATCCCGGCCGGCGCCCACCTGTTCATTGCCCCGTACTTCCTGCATCGCCGGCCCGAGCTCTGGCCGGATCCTGAGCGCTTCAATCCCGATCGTTTCGATGAAAGCTGCTCACCGCCCGTGGACCGCTATGCCTTCGTGCCCTTCTCCGCCGGTGCGCGGCGCTGCATAGGCGAGCACTTTTCCTTCGTCGAGATGCAGATGCACCTTGCGCTGATGGCGCCGCACTACGTCTTGCAACAGCTCCCCTCAGAAACCGGCAGCCACCCGGACCCGGCTGATGGGCTGGAGCTGGAACCTGCCGTCAATCTCCGCTCGCAGCACAACATCCACCTCCAGATCTCGCTCCGGAACCGGGGAGTCCGCTCCGCATCATGACGACACGCGCGCCAACGACACTCATCGAAGTCCTCGCGGCCGGAAGCCGCTCGACACGCTCGATCCACTACCTGAACGGCCAGGACGACCGGCGTGCCGTGCCCTTCCGTGACCTGTTGAAAACCGCGCTTGGCGTGCTGTTTCACCTGCAGGCTGCGGGAGCCGTCGCCGGTGACCGGGTGATCCTGCACACCTCGAACAACGAGCAGTTCATCGACGGCTTCTGGGCCTGCCTGCTCGGTGGTCTGGTGCCGGTGCCGGTGGCGGTGGGCATCAGCGACGATCATCGGCAGAAGCTCCTGCAGGTATTTGCGGAGCTGGATGCCCCCCTGGTCTACACCGAAGGAACCCAGCTGAGCCGCCTCAAGGACTATGGCCAGTCGGCATCAGCCAATCCAGATCTGGCCCGCCGCGTGACCACCCTGGCCAGCCGCTCGCTTGCGGTCGAACAGGTTACCGACATCTCGAAACCCGGACAGACCCGCAAGGTGACGCCCGACGATATCGCCTTCATCCAGTTTTCCTCCGGTTCCACCAGCAAACCGAAAGGCGTCGTGCTGACGCACCGGAACCTCATCACGAACATCACGGCGATCATCGAGCGCGGCCGCTTCACCGACCGGGAGATCTCCCTCAGCTGGATGCCGCTCCCCCACGACATGGGCCTGATCGGCTTGCACCCGTGCATGTTCGCCGCCGACATCGAGCATACGATCATGGACACCCGGCTCTTCAGCCGCCGGCCCCTGCTGTGGCTGACGGAAGCTGCCCGCATCGGCGCCACGCTGCTCAGTTCGCCGAACTTCGGCTACAAGCACTTTCTCAAGCTGTACGCCGCCAAGGGCCTGGACGAGCTGGACCTGTCCCGCGTCCGGCTCATATTCAACGGCGCCGAGCCGATCTCGGTGGCCCTGTGCACGCGCTTCATGGATGAAATGGCACGCTTCGGCCTGCCGCGGACGGCCATGTATCCGGTCTATGGCCTCGCCGAGGCCAGCCTCGCCGTGAGCCTGCCGGAGCCTGGCCAGGTGTTCCAGGCGATCTCGGTGGCCCGCAACTCGCTCGCCACCGGCCAGCCACCAACCCTGGTCGCTGCGGACAGTGCCGGCAGCCTGCAGCTGATGGTGGTGGGCACGGCCATCCGCGATTGCGAACTGCGCGTGGTTGACGATGACGATCAGCCGCTGGCCACCGGCCTCGCCGGCCATGTGCAGATTCGCGGCGGCAATGTCACCCGGGGTTATGTCGGTGTGGCTGATGCCGACCAGCCCTTCACGGCCGATGGCTGGCTGCGCACGGGTGACCTGGGTTTTCTGCTGGCGCCCGGCAATGACCTCGTGATCACCGGTCGTGACAAGGAAATCATCTTCGTCAACGGCCAGAACCATTACCCGCATGATCTGGAGGCGATTGCCGAAGAACATGCCGGCGTGGAGCTGGGCCGGATTGCCGCAGCCGGCGCCTGCAGGCCGGGGGGCGATGAGGAAGAGGTCCTGCTGTTCCTGGTGTTTCGCGGGCCGCTGGCGGATTTCATCCCCGAGGCCAATCACCTGCGACGCCAGATCACCGAATACACCGGCGTGCATGTCGCCCACGTGATTCCGGTGCGCAGCCTGCCCAAGACCACCAGCGGCAAGCTGCAGCGAAGCGCACTGGCCCGCAGCTATGTGGCCGGCGAGTTCGACGCCATCCTGGCTGAACTGGCGGCGCTGACCCCGTCGGCCGCCGCCGGATCGCCCGCCGATCAGTCCGACACCCAGGCCGTGGTTCGCCGGATCTGCCATGCCGTCATCACCGACCGGCAGATCGGTCTGGACGATGATTTTTTCAATCTGGGTGTAAGCTCGCTGGCACTGGCCCAGATCCATGAACGCATAGACGAGCAGTATCCCGGGAAACTGGATGTGGAAGACCTGTTCACGAAATCGACGATTCGCGCCGTGGCCGCCCATCTGGACGGTCAAGGCGCAGGATGAGTATCCATGACCCTGAACGTCCCGGGGCACCGGGACCTGCGCAAGATCGGCATCCTCAACCCCAAGGGTGGCGCAGGCAAGACCACGCTGGCCATGAACCTGGCGGGCTATTTCGCCTCGCTGGGACGTTCGGCCGCCCTCATGGATTTCGACCCGCAAGGCTCCAGCATCCGCTGGCTCAAGAAACGTCCGAATACCCTGCGTGAAATCTACGGGATCGCGGCGTACGAGAAGAAGATGAACATGACCCGGAGTTTCCAGCTCCGGGTGCCCACCGAGATCCGCTATCTGGTGGTCGACACACCGGCCGCCATGACGACCGCCCAGCTCACCGAATTCACGCCGGGGGCGCACGCCATCGTGGTACCGGTGCTGCCGTCAGCTATCGACATCCACGCCGCCTCGCGGTTGATCGCCGACCTCCTCCTCGTGGCCAAGGTCAGCCGGCGCATGGGGCGCCTCGGCGTGGTCGCCAACCGGGTCCGTGAAAACACGGTCGGCTTTCGCAAGCTGATGGCCTTTCTGGACCGCCTGCAGATTCCGATCATCGGGGCGATCCGCGACAGCCAGAACTATGTGCATGCAGCCGATGAAGGCACCAGCATCCATGAGATGCACAGCTCGCGCACCAAAAAGGATCTCGCCAACTGGCTGCCGCTGACGAGCTGGCTGGAGATGCGGCTGAACACGCCGCTCACCGATCGGGATGTGCTGCGGCTGGGTGATGCGCCGTTGCCGGCGGATGCGGGGCAGTCGGTGATCGACCTGCGAACTTACCCGGTACGGCGGGACGGCGATAACGGCTGATGGTTGTTCCGTATTAGCCTGGGGCATCGTGCGGCATCACTTCGTCGCCGCGGGAAACCGGCGGGGGGAGGCATAACCAGCGGGAAGGGTTGGACGGAGAAGGAGG